>NZ_JAHVKJ010000008.1:0-597111 GCF_019800795.1 Halomonas sp. DP3Y7-2
TGACGACCATAGCGAGTGGGAACCACCTGATCCCTTGCCGAACTCAGAAGTGAAACCGCTCAGCGCCGATGGTAGTGTGGGGTCTCCCCATGCGAGAGTAGGTCATCGTCAGGCATTTATTCAGAAGAACCCCGATTATCGAGAGATAGTCGGGGTTTTTCGCATGCATGGGGAGACCCGCTTTTTATATGTGGGGCCGCACTGCGTGCGGTCCGGCCACTCGCAGGCTCGTGGCGTTCGCCACCCCTTGCAGCTTCGCTGCAAAAGCCAGGGTGGCTCACCCCCATGCGACTCCCCTGTAGGGAACAGGGGAGAACCGCCGCAGGCGGGCCCTGAGGAACGAAGGGCGAGTCTCAGGGAGGAGGCGAGTAGAGACATTGATATCTAAGCGTCATCGGCAGGCATTTATTCAGAAGAACCCCGATTATCGAGAGATGGTCGGGGTTTCTTAATTTAAAAAGCCGCATGCATGGGCTCTTGATACGTTCAGCCGCTTTTTATGTGTGGGGCCACGCCGAATACCCCCTCGGCGTGGTCCGGCCTGGCTCTTCTCAAGGGCGGGCTCGTGACCTTCGCCACCTCTTGCAGCTTCGCTGGAGCCGTTGTAAAGAGCGCCAGGGTGGCTCACCCCCATGCGACTCCCCTGTAGGGAATAGGGGAGAACCGCCGCAGGCGGGCCCTGAGGAACGAAGGGCGAGTCTCAGGGATGAGGCGAGTAGAGACATTGATATCTAAGCGTTATCGTCAGGCGTTTATTTAGAAGAAGCCCAATTTCGAAAGGAGTTGGGCTTTCTTTATTTAAAGAGCCGCATGCATGGACTCTCTATACGTTCAGCCGTGTGCTACACGTGGGCGCGCTTAAGCACTATCCGCTGCGCTCCAGTTCGTCGTGATGAGGGGCTGGGCGTCTATGTCCCGGCCTTAGCGCAGCGATCACGGGAGATCCACCCAAAAGAGCATTGTGGAAATGTGTCGACCTATTCGATAGTAGAGCGAACAGGGATGGGCCTAGTGGCTTTTCTCTACTGGATCATCAGGGGGCACGAGTGCCCCGGCAGGGAGGCGAACATGCTGGAAACCTTGGGGCTTGCGGTATTGATCGGGCTTGGTGGCACTGCGCTACTCGATGTATGGAACCTGCTGCTGAACAGGACGTTGGGTCAGCCGCTACCGCCCTGGCACCTGATCGGCCGCTGGTTCGCCGGCCTGCCGCGAGGTCAGCTGGTTCATCGTCAAGGTATCTCCGCGTCGGTACCTGTCCGAGGGGAGCTGGCCATCGGATGGTGCATGCACTACGTGGTAGGAATCAGTTTCGCGCTGGTACTTCTGCTGATTTGGGGCCTTGAATGGGCCGCTATGCCGACGTTTGGTCCGGCTTTGATGGTGGGGCTGGTGACCGTTGGGGCCGGCTGGTTCATCCTGCAGCCGGGACTGGGGGTTGGCGTGGCTTGTTCCAATGCACCGAACCCTGGTCTCGCACGCCTGAATAATGTGGTAGGGCATGTGGTGTTTGCGCTCGGCATGTATCTGGCGGCGCGACTCTTCACCGCTATCTGAGCGGGGCTCTGATCAATGATGCTGGGGTGAAGTGTGGCTCCAGGTAGACCGTATTGGCGCTAAGGGGCATGCCTTGCAGCGCTGCGGTGAGTGACGATCGAGTAAGATCCGGCGCTGCCAAGGCTACCGCTTCGCCGAGCAGGATGCCCAGGGCATAGCCTCTTAGGGACTCTGGGCCTTGCTCATGGGCAGCGGCCCAGCTGAGTGCTTGCGGATGAGGAATGGCGAGAATCACATCATGACCGTTGGCGGCCAAGGCTGCGGCGTGATTGCCCAGATGACCAAGGCATCCCGCCAAGGTACGTGGCGTCTGCCGTCGCTCACCGTCTTCCAGCTCTGCCACGATGTCCTCGCTGGTGACCAGCGCAACGTCGGGCGCTGCCGTCACCGGTAAGATCATGGTCAGCAGGCGAAAGCGGAACTCATCGCCATCTTGCCCCAGTAGGCCGACCTGCTCAGCGCTGATGCGGCGTACCTCAGCCAAGGCTGCCAGGAGGCAGGCGGTTTTCAGGCGCTCTTTCAACATGGTGTCCAGCTCCACCAGGGTGAACAGGGCATCCTGTCGTGTGGTCATTTCAATCCGATGTGACGAAGGACCCTGCTGGTGGTGGCGGGAAATGGCGGCGCTAAAGCCGATATCAAGATCGGAGCTGCCGGAGATACCGATCAAGACACGCTGATCGTCGGCAGCCGGAGCGGCATTCGCCGCGTAGCTCGGGTGACTGGGGTGACTCAATAGGACAACGCACCCTGCCAGAAGCAGGCTTCGAAGGACGGCTCTCAATAGGAAGGTCCTTGTCGCATGTTGTATTAGCAAACCACCAATAGCGTGAGTGATCAAGCCAGGGGTGACCGTCAGCGGGAATCATGCTTGAGCGTTGCGGCCTCTTGCCGCAAGCGTTCTGCCAGGGCGCGAGCCGGCTCGCTCAGTGAGCTGTCTTTGCGAGTGATCAGACCGAAGGGAGCCAAGGTTCTTGCCAGAGTGACCGGTAGGAGACGGGCCCACCGTGTACTTACTAATGCAGCTGTGCTCAAGATATCACTCGGCGACGATAAGACAGAACCCCAGGTACCAGCCTGGCCACGACTCACCACAATTTCATCGGTGGCGCCTTCGTTGGCTTGTTTGAGCACCTTTAAGTCTTCGACCCGGCCAGCGGGGGATATTCTGCGGCGTATTTTTGGACCGTGGGAGATCGGGCGTCCTCAGTTTTCTATGGCTGAGCCGCTGTTTCTGGCCCTGATGTCCCGTCTTGACGTCCCCGACCCCGACGTCACTTTCCTTGAGCTCTTTGGACCGGGCCATCTCTATCGTTGCTTGTGTTGCTCTATCGTTGCTTGTGTTTCGCTCCCACCGCGCTTAGGCATCAATGCTACTGGTCAGTTGCCGTCAGCTCGGTAGACTTCGGCCTCGGCAGGCAGTTGGTTGCAGTTTTCGATCTATGCGTCCATTCTTGTACAAGTTTGGTACATGATGTGGTGCGTTTTGCTACGCACAGTTCGGACCGTGATGTTGCCGGTAATCAGACGCCGCCCACGGCGCGATGCTGGCATCGCTTCAACAAGGAGGAAGAGACCTGTGACCATCTTTGAAGCCCTGCGCGAGAGCCACGATAAACAGCGCCGACTGCTGGAACTGCTGGTGGAGACGGAAGGTAACAGCGAAGGGCGTGACGAGCTGTTCAAGCGACTCAAGGAAGAGCTCGAGAATCATGCCGGTGCGGAAGAGCGAGCGCTGTACGTGCCGATGATGGAATATGACATGACCCAGGAGAAGGCGCGCCATAGCGTGGCCGAGCACCACGAAATCGATGAATTGATCGAGACGCTGGAGTCCACGGACTATAGCTCACCAGGCTGGCTGGCCAATGCCAAGAAACTGCAGCATCTGGTCACCCATCATCTGGAAGAAGAAGAGCAGGAGGTCTTTCAGCTGGCAGGTCGTGTGTTTGATGATGCCACCAAGGCCAATCTGGCCGAGGAGTACCATCAGGACATGCAGGATCGCGAGGCAGGATAGCGCGGCCTGTCGGGTCCACAGGACTCGTCTGGTGGGAGAGCGAAAGTACGACAGTACAGTGAAGGCGTCGGAGCGAGACTCCGACGCCTTTGTTGTTGAGCGCCGTCTGACGGAGCTTACTGATTCAGTTCCTGTTCGGTGAACAGTTCCGTGAACAGCGCGGAGGTAAGGTAGCGTTCGGCGCTATCTGGCAGTATCACCACGATGTTCTTGCCGGCGAATTCCGGCAGCTTGGCGATACGAGTGGCGGCCGCAACAGCTGCACCGCACGAGATACCGCACAGGATGCCTTCTTCACGCATCAGCCGGTGGGCCATCTCCATGGCATCATCATTGGTGACCGTTTCGATGCGATCCACCAGACTCATGTCCAGGTTGTCCGGGACAAAGCCTGCTCCGATGCCCTGAATCTTGTGGGGGGCAGGAGAGAGGGACTCGCCGTCCCGGGTCTGGGTCAGGATGGGGGAGTCGCTGGGCTCCACCGCCACCGTGGTGATGGCCTTGCCCTGGGTGTTCTTGATATAGCGTGAGACCCCAGTGAGGGTGCCTCCAGTGCCGACACCAGCGACGAAGACGTCGATGGCGCCATCGGTATCCTGCCAGATTTCCGGCCCGGTGGTGGTTTCGTGGATACGCGGGTTGGCCGGATTGGAGAACTGCTGCGGCAGGAAGTAACGCTCGGGATCCGACTTGGCCAGTTCCTCGGCCTTGGCAATGGCGCCCGGCATGCCCCTGGCAGGATCGGTCAGCACCAGCTCTGCGCCCAGGGCCTTCAGCACCTTGCGGCGCTCCAGACTCATCGAGGCCGGCATGGTCAGCGTCAACGGATAGCCCTTGGCGGCGGCCACGTAGGCCAGGGCAATCCCGGTGTTGCCGCTGGTGGGCTCGATGATGGTCATGCCCGGCTTGAGCACGCCGCGCTCCTCCGCGTCCCAGATCATCGCTGCGCCGATTCGGCACTTGACGCTGTAGGCCGGGTTGCGGCCCTCAATCTTGGCCCAGATGGTAGCGCCTTCATTGACCCGATTCAGTCGTACCAGAGGGGTGTTGCCGATGGCCGTGGCGTTGTCTTCATAGATCCGTGCCATATCAGGGCTCCTTCGCTTGAGGCCCGCCGTCCAGCGCTGTAGCGGTGACCGCCTGTCGCGTGCGGGCTGGGGTGGTCGAGGTATAAGGCGTCTAGGTGTTCTCACTATGCATCAGTATGGCCTCTATCACGAGAGAGCGAGGACTCGCTAACCTTTCAACGCTATCAGCGCGAGGAAAAGAGCACGCCCGCGCAGGGCGGGCGTGAGGTCGGTGGCGGGAGCCAAGTGCGTGCGCTAAGTGCGTGCGCTAAGTGCGTGCGTAAGATGCGTGCGCTTACTCACGGTCCCAGCGAACAAAGGCCTCGACCACCTCCTGGGGACGTTCCAGCGGATAGAAATGGCTGGCGTCGAGGTATTCCCAGGTCGCGTGAGGCATGATGCGGGCCAGGGCAACGCCTGACACGTAGGGGGGCTGGAAGGGATCATGGATCCCCCACAGCAGCATCGCAGGCTTGTTCCACATCACCATCTGGGGGGAGGCTTCCAGGGTCAGGCGATGGTCCATGGCCTTCAAATATTCAATGAAGTGGCGCCGGGTGGAGGCGTTCTCTGCATAGTTGCCGTAAAGGTCGTTGAGTATCTCGTCTGTCAGGGTCTCGTCGGGATTCAACAGCCCCGCAGACGCGAAATTCCTGACGATGTCCCGCACATTTTCTTCGTTGAAGATCTCTTCCGCCTCATCTGACTTGGCCTTGGCGATAGCCGCGTTGGCCTCAGGGACCGGCCACATGTCCAGCACGGCGGAGTTGCCGATGACGATCTTGCGCACCGCGTTGTGATCTTTCAGCTCAGGATCGGTCACCATGATTTGAGCGATACCGCCACCAAGGTCGTGGCCGAACAGAATATAGGGGCCTGGCATCACCTGATTGGCGAAGGCCGTCATGATCTCTGCCTGGCCCTTGAGGGAATGGTCGGCGTCCATGGGTCCGTCGGTGTAGCTGAGACCGAGCTGGCCCGGCGCGAACACATGGTAGCCCTGATCTGCCAGCAGCGGACCGACCTTGGAAAACAGCACGCTGTTGAGGGGGATGCCATGGATGAGCATGACAGCAGGATCACCTTCCTGCCCCCACTCCCGATAGGCGACACGGTAGTCGCCCACATCTGCATACTGGCGGCCGGGCATTTCATCGGCCGCGGCGATCTGGGAACCTGCTGCCAGGGGCAGGCAGAGGGCAACAGCAAGAGCGATAGCAGGGATCGTGCGCATCAATTGGCGACTCCTTCAGGGGCGTGGTCTCTTGTGACGCGGGATGTGGTGACGTAGTGACGTTGAACAGCCTGTCCTGAGGGCGTGGGCGGCACCGCTGGGGCCGCCATTGCCAGCAGTACAGATGCCGTTCGATGGCACCCGGCTTATGCCGTCTGGAGTCCGCGCAGAGAGCACCCAGCGAAGGGGTTGTCGGGCACAGTCCAGGTCAAGATCTATCCAAGACAGGTCCGATCCAAGACAGCCGCGATCCAAGACAGCCGCGATCCAAGACAGCCGCGATCCAAGACAGCCGCGATCCAAGACAGCCCCCATCCACGTCAAGAAAAGGCAGTTCATACTCTAGATCAGCGTATGTCGTTTGAGAGTGGGCCTTGCCTATCAGAAGCATGTTTGAGCATAACGTGATGGAAGCAGGCTGATTTCTGCCAAGTGTCCGTGACCACAACCGTGACAGGCATGGCGCACTGGTCCATCACGAATCAAGGAATCTTGCATATGACCGAGCAATATCAAGCGTCGGCCGGAAAAGGCAGCGTACTGGTGACAGGGGCTTCATCCGGCATCGGCGATGCCATCAGCCGCGCGCTGCTCGAGGAGGGCTTCACCGTCTACGCCGTTGCCAGGCGTACCGAGCGCATGCAGGCATTGGCGCAGCAAGGCGCCCACGTCATGGCGCTCGATATCGCCGATGGAGACAGTATCGCCAGGCTGGTGAAGACGCTTAGTGATGACGGAGTGGTGCTCGAGGGGCTTGTCAATAATGCCGGCTATGGCAGCTATGGGGTGCTGGAAGAAGTCCCCATCGAGGAAGCTCGGCGTCAGTTCGAGGTCAATGTCTTCGGGCTGATGGCCTTGACCCAGGCGTTGCTGCCCAGCATGCGCCAGCGTGGCCGTGGTCGCATCGTCAATATCGGTTCCATGGCGGGACGACTATGGATGCCCGTGGGCGGCTGGTATCACGCCACCAAGTTTGCGCTTGAGGCCCTGAGCGATGCATTGAGGGTCGAGCTGCGACCCTTCGGGATCAAGGTGAGCCTGGTCCAGCCCGGAATGATACGTAGCGAGTGGGCAGACATCGCACGCGCATCCCTGGAGGAGGATGCCGCTGGAGCACCCTATGCTCGCATCAAGCGTGGCATGTCCAGGGTGCTGGCCGATCAGCGCCAGGCCGGCGAGCCTGAGCAGATTGCCAGAGTAGTGCTGCACGCGTTGACTGCAGCGCGACCGCGTCGGCGTTACCTGTTGCCGCTGCACGCCAAGCTCCTGGTGGGGCTGCACTGGTTGCTGCCCACCTGGCTTTACGAACGCTGTGTTCGGGCAATGCTGGCACGGCAGGGGGCTTCCACGCGAGATCGTTGATCTTAGGGACTCCATTGCCTAACGTCGCCACGTACCGGCACGTGAGGGTGGCATACCCCTGAATGCGACACGCCCCCAGCCGCAAGGTGGGGGCGCGCTTCGTTACGGGCCGACGGTCATGTCAGGCGCCAGTCTAAGCGGTTTACAGTCGGCTGGCGGGACGCAGATCGTAGTCGAAGTACTGCTCCATCAGGCGCTCAAAGGTGCCGTCGGCATAGACCTCGTCGAGGGCCTCATTGAAGGTTGCGGCCAGGGCCTCGTCCCGGGGGCGTACGGCGATGGCGTTGCCCCTGCCAAAGATCGACTCCGGTGAATTGATGCGCTCGCCGACTTGGGTGAAGTCGCCGTCTTCCTGCTGGATGGAGAGCGCCTCTATGGCCACCGGGTAGTTGATGAAGGCGAGATCCAGGCGCCCGCTTTCCATATCCAGGGCCACCTCATCGGCGGTGGCGTAGCGCCGGATGTCCAGCACCTCACGATAGCGACCGGTGATGTAGGTGTCCTGGGTGGTGCCGCGCTGCACGCCGACGGTCATGCCCTCGAGGCTTGCCAGATCTTCGGGATCGACCACGGCGTCTCGGCGAGCCACCCAGACCTTGGGTGACATGGCGTAGGGCTCACTGAAGCGCACCTGGCGCTCGCGGGCCTCGGTGATGCGCATGGATGACAGGATGGCGTCGTACTTGCGTGCCAGCAGCCCAGGAATGATGCCGTCCCAGCCTTGCACGATCCATTCGCAGTCGAGTTCAGCGCGGCGGCAAAGCTCGTTGCCCAGATCAATTTCGAAGCCGGCGAGTTCACCGTTGGCATCGCGATATTCAAACGGAGGGTAGGGCACATCCACGGCAATGCGCACCTGGCGGGACTCATCGGCGAGGGAGGGGGCTGCCGCCGCCACCGCGCAGGTAAGGGCAAGGGGAGACAGCAAATACTTGGAGAATGAACGCATGGAAGACCTTGTGTTGTCGTCGGGGGAGTCTTGATGACGTTGTCGTTATGTGGATCACGGGGGGCTGCTTGCGCCCCCCATGGTCTGTCGGGTGTCGTCCGCGCCGGGGTCAGGCCGGCTGCAGGCGTCGGGAGCGCCGGTGGTGGCGTATCGCCAGCACAATGGACAGTGCCGCCAGCAGCAGCAGTCCTAGTGAGATGGGGCGCGTGAAGAACAGCGTCCAGTTCTCATCGGACATCAGCGCCCGGCGCAGGTTGGTCTCGGCGATGGGGCCCAGAATCACACCCAGCACCAGCGGAGCCAGAGGATAGTCGAGCTTGCTCAGCAGGTAGCCGAAGATGCCGACGCCCAACAGCAGGTAGACGTCAGTGACGCGGTTGTTGAGGGCAAAGGCACCGATCACACAGCACACCAGCACAACCGGAACAATGATCGACTTGGGCACCTCGGTGACGCGCAGGAACCAGCGCATGCTGAACAGGCACACCACGAGCACCATCACGGCGGCCACCAGCATCGCCATGAACATGCCGTAGACCAGGTCGCCATGGTCCATGATCAGCCGGGGGCCAACGCCGATACCATGCACCATCAACGAGGCCATCAGTACGGCGTCCACGGCACTGCCGGGGATGCCGAGTGCAATCATCGGAATCAGGCCGCCGCCGGAGGTGGCGGAGTTACCGGATTCCGAGGCGATGACCCCCTCGGGGGTGCCCGTTCCGAAGGCTTCCGGTGTCTTGGAGGCACGCTTGGCCTGGTCGTAGGCGAGCAGGTTGGCGATGCTGCCTCCGGCACCGGGAACAGCACCAATGAAGACGCCGACCAGCGAAGAGCGCAGCAGGTTGATCGGATAGCTGATGGTTTCCTTCAACGCCTTGAGCGGGCTGAAGCTGACGCTCTCCGGCATCAACGCCTTACCGTGCTTGATGCCGTCTGCGTCCTCTACCTCGGACAGCAGCTGGCTGACCGCAAAGATGCCAATCAGCACCACCAGGAAGGGAAAGCCGTTGGCGAGCAGGTCAGAGTCAAAGG
This sequence comes from Halomonas sp. DP3Y7-2, assembly GCF_019800795.1. Classification (NCBI taxonomy): domain Bacteria; kingdom Pseudomonadati; phylum Pseudomonadota; class Gammaproteobacteria; order Oceanospirillales; family Halomonadaceae; genus Halomonas; species Halomonas sp. DP3Y7-2. Next base: position 9,225 of record NZ_JAHVKJ010000008.1, read on the forward strand.
TGAAGCGAGCCACGCCCATCATCGGATCGGAGCCGACAGTCGCGATCAACAGCCCCAGTAGCCCAGTCATCAGGCCCTTCAGCATGGACTTGCCGACCAGGCTGGCGACCACCGTCATGGCGAAGATGATCAGGGAGAAGTATTCCCAGGCTCCGAGTTTGACGGCGATGATCGCCAGCGGCGGGGCGGCGATGATCAACACCACCACGCTGACCAGGGCTCCGAAGAAGGAGGCCCAGATACCCAGTGCCAAGGCACGACCCGGCTCGCCCTTGCGCGCCATGGGGAAGGCGTCGAAGGTGGTCGCAACCGATGACGGCGTGCCGGGAATGCCGAGCAGTGCGGCCGAGATCAGACCGCCGCTGTAGCCGCCGACATACACTGCAAGCATGGTGGCCACGCCTTGCAGCGGCTCCATGGTGAAGGTGAGAGGCAGGGTCAGGACGATGGCCATGGTAATGGTGAAGCCGGGAATGGCCGACGCAATCACACCGGCGATGACACCCAGCAGCATGGCGATCATGGTTGAAACGGTAAAAAGCTGATCCATACCGGACAGCAGCGTATCCATCATGAGAAGTTTCCTCGAGACGTCGTTGCCGGTTTAGCCGAACAGGCCGCGGGGCAGGCTGATGACGAAGACGTCACGGAACAGAGTGTCCACGCCTAGCGAAAAGATCACCGCGATCACCACGGCGATGGCCACCGGCTTTGCGGTGCGGGCACCCAGCATCCATTGACCTGCCAGCAGAAAGCCGAAGGACGCGAGACTAAAGCCCAGCCAGGGCAGCGTGATGATGTAGACCGCAAAGAGTCCTAACACGGCAAAGGCCAGTCGATGCCGCCAGATCCAGGTGCCGGCCTGGCCGCGAGCCGCAGCGGGCTGGGCCATGAAGCGGCGGCCTTCCTTGACGGTAATGGCCAGGTTGAGAACGACTAGCGCCGCCAGCACCAGACGCGGGAAACTGCCGGACCCCAGTGGCTCCCACATCGAGGAGGGCAGGTCACGGGCCTGCACATAGAGACCGGTGAACAGCGCCGCCAACCCCAGGTTCAGAAGCACGTGGGCCAGGTGGTCGCCACGGCCCTGGGCGACCGGCCCCCCCTGGGGGGAGCCTGCTGATGGAGCGGTTGCAGGGGACAGGGTGTCGTCGTGGGAAGCACTCATCGCGCCAGCTTCCCTGATAGACGCTCGATGGTGGCATCGCTGGTCTCGAGGTATTCGGCGAAGGCGTCGGGGCCTTCAAATACCACGCTGGCGCCAGCGTTGTGCACGGCCTGGGCGAAGGCTTCATCCTGGCTCATGGATTCGAAGGCGGCGGCCAGCACGTCGATACGTTCCTCGGGTGTGCCCTTGGGCGCCAGGATGCCGCGGATGATGTTGAGCTTCAGCTCCGGGTGTCCCAGTTCGGCGAAGGTGGGCACGTCCGGCGCTTCTGGCTGGCGCTCCTCGCTGCCGACGGCCAGGAAGCGCAAGTCACCGTTCTTGACGAATTCGCCGCTGGAAGAGATATCCCCGATGGCGGCATCAATATGACCGCCTACCAGCGCGCGAATGCGAGGGCCGGTGCCTTCGAAGCCGACATAGCGAAACTGCAGGTCCTCGGCTTCTTCCATCATCGCGGCGTGGATATGTGGCACGCCACCCAGGGTCACGCCGAAGCGCACCTCGCCAGGATGCTGCTTGGCGTAGTCGACGAACTCGTCAAAGGTGCTGTAGGGAGCATCGCCGGGCACGGTCAGGTACTGAGGGGACTGAGTGACGGCGGCTACCGCCTCGAAGTCATCGTAGTTAAGAGGTGTGAGGCCGGTGTGGCTGGCGACCATCAGGCCCTCGTGCACCTGCCCGATGGTGTAGCCGTCCGCATCGCGCCGTGAGAGTTCCTTGAGACCGGTAGTCCCGCTGACGCCGGGCATATTGATGACCGGCAGGGGCTGGCCAAGGTAGGTTTCCGCGTGGTTCGCCACCAGCCGCATCAGGGTGTCGCTACCGCCGCCAGGGGACCAGGGCACGATGAACTCGACGGGGTCTTCTGGAAACGCCTCCTGGGCCATGGCCTGGGGGACGATGGCCATGGAAGCAGCTGCCACGGCAAGGGCGAGGGAGGTAGCGCAACGGCGATGTACAGTGGTCATGTTGATGTCCTGAGCAAGTGATCGTTGTTGATGATTGTTGTGAATGAAGCGTCGGTTGTTATGTGTCGTGGTGTTCACGTCTGTCGTCGTCGGCGTGAGCGGATCAGCCCAGCAGCAAGGCCCCGTAGGCGAGGCCGAAACACACCACAAGGGCCGGATGTACCTTGGTCCGAAGTAGCAGGAAGGCGGCCACTGCGGCGATGATGGCCGTGTGCAGCAGGCCTGACGTCGCCATTCCTTCGCGCAGGAAACTCACCGTCAGATAGGCCATGAGCACCATGACAACAGGTCGGACCCATTGGCTCATGGACTTGACCTTGATCGAATCTCGGTAGCGATACAGGGTGCCCAGGGCGGCCAGCATCAGCAGCAGCGAGGGGCCAACGGTGGCCAGCACCGCGACAATGGCACCGCCGGCGCCGGCCACGTCGTAGCCGATGTAGCCTGCCATCTTGGTCGCGATGGGGCTGGGCAGGGCATTGCCCAGAGCGAGAGTCTCGGCAAAGGCCTGATGGGTCATCCAGCCGTAATGGCCGACGACCTCGTTCTCGATCAGCGGGATGATGGCCGGTCCACCGCCATAGCCGACGATGTTGGGAATGAAGAAGGCCAGAAAGAGCTGCCAGTAGATCATGCAGAGGGCCCTCCCTGAGATGCCTTGCGGCTGGCCTCGGGCCGCAGCAGGGCGGCGACGAGAAGGGCGCCGATGACCAGACCTGGATGTACGCCGAGGCCGTAGATCAGCCCGCCGGCGACCCCGCCAAGCACCAGGGTGGCGATAACGCCGAGACCTGCACGAGACTTGTTGAAGAAGTCAAAGGTCAGCTGGGCCATCATCACCATGACCACCGGTACCACCCCGAGGCCCATGCCCTGGACCCAGCGTTGATCGCCGTAGCGACTGTAGAGCCCAAGCAGGGCGATCATCGCGAAGATCACCGGCACGATGACGGCAACGACGGCGTTGATGGCGCCCAGCACGCCACCGACACGGAAGCCGATATAGCCGGCCATCTTGGTGGCAATCGGGCCCGGTAGGGTATTGCCGATCGCCAGCACATCGGCGAAGGCGTCGTCGTCCATCCAGGCGTGGCGCTTGACCACCTCCTGGTGGACCAGTGGGATCATCGACGGTCCACCGCCGAAGCCGAAGATACCGATGCGAAAGAACGCGGCGAACAGTGAGGCGTGTTGTCCCATGGCTTAGAGCACCGCAATGCTGGAGTCGGTACGCGGCTCGGTACCGCCGCAATAGATGCCGGTGTCCGGGTCTCGCAGGATCATCTGTCCGCGGCCATAGCTGCGGCTGTCCGTGTCGACCTGCATACGGTGACCACGCGCTGCCATGGCGCGAACCAGCGGCGCAGCATAGCTGTGTTCGATACCGATGGTGCGTTCGCCCAGCCACTGCCAGCGTGGGGCATCCAGTGCTGCCTGGGGATTGAGCCCGAAGTCGACCAGATTCATCACGACCTGCACGTGGCCCTGGGGCTGCATGAAGCCGCCCATGACGCCGAACGGCCCCAGCGCCTTGCCATGACGGGTGAGAAAGCCGGGAATAATGGTATGGAACGTCTTCTTGCCGGGCTTGAGGACGTTGTCATGATGCTCGTCCAGGCTGAAATCATGGCCGCGGTTCTGCAAGGAGATACCGGTACCCGGGACCACGACCCCCGAGCCGAAGCCGTGATAGTTGCTCTGAATGAACGACACCATGTTGCCATCGGCGTCGGCCGTGGCCAGGTAGACGGTGCCGCCGGCCTTGGGGTCACCAGGCTCGGGGTCGATGGCCGAGTCGCCGATCAGCGCGCGGCGCGCGTCGGTGTAGTGGTCGGACAGCAGCTCCTCGACCGAGTAGGTCATCGCCTCGGGCTCGCTGATGTGCGTCTTGCCGTCGGTGTAGGCCAGTTTCATGGCCTCGAGCTGGCGATGCAGCAGTTCAGGATCGTCGCGATGGGACGGTGCAAAACCGTCGAGCAGGCGCAGTGCCATCAAGGCCACAAGACCCTGCCCATTGGGCGGTATCTCCCACACATCCACGTCACGATAGCGGGCAGAAATGGGGGTGACCCACTCGGGCTGATAGCTCGCCAGGTCTTCCTTGCGCAGATAGCCACCGGTACGGCGTGAAAATGCGTCGATGACCTCAGCCAGCTCACCGCGATAGAAGCTCTCCCCATGGGATGCAGCGATCGCCTCCAGGGTGTCGGCCTGACCGGGGTTGGTAAACCATTCACCCGCCTGCGGGGCACGCCCGTCGAAGGTGAAGGTATCGAACCAGCCCTGGGTGGCCTCACCTTCCAGGTGGCGCTTGAAGGTGGCCGTGTCGCGCTGCCACAGGCTGGCGATAACGGGCGAGACCGGAAACCCTTCCCGGGCCAGGCGAATGGCGGGTGCCAGCAGGCTTGCGAAGTCCAGCTTGCCGAAGCGGCGCGACAGTTCCGCCCAGGCGGACGGCGTACCGGGGACCGTGACAGGGGTCCAGCCGTATAGCGGCACCTTGTCATGCCCCGCCTCGACCAGCATTTCCCGCGTCAGCGCCTGGGGGGCAACACCGCTGGCGTTGAGTCCGTGCAGCTCGCCGTTGCCGTTGTCATCGCTGGCGATCCAGACCAGGGCAAAGGCGTCGCCGCCGATGCCGCAACCGGTCGGCTCGACGACCGTCAGTGCCGCTGCCGTGGCGATAGCGGCATCGACTGCATTGCCGCCGCGGGCCAGTACGTCGCGTCCCACCTGGGCCGCCTGGGGCTGCGAAGTGGCCACCATGCCGTGGCGAGAATACGTAGGGCTGCGTCGAGACGGGAAGGGCGTGGCATCGGGATAGGGCGTGGACAGGTGACCGCAAGCGGTTGCGGAAGCAGTGCCAGGGATATCGCGCTGGGAAGACATGGCGTCTCTCGTCGAAAGAAAAGGTGGTAATCGGTATTGTGTTTAAAAATCGATTTTGTGGTTTGACTATGCCGTGCGCTGCAGCGAGCGTCAATCCCTGGGCAGGTGACTGACGTCAGTGCCGTGCGGGCTCTCTCCAACCACCGCCCCTGGGCAAGACAGCAGGGGCGGTGGCGACAGGGCTATGGCGTCAGGGCTATCGCTTGTCAGCGCAGGGTAGCGGGTTGCTGTTGCGGGAGCTCTTCACTGTCGTGGCCCAGGGTCCAGCCGGTCAGGACATACAGCAGGGAAAAGGCGATAGCGCCGTAGCAGAGGATGGCGTAGACAAAGAAGTCCGCCGTGGCGACGCCCAGGGTGGCGGCGGTAAAGGCCCCGGTGACACCCCAGGGCACCAGCGGCGACAGCGTGGTACCGGTATCCTCGAGGATGCGTGACAGGTTCTTGGTAGGGCTGCCGCTGCTGGCGACCAAGGGTCGTAGCAGCGGGCCGAGCAGAGAGAATGTCACGTAGTAGCTGCCGGTCAGCAGAAAGGCCAGGCTGTGCAGTGCCATCGATCCTCCCAATACCTGGCGGCGCGCGGCGTGGCGGCGGGCCAACCAGGCAATGGCGGCGTCCAGGGTGCCGGCGCTCTTGAACGGTGCTCCCAGCACCGCCGCCGCAATCAGCACCGCCACGGTGGACATCATGCCCTGCAGCCCCCCACGAGAGAGCATCTTGTCCACCATCGCCACGCCAGTATCGGCAACAAACCCTGCGTTCATGGCGCTACCGATCTCGGCGAGGCTGGCGCCTTGCAACACCACGGCGATCAGCGCAGCGCTGACGATACCCAGCATGAAGGCGGGCAGCACCGGCTTCTTGGCCAGGATGCAGCCGAACACGACCAGCGGCGGAAGCAGTGTGAGTAGATTGTCGCTGAAGGTAGCGGCCAGGGTGTCGATGATGGCTTGGGTCTGGTCCGACATGCCGTCCGTCGTCATCGCCGCACCGGCTTCGGCGACACCATTGCCGAGCCATGCATAGACGACCAGGGCGATCAGGTACGCCGGTAGGGTCGAATAGAGCATGTGGCGAATGTGACTGATGATGTTGACCTCGCACACCGCCGAGGCCATGACGGTGGTGTCCGACAGGGGCGACAGCTTGTCGCCGAAGAAGGTGCCGGTGACGATGGCTCCTGCGGCGTAGGCGGGCGGAATACCAAGTCCCAGCGCGACGCCCATCAAGGCCACACCGATGGTGCTTAGGGTGCCCCAGGAAGTACCGGCCATGACCGACATCAAGGAGCACGAGAGACACGCCACCACCAGGAACAAACCCGGTGTCAGTGACTCCAGGCCTAATGTCACCATGGCCGGGATGGTGCCGGACAGCATCCAGACCCCCACCATCATGCCGACACTCATCAGGATCAGGATAGGCACCAGCATCGCCTGGATCCCCTTGAGCAGGTCGGCTTCGAGGCGTGACCAGGCGATACCCCACACCAGACACAGGGTCATGGCGATGGCGCCGGCGACGATCAATGCCACCGCTGTGGGAATACCGAGGCCCATGATGCCGACCAGCAGGCTGCCGATGGCGGCCACCAGCAGCAGCGCGTGGCGACGGCCAGAAAGGGAGACCGCTGGTTCCTGGGCGTCTTCGGGGTGAGAGGGACCACCCGTGGAGGGGACACGTTCAGCCGCTGAAGAGGAGTGTTGGGACATAGGGCGCTCCAAGGCAAGTTGTTATGGTTGTGTTGTCGAGATCGACGTTTAGAGAGCTGTTCAGATAGCCCTTCAGATAGCCCTTATGGCCGCTCTTTACGACAGCTCTCTTCACGCAGACCGCCTGGTGATCGTCCCTGCTGAAGGTTCGCGAAGGCTCCAGGTCTGGTCCGGCCTGGACGATGGCGACTGAAGCGTGGCCGAAGGCTGGCTGATGTGCGGTCGATCTCTGATGTTTCTTGGTTGATGTCGCAATTGATGTAAGAAATATCGTCATATGATGGTAAAATCGATATTTCGGCAAAAACTATGCCCCGGCGCTTGGCGAACGTCAATTGCCGACGTACCCTGCACCTCTGTCCTTCACGAGTCCTGTCATGACCACGTCCCAACCGGCCGAGGCGGCCACCAGCGGCGAGACCGCCGCCAGCCAGGTATTCCATGCCCTCAAGGTGGATTTGATTCGCGGTCGCTTTGCCGCCGGGGAGAAACTCGCCATCAGCGCCCTGAAGGACCGCTATGAGGTGGGCTTGAGCCCCCTGCGGGAGGCGTTGAACCGGCTTGCCGCCTACGGTTTGTTGGAACAGCACAATCAGCGGGGTTTTCGCGTGCCGCCGCTGTCAGCGGATGAGCTTGAAGACATCGCCAGGCTGCGGGTGCAGCTGGAGTGCATGGCACTGACCCAGGCGTTTCAAGCAGGGGATGCGGAGTGGGAGTCACAGCTGCTCGCCGCCAGTCACCGGCTGACGCGTGCCAACAAGGTTCAGGGCGAGGTGGAACAGTGGGAGCAGGCCCACCAGCGATTTCATCGCACCTTGCTGGCGCCCTGTGGCTCTCATTGGCTGCTTCGCTTCATCGAACAACTGCACGATCAGTTCGACCGCTATCGCCGTCTGGCCCCGGGCAATCCTGAGATTCGCGAGCGCCTGGACGCCCAGCACGGTGAATTGGTGACGCTGGCGCTGGAGCGCCGCATTCATGATGCCCGGCATCTGCTGGAGGACCACATCCGCCAGTCCTGGGAAGTGGCCAAGGGCGCCTGCGCTGCCCGCTGATATTGCCCAGGCAGCGCCCTGGTAGCGCCTGAATACGGCCAGTGGTTCAGTGTCAGCGGCGGGTTGGATGCAGCTGAAGGTAGCGATTTTTCGACGGGAGCAGGTGCTGGCGACACAGCTCGCGAAGGGCGTCGCGATCTTGACGGCGGATGGCCTCGATCATCGCTTGGTGCTCATGCCGCGCCCTGGAGAGACTGTCACTATCGGCGATCGCGATAAAGCGAATGCCGTGTGCTTTCTGGGCGAACTCATTGATCGTGTCAGCCAGATAGGGATTGCCGGTCGCCGCAAACAGGGCCCGATGAAAGGCGATGTTGAGGTGAAAGACACGGCGCAGGTCCTGCGCATCCACCGCAGCGCTGTAGCGCTGGTGCAGTTCGCTGAGCTCGTCAAGCCATGAGCTCGGAGCCGGCAAGGGCAGGGCGTCGACGCCGGCCAACTCAAGAATCTCGCGCATGGCGTAGAGGTGTTCCACTTCTTCCGGCGTATAGGCCTTGACGAAGGCGCCGCGATTGCGGATGCGCTCGACCAGTCCAATATCCTCGAGCTGGAACAGCGCCTGACGCACGACATGCCGCTTGCAGTCGAAGCGTTCGATCAGATCTTCTTCCACCAGACGTTCTTTCGGGTGCAGGCGCCCCAGAACAATGTCTTCTTCTACACTGCCGACTATCTCCTCAGCCACACTGGCGGCACTGGGCCGAGTCTCGAGGTCGTCAGCATCCTGCACACTAGATCGGCTCATCTCGCGTCCCCTGCGATGGTGGTGGCGGTCGAGCATCGGCGCGAGGACGATGCTCGTCTAGTCTACCAATAGCGGCGAGCGCCTTCACCGCTGGTCTGGCATTGTCACCGCTGGTCAGGCGTCTGGGCACGGCGGCGCGGCACGCGACAGTGGAGTTCAGGGCGACATACGGCAAAATCACAGCCCTGGTCAGCCTGCAGGATCTGCTCCATGAACAGCCGACGATAGCCGAGCAAAGCGCCCGTGTCCGCAGCGGCTGAGCTGTGCTGCCGACGACGGCTTTCCAGGGTCTGCTCATCGACCTCGAGCGACAGCCGGTTGGCGGCCACGTCGAGGGTGATGATATCGCCATCGCGCACCAGCCCAAGGGGGCCTCCCTCGGCAGCCTCCGGCGACACATGCAGGACAATAGTGCCGGCGGCGGTGCCACTCATGCGCCCGTCGGAGATCCGTACCATGTCCTTGACCCCTTGGGCGGCAAGCTTTTTCGGAATCGGTATATAGCCCGCCTCCGGCATTCCCGGCGCTCCCTTGGGGCCAATGTTGGCCAGCACCAGCACGTCGTCCGGATTGACGTCGAGCTCAGGGTCATCAATGCGTTGGGCCAGGTCTTCCAGCGAGTGAAACACTACCGCTCGTCCGCGATGCTGCATCAGGCTGGCAGACGCCGCAGACTGCTTGATGATGGCGCCGCTGGGCGCGAGGTTGCCACGCAAGACGGCGATGCCGCCCTGGGCATAGATGGGGCGCGAGCGAGGGCGAACCACCGGCTGATCGATCAGGTGCACGGCCGCCTCGATGTTTTCGCCTAGCGTACGACCGTTGATGGTCGGTGCGTCCATGTGCAGCAGCGGCCCCAGCTCACGCAGCAAGGTGGGCAAGCCACCCGCCCGGTGAAGGTCTTCCATGTAGCCCTCGCCAGAGGGCTTCAGGTCCACCAGCACGGGGGTCTGCGCGCTCATCTGATCGAAGGCCTCCAGATCGATGTCGATGCCCAGGCGTCCGGCAATGGCCGTCAGGTGAATCAGGGCATTGGTCGAACCACCCAGTGACAGCAGCACGCGCAGGGCATTCTCGAAGGCCTCGGGGGTGAGAATCTGCGATGGCGTGATGCCCTCCTTGGCGAGCCGCACGGCCTCGGCCCCCGACTGTTCCGCGATTCGCTGACGGTCAGCGTAGACCGCCGGAGCGGTCGCACTATTGGGCAGCATCATGCCCATGGTCTCGGCCAGACACGCCATGGTACTGGCGGTCCCCATCACCGAGCAGGTCCCCACCGTCGGCACCAGCTTGTCGTTCACCTCGCTGATTTCCGCATCGTCGATGTCCTGTCCACGGTAGGCCGCCCAGTAACGCCGGCAATCGGTGCAGGCGCCGACACGAGTGCCACGATGGGAGCCGGAGAGCATCGGGCCTGTTACCAGCTGGACGGTGGGAATGTCGGCGCTGGCGGCGGCCATCAACTGGGCCGGCACGGTCTTGTCACAACCACCGATCAGTACGACAGCGTCCATCGGTTGGGCGCGGATCATTTCCTCGGTATCCAGTGCCATCAGGTTGCGCAAGTACATGCTGGTGGGATGGGCAAAGGACTCGTGCAGGGTAATGGTGGGGAACTCCACGGGCAGTCCTCCGGCCAGCATGACCCCGCGCTTGACGCTCTCGACCAGCCCAGGGACGTTGCCGTGGCAGGCGTTGTAGCCGCTGTAGGTATTGGCGATGCCGATAACCGGCCGGGACAGCGCGTCGTCGGTGTAGCCCATGCCCTTGATGAAGGCCTTGCGCAGGAAGAGCGAGAAGTCGGCATCGCCATAATTGGTCAAGCGGTTGGACATGCCCAGGGTGGCACTCTTGTGGTTGTTGTCGGAGTCCTGACTCATGGTTGGGTCCTCACAGTTCTGGGTGCTGACGGGTGAGCGATAGCGCGCGTTTACCTTGGCGTTGTTATCGCTCCCGAAGGGAGGTGACAGGGAAGGGTGTCACTGGTCCTTCCCGCCTCTCGTTGCAGCAAGATTAGGACGAGAAAAGATGGTTAACAAGATTATTGACAATTTTATTGGCAACCTACTACGTTGATGTTGGCAATCACGATGTGCTCGGTGCCGGACCCGATAACACCCAGCGCCCCAGGGCGTGACCAAAGCTCGACATCGAACCGCACGCAACAACAAGCGCAACTACAAGCGCAACACAATGACAACAGCACGTGAGGTGCAGCCATGAACAAGCGTGGAGCATACGCCGCCATTCTCCTCTCGACCCTGCTCTTGCCTGGCGCCGCCATGGCGGACTATTCCGCCGGCGACGAGATCAAGGTGCTTCAGGGCTTCAAGGCGGGCGGGGGGAGCGATGCCCTGGCCCAGTTGACGCAGCCTTTCCTGCGCGAGCAGCTCGGGGTCGACTTCGTCAACGAGTATCTGCCGGGGGCGACCGGGGCCATCGCCTGGACGCGTCTGGCCAAGCAGACCGAGGCCGACGGCACGACCATCAGTATCACCAATACGCCGATGCTGATGACCAACTACATCATGAACGACAGCATCACCTATTCGATTGAGGAGCTGACGCCCATCGCCAACGTCGTGACCGACCCCGGCATCATCGTGGTGCCGGCCGACAGCCCCTACCAGAGCGTCGAGGACTTTCTCGCCGCCGCTGAGCAGAGTCCCGGCGCTATCACGGTCGGCAATTCCGGCGTTGGTGGAGACGACTTTTTCTCGACCATTCTGATCGAGCAGGCCACCGGGCTGAGCTTCCAGAAGGTGCCCTTCCAGGGCGATGGCCCATCGGCCACGGCGGCCATGGGCGGGCAGATCGACGCCAGTTTCAACAATCTTGGCAACGTCTACGGGCATATCCAGTCTGGCAGCCTGCGTCCGCTGGCCGTGTTCTCTCGTGAACGTCTGTCGATGCTGCCGGACGTGCCCACCCTGAGCGAGAAGGGCATTGAGGTGGTGGCCGGGTCGTCGCGAGGCTACAGCGCGCCCGCCGGTATTCCCGACGAGGCACGCCAGCAGCTGATCGATGCCTTCGAGGCGCTCAAGACCAACGACGAGTTTAAGCAGGTCGCCGAGGAGCGCGCCATGAACCTGGATATCCAGACCGGTGACGACTACCAGCGGATGATCGAGGAGATGGAAGGTCAGTTCGAGCAGATCTGGGCCAGCGTCAAGGATGACGTCAACGGTTGATGGCAGGGGTGGGAGAGGTCGAGCGCCTCTCCCCCCTCGACATCATCGGGAGAAGACAAGATGAAACTTAGCCGTCTGCTGTTTGGCCTGCTGGCGCTCGGTGTTGCCGCGCTGTTTGGCATCACCTCGCTGGGATATCCCAGCGCTGCGGCAAGAATGCCGCTGATCTATGCAGTGGTGGTGGCAGCCTTCGCTTTGGCGATGATCGCTCAGGAAGTGCTCGGAGCCAGGAGGGCAAGGACCGCCGAGGCCAGTCATCGACCGACGCGAGAAGGCAGTCAGTTGCGAGATGTGCAGGCCCATGACCCCGCCGCCGTACCAGGTGAAGCTGATACCGCCGACGCTATCGATTCCGCGGGCCATGCTCAGTCCCCGATCCAGAACCAGGCCCAGACCCAGACACCGCCCGCCAAGCCGGTCAAGGCGCTGATGGTGTTCGCGCTGGCTGTCGTCTACGTCCAGGCCATCAACTATTTGGGCTACGTGATCGCGACGGCGGCCTTCATGGGCCTGGCGCTGGTCCTGGTCCGCCACGTATCGCTGCGCTTCAGTCTGATCGGTATCGCGGCGCTGATCACGGTGGTGTGCCTGGTGTTCATCGGCTTTCTGGGCCTGCCCGTGCCGCTGCTGCCGTCGCTGTCATGAGCCGGATAGTGTCCTGCCAATGTGATCCGCTTCGCCGGAGCCTTCAGCGCATCTGAGCGAACCTGGAGCCTGACCCTATGAACGAAAATCTCGTCATGGTGGGGTTGAGCAATGTGCTCACCCTGACCAATGTGTCACTGATCCTCGGTGGTACCTTGCTGGGGCTGTTTGTCGGCGCCATGCCTGGGCTGTCCGCCACCATGGCATTGGCCTTGCTGCTGCCACTGACCTTTACCATGGACCCGGCGACCGGGCTTAGCATGCTGGCCTCGTTGTACGTCGGCGCCTCCTACGGCGGCTCCATCGCCGCCATCTTGCTGCGTACCCCTGGCACCCCTTCGGCTGCCGCGACCGTGCTGGACGGATTTCCGCTGTCCCAGCAGGGGCAAGCGGGCAAGGCGCTGGGGATTTCGCTGTTTGCCTCCTTCTTCGGGGGCTTGATGAGCGGCGTCGCGCTGTTGACGGCGGCACCGCTGCTCGGCGTGCTGGTGCTCAAGTTCGGCCCGGTCGAGCTGTTTGCCATTGCCGTGCTTGGCATCACCATCATTGGTTCCTTGTCCCAGGGCTCCATCGTCAGCGGCCTGCTGTCGGGGGTGATGGGGCTTCTGCTCAGTACCGTGGGCATGGACCTGATCACCGGCACCCCACGCATGACCTTCGGCAACATCAACCTGTTTTCAGGCATCGAGTTCACGGTGGCGCTGATTGGGCTGTTCTCGATTCCCCAGGCATTGATCCTGCTGGAGAACGCCCACGACAACGATAAGGTGGCAAGCAAGATCACCGACCGCCTGGTACCGCGGTTCAGGGAGCTGCGCCAATTGATGCCGAACATTCTGCGCTCTGGCGGTATCGGGATCGTGACTGGCTTGATCCCCGGCACGGGGGGCGATACCGCCAGCTGGTTTGCCTATAACGAGGCCAAGCGCTTCGCCAAGGACAAGAGCCGTTTCGGGAAGGGTGACATCGCGGGGGTCGCTGCCCCGGAGTCCGCCAACAACGCCGTTGTCGGCGGTGCTCTGATTCCCACCATCGCCCTGGGCATTCCAGGCAGTTCTTCCACCGCGATTCTGCTCGGCGCGCTGATGGTCCAGGGCATTCTGCCGGGCCCCAACCTGCTGACCGACTACGGCGACGTGACTTACACCCTGATCTGGGCGGTGATTCTGGCCAATGTGGGCCTGCTGGCGGTCGGCCTGGCCTTCACCCGTGTCTGCGTGGGCGTGACCAAGGTGCCGGACAGCTTCGTCGCCTGCGCCATCATCACGCTCTGCGTGATCGGCGCCTTCGCGATCAACAACAGTCTGTTCGAGGTAGGGCTGATGCTGGGGTTCGGGCTGTTCGGCTACTGGATGAACAAGGCCGGTATCTCGCCAGCTCCGATGGTCATTGGCCTGATCCTGGGGCCGGTAATGGAAACCAGCTTTCAGCAGTCGATGCTGATTGGTCAAAACAGTCCCGTGATTTTCCTCAACAGTCCCATCGCCATGGTGCTGCTGGGTATCGCGGTGCTGTCGATCCTCCAGGCAACGCCCTTCTTCCGCTGGCTGCGGGGACGACTGACCGGCGCCTCACGCCGGGGCCGCACGGGCTAGCGCCAGAACGTGGCTAGAGTGCGGCTAGAGCGCCGGGGCACAGTGCCCACCCCCGGCGTTCGTCCTCCTGGGTGGATCGCCGGGTATCGACCCTAGGCACGTTTGAAATAGACACGTTTGAAATAGGCAGGTCCGACATAGACACGTCTGAAATAGACACGCCCGAAACAGACAGATCCAACAACAATGTCTCAAGGAGTTCGCCATGACCCGTATTACCGATGTTCGTGCTCGTACCGTCAGCGTTCCATTGGATCACCCCACCAGTTTCTCCAACCGCCAGGTGTTCAAGCGTGACTATGCACTGGTCGAGGTCGAAGGCGATGACGGAGTGGTGGGTATCGGCTTCTGCTACGGCGGCAATAACGCCGGCGCACTGGTGTCACAGGCGGTGCGTGAGTTGCTAAGGCCGGTGCTGTTGGGGGCCGACGCCCACGCCACGGAAGGCGTGTGGCAGGCCATGTATCAGGAGTCGTTGCTGCATGGTCGAAGTGGCTCGGTGATGCGAGCCATCAGCATCCTGGATACGGCATTGTGGGACCGCAATGCCCGTGCCGCCGGGCTGCCCTTGTTCAAGTATCTGGGGGCCAGCGACAGCGAGTCGGTTCCGGCCTATGCCAGCGGTGGCTATTACCTGGAGGGCAAGACGCCCGCCTTGCTGGCCGAGGAGATGGCCGGCTATGTGGCGCAGGGCTTCAAGGCGGTGAAGATGAAGGTGGGGCGCGATGACCTCGCCGGCGAGGAGGCCCGACTGGCAGCGGTGCGCGAAGCGGTGGGGCCGAACGTGGCGGTCATGCTCGATGCCAACAATGCCTGGCGAGATCTGCCGTCGGCGCTGGCCTTTGTGCGCATGGCTGAGCCCTATGCCCCTTACTGGATTGAGGAACCGTTCAGCCCTGATGACATCGACAACCATCGCCGCCTGGCAGAGCGGACGCCGGTGCCGGTCGCCACCGGCGAGATCGAGGCCGGGCGATGGCGCTTCAAGGAGCTGCTGGAGCAGGACGCGGCGATGATCCTGCAGACCGACGCCGCCGTCTGTGGCGGTATCACCGAGTTTCGTCGAATCACTGCGACGGCGGCGAGCTTCGGCGTCGAGGTCTATCCCCATTGGTTCCATGACTTGCATGTCCACCTGGTGGCGTCGGCCCCGAACGCGCGCATGGTGGAATTCTTTGCCGACGATCAGGTGCTCAACTTCCGCCGCCTGGTCGATACCCAGCTGGAGTTTGCTGACGGCAATCTGCTGCTGCCCAAGACCCCTGGGCTCGGCTTCAACTTCTGCAGCGATGCGCTGGAGCGTTACGCCAGCGAGCCATGGTCGTGAGAACGGTTCTTGAGACCCGCTCTTGAGGCCCGCTCTTGAGGCACGGTCTAGCCATGGAATAGCGGCATGTGACGTCGTCAATCTGCCGTCCTGTACAGCGTGAGGAACCCACATCATGAACGTGAACCACCCTGATCGCCGGGGCAGCGCCTGGGCGCCGGTCATTACTCCCTTTACATCGTCGCTGAGCGTGGATACGCCGAGGCTGATCGACCACTGCCGTTGGCTCCAGTCCCACGGTGTGGGGCTGGCGGTGTTTGGCACCAACTCCGAGGCCAACTCCCTGAGCGTCACCGAGAAGCGCGACCTTTTGAGCCGTCTGGAGCGAGCCGGGCTGAATCCGGCGCGGATGATGCCTGGTACAGGCCACTGCGCCATCGATGACAGTGTGGTGCTGACCCGTGATGCCGTGCAGATGGGGGCCGCTGGGGTGCTGATGTTGCCTCCGTTCTACTACAAGGGCGTCAGTGATGAAGGGCTGTTTCGTTACTACGCCGAGGTCATTGAGCGGGTCGGCGATTCCCGCTTGAAGGTGTACCTCTACCATATTCCGCCGGTGGCGCAGGTCCCGCTGTCGCTGGGATTGATCCAGCGTCTGCGTGAGGCCTTCCCGCAGACGGTGGTCGGCATCAAGGACAGCGGTGGGGACTGGGCTCATACCCTGAACCTGATCGAGCGCTTTGCCGCTGACGGCTTCGAGGTATATGCGGGCAGTGAACGTTTCCTGCTCGATACCTTGCGGGCAGGGGGAGCCGGCTGCATCAGTGCCACGGCCAACGTCAACCCCGCGGCCATCGCAGCGCTTGCTGGTGCGTGGCAAGACGCCGACGCCGACCAGCATCAGGCTGGCCTCAACCAGGTGCGTGACCTGTTCGAAAGCTACCCGGTGATTCCCGCCATGAAGGCCGCCAAGGCGAGCTTCTCGGGTGTCGACGACTGGCACCGGCTGCGGCCGCCGCTGGTCGAGCTGGATAGCCAGCGCCGGCAGTCCTTGCTGGCAGCGCTCGAGGCTCAGGGGTTCAGCATGCCGGACAGCGAACGTGTGTCCCACTAACAGGATGCGTGAACGAGGGCATCAACATGGCACACACTATGTCACGTACTATGGCACAACACGACCTCAGGATTGTGGCCCTGCGCAGATTGAGCGAGGCGCACCTGGCCGCGCTGCAGGCGGTGGCCCAGGTCGACTACTTCGATGAGCTGCATGACGGCAATCGCGCCGAGTATGACGCCGCGCTGGCCAGGGCCCATGGCCTGATTGGCGGCAAGCTGGAGCTGGATGACGCTGCACTTGAGCGCGCACCGCAGCTGAAGGTGGTGTCGACCATTTCGGTGGGTTACGACAACCTGCCGCTGGCGGCGATGAGTCGTCGCGGTATCCTGCTGTGCAACACGCCGGATGTGCTGACGGAAACCACCGCGGATACAGCGTTCGCCCTGATCATGGCCACCCAACGGCGGCTGGTGGAGCTGTCCTGCATGGTGCGCGAGGGGCGCTGGCAGAACCATGTTGGCCCCCATCATTTCGGCCATGACGTGCACGGTAAGGTGCTGGGCATTGTTGGCGCCGGCCGTATCGGGGCGGCCATCGCCAGGCGCGCCGCGCTGGGGTTCAACATGCCGGTCCTGTATGCCGCCTCCACCCCCAAGCCGTCTCTGGAGCAGCAGCTGGGGGCCGAGCGTTGCTCGCTGGACGAGCTGCTGGCGCGTGCCGAAATCGTCTGCTTGAGCGTCCCGTATCGAGAGGACACCCACCACCTGATCGACGCCGCCGCGCTGGCGCGCATGCAGCCATCGGCCGCCTTGATCAATGTGGCCAGGGGCAAGGTGGTGGACGAGCAGGCGTTGATCGATGCGCTGCAGCGTGGCGTGATTCGCGCGGCGGGGCTGGATGTGTTTGAACAGGAGCCGCTGAACCCCGACTCACCCCTATGCCGAATGGACAATGTGGTGGTGTTGCCGCACATTGGCTCGGCGACCCATGAGACGCGTGCTGCCATGGCTGGGCGCGCGGTCGCCAATCTGATCAATGCTCTGACGGGACGCGGAGAGGTGGACGCGGTCAATGGCGGTGTCCTGGCCGACGACCCTCGGTGAACAACAAGGAAGGGAGAGAGCGAATGAAGCGGTGTCTCGATGACATCTACAGCCTTGATGACTTCGAGCGGGTGGCCCGTCGTCACTTGCCGCGTCCGCTGTTTGGCTATGTGGCCAGCGTCGCGGAAGAGGGTGCCACGGCGCGTGCCAGTCGCGAGGCCTTCGATCGTTATCAGTGGCTGCCGCGAGCGCTGGTGAATGTCTCGACGACCTCCACCGAAGTGGAGTTGCTGGGACAGCGCTATGCCCAACCCTTCGGGATTGCCCCGATGGGCATCAGTGCCCTGACCGCCTATCAGGGCGATCGGGTGCTGGCCGATGAAGCCCGCCGAGCAGGGATTCCGATGATTGTCAGCGGCTCGTCCCTGATTCCCATGGAAGCGCTCGCCGAGTCACACGGTGCCGAGTGGTTCCAGGCCTATCTGCCAGGCACCCTGGAAGGCATCGACGCCTTGCTTGATCGGGTCATACAGGCGGGCTATACCCGTCTGGTGGTCACGGTGGACTATGCGGTGCCGCCCAATCCGGAAAACCACCGCAGAGCGGGCTTCTCCAGCCCCTTGAAGCCCAGTGTCAGGCTCGCCTGGGATGGGGTGACGCGGCCTCGCTGGCTATTCGGCACCTTCCTGCGAACGCTGTATCGCCATGGCGTGCCTCACTTTGAAAACAACTTTGCCACCCGCGGCGTACCGGTACTGGCCAAGCATGCGGCCCGTGATTTTGCCGGGCGTCGTCATCTTGACTGGTCGACCCTGGAGCACGTGCGCTCACGCTTTCCGGGAAAACTGGTGGTCAAGGGGATTCTGCATCCCGATGATGCGCGTCGGGCGCGGGACATCGGTGCCGATGGGCTGATCGTTTCCAATCATGGTGGGCGCCAGCTGGATGCCACGGTGGCGCCCCTGACCATGCTTCCTGAAGTGCTCGAGGCGACCGAGGGCGCTATCCCGGTCATGATCGATGGCAGCTTTCGGCGCGGTGGCCAGGTGCTGAAAGCACTGGCGCTGGGGGCTGACTTTGTCTTTATCGGCCGCCCCTACAACTACGCCGCCAGCGTCGCAGGACATGCTGGTGTGGCCCACGCCACACGCCTGTTGAGCGAGGAAATCGAGCGCAACATGGCGCTGCTCGGCATCACCCGGCTCGACCAGCTGGGGCTCCACTCATTGAGAAAGAGCGGCTGAACAGGAGATTGTTCCTGTAGTCGGCGGGAAGGCGTAGCGATACAGATACAGTGACAGGGGCGCTCGGCTGAGCGCCCCTGTCCGTTCTGCCTGCTATCTCGAGTAGGCACGGAGCTGGTGTCGGGAGCCGGGCCGTCAGGCGCCGTGATAGCCATCTCGTTCCGGCTCATCCTCGCTTGCTGAGTCAGCGCCTGGCGGCAGCGCAGCGACCCAGGCCATGGCGGCGTCCCGCTCCTTGTGTGAAAAGGTGCGGATCTCGATCTTCTTCACCAGCCGATCTTCCAGATGGGCGACGTGCTTGATCCACTCCTTGTCGGTGATCACGGCGGCACGATGATAGTGGTCGAGCTCCCCAATCTGCGTCAGCCCGTAGCCAAGGTCTCGCAGCAGCGCGGTCAGCGTCATCCAACGCAGGTCATCAAGCTCGGCCACCATGCTGACCTTGGGGTAGCGCTTCTTGGCGGCTTCGATGAGGTCGATGGCCTGCTGCAGTTCCTGAGCGGTCACGGTGCCACCAGCACGGATGGCCACCACATGATCAGCGGGATGTGGAATCTGCTCGAGCATCGGAAATCTCCTTGTCGGGGGACGGTGGGGGCGCGTCGCCAGGTCGCGGGAGGAAACCTGGAGCACCATGTTCAGCATAGTCGCTGCTGGCCGCGACGGGCGCTGCGCGGGCTTACGTTGGAAAGGCCTGACGTTGTACCTGTAAGGCCCCTTGGTCGGTTGGCGACGACGATGGAGCAGGGCGAAGGCCTCTTGCCTCGCCTTCATCATCATGCAAACGAGGGTGGCCTTTATGCAAGCTCGGGCAACGAGTGTTCACGGCGGCAACAGGGGGTGGTGGGCGAGTTGGGCGTTGGCGCTCGGGTTGGCCGGGACGATCGGCTGGACGGCTCCCGCCCAGGCCGCTGAGTCCCACGCCGCGTCTCCCAGGGTGATCGAGCTGACCCAGGTGGGCTGTCAATTCCTGGAAAGCGAAAACGGCACCCACCATGGTGTCCAACCGCGCAGCAAGGCTGACTGCGAGGCCTTTAATGATGAGACGGGCGAGGCACGTCTGGCCGCGTCCAAGGTGATCCACCTGCCCCCCGGCGACTACGTCTTTCGGGTCAAGAA
This sequence comes from Halomonas sp. DP3Y7-2, assembly GCF_019800795.1. NCBI lineage: Bacteria > Pseudomonadati > Pseudomonadota > Gammaproteobacteria > Oceanospirillales > Halomonadaceae > Halomonas > Halomonas sp. DP3Y7-2. The sequence goes on from NZ_JAHVKJ010000008.1 coordinate 28,920, forward strand.
CGAAGGTGTCCCCTACGAACTGGGCTTCTGGCTGCGCGGGGATGGGCTGGTCAACCGTGCGCGTCTGCCCAGCGCATCAGGGGGCGGGTTGGCCGCCGGACAGACCAAGGATTTTGCCATCAGCCTGGAGCCCGGAGAGTACGTCTATTCCTGCCCGCTTAACCCGACCCTGGACTACACCCTGGTCGTTGAAGGCTGAGCCTGTTTCCCGCACCCAGCCAGGCCGCCGGCGGGGCCACACAGAATGGCCTAGCCAGACGGCGAATAACTGAACCACACCGATACCCGACAGATACCCGCTGTGTCATTTCGGCACGGCGGGTGTTTACGCATCCAGCATGCAAGGTTTCCCGTCTAGGCTCTCAGCATGGCGTGTAACGCGTCAGCAATGGAGAGTCGAATGATGCCAAAGGTCGAACCCCGCCCACCGGAGCCACGTATCGGGCTGATTACCCTCGGGGTCCAATCGCTTGATCGTGCCATCGAGTTTTATCAGCACGGACTATGTTGGCCACGTCTAGAGGAAGATGACGCCAAGATCGCTTTCTTCACCCTGCAAGGCACGTGGCTGGCCCTCTATGGCTGGAACGCGCTTGCCGAGGATGTGATGGTCAATGCCGGTGGCGAGGGGTTTCGTGGCGTGACCCTGGCCTATATGGCTCGCGATGTTGATGAAGTGAATGCGGTGCTGGCCCAGGCCAAAGCCGCTGGAGGCACGCTGCTCAAACCGGGTCAACAGGTGGTCTGGGGAGGCTACTCGGGCTACTTTGCCGACCCCGACGGACACCTCTGGGAAGTGGCCCATCATCCCTCCTTCTGGCCAGGCCCATCCGGCAAACCGGGTCCGTGAATGCCGCGTCCCCGGGTGCCTTGGTTGCCCACTGATATCCAGGGTGTCGATGCCCTGGAGCGCCTGGCCAGCTGTCTTGAGCAAGCGGGCCTGTGACGCTCTGCTTCAGTGGGCTTCCGGCGACTGTTCCATTTCGCGTTCCAACTTGCGCGCCACATCCCCGGGAGACCCGGTGCGCCGTGCCATCAGGTCGTAGGCCACCGGTACCACGAACAGCGTAAAGAAAGTGGCGGCGGCGACGCCGGTGAAGATCACCGTGCCGATGACCATTCGGGTCTCGGCACCGGCGCCGCTGGACAGGATCAGCGGTACGCTGCCGGCGATGGTGGTCACCGAGGTCATCACGATGGGCCGCAGGCGGGTCATGGCGGCTCGCATCAGCGCTTCACGGAAGGCGATGCCTTCATCTCTCAACTGATTGGCGAATTCGACGATCAGGATACCGTTCTTGGCCGCCAGCCCCACCAGCATGACCAGCCCTACCTGACTGTAGATATTGAGGGACTGTCCCGTCAGCCACAGTCCGAGCAGGGCGCCGCCGATGGCCAGCGGTACCGTCAGCATGATCACCAGGGGGTGGATAAAGCTTTCGAACTGGGCCGCCAGGACCAGGAATACCACCAGCGTCCCGAGCACCAGCAGGAAAGTGGTCGCGCCCGTGGACTCCCGATAGTCACGGGCCGCCCCTTTGACGTCGGTCTGTACGCCCGCTGGCAGCACCTCGTTGACGGCATTTTCGAGATAGTCGAGGGCCTCGCCCATGGAGTAACCGTCGGCCAGGTCGGCCTGAAGCGTCACCGCACGCAGCCGGTTGTAGCGGTTGAGCTGGCTGGGGCCGGCGAAGGCTTCCACGGTCACCAGACTTGAGAGCGGAATCAGCTCGCCGCTGCGATCGGAGCGCACCCGCACGTTGTCCAGTGAACTGGGGGTTGGGTTGGAGCCGCGTTCACCCTCGAGGATAACGTCGTACTCCTCGCCCTGATCGGTGAAACGGGTCACTGTGCGCCCGCCGAGCAGAGTCTCCAGGGTGCGGCCAATCTCGCTGACGGTGACGCCAAGGTCCGCCGCCCGGGTGTAGTCGATATTGACGTTGAGCTGGGGCTGATTCTCCTCGTAGTCACTTTCCAGGTTGAGCAGGTTGGGGTTGGTCTGGCGGATATGGTCCATCAATGCATCGCGCCAGGTGGCCAGCTGTTCATAGCTGCCGCCGCCCAGCACGAACTGCAGGCCCTGTTCGGTACCCCCACCGAAGCCTTGGCGCATGACCGGGAAGGCACGAATGCCTGGCAGTTCTGCCAGGGATTGGCGAACTTCGTTCATGATCGGCCAGGCGGGGCGTCGTTCGGCCCAGTCCGACAGGCCAACGATGCTGAAGCCGGAATTGAAGTTCTCGGTATTGCCGCGGCCCTGGGGGGCGATGATCAACACGCGCTCGACTTCTCCACTGTCGCGCAGCGGGAGCAGTCGGGCCTCCACCTCGTCCATGTAGTCCTCCATATAGGAGAAGGTGGCGCCAGGGGGACCGCTGATGATGACGAAGAAAGTGCCGCGGTCCTCTCTGGGCGTGTACTCGGCGGGTAGCTGGGGGTAGAGCCAGGCGATGCCGGCGAGCATGGCGACGAAGCAGGCCACCACCAGCCAGCGCGCTTTCAGGACCGCCTCGAGGCAGCGCCGATAGACCCCCTGGGCACGCTGCAAGCCTTGATCGACAAGGTGAGCCAGGCGCCCTTCGTGGAGACTCGATGACAGGATCTTGGAGGCCATCATCGGTGTCAGGGTCAGCGCCAGCAGGGTGGAAATGGCCACCGCCGCCGACAGTGTCAGGGCAAATTCGGTGAACAGCTTGCCGACGTCTCCCTGAATGAAGCTCAGCGGCACAAATACGGCGATCAGCACCAGGCTGGTGGCAATCACCGCAAAGGCCAGCTGGCGGGCGCCGCGGAAGGCAGCCACCAAGGGCGTTTCGCCGTACAGGTGCATGCGCCTGTGGATGTTCTCGAGCACTACGATGGCGTCGTCCACCACCAGGCCGATGGCCAGCACCAGGGCGAGCAACGTCAGCAGGTTGATGGTAAAGCCCATGGCGGCCAGGGCCGCAAAGGTGCCGATCAGGGTAACCGGCACGGTGACCGCAGGGACCAGGGTGGTGCGCAGGTTGCCGAGAAACACGAAGATCGCCACCACCACCAGGCCAATGGCGATCAACAGGGTACTGACCACCTCGCGGATGGCGCCAGAAACGAAGGTCGAGGCGTCATAGTTGAGCGACAGGCTCATGCCATCGGGCAGGCGAGGGGAGAGGCGCTCCATCTCGGCGCGCACGGCACTGGACAGGGCCATGACGTTGGCGGTGGACTGCTTGACCATGCCGAGCCCCACCACCGTGTTGCCGTTGCCGCGAAACAGCGAACGCTCCTCCACGGTGCCAAGCTCAACCCGGGCGACATCGGACAGCCTGACCAGGTAGCCGCCTTCGCCGCGGTCCAGTACCAGCGCACGGAAGTCTTCCGGGGTCGAGAAGCTGCGCGGCAGGCGTACCATGAACTGGCGATCCTGGGATTCCACCGCGCCCCCGGGCAGCTCCACGTTTTCTGCCCGCAGGGCCGACTCCACGTCGCTGACGGTCAGCCCGCGGGCGGCCAGGGCATCGTTGTCGAGCCACACCCGCATGGCGTATTCCTTGGCGCCGCCGACGAACACCCCGGACACGCCTTCCTGGACCGAAAAGCTGTCCACCAGATAGCGTTCGGCGTAGTCGGTCAGCTCTGCCGTGGTGTAGCCCTCGCCAGACAGCATCAGCCACATCACCACCTCGGAGCTGGTGTCTTCCTTGCGCACCTCCGGTGGGTCGGCTTCATCGGGCAAGTTGTCGGCGGCGCCAGAGATCCGGTCGCGCATGTCGTTGGCGGCGGCGTCGATATCGGTGGACAGGCTGAACTCGACGTTGATGTTCGAATTGCCGTCGGTGGAGGTAGAGGTAATGACCTCGATCCCGGCGATGCCGGCGATACGCTCCTCCAGCACCTGGGTGATGCGGGTCTCGACCACATCGGCTGAGGCGCCAGGGTAAGCGGTGCGAATGCTGACGATGGGCGGGTCGATGGTGGGATATTCCTGCAGCGGCAGGCGGGTCAGGGCAAGCAGGCCAAAGGCGACAATCAGCGCGGCCATGACGGTGGCCAGCACCGGTCGCTGGACGGACACATCGGACAGGCGCATCAGCGGTCGCCCTCCTGGCGCTGCTCAAGCAGGATGTCGCTGACGCTGGTGGTCTCGTCCTCGATGCCGATCAGCTCGACCCGGGAAGCCTCGTGCAGTCGATCGTTGCCGTGGGTCACGACCAGCTCTCCAGCCTCGAGTCCGTCGATGACCTCGACGTCGCCCTCGCGGCGAGAGCCGACTTCGATATCTCGCTGCACCACGTCGCTGTCCTCCCGTGAGGGCAACACCCAGACCCGCTGGCGCTGGCCTTCGGGGACCAGGGCCGACTCGGGAATGACCAGCGCCTGGCGGGGGCTTCGGGCAATGGTCACACGCATCAGCATTCCTGGCCGCAGCAGGCGTTCGTCGTTGTCGAGCAGAGCCCGCACGGTGATGCTGCGACTCACCGGGTCCACTCGAGAATCGATGGTGGCGATCTCGCCCTCGAATACACGCTCTGGATAGGCGGCGGTCGTGGCGGACAGACTAAGACCACGCGATAGCGACCCCAGCTGCACCTCAGGAACGTCGAAGTCGAGCTTCATGCGCGAGATGTCGTCGAGGGTGGTCAGCTCGGTGCCCGGCGTGACCAGGGTACCCACGCTGATATCGCGTACCCCGACCACTCCGTCGAAGGGCGCGCGGACGCGGTAGTTGTCGAGCATGGCTTCGAACCCGGCGATGGTGGCGTCCACCTGCTGCAGCTGGGCACGACTGTCTTCTACATCGGCTCGCGGCGCCAGGTTGCGGCTTTGCAGTTGGGCGAACCGGTTGACTGCGTTCTGGCGCTCGGTACGCAAGGCCTGGGCCTCGCGCAGGGCCGCACGCTCTTCGGTATCGGATAGCTCCACCAGAATATCGCCCTGGCTGACTTCTTCACCGCCCTCGAAATTGATCGCCGACACCGTGTCCGTCACCGTGGCCGATAGGGTGACACTCTCATTGGCGGACAGCGTGCCCAGAGATTCCAGCGGGTCTGACCAGTCGTCTAGCACCACCTCTGCAGCGATGATCGGGGTCGGTGGCGGTCCTTGCGGTGTGGTTCCGGGGGCCTGCTGAGCGTGGGAGGGGGTAGCAAACAGAGCGAGCGCCGGGAGCAGGGCGTTGGCCCATGCCAGGCAGCCTTTCCGGTGCCGTGATGCAGTTTTCGGCAAGAAAGGTGACCGTGGTAAGCGTAGTGGCATGGTAATCGTCCTGATAAACATGGGCGAAGCAGCGGCGTCGACACCCGGCAGCCCTTCGGCGGAGCGTGACAACGAAACGGGTGGGTCACCTTGAGTGACAGAATGTCCGAGTATAGCGACAGCATGCCGGAGACATGGCGTTGATAGCCCGAGCCTGGTGCACTTGCACATTGTTTTCGCAAGTCGTTCGCCGGATAACAACAGAGCGTTGCACACGCCCGTTGCACCCGCGAGACGGCAGAGCGTGACGTCAGGGCGTCGAAGCTGGGCGATTCATGGCGCACTGTTTGCTAGTATTGGCGGCTTTGCCAGGGTGTGGGGAGCAGTCGGATGAAGGTGGATGTGGTCATCATTGGCGCGGGTGCCGCGGGGTTAATGTGTGCGCTCACGGCCGGCTACGCCGGTCGCTCGGTCATGGTGATCGATCACGCCAACAAGCCGGGCAAGAAAATCCTGATGTCAGGCGGCGGCCGCTGCAACTTCACCAATATGGCGACCTCCGCTGCCAACTTCTTTTCCGCGAACCCGCACTTTTGCATTTCGGCTCTCAAGCGCTATCGCCCCGACCATTTTGTCGAGCTGGTAGAGCGGCACGGTCTGGAGTACGTGGAAAAGGCCCCCGGTCAGCTGTTCTGCGCCGACTCCGCCAAGGATCTGCTCAACGTGCTGTTGACCGAGTGTGACTGGGCCGGTGTCGAGCTGTGCCTGAAGACCCGCGTCGAGCGCATCGAACGCCAGGGGGAAGGCATGCGCCTGACGACCTCGGCCGGTCGCATCGAGGCGGGAGCCGTGGTCATCGCCACAGGAGGCCTGTCGATTCCGACCATGGGTGCCAGTGGCTTTGGCTACGATATCGCCCGCCAGTTTGGGCTTGAGGTCACCGAGACACGGGCGGCCCTGGTGCCGTTCACCCTGACATCGCAATGGAAGGAGCGGGCTTCGGCGCTGTCGGGTCTGTCGACGGATGTCGTCGCCCGCTGTCGCGGTGGCGAGTACCGCGAGCCGCTGCTGTTCACCCATCGCGGGCTGTCGGGCCCTGCCATGCTGCAGATATCAAGCTATTGGCAGCCCGGCGATGACCTAGAGATTGACCTGCTCCCCGGTGAAGACGCCTTTGAGGCGCTGTGTATCGCCCGCCGAGAGACGCCGAAGCGGCGCCTGTCGACCTGGCTGTCCGAGCGCTACCCGAAGCGCCTGGCTCAGGCGCTGGTGGAGTGGCACGGGGATGATGGCGTGCTGGCCGAGCGTTCCAACGCAAGCCTCGCGTCCTGGGCCGAATCCCTCAACCGCTGGCGCATCAAGCCCGCCGGCACCGAAGGCTGGCGCACCGCCGAAGTTACCATGGGGGGCGTGGCGGTCGACGCCATCTCCTCTAAGACCTTCGAGGTCCAGGGCCTGCCGCAGCTGCGCTTTATCGGTGAGGTCCTGGATGTGACCGGCGAGCTTGGCGGCTACAACTTCCAGTGGGCATGGGCCAGTGCCGTCGCCTGCGGGCAGTCGCTGTAGGCAATCAGCTCAAGTAGCACAGGGCAGGGCTTCCATCTCGCTGACCAGGTGGTCGATAAAGCGACGAATGCGGGTGGGCAGGTGGTCGGCGTAGGGATAGACGGCGTAGATGTCGGCGTTGGGAAGCTGATAGTCGGGCAGTACCTGTACCAGTCGTCCCTGTGCCAGATGCTCGTGCACGTCCCACTCTGCCCTTACGGCGATGCCGTGTCCGCGCATCGCCCAGGTCAGGACACTCTCACCGTCGTTGGCGGACAGGTTGCCGCGGACCTTGATCTGATGGTGGCGCTCGCCGCGGGTAAAGCGCCAGTTGCCGTAGGTGTCGTCGTTTTGCCTGAGCACGATGCAGTTGTGATCGCTGAGTTCCTCCGGTGTTCGGGGATGGCCGTGTCGGTCCAGATAGGCTGGCGAGGCGCACAGCAGGCGGCGATGTGAGGCGATCTTGCGCGCATGCAGTCCTGAGTCAGGCAGGCTGCCGAAGCGAATGCCGATATCAAAGGCATTGGCCACCAGGTTGAGCGGGTGGTCCGATAGCTGAAGCTGGCAGTCGATACCGGGATATTGTTCGACAAACGTCGCAACAAAAGGGGCGATATGTCGGCGGCCAAAACCGAAAGGCGCGTTGATCCGAATCTGTCCCGAGGTGTCGTCGGAATTGACCTTCAGGGCGCGTTGTAGTGATGCCATATCCGCCAGCATTCGCTTGGCATAGCGCAGCATCACCACCCCATCCGGCGTCACACTCATCGCACGCGGGGTGCGATAAAACAGCTGAGTCTCCAGCGCTTTCTCCATGTTTGCCAATCGCTTGCTGGCCGCAGCGGGAGTGATATCCAGGTCCTTGGCGGCGCGGGACAGGCTGCCGGCTTCGCACAGGTAGACAAAGAATTCGAGATCGGCAATGGATTTCATGGTTAACCCTAGGGTCAAGGTAGCTTTAACCGCCAGTCTATTGCCGCTATTTCCTGCTGTCACTTAGCCTTCGTTGACACCATCAATGACCAGGTTTTCTGGTCCGTCAACGAGGTCCAAGACAGATGAGAACACACAAGGTAGCGATCATGCCCGGCGATGGGATCGGGCTGGAAGTCATCGAAGCGGGCAAGCAAGTACTGCAGGCTCTGGCCAAGAAAAGTGGCGACTTCGGCTTCGAATTTGAAGACTTTGACTGGAGCTCCAAGCGCTACCTGGAGCAGGGGCAGTACATTCCCGACGGTGGACTGGAGCGTCTGAAGGGCTTCGATGCCATCTATTTCGGCGCTGTGGGCAGCGAAGACGTGCCCGACCACGTGTCACTGTGGGAGCTGCGCCTGGCGATCTGCCAAGGGTTCGATCAGTACGCCAATGTGCGCCCGGCCAGAGTGCTGCCGGGGGTCAAGAGTCGCCTGCAAGGCGCCGACAAGATCGACTGGGTGATCGTCCGTGAAAACAGTGAGGGTGAGTATTCCGGCAACGGCGGCCGGGTGCATCAGGGGTTGCCTGACGAGATTGGCACTGAGCTCTCCATCTTTTCGCGCAAGGGCATCGAGCGTATCCATCGCTTTGCCTTCGAGCTGGCCCAGAGCCGCCCGCGCAAGAAGCTGACGCTGGTGACCAAGTCCAATGCCCAGCGTCACGGCATGGTGCTTTGGGACCAGCTGTTCTTCGAAGTGGCCAAGGACTTTCCCGAGGTCGAGATCGACCGGGAGCTGGTGGATGCGGTGACCACCCGCATGGTGCTCAAGCCTGAGACCCTGGACGTGGTGGTGGCCACCAACCTGCACGCTGACATTCTGTCTGATCTGGCGGCGGCGCTGTCCGGCAGTCTGGGCATCGCCCCGACCGCCAACCTGAACCCGGAACGCAACTTTCCATCGATGTTCGAGCCGATCCACGGCTCCGCCTTTGATATCGCAGGCCAAGGCATTGCCAACCCGGTGGGGTCGTTCTGGACCGCCGCGATGATGCTTGAACACCTCGGCGAAACCACTGCCGCAGAACGCCTGATGGCAGCCATCGAACGACTGACAGCCTCCGGCATGCAGACCAGGGATCTGGGCGGTGACGCCACTACCCGAGACGTGACCGCCGCCATCTGTGCAGATATTGAAGCCCAGGGATAAGCCTGACTCCCCCTGGTGCCGTGGCGTCGGGGGGCGATGACGTGACTCGCGCAGCGTCATGTCCACCTGCGTGAGTCTCTGGGGAGCCGGAGATCATCGGCTCTCCGCTCCACAAGCCCAGCAAGAGGCTTGCCAGCAACAATCACAATATCGAGGAGCAACGCCATGAACACCACACCGCTTATTGTCAGCGCACTGATCGCTGCCGCCGCCAGCCCGGTCTTCGCCTCCGACGACTCGGCAGACTGGCCGCAGAGCGTCACCATCGGTACCGGCAGCCAGGGTGCCACCTATTACATCTACGGCAGCGGCTGGGGCAACCTGGTTGGCGAGCGCACGGGCATTTCGTTTGGTGCCGAGGTCACCGGTGGCCCGGTGCAGAACGTCACCATGGTGCAGATGGGCGAGCATGAGTTCGGCATGGTCACCATGGGACCCGCCTATCAGGCCTGGCAAGGCAACAGCCAGCTGGCGCCAGGAGTCGAGCACACCGACGTGCGGGCGGTCTTCCCGATGTACCAGACCGCACTGCAGGTCATTGCGCTCAAGGATTCAGGTATCGACTCCGTCGCCGACCTGGACGGCAAGACCATCGGCATCGGGCCTGCCGGTGGAACCGGTGATCTCTACTTCCCGCAGATCTTCGACAAGCTGGGTATCGAGGTCGATACCCGCAATGGCGGCGCCGCCGATCAGGCGGGGCAGGTCCAGGATGGCCTGCTCGATGCCTTTGCCTTCGCTTCCGGTATACCGGTTTCCGCGTTCAGTCAGCTCGAGGCGCAAGCCGACGTCAATATCTTCTCGTTCTCCCCGGAGGAAAGCGCGCAGTTCCTGGAGGACTTCCCTGCGTTAAGCGCTTCGTCGATTCCGGCGAGTGCCTATCAGTCGCTGGAACAACCGACCCCAGCCGTGTCGATCTGGAACTTTGCCATCACCCACAAGGACATGCCCGAAGGGCTGGTGTATGAGGTGACAAAGACGGTGATGGAAGAGCACGAGCGCATGCTCAAGGTGCACGGCTCGGCCAAGGAAACCCTGCCGGAGAACGCTTCCCAGAACAGCTTCATGCCCTGGCATCCGGGAGCGGTCCGTTGGTTCGAGGAAAACGGCTACGACATCCCGGACAACCTGGAAGGCTGATGCGCATGGGCCGGCCGATGTAGCGGCTGGCCTTGATGCCCTTGCGCCGAGGCCCTGGGTGGGTCTCGGCGTTGGTGATCTGAGGGACGACTAACATGACCACGACAAGACAAGCGGAGCCCGCTGGCGAGGTGGCTTCTCTGCACACGGTGGTGGCTGAGGGCGCCGATGACCTGCCCCGTGCCCATAATGAGCGCGTGCTTGACGGCCTGGTCGGCCGTACGGTGATGCTGGGGTGCGTGCTGTTTACTGCGATGCACCTCTATGCGCTGAACATTGCGCCGATCGAAACCTGGACCTTTCGCATTCTTCACGTGGCAGGCGGTCTGCTGGTGGGGTTCGCGATCACCGCGGCGATGTCGGTAGACCCTGATGCGGTGACAAGCGGAGCGCGCCGGCCGTCTGGCGCCGAGCGGGCGATGGCCACGCTGACCCTGGCAGCGAGCCTGTATGCGGCGGGTTGTGCCCTGGTGCTGTGGGGACTCAGCGATGCCCGTGGCGCCGCCTTTCATCCTGCTCTACCGATGCATCTGGCCGTCTCGCTGACGCTTGCCAGTACGCTCGGCGTGCTCGCAAGCTGGGCCTTCTGCCGGGCGCCGAGCAGTCGAGGGGACCGGATTCAATGGCCGGACCTGGCGTTGATGGTGTCGGCACTGGTGGTGGCCGCTTACCTGATCTTTGTCCTGGGCCGTTGGCGCATGGCGGCGGGAACACCATTGGTCGGCACCGCTGAGTGGCTGGTCGCGGCCAGCGGTATCCTGCTGATCATGGAGCTTACGCGGCGTATCGCGGGACTGGCGCTGATCGTCATCACCAGCGTCTTTCTGGTCTATGCCTTCGCCGGCCCCTACCTGCCCGGCATCCTGGCCCACGACGGCTACACCGCCAAGCGCTTCTTCACTTATCTGTACACCGACAGTGGGGTGCTTGGGCCGACCACGGCGGTATCGTCGACCTACATCATTCTGTTCATCACCTTTGCCGCCTTCTTGCAGGCGTCCAAGGTGGGCGACTACTTCGTCAACTTTGCCTTTGCCATGGCCGGGCGCTCCAGGGGTGGGCCCGCCAAGGTAGCCGTCTTTGCCTCGGGGCTGATGGGCATGATCAACGGCACCTCTGCCGGGAATGTGGTGGCGACCGGGTCGCTGACCATTCCGCTGATGAAGCGGGTCGGCTATCACCCGCTGAGTGCCGGGGGAATCGAGGCGGCGGCCTCCACCGGTGGCCAGATCGTGCCGCCGATCATGGGTGCCGGGGCCTTCATCATGGCCGAGATTACCGGTATCCCGTATACCGAGATTGCCTTTGCCGCGCTGATTCCGGCGGCGTTGTACTTCCTCGCCATCTACCTGATGGTGGACCTGGAAGCGCGCCGGGATGGCATGCAGGGCCTGCCCAGGGAGCAGCTGCCCCAGATGGGGGAGATGGTCAAGCGGGTCTATCTGTTTCTGCCGATCATCATCCTGATCGCCACGCTGTTCATGGGGTATTCGGTCATCCGTGCGGGCACGCTGGCCATGGTCAGCGCCGCCGTGGTGTCCTGGCTGACGCCGCACTGGATGGGGCCGAAGGCCTTGCTCAGGGCGCTGGAGCTGGGCGCGCGGATGTCGGTGCCGTTGATCGCGGTGTGTGCCTGCGCCGGGATTATCGTCGGCGTCATCTCGCTGACCGGGGTGGGCGCGCGCTTTGCGTCCATGCTGCTGGGAATTGCCGATACCAGCCATTTCTTGGCGCTGTTCTTCGCCATGTGCATCTCGATCCTGCTGGGCATGGGCATGCCCACCACGGCAGCGTACGCGGTGGCCGCCTCGGTGGTGGCGCCAGGACTTCAGCAGATTGGCATCTCACCGCTGGTGTCCCATTTCTTCGTGTTCTACTACGCGGTGTTGTCGGCGATCACGCCGCCAGTGGCGTTGGCGGGCTACGCGGCGGCAGCAATCTCCAACACCAATGCGCTGAAGACCGCGGCCACCTCATTCAAGTTCGGCCTGGCCGCCTTTATCGTGCCTTTCATGTTCTTCTACAGTCCTGCGCTGCTGATGCAGGGAGCCTGGTGGGAGATCGTCAGGGTGGCGGTCACCGCCAGTATCGGTATCTATCTGCTGGCGGCGGCGCTTCAGGGCTACTTCCTGGCAGCACCTGTGGGCCTGGTGGCAAGGCTGGTGCTGGGAGTGGCTGCCCTGGCGATGATTGCTGGCGGGCTGGTGACCGATCTGATGGGGCTGGGGCTCGGTGCGACGATCTGGGGCGTCCAACGCTGGCGCCACAAGAGCGCCGGCACGCTGCCCTCCTGAGTCGCTACGCTGCCCTGTCAAGAACGGCAAGGCAGCGAAGACAGGGCGCAGCGATACCTGGCGTCTTGAAGCAGAGCACAAGCCCGGGTGCTAAAGCGCGGGGAGGCGGCCTACGGGCCGCCTCTTTTTTATGCTACTACCTTGCACAGACGTGGAGGCTTCCTGTTCAAGGGATGCTGCCTGCGTTTTTTTTCTCGGCCGCCCAAGGATCAGGGCATCAGCGACGTCTTTACATGAAGACGCCCCCCCTGTGGGGTGATGTGGTTTTCCGAGAGTCCGACCGCGAGGAGCGGCCACTTGTCGATTCAACAGCCCGAAGCCCGGGTACCAACGGATATAGAACTGGTGAAGGGCGCTGCCGGAGGCGAGCGTGAGGCCTTCGCGCGCCTGCTGTCTCGCCACTACGACCGGCTGTTTGCGCTGGCCTGGCGGCTGACCGGAAGCCGCGCCGAGGCCGAGGATCTGACCCAGGACATCTGTCTGGCACTACCCGATAAATTGCCGAGTTTTGACGGGCGTGCTGCTTTTTCCACCTGGCTGTATCGGGTCGCGGTCAACGCCTCCCACGATCGCCGCCGGCAGCAGGCTACTCGGCGCAAGGCTGCCGAGGGCTGGGAGGCTTGGGAGCAAGACCGACATCGGCGTAATCGACAGCGCGACGCTGAGCAGCGCTGGCTCGCCAGAGCAATGGCGACGCTGTCGATGGAGCTGCGTGACACCGTGGCGCTGTCGCTGGGTGAAGGCATGACCCAGGCCCAGGTGGCCGAGGTGCTGGAGGTATCTGAGGGCACTGTGGCCTGGCGCATGAGTGAGGTGAAACGACAACTGAGCGCGCTGGCCCGGGGGGAGGAGGAAAGATGAGTGATGAGCTGAAGCGCCTCGAACGGGCTCTGTCATCTGCACCCGCGCCAGAGGCGGAGGTGAAGTCCGGGCATCTCAAGGCGGCGCTTGACCGATTCGATCAATGTCAGGCCACCGACCAAGAGTCCAGGGACGAGCCACGTCTCTCGGGGGAAGGTCGCGACGACACCAGGTCGTGGCCACGTTTCCCCCGGAGGGATACCCCCATGAATCGGTCAAGCACACATCGACCCTTGCACCGTCGACCATCGGTGGCTGCCGCCGCCTCGCTGGCGGCGCTGTCACTGGGGCTTTACCTGCTGTGGCCCCAAGGCCAGGACGTCGACGTCGTGACGGGGTCCGAGCCGAGCCAGGATGCCGAGATGGTCGTCGCGCCACCTCGAATGGCCAGCAAGTCCGAGGCCGCCCTGGAGTCGACCGAGCGTGGACGTCTGGCTTCTTCACCATCGGCGTCGCTCTCTCCTGCGACATCGACATCGACGGCGATGCGCGGCCTGATGCCGAGTCAGGAGGTCGCACGGATAGCGCCCTTGCCGAGCCCGGGGCCTTCGGCCCGGGTGTCTACCGCCACCACGGAAGCCTATCCCGAGTTCGATGCCTCAAGCCTTAGGGTGACCGCCGAGGCGCCGGTGTCGACCTTTTCGGTGGACGTGGACACGGCGAGCTACGCGGTGGTGCGCTCGTCGCTGATGCAGGGACAGTTGCCACCACCCCAGGCGGTGCGCATCGAGGAGATGATCAATTACTTCAGCTACGACTACCCGCAGCCTGACGCCGAGGCCTTTCTCCCGATCGTTGACGTCTTTGCCTCGCCATGGAACTCCGGGCGCCAACTGGTACGAGTAGCGCTTCAGGGCAGGGCGGCCACGCCAGGCCCCCGCCCGCCGGTCAATCTGGTGTTGCTGATCGATACGTCTGGCTCGATGCACTCGCCGGATAAGCTGCCCTTGCTCAAGCGATCCATGGCGCTGTTGTTGGGTGAACTGGAAGACGACGACGAAATCGCCATCGTCACCTACGCTGGCAGCGCCGGCATAGCGCTGAAGCCGACCAGGGTCGCCCAGCGTGATGACATCATCAGCGCACTGGAGCGTCTGACGTCGGGCGGTGGCACGGCCGGTGAGGCGGGATTGCGTCAGGCCTACCGAGTGGCGAGGCGGATGAGCGGCGAGGGCGAGACGACCCGAGTGGTGCTGGCCACCGATGGCGACTTCAATCTGGGCATCAGCGACCCCGAAGCGCTGGAGCGCTTTATCGCCGACCAGCGCGACGATGGCGCCTACCTGTCGGTGTTGGGCTTCGGGCGCGGCAATCTTGACGATGCCGTGATGCAGTCCCTTGCCCAGCATGGCAACGGCCAGGCGGCCTACATCGACAGCATGACCGAGGCGCAGAAGGTGCTGGTGGATCAACTGTCGGCATCGCTTGAGCCCATCGCCAATGACGTCAAGGTGCGTGTCGAGTTCAATCCGGCGCGGGTGCAGGAGTACCGCTTGATCGGCTATGAAACCCGGGCGCTGAGGCCTGAGGACTTCCGCAATGACCGGGTAGATGCCGGTGATATAGGCGCAGGGCATCAGGTCACCGCACTTTACGAGATCACCCCGGTGGGGTCCCACGCCGCGATGAGCGAACCGCGGCGCTACGCCAAGGAGGATCACAGCCCGGTGGGCCCCTACAGCGACGAGCTCGGCCATTTGGCGCTTCGCTACAAGGTGCCGGGGGACGATCGCAGCCGTCTGATCGAGATGCCGATCAAGGCGCCGACGGAAGCAGCCTGGCAGCTGCCCGATAGCGAAGCGTCCTTCGCCGCCGCCATCGCAGGCGTTGGTCAGTTGCTCGGTGATGACCGCTATCTCGGTGACTGGGGCTGGGACGATGCCATCGCCCTGGCGGAGGGCAACAGGGGCGAAGATCGCTTTGGCTATCGTGCCGAGGCAGTACGCCTGATGCGACTGGCCAGAGACCTGTCGGAGCGCTGAGGTTTTACGCTACGCTGGGATGTATCACAACTTTCTTGTTCAGGAGGGGGCATGGCCAAGGCGTTGGGGCGACGGCGTGTAAATGCGGCCATGGCGTCCATCATCAGCGCTCTTCTCGATGAGGCGCGCCAGGCCTACCCGCGTATTCGCCAACCCCATGAGCCGGAAGGGCTTCACGATTTCCGGGTGGCCCTTCGTCGCCTACGCTCCTTGCTCAAGGATTTCCGCTCACAGCCCGGCGTGGCTGTCGATAAAGAGCTTTATCGACAGCTGACAGCGCTGGCGCGTGCGACCAACGACGCGCGTGACAGCGAGGTCATGCTGGCTTGGCTGGACGAACAGGTGGCGACCAGTGGAGCCGCTGAGCGGGGCGCACTCGGTTGGTGGCGTGAGCGCCTGGCGCCTCAGGTCGACAGGCATTACGCCAGGCTGGATGCGCCGATCGCGAGCTTCCCTATGCTCGATGCCAAGCTACGCGAGGCGGCCAATCGAGCGCGGGGTAAACGGGCGGCACTGGGCAGCAGCGCCATGCGGAAGTCGACGCGCAAGCGGGATGTGCGTGAAGCCCCCCGTTTTGGGGTTGCCAGTGCCGAGGTCCTGGAGCGGCTGCGAGACCAGTGGCTGGCGGAGCTTGCCCAGGTGCGCGTTGGCGCTGAAGAGGAAGCGCTGCATCGTCCGCGTATCACCGGCAAGCGATTGCGCTATCTGCTGAAACCCTGGCGAGAACAGGGCAGTGCCTTTGTTGAGCTGGAAGACGAGATGAAGCGCCTTCAGGATGCCTTCGGCGATCTCCACGATGACCTGGTGCGAGCCGATGCCCTGACGGCCGCAGCACTGCAGCACGCCGAAGATGAAATGCTGGAGCGACTGGCAAGCGCTGCGACGGCTGCGCCAGTGCGGGCTAGCGCTCCGCGCCATCTGCGCGGATTCATGCTGTTGCAGGGACGCCAGCGAGAGCAGACAGAGGCGCATTTGACCCGTGTCATGACCCTGTGTCGCAGGCCTCAGCTTGCACGCCTGGCGGCCAGGTTCGAAGAAGCCGCTCAGCAGATGAGGGCAGCGTCTTGACGTCGGCAGTGACTCACTTCAAGCGCTGGGACACTTCCTTCCACAGGCCGGCATAGGCGTGTGCAGCCGGGCTTGCTGGGGCAAAGTGACGGACCGGGGCACGCTCAAGCCCCATGCGCTCGACCGCACTTGCCGCCGGAATCACCGTCGACAGTCGCAGTGGCCAGCGCTTGTCGAAGCTATCGATGACCTCCCGGTGCAGGCTTCTGCGTCGATCTGCCAGAGTCAGGAAGGGCCATAGCGGGCAGGTAAGATGGCGATCGTCGAGGAAGGTCTCGAGCTGCTCAAGGGTGCGCAGCGACAGGGTCGACGGCACGACCGGCACCAGCAAGGCATCGACACTGGTGAACATGTTTTCCGACATGTGCGAAAGGGTAGGCGGGCAGTCGAGGATGACCAGGTCGTATTCGTCTCTTACCCGCGCCAGTATCTGGCGTAGGTGGCTGGTCCCCTGATGCTCCAGCAGGTGGTCCATTTCCCTCGAGTCCAGCGATGCCGGGAGCACATCGAGACCGTCCACATTGGTCGCGCGAATGACCTTGTTGAAAGCGGCCTTGCCTTTGACCAGCTTCTCGACGCCACCGCGAATCTTTGGCTTCACCTTGAGATAGAAGGTGGTGGCCGCCTGAGGATCCAGGTCCCACAGCAGCACGCGCAGGCCTGATCCAGCGGCTTCACTGGCGAGATTGACGGCGGACGCGGTCTTGCCGACGCCGCCTTTGATGCTGTAGAGCGACAGCATTCGCATCGCCGATTATCCCTGATAATTGATGACGTTATCGAAGGACTCTAACACAGCTTTAGCAGCTTCGCTGTGTCATGGAACGGAGGTTGAGTCTTCCGTCAGCAACGCGCAGATTGCACGGCCGAGTCGTTGTAGGATAAGCCCCTGTCGCGGCAGAGCCCATGCCGGGCTGGCCAAAGGCTGGCGCTCGATAGAGGTAGACGTTGGGACCAGGTTGAAGGCGGAGCAGAGGAAGCGGGGCAGAGGAAGCGAGGCAGAGGGAGGCAGAAAGAGTCGGTCAGGAACAGCGTGGCAAGAGAATGCCAGGCAAGAACCACCAGGCTAGCGCTGGATCAGGCGTCTGACCCGCTGCACGGCCAGCGCGGTAACGACCAGCTTGCGTCCCCAGCGTGTCAGTCGACCTGGGTGGCGCAGAACCGGAATGAGCGCGGCACCGGCTCCAAGCAACACCGGGGTGCGGTAGCGGCTCACGGCCTGCCAGCCAGCGTCAATGCGTCGGCCGGCCTGCTGGTAGCGGTGGGCGGCCAGCAGAATGTCCAGCCGCTGCTGTTCGATAGTGGCTTCGAGCGCTGCCTTGCGCTGCGCTCGAGTGGCAGAAGGTTGATCACGATTCATGCCGAGGGTCCTCGCATATCCCGATGCGCGCCAGGATCGTCGTTGAGCGATGACTCTGCCAGTTCGCGATCCAGCGCCAGGTGTTTCAGCGTGCTGACCAGCAGGGTGCGCTGGCGTGCCATGCGCATGGCCACCAGCGCCATGCCCACTCCCGACAGCAGCAGGACGGCCGCACTGACGGCGATGGCGGTCAGCCGATACGAATCCCAGAAGACAATGATCACGAACGCCGTCAGGGTCGCGATGCCCAGCATCAGCAGTACCATGCTGAGGCCCAGCAGCAGTGCCATGGTGACCAGTCTGGCGCGTTCTTCTTCCAGCTCAAGCACGGCGAGACGCAGTCGCGTCTCGCCGGTGGCGATCAGGCTGGAAAGGACACGCTTCCCTGCGCCGAACAGTCGCTGTGCCGGTCCTTGGCTGTCAGACATCAGCGACGCCCGAGCAGCATGCCGATCACGACGCCAGCGGCGGCGCCGATACCGATGCTCTTCCACGGGTTGTCGTGGACATAGCGGTCGCAGGCATCCACTTGCTCGGTCACGCTGTCACGGGTCTGGCGATAGACTCGCTCACCGGTGGCCTCGAGACGAGCGCGGGTATCCTTAAGGCGCGCTTCGGCCTTGCTGCGCCATTCCTTCACCGCTTCACTGGAGTCATCGGCGGTGGCGCTGAGCAGATCCTCCAGTGTGGTGGACAGCTGCTTCAGGTCTGCGCGCAGCTGCTCCGTGGAGGCGCTTGAAGAAGCGGCTTCGGCGGCATCGGCTTTGGCGTTGGTCTTGCTGGTGGTGCTGGAGCTTCGTGTAGCCATCATGTCTTCCTTTGACGTGGGTGGACAGACGCTGAAGAGGCATCAGCCATCTTCTTTATGCTCGCATTAGAGTAGCAGGTGCCGCAATGGCCTTGGCGCCTGGCAAGGCGGCTCGCCAGGGCGCCGGACCTGCGACTCACGCTAGCACCTTATCAGGGACTGAAGCTTCCCGCCGAAAACAGCGGGTTCAAGCTGAAGCCAATCCCCAAGCGGTTGGTACGCTCATCATAGTCGATCAGGCTTTCGCCGTAGCCGTAGTAGTACTGCAGGTGGCCACGCACCTTGCCGAACAGCGGCCAGGAGTAATCCAGCTGGCTGCCGTAGTTACCTTCGTCAGGATTGCCCCTCATCATCAGGCTAGCTTCATGGGTTCCGAACATTTGCCGCGCCACGGTGATATCGGCGTAGCCCATGTAGTCCTCGATGTCCGGGTTGTCATCGTCGTTATCGTCTTCCGGCACGCGCCAGTAGGGTGCGACGGCCACTGCCCACTCGTCGTTGACCCAGGCGGTGGTGCCGATGACGCGGTTCCAGCTGCGCGACAGGGGGTCCGAGCGGCCGTTGGACTGATGGTTGAGGGAAATACGGTTGCTGACGTTGGTCCAGCCCCAGAGCTTGTAGTCGTTCTGGAATTCGAGGAAGAACTCCGGCTCGTAGTTGGTCTCACGGAAGGGCGATGACTCATCACCGTTGTAGGCCTGCCACCAGCTCTTCTGGGTGTAGGCGAAATACAGATCGCCATTGTCGAACACGAGATCTTCCGCCAGGTTGAACTTGGCACTGAACTGGAACTTCAGTTCGGTGTTGTCCATGTTCGGGTCGTCGTCGTCCGCGCGGAATGCATCCTCGTTGGGGCTGCTGTTGTAGGTCACCGGCAAGATGTAGTTGCGGCGGTGGGTGGTGATCGCGAAGGGGTTGCTCGCGGACTCACGTTCCAGCAGGCGACGCTGTTCAACCGTCTCTTCAATAGGTTTGCCGGACGCCTGGGCGACGATTTCTTCAGACGCTGGCAAGCCAGTGGTGTCCGGAGCCTCACCGGCCGTGCCCGTCAGGGCCTGGGCGGTCTCCTGCTGGGCTTCATCGTCGTTGAGCTCGCTTTCCAGCCTGGCAAGTTCGGCCTTGAGCGCTTCAACGCGGGCTTCCTTGGCCGAGCGTTCTGCCTCAGTCAGGCTTGCCGCCTGGGCCGACTGCCCAGCGATGGCAAGCACCAGCAGGGTGGGTAGCAAGGATAAATGGAGGGCGGGGCGGCTCATAGGATGATCCAATGGACAGGTTGAGGCGTTGTTCTACCATGGCGGCAGCACGAGTCAACTTCATGAAAGAATCTTGCACTGGATTGCCATACTGACACACTGGGTTGAAAATCGCGCCTTTCACCCCGTTGCGACAGGAAATTTCCTTAAGATGCCAAGCCCTCGTTCCGCGCTGTTTGTGCTGCTGTCCTGCTTGCTCTGCCTGGCGCTTGCGGCCTTTCCGGTGGCCGCTCAGGAAGCTCCCGACAGGGGGCTTCCCGATAAGCAGGAGCTGCAGTCCCGCCTGGACGAGCGTATCGCCAATGCCAGTGATCCCCCCAGTGCTGCGGCGCAACAGGATATCGATGCGTTGACCTCGGCGATTGACTCCCTGGAGAAGCTTGAGGACGTCAAGCGAGACATGGCGAGTCTCGAGCGACGCCTGGAGGAGGCACCCGAACGTCTGGCGGCGCTGGAGCAGGCGTTGCGCCAGCGAGAGGAAGATGAGTCCCATGACCTGTCGGAGCTGGAAGGGCTGCAGATACCTGCCGTGGAGCAGCGTCTGAGTGACGCTGCTCGTGTGCTTCAGTCGACCCAGGACACGCTCACCAGTGTGCAGAGTCAGCTGTTGGGCGCCCAGACGCTTCCGGAGCGCGCGCAACAGGCCATCACGGAGGCCAATCAGGCCATGGACGATGCGCGTCTGTCGCTGGAGGAGCTGAACCGTCGTGATCTACCGGACGATGCTCCACAGCGCCTGGCGGCGAGAGCCCAGCAGGCACTGGCCGACGCACAGCTGGATTTTCACCAGCGTCAGCTGACGACCAACACGCGGATGCGCGAAGTGCTGCAGCAGCGCCTGGAGCTGCTCGAACTGGAAGCCGCCAGCGAGGAAGCCTGGGTGTCCGCGCTACAGGGACGACTTGATCAGCTGCGTCGCGAGCAGACCGAGCGGGCGATTGCCGATGCGGTGCGTGACGAGCCTGAGGCAGTGTCGCAGCATCCGGTCATTCAGGCGGCCCAGGTCACCAATCGGGAGCTGTCGAGGGACTTGCTCAATGCGACGTCCCGGGCCAATGATCTGGTGCGGGATGGGCTGGAAGTCAGGCGTCAGCTTGAAAGGGTGCGTCGTCTGCAGCA
Source organism: Halomonas sp. DP3Y7-2 (assembly GCF_019800795.1). NCBI lineage: Bacteria > Pseudomonadati > Pseudomonadota > Gammaproteobacteria > Oceanospirillales > Halomonadaceae > Halomonas > Halomonas sp. DP3Y7-2. The sequence continues at coordinate 49,648 of NZ_JAHVKJ010000008.1, forward strand.
GGGGCTCAGTCAGAACATCGAAGCCGTGCGCGGCAGTATTCTGCTGTCTCGCATTCTCCGTGAGCAGCGTCAGTCACTGCCCGAGGTGCAGCCGCGCCCCGGGCTGCGTGATGAGATTGCCGATGTGCGCCTGGCCCAGTTCGAGCTGGATAGTGAGCGAGAGGCACTGCGATCCCCCGAGAGCATGGCACGCAAGGCGCTTGACGAGGCCGCGGTAGACAACCCGGAGCCCCTGGTTCAGCCCCTTGTGCAGCTGCTTGACTCCCGCCGGGAGCTGATCAACCAGCTGGAACCCACCTACGGTCAAATCCTGAGTGCGGCCATCGACCTGCAGCTCAACCAGCAACAGCTGCTGGATATCAGTGCTGAGCTGCGCTCGAGCATCGATGAACAGCTGTTCTGGGTCGCCAACGCCCGCCCCATCGACCTGGGGTGGATGATGAAGATTCCCCAGAACCTGCTGATGGAGTGGCGCGAGGGAGAATGGCGGCAGGTGCTGCCGACACACTGGCAGTGGCCCGGACCTGGGGGATGGATAGCGGCGCCGGTGCTGCTGGTCGTGGCCCTGCTGTTGTTACTGCGCCGGGCCATTCTGCGCAGGCTAGGCGAAATTCATGAACAGATCGGCCGCCTGCGCTTCGATAGCCAGCTGCACACGCCGAGGGCGATTGCCCTCAACGCCTTGATTGCCGCGCCGGGGCCACTGTGCCTAGTGGCCTTTGGGCTGCTGCTGACGCTGGGCGGGTCTGAGGTGGCGGTGGATATCGGTCACTCCGTACTGCAGCTGTCGCTGGCCTGGGGCGTGGTGGCCTGGTCGCGCCGACTGCTGGTGAACGACGGGGTCGCGACCCGGCATTTCCATTGGCCGGTCAAGTACGCCGCCAAGCTGCGCTGGTGGATGCTGTGGCTGGGGGTGAGCTTGGCCCCGGTGCTGCTGATTGCTCCCCACGCCCGGGATGCCGCGCTGACCTTCAATCAGCGTCCGCTGGGGCTCGGGTTGCTGCTGGTGGGGCTGCTCGGTATGAGCGTGGCCCTGTCCAAGCTGATCCTGGCGCATACGCCATTCTTCGGGGTCAAGCTGTTCAGGTTGGTGCTCGGGCTTGCCCTGGCGCTGGTGCCGATTGCGCTGGCTGGGGCGGTGCTCTACGGCTACGTCTACTCTTCGCTCAGCTTGATCAGCCGTTTCGTGATCTCCCTGTATTTGCTCGGTGTATGGATACTGGTCGAGGCGACCGTGGTCCGCGGCTTGGCCGTGGCGGCCAGGCGGCTGGCGTACCGCCGCGCCTTGGCGCGGCGGCGGGCCTTGAGCCAGGATGACAGCGGCCTGGATATCGTCGAGGAGCCACCGCTAGACATGGAACAGGTCAACCAGCAATCGCTGCGGCTGTCCAAGCTGCTGTTGACCATCGGCTTCGCCGCCATGCTGTATGTGGTGTGGGCTGACTTTCTGGCGGTCATCGGGTATCTCGACAATGTCACCCTGGTCGAGGGTGCCATGGGCGAAGGCGGCGAGGCGCTGGAGGACAACCTCAGCGTGGGCGACGTGCTGGTCGCGCTGTTTATCGCCGGTATTACCATGATGCTGGCACGCAACCTGCCGGGTCTGCTCGAGGTGATGGTGCTGTCGCGGCTGGAACTGAAGCAGGGCAGTGCCTATGCCATCAGTTCGCTGCTGTCATACGTGATCGTCGGTACCGGCTCGGTGATGACGCTGGGTGCCCTCGGCGTGTCCTGGTCCAAGCTGCAGTGGCTGGTGGCTGCGCTTGGTGTGGGTCTTGGTTTCGGCCTGCAGGAGATCTTTGCCAACTTTATCTCCGGCCTGATCATCCTGTTTGAACGCCCGGTGCGTATCGGCGACACCATTACGTTGGGGAACCTGACGGGTACCGTCAGTCGTATTCGCATCCGTGCGACCACGGTGACGGACTTTGATCGCAAGGAAATCATCATCCCCAACAAGACCTTTGTTACCGATCAGCTGATCAACTGGTCGTTGTCAGATAGCGTGACGCGGGTCACCCTGAAATACGGGGTCAGTCATGACGCGGATCGCAGTCTGGTGCATCGTCTGCTGGAACAGGCGGCCCAGGAGAACGAGCGGGTGCTGACCGATCCGCCTCCAGAGATCTACTTTATGGCGTACACCGCCAGCACCATGGAATACGAGCTGCGTATCTACGTGAATGCGCTGGGGGACCGTCTGCTCGCCACGGATGAGCTGAACGGTCGCATCGGGGACCTGTTTGCCGAAAACGGTATTCGTATCGCCTTCGATCAACTCGATGTGCATATACGGCGGTCGGGCCAGCGAGACGTGTGGAAAGGTATTCAGCGCCAGTATGCCGACCCTAGCGATGGTCACCCCCCTCCCGGCGCCAAGGGAGACCCAGGGGATGTCGGTATCGGCGGTGGAGAGGGTGGCGCAGATGGCGGTGGCGATGCCGGGGGGCGCTGATCGCGAGCGCGCAGTGTGGATTCAGGCCCTTGCCGTCAACGGCGTCGGGCCTGAAGCAGGAATTCACGGTTACCGTCGCCGCCAAGGATCGGGCTCTCCTGCCAGTGCAGGATGTCGAATCCGTGCAGGTCGCAGCAGCGGCGAATCCGCTGTTCGACGTCGGCGTAGCGGCGCGGGTCGCTGACCAGTCCACGCTGATCGACTGCGCCTGGCCCCAGCTCGAACTGCGGCTTGACCAGTGACAGTAGCAGGGCGTCGGACGCCAGCAGCTTGGCCAGCTCCGGAAGAATCAGCGTCTGCGAGATGAAGGATACGTCCATCACGGCGACGTCCGGGCGCCCATCCCTTTCCAAAAGCTCGAGCAGCGGCGCGGCGCTTGCCATGTGGCGGGCGTTTAGCCCCTCAAGGCAGGTGACCCGGCTGTCGGCGCGCAGGCTGGCATCCAGCTGATCATGGCCGACTTCGACACCCACCACGTGCCGCGCCCCGGCTGCCAGTGCGCAGTCGGTAAAGCCGCCGGTCGATTGGCCCACATCCAGTACGCGAAGGCCTTCCAGAGATAACCCGAGGGTCTGTAGCACGGCTTCCAGCTTGAGTCCTGCCCGTGAGACGTAGCGATCTTCCGGATCCTGCTCCACCTGGAGTGCCAGGTCTTCAGGGCACTTCTCACCAGGGCGGGTGAGCACCTTGCCATCTGACAGGCGGCTGACGCGGCCGTGGCGTATCAAGCGCTGCGCGCGGGTACGAGAGCGGGCGAACCCCTGGCTCACGAGAAGCTGGTCGAGACGAAGCATGGCGATAGAACGTTCCTGACGTGAGATGCGGCGGCATTATGCCATGGGCGCCGCCACTCTCACGACGGGTGCGCCCACGGTTTGAACGAGAGGTCGCTTGAGGGATTAACCAAAAGGCCGGTCAGGAGGTGGGGCAGAATTTACCGTGCTGCGTGTCACCCAGGGTTGCTGCTGTCCACGGCCTGCAGGCCCCCCGCCGGAATCCTGTCTGCCCCCCAGCTCTCTTGAATCATGGCGATGACCCGGTCCAGCTCTTCTTGCCTCACCTGGGCGAGCTCGCCATGCTCCAGTGGATCGTAGTGGTAGATGTAGAGGCGTGAGGCAAACTGTTCGAAGGACAATGAGGCTTCACCGAAGCGCTCGCCCTGGCCAGAGGTGCTGACCTTGACGCCCAGGCCCCAGTCCTGACCACTGTCGTTATTGGGGTTGAAAAAGTAGACCCGCATGTCGCCGGCGGGATCGAGGGAGGCGCGCAGGATGGTGATGGCGTGCCAGCCAATGAAGCGGCCGGCGCTATCGGTGACCGCGATGCCGGCAGGTTGCGGGTGAATCAGCGGTTGGTTGCCGTTGTAGTAGGGGTGGTAGCTGGCATAGAAGTGGCGCAAAAAGATGTCCACATCGGCCAGTTGCCCGGTGGCGACGTCGACGTTGATGCCAAAGCCACGGCCGGCCCACCAGCCGTGAAATTCCGGATTGACCCAGCGGTGGGGGTCTCCCTCGCGACCGATACAGCGGCGCCCCATTTCCGCATAGATGCGATCGAGGTGGGGAACCACCAGCAATGACACCGGGTCGAGATCCAGCGGCAAGGTCTGGGCAACCCCTGACTCGCTGTCGCGGGACGAGATTGGCTGGCCCTCGAAGTGCATGATGATTTCATCATCCCTGGCTGCCCAGGTCACCATCTGCAGCAGGTAGTCCGGATCGTTGTAGGCCCACATGGACAGGGCGCGAGCGGACTGGCAGGTGGGGTTGTTGCCCTGGCCGACCCCCAGGGGCAGGCCCAGCATGCACAGCACGCCCTCCATCAGTCGGGCGCGGTGTGACACTGCGTCCCCGAAGGCGGCATGCAGGCGCGCCTCTGACCAGTCCGACAAGGTGAGACCCAATTGCCTCCACAGGGCGGGGGCTACGGGGGGCTGATAGAGAATGCCGCGCTCCAGGGTCAGGGCCAGGCCGTAGACCGCCTGGGCTGTCTGGGGATGAATCGCGGTGCGAATCATGCTGTGCACCAGGTCCCGATAGCACAGCAGACAATCACGTCCGGTCGACGACAGGCCAAGGGCTTCCGACAGTAGGTTGTCGCCCAGGTCCAGCAGGTGCCTGAGCAGGACCGGGTGATAGGGTGACACCAGTCCCGTGTCATGCATGGCCCGGGCAAAACCGCTGGCTTCGTATTGCAGTGCCCTGGCATCCATGGCGGTCAGGCGCTCCCGAAAGACTTCCACGCCGGGGTCTTCGCGACAGCCCTGGGTCGGGCCGAACAGCGAGCTGACCAGGCGGTCCGCGCCTTGGCCGCTGGCGCCCAGATCAATATTCGGGTTGGCCTGGCAGAGTGCGATCTGGGTCACCATCTGCTTGACCGGCTCGACCTGAATCGGACGCTGCTGGAGTATCCGCCAGATTTCGCTGATCAGCTCGTCGATGACGTGTTCGTAACCGACCCGGTTGGCCAGGTGCTGGAACAGCGCGCGAGGGATCTGGGCCAGTCGTCCCTGGGTTTCCCGCTCGGCTTCGCTGGGAGCCGAGAACAGCAGCGGCAGGTTGATGGCCATGACCTGGGTCAGATAGCGGTGAGCCCCTTCACTCGAGATCAAGGGGTGTCGGTACTGCTGCTTGGCCACTGCCAGCATACGCAGCTCGCTCAGCACCTCGATCACCACCAGCTGCGCGTCGGCACTCTTTAGCGAGTGGCTGGTCAGCGACGGGATGAGAATGTGGGGGTAGGCCCAGTCGGAACCGTCAAAGACACCGGCCTGCTCCAGGCGCTGTGCTCGCGTTTCCAGCTGCGCACAACCATCGGGCTGCAGCAGCACCCGGCGGCAGATGTCGAGTACATGGGGGAGCTTGCCTGGTTTGGCGAACGCGGCAGCGGCCTCAAGACCAGCGATGGCATCGTCCAACTTGACCAGCAGTCGCTTCAGCTTGTCGTTGTCGGTGGGGGAGATGTCAGGGGAGGTCACTCCGGCTCCTGGGCGGTTGGTGGGCGAGGGCGTCTAGCCGTTCCGGTATGATGCGTGACGCTGGCGCAAATGTGCAACGCCGCCGCGTGCCACGGTGTCGTTGTGCAGGCATCGGCACCGTGGACGGGGGCAATAACGCGTGGTGACGCCTTTATGAACGGTTGGCCCGGCGCCTAGACGTAGTAGTCCTCGTCTTCCTGGGCTTTCAGCAGGTCTCGAAGGGTGTGCGCATCGTCACCACGGAAGTACACCAGTCCCCAGTGGGTGCCGAAGGCGGTGCGCTTGGTCACCGTCTCTTCCAGGGGCGCAGTCAGTTCGTGGGACTCGAAGTAGGGGTGGTCCTCCACCGACTCCGGGATTTCCAGACGGCTGACCACACGACGACGGGGGTAAACGCCAAAGCAGCCTGCGAATCCGTTGGCGTCGACCACCTCTTTGGGGAAGAAGTCCGCGACTTCCTCGGCCGTTGTCTTGGGGTCGAAGACCAGCATGCTGGCCTGATAGGCGTTGAAGCCGTAAACCCGCTCCAGCAGTTCGAACACCTTGAAGCCAGGGGGACGATAGGCCACTTCACCGAAGTACATCTCGCCGTCGCTGGTGACGAAGTATTCCGGGTGAATCAGGCCGAAGTCGATATCGAAGGCCTTGATCAGCTTTTCGATCTGTACCCGAATCTGCTCCCGGTAGCGCTCCAGCTCCGGTGAGGCCGGGACAAACACGGAGTAGCCCAAGGTCACGTATTCGGAAATGTTGAGGAATGCGATCTTGCCGTTGTGAATCCATGCCTCGACGGCGAACTCCCAGCCATCCAGGTGGGACTCCATCAGGACCGGGAATTCTTCCTCCGGGATGGTGTCCACCTCGTCTGGCGTGCGAATGACCCGATGACCCAGGCAGCCCGCCTTGTCGAAGGCCTTCAGATGGATGGGGTCGTTGGGGTCGCCATCAAGCTTGAGCAAGGTCTGGTTGACGCGCTTGAGGAAGCGAATCACGTCCTGGTGATCGTGGGCCTCTTCGAAGATGCCGACGCGGATGCCCCCAAGCTGGGCGCGACGCTTCATCAGTGCCTTGTCGCGCAGCAGCAGCGACTGGCCGTAGAGGCGGGGGTTGTCCAGCAATACCGAGTTGATGGCGCCAGACCATTCGACCGTTTCCTCGAACAGCGGAATGGCGACGTCCACGCCCATGTCGCGCAAGGTTTCGGCGATCTCCATGGAGCGATCATTGAGTCGCTCAAAGTTCCAGGAGACATAGGGGATGTCGTGCTGCTTGCAGTAGTCCTCGGCCCAGTCCGGTGCCACCACAACGTAGCGGCGATCGAAGTTCTCGGCGGCTTCGATGGCATTCAAGCTCCAGCCGAGCAGGGCGATGTAGCCTTTATTGGGGTCCTTGTTCATGCAGCGCCTCCTGTAACAGGCATGTAGGTGCGTGAGGTCGGAATCGTCGGTCGTCGTTATCCTCAAATGACGGTGCCCGGAAAGGTGCGCTCCCAGGCAATAAGAGGCTTTCACCATACAGCTTTAGGGGGGAAGTCTCACATATCGGCCGTCTTTAGGCCGGAAAGGCAAAGTCTACTGGGTTTACCCTTGTGGCCAAGGCGCGACCTTGGTATAGTGCACGCGCTCTGAGGCAAGGGGCTGATTTCGAAGGTCTTGTCCTTGAGGTGTTCCCCAAAAGAGTACCTCTTGAAAGGCAAGATGAGAGAGTTCAGCATGCCAGCGCTTCAGGCACAGGCAGTAGAATCGTTACTCTGCCTCGCTGTGGTGGCCCCGTCGGTCCTCCCGCAACGCTAGACCGCAAACCCCGCCAGGCCCGGAAGGGAGCAACGGTAGTGGTGGACGCGTGTGCCGGGATGTGGCTGTCGGGGCTGCCTCCATTTCAGGCCCCCTCCTTGATGATTCGCAGGTTTTCCCCTCATTGACCCACAGTGGTACAACGAGGTGGTACAAAGATGCCCGAATCAGCGCCTTCCTCTGTTGAAAAGCCAACAGACCAAGATTCTCCAGAGCCCTGCCCATCAAAGCCTCGGTCAGCAAAGCCTCGGCCATCAAAGCTCCGCTCATCTTCTCGTCAGCGCAAGAGCCCCAGCGCGCCTTATCTGTTCAGGTCACGTCATGGTGTCTGGTACCGTCGCTTTGTTGAGACAGCACTCTCAGACCCGTTAGCCATTTCCTGCATGCTCTGAGGTGACGCGTTGCTTGGCTTCTACAGCACAACCTGCTCCCCCGAGACATCGCCTAGAGCGCTAGGATGACTTTTCGGCTCATATGGAAGTGGGGGTAGGGAATGTTCAATCCAGGGGATGGGACTATCCTGCTGGGCGACTCGACCAGTCATGGCGGAACGGTCGTCACTGCCCAAGCTAGCTATCTTGTTAACGGTACACCTGTGGCGGTGGTGGGCGATATGGTGGCTTGCCCACAGAAGGGACATGGTGTCTGCCCCATCGTTGAGGGGCATCCAACCTTTACCGTAAATGGTAAATCTGTTGCCTTCCACGGCTGTCACACCGCCTGCGGAGCAACGCTGCTCTCTTCCATGAATGGCGTGCATGCGCTGGGAGATAATCGCCAGCCTTCCGCACAGGCCCTCTACGACTCAGCGGTAGCACAACGAAGACAGTACTCTGGTGCTGGAATCCGCCACTCCTTCGCCAATACGGAACCAGCCGAGGCGCCTTGTAACCATCCCGATCAGGCACTGGACCTGGCGGCGTTCATCGTGGGTGAGATTCAGAGGAATGTCGTGTCTCGGCCAGGCCGGATGATGTCACTCTGGAACGGACAGAGTAGCGAGCTTTCCATCGAGGTGCTCACACAAGAGATGGACAGCATGGGAGGTGACTACCCCACGCTGGCGAGTATCCGCAACTTCTTGATGCCGAAGGTTCCTAGTAGGGTATGCGCCCTTGTTCTGTGGGCGTGGATGGTGAGGGAAAATGGTGATTGGGATCATAAACACCTAATCCTACAGGACAGAGATTTTGATTCACTCGGCAAGTCCTCCTACCGATACCATCACAAATACGGCGAATACGAGTACTACTACGATATATGGGCGAATATTCACTACGGCTATGTCAGCCTGTACTGTGGCTTTTCTGAAGGGCGGATGTTGGATGGTGCTGGGCTTGAGCAGATTGGCTCCGACACTCTGCATGATGATCAGGAAATCACATATAGATCAGAGACTCCTGGTAGGTGGCCTAGTCTGCGTAAGTTTGACGATGTGACAGATAACCTCTCAATACGTTTAGGGTTCGAGCTATACCATGAATACCCTGACCCTTCAGCGCTTACTGCTGACATCGTGATGCAGAAAGTAGCCTCAGCCCCTTACCCAATCAGGCAAGGGGCAAAAGTACGTCACGACTGTGCATTAGCAAGAAGCCGGAGAATATAAACAATGAAGAAGAGAGTCAACGAGGGTGTAGCATTACTGCTTACAGGCAGCTTGTTAGTGTATCTATGGCCAAAGCAGCCCCCTGATGACGTCTTGGTTAGGATGCAGGATATACTAGGTAAGCTTGAAGAGATGTATGATGGGGACACGATCATTGTAAGGTCGAGCTATTTTAGACCAGATGGTCTTGAGGAAGATGACGTGAGGTGGGTTCGTGAAAGAATGAGGGAGGCAGGGCTCACAGGTTCTTCATTTAGTTGCAGTGCGGGAGAGTGCACATCATTTTATGATATTGATGTGTGGATTGATATTGTACCTCCACAGAGATATTATAAATATAGCTCTGACAACCGTATTGAGGAATGGATCGTGGACGACATTAGTACGGCGATAGAAGAAAATGATAAAAGTTATTATGCTTTCTGCAAAAGAACCGAGGTCGAACACTGGTTCTACTGTGAAAGTGATCTTTGACTGTAATGATATGACAAAACAAAGGACATACCAGATATATTGACAGCACTTACCTACGACATCAAGGATATGCTTTCTCTTCAAAAGAAACTGGGAAGGTAGAAGGGCGGATGAAATTTTGGAGGGAGCAAGTCTAGTGCGGGAAGGGGGGATCTGTGGTCATTACAAAGATGTGGATAACACCATCTCCTTTGCCGCCGAGGGGCATCAATCTACGCACGGAAAAACATGCTTTTTACCACTCGATCCTCATAAATCTCAAAGAGGTCAGGTAACATCAATACATTCTTGTGCCACCACTCCTTTCTACCGGGATAGCCAGCTCATTATAAGGTGGGGATGTTGTATAAAGTATCGTTCGACTCAGGTGGTGCTCGCCCCTGCCATCATGCTATTGAGCTCTTGGTAGGTATACGCATTTAGTGATTGTGTTGTAAGACAGCCAGTCTGTAGAAAGTTCTTGGCAATGGCGGCATTCGCTCCATACAGTAATTCGGCGATGCTTGAACCAGCACTTAACCGCTTGACGCCTAGACGCTCCAGCTCACCCTGATCAGGCAAATTCTCGCGAAACAGCACGTTGACCGGTAGTCGAGTCGACTGACAAAGCGCTTCTATATCATTGGCTTCTACCATTCCCGCCGCAAACACACCATCTGCTCCAGCCTCGGAATATAGCGAAGCACGCCTAACCGTTTCTTCAAGCCTTTCCCCGACCGGCACTAGTGCTTTTAAATAGATATCCGTTCTCGCGTTGATAAACAGATCCACCCCCAGCTGATTGGCAACGCTCCTGGCTACCTCGATTTTCTGGCATAGGAGATCAGGGCTCTCGCTACCATCCTCCAGGTTGATGCCCACCGCTCCCGCCTTAATAACGGAGTTAATAACGTGCGAGACATTATTGAGATCATGAGAGTATCCCCCTTCGATATCTACCGTTAGCGGTACCGTCAACACTCGCGCCATGGAGCGGACGGTATTGCTCAGCAACTCAAGGGGTAACGTATTTCCATCCGGGTAGCCATGCGACCAGGCCACAGCAGCACTACTGGTCGCTACGGCCTTGCAGCCTAGGGACTCAACAATGCGTGCACTACCGGCATCCGTCACGTTGGCAAGTACCAGTAGACCGTCCTTGTGAAGGTCACGGAAAGTCGAATCCGGTTTTTTCATATCCATCACGCCCTTGAATCGTTATCACCTTAATGAGAGGTTGGACTTAACTCTGCAAAACGCTTTTCACTTGATCGATATTCCTTCTAGCCCAGAAGGTATCATGCCTTGCATTACCACATTTAATTATATAAAAAGCTCATGTCTAGCTAATTTGATTCTTAATGTTTATTACAAATATTTTCTGAGTCTCGATATCGCGATCACAGCGAATCAGCCAAACAGCGGCATATACGGCATCAAGAACACCTTGGGACGAACCGAGAATGAAAGCAACAGATAGGCGTGCAGTGACCCCCTCCCGAGCTGCACCGGCACAAGAGCAGCTTGGGAGGGGGCTGGTGGGGCGGGAGAATCAGCGAATCTCGCGGTCGAGGGCGAAGTAGTCGTCTGACTTGAGCTTTTGAATTTCTGCCGAGAGGGTGGTGCCCTCGTTACGGGCCAGCAGCACACTCGCCACGGCACTCAGCGAGCACAGGACTTCCTTGCACTCGGTACGAGTCCGTTGGATCGACTGACGCGCCAACAGCAGGCACATGGCCTGTGGTCGGGCGGGGTGTTTCAGCAGGCTCCCGTAGAGGTTGCCGATGACCTGGCCGCTTAGCTCGCGATCCTGAATTTCCCGATTGTCGTACTCCCGGTAAAAGGCCTCTTCCTGACCATCGGGAATAAAGTAGTGGGTGAAGTCCTTGTAGTCTGGATCGTAGGCGATGCTACTGACGGCGTTGACCAGCTTTTTCTTGATCTCGGGGTGCTGAGCGTCATCCTCGTCGGTGGCCTGCAGCTCTGCCGCCAGGGCCACGGCGGTCTCGAGTTCACGCATCAGGTGGGCGTAGCCGGAGTTGATTTCGTCGTGGCAGCGGGCGATGTCATCAAAGTCCCGCTTGACGCTGGCTACCATCTCGTCTCCTTCGGGTAAGCTTCCGAGCACGGGAAACAGCAGATACTTGTGAACGTGGCAGCTCTCGTAGTAGCGAGACACCTCGCCCTTGAAGTCCTGGAGGTCGCTGCTGACATCCTGCAGGTAGCTGTCATTGTTCTCGATATGCCGTTGCACGGCATCGACGCCATCCTGCTTCCACAGCCGGTTCAATCGACGCTCGATCTTGCCGGCGATGGTGATCATGCTGTTGAAGTCTTTTGACAGCTGAATGGTGGTTTCCTGAACCTTGGTGACCGCGATGGCGCGTGCCTGGTCATTGATGCCGACCTCTCTGGCCATGCGACGTTGGCGATGGTTATCCAGGGTCCAGGAGACAAAGGCACCGAGAATCGCCAGGCTGGTGGCGATGTCCACGCCGATCGAGAAGTTTTCCACTGCGTTGCTATCCTTTGGTGGGGGTTCGTTTTTTTTCTGTTGGAGGCGCGTTATCTTCGTCGGGCACAGGGCGTTGCCGATACTTCGCTGATCCTGGGGGCCGTGGGACGTGTCTGTTGCGCGACAGCTATATGGTAGGGGCGAAATGATTCGCCTAGAAGGATTAATATCAGCATCGTACGATGAGCGTTCTGTTACCTTTTCATGACCAATCCATGGAGCCGACATGTCTTACGTGGTTCAGCGCCTTGCCCGCTTGAGTGCACCAGCGATCGGTCTGGGCTGTATGAACGTCTCCCATGCCTACGGCAGTCCCTTGCCGGAGGCCCGTGCGGTAGAGGTGATTCGTGAGGCATTCGACGCCGGATATCGGCACTTCGATACCGCCACGCTTTACGGCAAGACACGCAATGAGCAGGTCGTGGGGCAGGCGCTGAAGGGACTGCGAGAGGAGGTCTTTCTTGCCAGCAAATGCGGCATGGCCTTCGATGCATCGATTGGCGCCAAGCGCATCGACGGACGCCCAGAGACTCTGCGACGCCAGTGCGAGCAGAGCCTCGCACGGCTCGGTACGGATCATCTGGATCTCTACTACCTCCATCGGCTGGATCGCCAGGTGCCGGTGGAGGAGAGTGTCGGGGAGCTGGGGCGGCTTGAGCAGGAAGGCAAGATTGGCGGGGTAGGCTTGTCCGAGGTATCCGCCACGACGCTTCGGCGTGCCCAGGCGGAGCATCCGGTGGCGGCGGTCCAGTCCGAGTATTCGCTGTGGACGCGAAACCCCGAGATTGCACTGCTCGACGCCTGTCGCGAGGCTGGCACGGTGCTGGTGGCCTTCAGTCCGCTGGGACGTGCCTTTCTTACCGGTCGCCTACGCCACCCTGAGGACCTGGAAGAGGGCGATATGCGGCGTGGCATGCCGCGCTTCTCCAGCGCCAACTATGCACACAACCTGTCGCTGCTGGCGTCTTTTGAAGACATCGCCATGCAGCAGGGCTGCACTCCGGCGCAGCTTGCGCTGGCATGGTTGCGAGGGCAGGGGGCGGATGTCATTCCGATCCCGGGTTCCCGTGACCCGTCGCATCAGCGAGAAAATCTGGCCGCGGAGGCGCTGAGCCTGGATGCAGGCGTGCTCGCCTTGCTCAACGCCATGCTGACCCCCGACCAGGTAGCAGGGCGACGCTACAGTGACGTCCAGCAGGCCGATATCGATACTGAGGAATTCGATCCTGCCGGCTGACCCGAGCGTCATGATGGTGAAGGTCGGTGCCAGGTTCACAAGGTCTATGCCAGGTTCGAAGGGTTTATACCAAGTTCAAGAGTATTGTCTGGCGGCGGCGTCGAACTCTGGTGGATTCGACCTGTCAACGCCATAAGGCCCCGGCTATGCTGTTGGGTCTTGATATCACCAGAGCGCTTCTGGTCTAGCGTCGGATAGCTCGGTTCACGGTTAACACAGATCTCTTTTACCCCAAGTCATTACCAACACCACGTTGAAAGGAGAAGCCTCAATGAGTCACTACAAGGTCACCAACCCCGCCACGGGAGAGGTAGAGGCGACCTATCCGGATGCCAGCGACGCCCAGATTGCTGAGGCTGTCGAACTGGCCCAGCAAGCCTATCTGGCATGGCGTGGCGTCACCCCGGCTGAGCGTGCAGCCCTGCTCCACCGTGTGGCTGACCTGCATGAGGAACGTCGTGATGCGCTGGCGGACATTATCGTGCGTGAGATGGGTAAGCCGAAGTCCCAGGCGTTGGGAGAAATGTCGGTCGTAGTCGATATCTACCGTTACTACGCCGACAATGGTCCGGCCTGGCTCGAGCCAGAGCCCATCGTGACGGCAGGCGCCAAGGCCGAAGTGCGCAAGCAGGGTCTGGGCGTGCTGTTGGGCATCATGCCCTGGAACTTCCCGTACTATCAGGTGGCGCGGTTTGCCGCCCCTAACGTGCTCAATGGCAATACCATCCTGCTGAAACATGCGCCCCAGTGCCCCGAGTCGGCCAAGGCCATCGAAGACATTTTCCACGAAGCAGGGGCGCCGAAAGGTCTCTACACCAATCTGTATGCCAGCAACGAGCAGGTTGGCGAGCTGATCGCGGACAGTCGCGTGCAGGGCGTGTCGCTGACCGGTTCGGAGCGAGCGGGTGCCGCAGTGGCCGAGCAAGCTGGTCGTCAGCTCAAGAAGGTCGTACTGGAGCTAGGTGGCTCCGATCCCTTCCTGGTACTGCCCGATGCCGACCTGGATCAGGCGGTCAAGCAGGCGGTGCAGGGACGTTTCGGTAACTGCGGCCAGGCCTGCAACGCGGCCAAGCGGATCATTGTTGATGCCTCGGTGCATGACGAGTTTCTGGCGGCCTTCCGTCAGGCGGTCGAGAACATCAAGGTCGGTGATCCGATGGCGGATGACACCGCGATGGGACCGATGTCCTCCCAGCAGGCGCTGGAGAACCTTGATGCCCAGGTGCAGGATGCCGTCAGCCAAGGCGCCACCCTGGTGACCGGAGGCAAGCGCCTGGACAAGGCGGGTGCCTGGTACGCGCCCACCCTGCTGACCGGGGTGACCCGGGACATGCGTATCTTCCAGGAAGAGCTGTTCGGGCCGGTCGCCGTGGTCTATCGCGCTGCTGACCTGGAAGAGGCCATTGACCTGGCCAACGACACGCCCTACGGACTGGGCGCGGTGATCCAGACCACCAATCCCGAGGCGGCGCTGGGCCTGGCCAACCGCCTGGAAGTGGGCATGGTGCACATCAACGAGCCGCCCGGCAGCGAGGCTGAGCTTCCGTTCGGTGGGGTCAAGCGCTCTGGCTTCGGGCGTGAGCTTGGCAAGGATGGCATGGACGAGTTCGTCAACCGCCAGATGGTGAAGATGGCGCGTTGAGCGTTGTGTCCTGAACCATCCTGCGCTGTCACGCGCGAAGAAGCGTGAGGCAGCGTGAGGCAGACGCCTCTCAGGCCCTGTCGAGCTAGCTGGCTCGACGGGGCCTGTTTACTAGGAGCCTGTTTATAAGAGCCTGTTTATAAGAGCCTGTTGACAGGGGGCTGCTGACAGGGACTGTTGATAAGGAGCGCATGTGCAGGATGTGTCGCTGGGGTGACGGGTGTAGGGTGCAAGGAAGGACCCGAGCTCCCCCTTGGCGCCAAGAGTGCGGCGCAGCGGTTGCCGGAGGCGGTTAGGGTGAACCTGGCAGCATCGGAGATTCAGGCTCCAGTGATGAACCCGTTCACGCAGCTTGCGGGGAACCTCATCGCGCTGGAGTATTCCAACGAAGATACGGTTGTCTCACGACCAAGGAGAGCGTCATGAATGCCAAGTTCCTGCTGGACCAGCTGATGAAACAGGCGGGCGGAGGATCCTCATCGTCTGGGTCTTCGCGCGGTGGCTTCGATGTACAGGGGTTGATCAATAGCGTGTCGTCCCAGCTGTCGGGCGGATCGTCCTCCCGCGGGGGGATGGACATGAAAAGCCTGTTGGGAGGTGGTGCGCTGGGCATGCTGATGGGCTCCAAGCGGGGACGCAGCATGGGTGGCAAGGCGATCAAGTACGGTGCCATTGCAGGAGTCGGTATGCTGGCATGGAAGGCGTGGCAGGCATCCCGTTCCGGAAGTACCGATGCGACTCACGCAGCGTCGGCTCAGGAAGGCGCCCCACTGGAGGAGCTCAATGGGGCGGCTCAAGAACAGCGTAGTCTCGAGGTGTTGCAGGCCGTGATCATGGCGGCGCGTGCCGATGGCCATATTGACGCCGAGGAGCGTGCCCTGATCAGCGAACAGATGCAGCAGCTAGGGGCGGATGACGAGCTGCATGCCTGGGTCGAGCAGCAGCTCACGGCTCCGCTGGATGCCGAGGCACTGGCTCGCCAGGCAGATTCTCCGCAGGCTGCCAGAGAAATGTACCTGGCCAGCGCCGCCGTGATCGATGAGCAGAATGCCATGGAGCGGGCCTGGCTGGAGGAGTTGGGTACGGCTCTGGGGCTGGACGAGTCGATGCGGCGTGAGCTGGAGCGGCAGCTGGAAAGCCTGAACTGACGGCCTGACCTGCTTCTGCGATCAGCGATTCGCGTTTGCTATCAGCGCCCGACCGCTTACCACTGCAACGGGTCGGGCGTTGCTTTACCCTCCGATGTCTTGCCTTCCACGGTGTGCACTGGGCTCACACCGCAGAACAGTGAGCTCACCCGATCATAAGGATAAGGTTTTCCATGCAGGTGTTTCACAGCGAAGCGACCAAATTGCGTCGCGCCAAGACCGAGCTGCACGACGGTCAATTGATGACGCCGTTCGAGTGCCCCGAGCGGGTAGACCTGGTGCTGGAGCAAATACGTCAGCACGAGGTAGGGCAGGTGAGTGAGCCGCAAGCCTTCGGTCGCGATCCCGTTGATGCCGTTCACGATGCCGCCTATGTGGACTTTGTGGCCAACTGCTGGGATGACTGGCAGGCAGCGGGCTATCAGGGCGAGGCGATACCGACCACCTGGCCTACGCGAACCATGCGCGATGACCGTATCCCTGGCCATATTGGTGGCAAGCTTGGCTACTATGCACTCGGTGGGGATACCTCGATCTCCCAGGGCAGCTTCGAGGCGGCGATGGCGAGCAAGGACGTGGCGCTTTCTGCCTACCGGCACACGGCTGCCTGCGGCGAGCCCAGCTTTGGCCTGTGTCGGCCGCCTGGCCACCACGCCGCCACGGATCAGTTCGGCGGCTACTGCTTCTTCAACAATGCCGCGATCGTGGCCCAGCGCGCGCTCGACGACGGCCATGGCCGGGTGGCGATCCTCGACGTGGACTTCCACCACGGCAACGGCACCCAGCAGATCTTCTACGCCCGTGACGATGTGCTGACACAGTCGATCCACGGTGACCCGGACCAGTGCTTCCCCTACTTCCTTGGGCATGCCGACGAGCGAGGTGAGGGTCGGGGTCTCGGCTTCAACGTCAACTATCCCTTGCCGCCAGGCACCGTCTACACCAGCTGGTGTGAGCAGCTGGAGCTGGCGCTGGGCGAGATTCGCCGTCACCAGGCTTCACTGCTGGTGGTGTCTTTGGGGGTCGATACCTTCGAAGGCGACCCGATCTCCAGCTTCCGCCTGAAGAGTGACGATTTCCACGATATGGGGCGGCGTCTGGCCAGCCTGGAGCTGCCCACCGTCATCCTGTTGGAGGGCGGTTACGCGGTGAAGGAGATCGGTATCAACGTGGTCAAGGTGCTGAAGGGCTTCGAGCAGCGCTGATGCGACACGATGATGCCCGCCACTCCGAGCAAGAGGTGTGGCGGGCATCATTGTGTCTTGGATAGTGAAAGCTCGTTGTCAGGGCGCTGTCGTCACTTGAACAGATTGATGAACAGGGTGATGACGAGTGGGTTGAAGATGCTGATGAAGACGACGGTGATGATCGGCAGTACGAACCAGGCACGCGGGGCCGGTCCTCGCTCGCTGATGACGGCCGACATATTGGCTAGCGCATTGGGTGTCTGGCCCAGGCCAATACCACAGTGCCCTGCCGCCATGACGGCTGCATCGTAGTCCTTGCCCATGACGCGGAAGGTCACCAGGTAGGCGTAGGCCATCATGATGCACATCTGGGCCACGAGGATGGCCATCATGGGCAGCGCGAGATCGATGAGGGCACTGATATTGAGTGACATCAGCGTGATCGAGAGAAACAGATTGAGGGAAATCCCGCTGATGATGCCTATTTCGTTGTGGCGCAGCGTAAGGTGCCCCGAGTCGGACAGGTTTCTCAGCAGTGTGCCACCGAACAGGCAGCCGACGTAGTAGGGGAAGTTGATGCCGGTCGTATGCAGCAGGATAGTAATCAGCGTGCCGATGGCGGCTGCGATCAACACCATCAGCGTCGAACCCAGCATGGAGCTGTTGGAAATAGCAGCAGCTGCGCTCCCCGCGTCGGCGGTTTGTGCAGTGTCGACGGTAGCGCTCGAGCTCAAGCGGTGACGGTCGATCAGCCGGCGAGCGACGGGGCCGCCAATCAGGCTACCCATCATCAGGCCGAAGGTCGCCGCGGCAATCCCGATGGCGCTGGCACCGGTGGCTCCCAGCTCTTCAAGCGTCGGCCCGAAGGCGGCAGCAGAGCCAACGCCACCGGACATCGAGATGGAGCCCATGGCAACGCCCAGCAACTCATTGATGCCAAGCAAGTGACTGATCGATACCCCGACCAGGTTCTGTACGACCAGAAAACTGACGGCGACCACCGCGAGTATCGCGCCCTGGCGGCCGCTTGATTTGATCAGCTTGCCGCTGACGGTGAAGCCAACGCAGGTGAAAAAGAGATTCATGAAGAAGGCCATCAGCGTTCGGTCAAAGCTGATGGAGACGATGTCAGCCTGGTGCAGTGCAAAGATGGCGAGGCTGACGATGATGCCGCCGACCACCGGGGCTGGGAAGAAGAACTGCTGAAGGAAGCTTGAACGGCTCTTGATGAACTGGCCAAGCATGAAGACGGCACCTGCAATGCCCGCCGTCTGGATCAGATCGAAGTGAATGTCCATGGCACGTCCTGAAGTGAGGGTAGCCAAGACAAGAGGGGAAGCCGATATGGGCGCTGATATCCCACAGCCGTCAGCCCCTCATTGTCTCATGCTGGCAGACGCTCGCCGCCAACGGCGCCGAGCGTCCAGGGGGGAATCACTGCTGCTTCAGCGTTCCGTACTCGATGCCTTGAGCCAGCAATACAGCGTTCAGCCAACGCTGATGGTGCTCTCCGGTGGCGATTTCCTGCTTGATGGTCTCCTCCTTCTGCGCGCTTAGTCGGGCTGCGCGGATCAGCGGCTCCAGCTGTTCCGGGGCAAAACTCACCACCCCGTCCTCATCACCGACCAGGATGTCGCCAGGATGAATGACCTGGCCACCCACGCTGACAGGCACATTGACCTCTCCGGGCCCATGTTTGTATGGGCCGCGATGGATATGGCTGCGCGCATAGCAGGGGAAGTCATGCTCCTTGAAGGCCGTGATATCGCGAATCGCTCCGTCGATCACAAAGCCCGCGCAGCCCCTTTGCTGTGCGTAGAGCATGATCAGCTCACCCACCAGGGCATTGTCCTCATGCCCGGCGCCGTCAACGACCAGGACCTGACCGGGTTCCAGCATGGTCAGTGCCTGATAGATGTAGAGGTTGTCCCCGGGGCGACAGCGCACTGTCAGGGCGGTGCCGATAAGTTTGCGATGGCGATGATAGTGGCGTAGCCCCTTTATGCCGGATAGACGATCCAGATTATCGCTGAGATGAGGTGTGACGATGCTGTCGAGCGTACTGCGCTGTTGATCCGTAAGGCGAAACGATGTCGCTGTGCTCATGGATGTTGCTCCTTGAAATAACACCTATCACTGAAACAGGTTGATAAAGAAGGTAATGATCAGCGGGTTGAATATGTTGATGAAGACGACGGTGATGACCGGGAGGATGAACCACGCTTTAGGGGATGGCCCCTTTTCATTGATAACGGCCGACATGTTGGCCAAGGCGTTCGGTGTCTGTCCTAGTCCAACGCCACAGTGGCCGGCCGCCATGACCGCCGCATCGTAGTCCTTTCCCATCAGGCGAAACGTGACAAAGTAGGCGTAGGTCATCATGGTCACCATTTGGGTGAGAAGGATGGCCATCATGGGTAATGCCAGGTCGATAAGCGCCGATATGTTCAGCGACATCAGGCTGATGGAGAGGAATAGATTCAGCGAGGTGGTGCTCACCATATCGACTTCATCATGACAAAGATCAATGACGCCGTAGTCCGCAATGTTGCGCACCAGTGCGCCGCCGAAAAGGCATCCCACGTAATAGGGGAACTTGATGCCTGATAGGGTGAGAATCAGGGAAATCAGGGTGCCGATGGCCGCCGCTATAAGCACGAGGAGAGTGCTTCGCAAGAGCGTTGAGCTAGTGGTCGCTGCTGTAGCAGACGTTGGGCTGTCGTCTGCGCCATCAGTGGTGGCACCTGTCGGAGCCAGGCGGTGTCGATCAATCAGGCGCTTGGCAACAGGTCCGCCAATCAGACTTCCCATCATCAGGCCGAAGGTGGCGGCTGCGATGCCGATCGCGGTAGCGCCCTGAGCCCCCAGAGATTCCAGCGTTGGGCCGAAGGCTGCCCCAGAGCCTACGCCTCCAGACATCGAGATGGAGCCCATGGCGATGCCAAGCAGCTCGTCAATGCCCAGAAGGCGGCTCAGGCTGACGCCAATCACATTCTGGATGATCAAGAAGGTGACGGCGATAACGGCCAGAACAGCTCCCTGGCGCCCACTGGAACGAATCAGCTTGGCACTGACGGTGAATCCGACACAGGTGAAGAAGATGTTCATGAAGAAGGACATCAGGGTCTTGTCGAAACTGATGTTCACGACGCCTGATTGATGAAGGAAGAACACGAGCAAGCTGACAATGATCCCTCCGATGACAGGAGCAGGGAAGAAGAACTTTTGCAGGAAGGAAGATCGCGCTTTTATCCATTTCCCCAGAAGGAAAACCCCTCCCGCCATACCCGCGGTCTGAATGATGTCAAAGTGAATATCCATCAGTAATATCCTGGTGAAGATGCATGGAGTTTTGGTGGAAAGATGTGTTGGTGAATCATACCTATGTGGTGGTGTTCGGGAATTCCTTTGGAGGTAGGATCGGTCGTGGTGTTGACGTGAAGCAGGATCGTCTTTCGCTCTGTGCAAGCGCCTGAAAGTGTCAATGATGGAAGTCAGCGAACCATGGTGGCGAAGATGACGGATATCACGGGGCGAAGCAGAGCAAAGATGGAGAAGGTGGGGGAGAGGTGGAGATCAGACGTCCAGACGGGATGCCTGAGATGGAGTGCCGATAAACGTCAGATGTCAGTCATACGCTTCTTTGGTTGACGGCCATGACTGCGCATTCTGAGGAGACATGAAGAGATGGCCACGGGATGACGGCATTGCACGCTCGTCAATGCCAAGGCATAAGGGTCATGCTTTTGGCGGATGGTGTCTCAGGTGACTGGGCGACACCTTGCGTCAATGCCATGCATATATGGAGCATGCATATATGGAGAGAACGCCCGCCACACCGAGCAAGGGGTGTGGCGGGCGTCGTTGTATCGGTAGAGGGCTATTTGAGACCGGCGCTTGAACTGCGTGCTTAAAAAACGCCCTAAATGGCGTGCGAAGTAGGGGTCGCGTTTTCCACGACCCCATGGCAGAGGTTCAGCGTCTGTCGTCTTGGTCGCGATCTGTCCCAGGGGCGGGCAGCATCGGCAAGGGTTGCGGGGGCCGAGCGTAAAGCGCGCGAAACAGCTTCATGCCGAGCCACAGGAACAGCAGGGGAATGACCAGGGTACGCAGTACGAACAGCGCCATCAGCTCTAGAATGGCATTGGTACCGGACTCCACGCGGCTTTGGATCGCCGCCAGACTGAGGCTGTCGGTCAAGGCGGAGAAGCGCTGAGTGAGGCTAGCCAGCAGGCCCTGGTCTTCCCCTGCCAAGCGACTGCTCAAGGCGTCTCGCCGGCGGTCCAGTTCGGCGAGTTGTTCAAGCTGATGCTCGCGCTGTTCCGTCAGCGCTGCGAGTGAGTCGCGGCGCTCTGCCAGCTGCTGCTGCAGGCGGTCGATCTCGGGGTTGTCATGGAAGGGATTAAGGCGTTCCTTCAGGCTGAGGCGAGCCGTCAGCAGCGACAGGCGTCCACGGCTCTGCTCGACGCCTTGTTCTGCCAGGGCGATCCGACGGTTGAGCGTGATCAGCCCGCCACGCAGCTGGTCGCGCTGGTCCTCGGCGGACGCCAATTCGCGTTCGATCTGTTCGCGTTGCTCCGCAGGCAGGCCATCATCGGTGTGGGCTTCGCTGGTGGCCTGAACGTCCTCGGACAGGCGTTGGACCTCCTCCATGCTGTTCGTGGTGCGCTCGTCGAGGAAGGCGTGATCGACCAGCGCGCTGGCGGCAAGGGTCAACAGCAGCAGGAAACGGCCCAGGCCGATGAGGGCGAAGGCGCGCCAGGCCATTGCTGTCGTCGGCCAGCCGCGCCAGAGACTGAGCAGCAGCCACAGGCCGGCAGCGGTGAAGGCCACCTTGAATGCCAGCGTGGCCGTGATCTCGAGCAGCAGGGTCTGGCCTATCAGCGAGCCGATGGCCAGCTTCATCACGCTGGCATAGTCCTCCACCAGGTCGTTGATCGGGTCCAGCACCTCGAAGGGATGGGTCGACGCTGCCACCACCCCCACTTCGGTGGACTGCAGGACGGATATCCCCGCGTTGAGGCCCCTCGCCGCAGCGAAGGCGAGCAAGGCTTGTGTGGTGGCGCCTTCTACCTGGCGCTGGGTGGCGCGGTCGAGTATCCCAAGCCATGACACGGTGATGATGGCCGCAATGGCGAGGGTCATGATCAACTTCAAGCGTGAATCCGTCAGCAGGAGCAAGGGGCGACCGGAGCGCGGGCCGGGGAGGTTGTCAGGCATAAGGTGTTCCGTCGGATGGCGAGGGCGGCAGTCGTGAGTGGCGTGTCATGGCGTGTCGATGATAGCCGCCTTGGCCTGTCGACCGGCGCCGGTGACGGTGTCATGGGTCACGGCCTTTGCGGCGTGAGTCCCACCCGGTAGAATGCCACGACCATCGAGCGGGAAATACTGTTGCGTGCCCGTCACGCCTTGCCCCCGCCTTGTTGACATAGCGGGTCGTCAGGCCCGAAGCCCAGCCGCAGGAAATGACGTTCAATGAGCTATCAGGTTCTGGCCCGCAAGTGGCGGCCTCGCACCTTCCATGAACTGGTGGGGCAGGAGCATGTCCAGCGAGCCTTGGTCAATGCCCTCGACCAAGGGCGGCTGCACCATGCCTACCTGTTCACGGGCACCCGTGGCGTGGGCAAGACCACACTGGCCAGGATTCTGGCAAAGTGTCTGAACTGCACCGACAAAGGCGAGGGTGACGACGGCGTGACGTCGACCCCCTGTGGGCGCTGTGATAGCTGTCAGTCCATCGATCAGGGGCGTTTTGTCGACCTGATTGAGGTCGACGCTGCTTCGCGAACCAAGGTGGAAGACACCCGTGAGCTGCTCGACAATGTCCAGTACGCGCCGACTCAGGGCCGCTACAAGGTGTACCTCATCGACGAGGTGCACATGCTGTCGACCAGCAGTTTCAACGCCCTGCTGAAGACCCTTGAGGAGCCGCCGCCCCACGTCAAGTTCCTGCTGGCCACCACCGATCCGCAGAAGCTTCCGCCGACGGTGCTGTCACGCTGTCTGCAATTTACCCTGAAGCACATGCCTCCTGAGCGCATCGTTGGCCATCTGTCGAAGGTGCTGGAGGCGGAGCAGGTACCTTACGAGGAGTCCGCGCTGTGGCTCTTGGGCAAGGCTGCCGCGGGCTCCATGCGTGACGCCATGAGCCTGACGGACCAGTCGATCGCCTTTGGTCAGGGCGAGGTGCGTCACGCTGACGTGGCGGCCATGCTCGGAACGCTGGATCATCGTCATGTGCTGGCGCTGATCGAAGCGCTGGCCGAGGTCGATGCGGCAAGGGCGCTGCGCGAGGTGGCGAGCCTGGCTGAGCAGGGCCCTGATTTTGGTGCCGTGCTCGATGACTTGACCTCGGTGATGCATCGCCTGGCGATCGGTCAGATGGTGCCGTCGGCGCTGGATAATGGCCACGGTGATCGCGAAGCGTTGCTGGCACTTGCCGCGCAGTTCGCGGCTGAAGATATCCAGCTGTACTACCAGATCGGCGTGCAGGGACGGGCTGACATGGCCCATGCACCGGATGCCCGCACCGCACTGGAAATGACGCTGCTGCGGATGCTGGCCTTTCGTCCTCAGGGCGTGCCGCGACCTGCCAAGACACCGTTGCCGATGCGCGGGGAGCCCGAGCAGCCCCAGCCAGCAAGGGCCGAGCAGCCTCCACAGCCTGAACCCGAGCAGCCATCGTCTTACGAGGACCCTTCGGCAGGCTCAGCGCAGGTCGCTGCTTCCATGGATGCTCCGCCCCCCGGTCCGAGTGAGCCGAGTGGGCCGAGCCAGCCGGTGGCCGATCATGAGCCGGCCACCGCTGCTGACAGCCTTCCGCCCTGGGAGGGCGGCGTTCCCGAGAACCCTACGTCGGGCGCTGATGCGCCCGCAGAAAGCCGAGAGCCCGCTGAGGCGCCCGCAGACAGCCGAGAGCCCGCTGATGCGCCCGCAGACAGCCGAGAGCCCGCTGAGGCGCCCGCAGACAGCGTAGCGATCGCAGAGGCGCTGCCTCAGGTGGGCATGGATGGCGAGGGTCCCCACGAGCCCCAGGCGCCGGTGCCAGACGCAAGCCCAGCCGCCTCCGCTGCCTCCGCCGAGGCGTTGGCAGTGTCCCAGGTCGATGCCGCGGCGGCGGAGGTCGGGGCAACGTCTGCTGGCGAGCTCGAGCAGGAAGGCGTGTCCACCGCCGCCGCTGGCAGGCCGACGGACAGCAGTGGGGCCATCTCGGAGGTCGCTACAGAAGCCGCTAGCGAGGCGACGACAGAGGCCACTAATGAGGCCACGACAGAAGCCGAGGCTGAGGCGGTCACGACGGCGCCACTCGACGGGCAGCGACTGACCCACGCACTGTGGCTGGAGCACTTCGACGATCTGGCCATTTCCGGGCTTACCAGGAACTTGGCGGCGCACTGCATCGTGGCCGGAGATGATGGCGAACGGCTGCACCTTCAGCTGGACCCGTCGCAATCTGCGATGAATGCCGACGTCCACCAGAATCGCATTCGTGATGCGCTGGAGGCCCTTGGCTATGCCCGTCGGCTGGAGGTCGACGTTGTCGAGCTGGATGGTCGCGTCGAGACCCCGCGCCAGATGGCCGAGCGCTTGGCTGCGGAACGCCATGCACAAGCGGTTGAGGCATTGAAGCGTGATCCCCATATTCAGCAGTTGCAGCAGACTTTTGGCGCCAGGCTGGTGGAGTCCACCGTGACTCCCGCTGGCGAGACGCGCAAGGCCCGGCGCTGATGACAGACATCGCCGCCGCATTGATCAGAATGTGTTCTTTGCTGGGCCCGGAATCTATTTCTGCCAGGTAACGTACCTGGCAAACGCTTTGCTAAACCGTGTCGTTTGAGAGGATCAGATCATGATGAAAGGTGGAATGGGCAACCTGATGAAGCAGGCCCAGGAAATGCAGGACAAGATGCAGCGCGTTCAGGAGGAGATCGCCAAGGCCGAGGTGCTGGGTGAAGCGGGTGCCGGCATGGTCAAGGTCACCATGAACGGCCGTCACGACGTCAGCAAGGTCGAGATTGACCCCTCCGTCATGGAAGAGGACAAGGAGCTGCTAGAGGACCTGCTGGCAGCGGCGGTCAATGACGCCGTTCGCAAGGTGGAAACCAGCTCCAAGGCCAAGATGGAAGAGGTGACATCTGGCCTCAACCTGCCGCCTGGTTTCAAGATGCCGTTCTGATTCGGCGTCCACCTGCGGCGTTCCGGGCCTTGGCGGGCCCGGACAATATCTGACTGGCGGGGGGCGCTTGCGGCCCCGCCCCGGACGAGACTGTCATGAGTTTTTCTCCCCTGGTCGAGCAACTGATGGACGCCCTGCGCGTGCTGCCCGGCGTCGGCCCCAAGACCGCCCAGCGCATGGCCATGCACCTGCTGGAACGCCAGCGTGAAGGCGGTAGACGCCTCGCTGAGGTGATGCTCGAGGCCGTGGAGCAGGTGGGCTACTGCCAGCGTTGTAGAACGCTGACGGAGGAGCCGCTTTGCGGTCTCTGCCAGAGCGCGCGGCGTGACGACAGCGTGCTGTGCGTGGTCGAGTCTCCCGCGGATATGCTCGCCATCGAGGAAGCTGGTGGCTTCCAGGGACGCTATTTCGTGCTGCACGGGCATCTGTCGCCGCTGGACGGGATCGGTCCGGAAGACATCGGTCTCGACCAGCTTGAGGCGCGCATGGATGAGGGGCTGGTCAAGGAAGTGGTGCTGGCAACCAACCCTACCGTGGAAGGCGAAGCAACGGCGCACTACATCGCCACTCAAATCAAGCGCCACGGTGCGCGCCTGTCTCGCCTGGCCTATGGTGTGCCCATGGGCGGCGAACTCGAGTACGTCGACGGGGGAACCCTGAGCCGTGCCTTTTCTGGCCGCCTGCCTTTCGATAGCGAATGACCTAGGCCCGTGCCGTTGACTGAAATGGAAGCCTGAATGCCTGTTACCCCCGATATTCGATGGATCGATAACGACGCCGCACTTGATGAGGCCTGCAAGGCCCTGT
Source organism: Halomonas sp. DP3Y7-2 (assembly GCF_019800795.1). Taxonomy (NCBI): domain Bacteria; kingdom Pseudomonadati; phylum Pseudomonadota; class Gammaproteobacteria; order Oceanospirillales; family Halomonadaceae; genus Halomonas; species Halomonas sp. DP3Y7-2. Next base: position 75,647 of record NZ_JAHVKJ010000008.1, read on the forward strand.
CCCAGGCGCCTGTGCTGGCGCTGGACACAGAGTTCTTCAGGGAGAAGACCTTTCATCCGGTGCCAGCACTGATTCAGATCTATGGCGGCGAGGCCACCTACCTGATCGACCCGTTGGAAGTGGCCTGCAGCGACGCCTGTCGCGAGTTGCTGACCAATGACGCCTTGAAGCTGTTGCACGCCTGTAGCGAGGATCTTGAGGTGTTTGCCCATTGGGCGGGTGTGGCACCGACGCCACTGGTCGATACCCAGGTCGCCCAGGGCCTGCTGGGTGAAGACGCCGCCATGGGGTATCAACGTCTGGTGGAGTTCTGGGTGGGCGAGACCCTGCCCAAGGAAGAAACCCGTTCCAACTGGCTCGAACGCCCGCTGAGTGACGCACAGTTGAGCTATGCCGCCCTTGACGTGGTCTACCTGTTGATGGTCTGGCAACTGCAGCGAGAGTCTCTTGAACGGCATGGTCGCCTGGAGTGGGTGCTCGAAGACTGCGCCGATCTGGTAGCCCAGTCGGAGCGCTCCAGCGACAGCGATGGCCAGTGGTATCTGCGTCATCGCCAGCTGTGGCGCCTGGCGCCGCGCCAAGTGGAGGCGTATCGCCTGATGACCACCTGGCGCGAGGGGGAGGCGCGGGCGCGAAATCTGCCGCGCAACTGGATTGTGCAGGATCGCGTGCTCTACGCTATTGCAGAGAAACTGCCGGCCAACCGCCATGAGCTGTCCCGCGTCGAGGGCGTCAAGCCTCCACTGATCAAGCGCGAGGGCGATGTGTTGCTGGCGCTGGTCAAGCAAGCCGCCCACGCCGATGCGGCAGCGTTGGCGCCGGTGCCACTGGCGCCAACGCTGCCACCCTTCAAGGCACGCATGAAGGCGTTGAAGAAGGTGGTCAATGGCGAAGCGGAGTCCCTTGGGGTGGCCCCTGAGGTGCTGCTGCGGCGCCGAGAGCTTGAAGCGCTGGTGACGGCCAGCATGCGCAATGCGCCGTTACCGCTGGCTTCCGGCTGGCGCGGTGAGCGACTCAACCCAGGCCTGCAGGCCGCCCTGGGCGACCTGGCCCAGGCGGGGTGACATAGGCGGGCTGGCATACCCCGGCTGACGGGGGACGCCGCCTGCTGCCCTCCACTGACAGGGATGCACCCAACCACACCCGTGACAGGGCCCATCAGGGCCCGATGAGACAGCCATGACGACAATGCAAGGCAAGCTGCTGTGCGAAGTGTTCAAGAGTTTGCGCAAGGAAGAGATGTATCTTTACGTGGACAAGCGCCAGGGGCTTGAGCGGATACCGGAACCGCTGCTGGAGCGCTTTGGTGCGCCGGTATCGGTGATGACGATGATCCTGACCCCTGAGAAGACGCTGGCACGTACCAGCGGCGCCGACGTGATGGCGGCGATCGAGGAGAAGGGGTTCTACCTGCAGATGCCGCCGGCCAAGGACGAGTATCTGCTGGACCTGTACCGCACGCCCACGGAAGCTCGCTATTAAACGATTACCTCCAGAGGGAGGAAGACAGAGGTCGGTTTGGAAACATCGCTGAGAGAGCGCTTCTGGGAGCGTTATTCATTGCATGAGCTCAACCCCCAGGAGTGGGAGGCGCTGTGCGATGGCTGTGGCCAATGCTGCCTGCGCAAGCTCGAGGATGAGGACACCGGTGACCTGGCGGTACTGGGGCTCGCCTGCCGTCTGCTCGATGTCCACAGCTGTCGCTGCAGCGACTATGAAAACCGCTTCGCCAAGGTGCCAGACTGTACTCAGCTTACCCCGGAGCTGGCCCACCAGTTCACATGGCTGCCGCACTCATGTGCCTACCGGAGGCTGGCCGAAGGGCGCAAGCTGGCAGGCTGGCACCACCTGATCTGTGGAGATCGCGAACGGGTGCACCGCAAGGGCATCAGCGTGCGCAGCTTCGCCATTTCCGAGACCGAGGTCGACGAAGCCGACTTCGAGGATCACATTATCGCGGTGATCCCCGTAGACGGTTGAGACATCGCAAGCGACAAGCCTCCCGACGGCGTGAGTAGCGGCCTCCTTAAGGAGGCCGCTTGCGTTGGGGCTTGGCTCAGCCCGCCGCCATGGCCTCGATCAAAGCATCGCGAAATGCCTTGGCCGGGGCTGTCAGGGGGCGCTTGCGGTTCCACGCGAAGCCCACGTCCATGGTCGGAATAGGGTCGGCCAGGTCGATATGTTCAATGCGGCGTCCCTCCAATGACCACGGGCGATAGACCATATCCGACAGGATACTGACTCCCGACCCGCTAGCGACAAGTGAACGTACGGCTTCTACTGAGGATGTACTGAACAGCGTCTGTGGGCCGAGCCCGGACGGAGCCCAGTAGCGCAGCGCGGTCTGCTCGGCCTCATCCACGTTGAGCATGATGTAGGGCTCGCGTGCCACATCGGCCAGGCCGACGTCACGCTTGGCCTGAAGCGGGTGGTGGCTGGCCACCCATAGTCGCCTTGGCGAACGGATCAGCAGGTGCTGAGCCAGAGGGGCGTCAGCGTCCAGATTCGAGATCAGCATGATCGCCAGGTCGAAGCGACCGCTGATTAAGCCTGCTTGAATGACAGGGCGCGAAGCCTCGTGAAGGCGCACCGCTACACCGGGATAACGCCGCTGGAACTGTGCAAGGAGCGGCGGCAGAAAGTAGCCTGCAACGGTATAGCTCATGGCCAGGTCGAGGCGTCCCTCCAGGGTCGGTGAGTGAATGCGAGTGGAGTCGAAGGCCTCGTCCACCGCTTGGAACACATGTCGGACCCTGTCGAGAAAACGGGTCCCTTCGCGGGTCAGTAGCATGCCCTGGGCCTGGCGTTCGAACAACTTAACACCGAGTTCTTCCTCGATTTCCCGCACGCCGGTGGTGATTGACGACTGCGACACGTTCAGGTCCACCGCGGCCTGGGTCACCTTGCCACTTTCGGCGACTGCCACGAAATAACGTAGCTTGCGTAGGGATGGGCTGCGCGCCATGTGAAATTTCTCACCTCTCAGGCGTTCGGTTTTTTTGATAATGCCAAACAAGAATAGGTAATTCCAATCAGTGGTGGCCCTCAGCTACAACAAGGGAACACCAGCGAGGAGACCCACAATGACAACACTGGACCTCAATGCCGATATGGGCGAGGGCTTTGGTGCCTGGCGCATCGGCGGAGATATCGACGATCGCATCATGGCGAGTATCAGCTCCGCTAACATCGCGACCGGCTTTCATGCCGGTGATCCCAGCACCATGACCCATAGCCTGCGACAGGCCGCACAGTTTGGGGTCGCGGTGGGTGCTCATCCCGGTTTTCGTGATCTGGTAGGCTTTGGGCGCCGTCATATCCACGCCAGCCCAGAGGAGCTGGTCAATGACGTCATCTACCAGCTCGGTGCGCTGCGCGAGTTGGCGGCTCGGGAAGGACTTGGACTCCACCACCTGAAGCTTCACGGCGCCCTTTATATGCATGCCGCCAAGGACGAGAGTTTTGCCACTGCACTGTGCCAGGCCCTGACGCTGATTGACGCCCATCTGCCTATCTACTGCCTGGCAGGGTCGATGATCGACCGAGTCGCCGAGGACGAGGGCATCCCGCGGGTTCACGAGTTCTACGCCGATCGCGACTATGACGATGAAGGCTCCATCATCTTTGTTCGCCAGGTACAGCAACTGGACCCGGAGGCGGTGGCTGAGAAGGTGCTGCTGGCGGCCCGTGAGGGCGTTGTCAAGACCACCAGCGGCAGGCAAGTGCCGGTCAGTTTTCAGTCGGTGTGTCTTCACAGTGACTCCCCCGGTGCCTTGGCTCTGCTCGACGCCATCCGACGGCGACTGTCCGCTGCAGATATCGCGCTCAAGGCACCCTGAACCAGCCTCCGTCCCGTGCGCTGCAATTCCAATTCCAATTCCAACGACAAGCGAGAAGACTCATGTCTCAGCAAACACAGCAAGCTCCTTTTCCCGGCGTCTTCTACCGGCGTCCTTCGCCCGAGGCCGACGCCTTCGTTAGCCCGGGTGACCATGTCGAGGTCGGTGACACCATTGGCCTGCTTGAGGTAATGAAACAATTCTGCGAACTCAAGGCCGAGATTGCCGGCCGGGTCGTTGCCTTTAATGTCGATGATGGAGATGTGATTGAGGCCGGGCAGGAGATTCTGCTGATTGATGCCGCGGAGGGTGACGCATGAACGCGACTCGACTGTTGATCGTCAACCGCGGGGAGATTGCCGTGCGAGTGGTACGCGCCGCCCGGGAGCTAGGACTGACAAGTATCGTCACCTACAGCGAGGCCGACGCCGACAGCCTGGCCGTCCAGTTGGCCGATGAGGCGGTCTGCATCGGCCCGGCCCAGGCCGCCAAGAGCTACCTGAATATCGAGGCGATCCTGGCGGCGGCCCGCGAAGTTGGCGCTGAGGCGGTACACCCAGGCTATGGCTTTCTTTCCGAGAGTGCCGACTTTGCCCGCCGTGTGGTCGAGGCTGGGATGATCTTTGTCGGTCCCGATGCTGCGCTGATCGAGCGTATGGGTAACAAGGCCGAAGCCCGGCGCACCGCGCAGGCGGCAGGAGTGCCGGTGGTGCCGGGGTCGCCGTCGGCGGTGGTCGATATCGAGGAAGCGGCGAGGGTGGCAGAGGAGGTCGGCTATCCACTTCTGATCAAGGCCGCCGCCGGTGGCGGAGGACGTGGCATCCGCACTGCCGCCGATGAGGTGGAGCTTCGCGCCCAGCTGCCCTTGGCCCAGAGCGAGGCGCGGGCGGCCTTCGGCGATGACAGCGTCTATCTCGAGCGATTTATCGAGCACGCCCGGCATATCGAGGTACAGATACTGGCCGATGGCGAACGTGCGGTACATCTCTTCGAGCGTGAGTGCTCATTGCAGCGACGGCGTCAGAAGGTCTTCGAGGAAAGCCCGTCGCCGGCCCTGTCCGAGGCGTCCCGCGCGCGACTTTGTGCTTCTGCGGTGGCATTGGCCGAGCACGTCGGCTACAAGGCTGCCGGGACCCTCGAGTACCTTTATGACGACGACAGCGGCGAGTTCTTCTTTATCGAGATGAATACCCGCATCCAGGTGGAGCACCCGGTCACCGAAATGATCACCGGGGTGGATCTGGTGCGCTCAATGCTCAGGGTGTGCCTGGGTGAACCGCTGGCGCTTCAGCAGGATGATATCGCCATGCGCGGCTGGGCCGTGGAGATGCGCATCAACGCTGAAGATCCAGACAATGATTTCTTCCCCTCGTTGGGCAAGGTCGAGCGACTGGCGTGGCCGACTGGTCCGGGGGTGCGCATCGACAGTGCGCTGTATGAGGGGTATCAGATGCCACCGTTCTACGACTCCCTGGTGGCCAAGCTGATTGTCTGGGATGAGGATCGTGCTACAGCACTGGCCCGCGCTGGCCGCGCCCTTGATGAATTTACGCTGGAAGGGTTTACGACTACGGCGAGCCTGCATCGCCGGCTGGTCGAGGACGAGGCGGTGCGTCGTGGCGACTTCCATACCGGTACCCTGGAGGTTTGGCTGGAGCCCACAGCAGCGCCATCAACCCAGGAGGCAGCATCATGAACGACTCCGTCCAAGGCCGGATCGAGCAGGCCTCGCCCGCACGTTACAGCCCCGCCGGCGACGAATTCCTGTTCGTCGAGCTGTCCGAGGCGATGAACCTGGAAGCTTTCTTTCGCGGGGTGTCTATTACTGGCCGATTGCGTGAGCGGGCTTTGCCGGGAGTGATCGAGGTCTGTCCTGCCAACGCCTCCTATCAGGTGCGCTACGACCCTGACAGATTATCGCTGTCACGTCTGACCGACACCCTTGAGCAGATCGATGCCGAGGTACAGGGCCAACAGGTTCAGCGCCTGGAAACCCGCGTGGTGGAAGTGCCGGTGCTGTATAACGATCCTTGGACCCATGAGACATTGATGCGCTTTCGCGATCGTCATCAGGATCCGACAGGCACCGACCTGGAGTACGCCGCACGAATCAACGGCTTTACCGATGTCGATGGCTTCATCGAGGCACATAGCGGTAGTCCATGGTTCGTATCGATGGTCGGCTTCGTCGCTGGCCTGCCGTTCATGTATCAGATGGTGCCGCGGGAGCGGCAGCTCCAGGTTCCCAAGTACGTACGGCCACGTACCGATACGCCTAAGCAGACCGTAGGTTACGGCGGGTGCTTCAGCTGCATCTACTCGGTGCGTGGCGCCGGGGGCTATCAGATGTTCGGAGTGACGCCGATGCCGATCTATGACCCCAGCGGCGAGCAGGCGCATATCGACGACTCGATGATCTATTTCCGCCCAGGTGACATCGTCAAGCACCGCGCCATCGAGCGATCTGAGTACGACGCCATGGTGGCCGATGCCGAGGCCGGCCGCTTCAGGCCTCGTACCGCACCATTCGTGTTTGATCTGAACGAGTATCGCGAGGCTCCAGAAGCCGTAGCCCGTCGTGTCGAGGAGGTGCTCGATGAGCATTGAAGTGATCAAGCCGGGGCTTGCAACGTCGGTCCAGGACGCTGGCCGCGCCGGCCATTATCACCTGGGGATTCCGCCGTCCGGCGCGATGGACCAGTTCTCCATGCGCGCGGCCAACCTGTTGCTGGGCAACGCCGAGGACGCGGCGGTGCTCGAATGTGCCTTGATGGGGCCTGAGCTGCGCTTTACCCGAGCCTGTCGCATCGCCACCGGTGGCGCCGAGATGGTGCCGAAGATCGATGGCCAGGCCCAACCCACCTGCGAGGTGCTGGAGGTGGCGGCGGGCAGTGTCTTGAGCTTCGACTTCGTGCGTGCTGGGGCAAGGCTGTACCTGGCGGTGGAAGGGGGCATCGATGTACCCGAACGTCTGGGCAGCCGCAGCACCTACGCCTTGGGCGCCCTTGGCGGCGTCGAGGGACGCCCATTGAAGACCGGCGATGTCCTGCCGCTGGGGCAGGTCCAAAGCGATACCCGTGTACAACCCGGTCGGCGTCTTCCCGAGGAGTTCCTGCCACGCTTTGCCAAGCACTATGAACTGCGTGTGGTGCCGGGGCTTTATGACCATCTCCTCGATAAGCAGGCGAGGGACCTCTTCTACCAGGAGGATTGGAGCGTTGCCTCTGAGGCTGATCGTATCGGCTATCGCTTCAAGGGGGGAACACCGCTTCAGTTTGTCGAGCGCGAGCCGCCGTTCGGTGCCGGTGATGATCCGTCCAATATTGTCGACGCCTGCTATCCGATCGGCTCGATCCAGGTGCCCGCCGGCAGCGAGCCGATCATCCTCCACCGTGACGCCGTGTCCGGCGGCGGCTACGCCATGGTTGGCACGGTGATCAGCGCCGACATGGACCTGGTGGGCCAGATCCAACCCCATCAGAAGGTGCGTTTCGTGGCGGTGTCCCTCGATCAGGCCCTTGACGCGCGCAAGGCCTATGCCGAGCGTCTTGACGCCCTGCGCCAAGCCTTGGGTGTATAGCCCAGGGCCTATTCACTTCTACTTCGTCGTCTTTCCCAGCGGAGCTAATTGGCTCCGCCCGGGACCCCCTTGCCTGATGTGATCGCTTCACTGGGTATAAGCAATCAAAAGAGGGGAGAGGCGAGCTTCGTCCAATGACAACAACAGCACGAGGATTCATCGATGAAGGATATGAGCTCCCACGACCAGGGCGGACAGGGCGCCGGCGATTTTGCCGACCGCCCCATGCCTCTGGACCAACGCATGCCCAGGGGCAATCTGATGATGGCCTGGTGGGCGGTGTGTAGCGCTATCTTCTACATGGTGGTGGCCGCTGCCATGGCTCGCAGCTACGGCACCACCAACGCACTGATCGGGATCGCCCTGACGGTGGTCTGCTACGGGGTCATCAACGCCATGATCAGCCGTTACGCGATTCGCACCGGCTTGACCGTGGCGCTGTTTTCCCGGGTCCTGTTCGGTCACCTGGGCGCGATGATCGCTACTCTGATCTTTTTTGCCACCGCGCTCTACTACGCGGTGTTCGAAGGCTATGTGATGGCGCTGGTGCTATCCGAGTGGTCCGGGACGCTCGGCATGGCCAGCGCCACCCTGATCGTGGTGGTGGTCGGGGTCTCGCTGATCTTCGGCAGCGTTCAGCACTGGCTCGACAAGTTCAACGGCGTGCTGCTGCCCGTCTACATCCTTGGCATGCTGATCGCCGTGGGCATGGCGGTGGCCGAGTTCGGCTATCCAGCTGGCTGGCTTTCCCGAGTGCCTGAGGTGGGCGCCAGCCCCTTCGGCTGGCTGTCGACCTTTGCCTACTACATGGGGGTCTGGGTACTAATGATGTTTACCTTCGACTATGCCCGCTTCGGTCGCCTCGAGGATAGCCGCTTCCACGCCCGCGTCACCTTCGGCATTCCGTTCTATCTGATGACCTTCGTGTTCAGTGGAGTGGTGGGGATCCTGCTCGACGCCTGTCTGCCCACCGACGGCCTGTCGGAAGCGTCCATCGTACTGGGACTGCTCGAGCTGATGGGGCTCGGCGGGCTGGCGCTGGTATGGGTCACCCAGAGTCGCATCAACACCGCCAACTTCTACCTGGCGACGGTCAATCTCGAAGCCTTCGTCGGCAAGCTGACCGGTATCAGGCTCAACAAGATTGTGGCCGGCTGTCTGGTGGGTGGGCTTGCCTACCTGCTGATGCGGGCAGATGTGTTCGGCTATCTTTTAGCGGCACTGGCCTATCAGGGCGTGTTCGTGGTGGCCTGGGTGGGAGTAGCCTTGGCACATATCCTGTCGCCCGAAGGACGCCTCGAGGTCGATCTCGGCAGCGATACCCACGCGTTCAATCCAGTCGGTTTGTTCGCCTGGGCGGTGGCAACGGTGATTGGCATCGTACTGATGCTAACGCCGAGTCTGGCTGGAGCATCGGCTCCTCTGACCTTCGTGGTGGCCTGGAGCAGCTACGCGCTGGGTCTCGGTCTGGTCAGGCGCTCCGCCAGCACCGCCTGACTTACCTCCCCACCGATCTCCTCACCTATCTGCTTATGCTGCGTTCGCGTAGCCGAGACTGCCGAAGGGGCGATAGCACTGGGCCTGGCAAGCTGGCCCGGCGCTTCTCCCATCGGAGTGTCATCGGCCTGTGTGCTTAGCCACCGGCTTGGCTTGAACCTGCCTGAGTGGCGTCTTCCGCGAGCGTACTGTCGTTGTCTTGCTTCGCCTGTGCGTCGTCGTCGGCAGCGATCTCGCCTTCCATTTCACCTTCCATCTCGCCTTCCATGGACCCCGTGATCTCGGCGTCGCCATCGAACAGTGGACGCGCGTCCTCGAGGCTACTGAAGTCTGCGATGAGGGTCTCGCCGGCAGAGTCAGCGGTCGCTTGTTCGTCTTGGGTCTCGACGTAGCTGTTGCCGTCAAAGCGCAGGCGAACGGTCTGGGCAGGCTCATCGGCAGCGACGTGGCGCCGGACCAGCAGGTCCTGCCAGCCTTCGTGGGCGGCGTCGCCCAGTTGAATGGGAGGTTGGGTGGTGGGCTGGGCGCTGATGACGCGATAGGTATCCCCCTGGGCTTCAAGGATCAGCGTGTCACAGCCGCCGGTGCCACAGACCATGGGACCCACGACGTGGACGATGGCTTCTTCCCGGCCATCATCGTTGAGGTCGCTCCAGCCAATCAGATAGCGCACCTCGCCGAGCTGCGGGTCGAAGTTGGCCTTGAGCGAGTCCTCGAGGGCGGCGCGACGCGCATCCCCTGACAGCGCCGGTTCAGCATCGTCAGAGCCTTGTTCCGCGGTGTCGTTGTCGGCAGAACTGGCGGCAGCGCCTTCGGCCGCAGCACTGTCGCTGTGTGTCGCCGCACTGTCCTGGCCGTCCGTGTCACTGTCATCGGAGCAACCGGTCAGTGCAGTGCCGAGCCAAAGGGCGGCGGTGAGGGCGAGCATGGGTTTGGCGTTCATGAAAATCCTTGTCATTTCAGTGGCCGCATGCAGCGGCCAGTGGGTATTCCGTCCTACTACCATATCAGCGCGCCGATCAGCGCGCAGGGGTGTCTGTTGTGGGCGCGGGTGAGTCGCCTTCGTCGGCCAGCCCCAATGCCCAGAGGATGAAGGCATCCTGCTGCGCCCCATCGCGCCAAGCCTTGAAGCGGCCGGATGCGCCGCCATGGCCGGAGTCCATATCCGTCTTCAGTAGTGTCACCCGGTTCGACAGGGCGGGGCTGGCGATATTCGCCAGGCTAAGCCGTGCGTACAGCTTGGCGGGCTCCCAGTAGGGCACCCGGCTATCGTGCCAGCTGCCTTGCAGGAACACCGGTGGCCAGGCGTCTTCCTGCAGGTTGTCGAGGGGCGAGTAACTGCCGATACGGCGGGCATCGGCGGCATGATTGGGGTTGCCCCACTCGGTATATTCGGCGGTGGTCAGCGGTAGGTCGGGGTTTTCCATGGTGCGTAGAACATCCACGAAAGGCACGTCGAGAACCGCTGCGCAGAAGGCCTGGGGCGATTGGTTGAGGCTGGCCCCGACCAGCAGGCCACCGGCGCTGGCGCCGTAGGCGACGATCCGGTCCGGGGCCGATTGGCCGGCGTCGACCAGGGCATCCCGGGCGGCCAGGAAATCCTCGAAGCTGTTGGGCTTGTGCTCCAGCTTTCCGGCCAGGTACCAGGGTTCCCCCCGCTCGCCGCCGCCACGCACATGGGCCACCGCAAAGGCGACACCGCGGGCCAGCAACTCAAGGCGAGCCACCGAGAACCAGGGATCCAGCGCTTCACCGTAGGCCCCATAGCCGTAAAGCAGAGTGGGTAGCGCCTGATCTGCCAAGTCCTTGCGACAGACCACGGATACCGGCACCTGCTCCCCATCATGGGAGACCGCCCATAGCCTTCGACAGCTCAGGTCTTCGGGCATCAGGTCACCGTGCAGCGGCTGACGCTTGAGCAGCTGTCGCTGGCCACTGTCCAGGTCCAGTGACCACCAGCTGGAAGGACTGCAAAAGGACTCTTCGCGCAGGCGCAGCACGCGGTCATCGAAATGCGGGCTATCCCCCAGGTTGAGGCTGAGGGGGCCTGGCGAGCAGGGCAGCGCTGCGTCCAGCGTCAACCGGTGGTCGCCATCGAACTCAAGGCGGCGCAGCCTGACTTGGGCCTCTCGGTGGTCACGTTCGGCCACGACCAGTCCCCAGGCGTAGGCGTCGATGCCTTCCAGCGTGCTGTTCTCGCGGTGACCGATCACCACCTGGCGCGACCCGGGGCGGTGCTCTTCTTCTACTTCCAGCTGAAAATGCTTGGCGCCTTGGTTATGCAGGATATAGAAGTAGCCGGGTCGATGATCGATGGCATATTCGACCCCGGTTTCCCGCACCTGGTAGCAGCGGGGCGCAGCATGGGGCGTGTGAGCGGGGACCACATGGGTCTCGCTGGTGTCCTTTGAGGCCGCTTCTATGGTCAGCCAGGCGCGGGAACGCGTCTTGCCAAGTCCGATCCAGAACTCGGGGTCGTCCTCGCGCAGCACGAGCTGCTCCTGCTCCACCGACGCTGTCGCGTCAGCGGTATTCAGCGCAAGGCGCAGCCGCCAGGCACTGTCGGGTCGCTGGGTGGCATCGTAGCGAGTGAACAGCAGAGTGCAGTGGTCTTCCGCCCAGCACAGCTCCGGACCGATATCGTCCAGTAAGGGGGTGGCCTGCCCGTTCGGCAGGCGCTTGATGAACAGGCGATACGTCTCGTCACCCTGGGTGTCTTCGGTCCAAGCCAGCCACTCTTCGTTCGGCGACAGAGCCATGTCACCCAGCTCCAGGAAGGACTGCTCCCGAGCGCGTGCTTCCAGATCAAAGAACGTCTCGCGCAGATCGGGCGCGTCGTTGGGGTGGCGCCACCACACCGGGTAGTCGGCATCAGCGGCGGTCTCGCTCCACAGCGTGTAGTGATCCAGGCGGCTGGGTAGCCCGGTCACGGCGAGTTCGCGCCGGGCCAGGTGACCCGCATAGAGGCGCTCTACCAGCGGATCCAGGGGCCTGAACCACTGGTCCGTCTGTGTATTGGCGGCATCCAGAAATCCGCGTACCGCGGGCTCGTCTCTCTCCTCAAGCCAATGCCAGGCCGCGTCATCTTGACGAAGATAGGTAGTGGCGGGGGCAGCCTGTGTGGCGGCTGTTGCATTTGGCGGCTGTGCTTTCATGGTGCGAGATGTACCATACTCGGAACGAGTGTCGTCATGTGCGTTGATGTCGGGAAAAACGGCAGTGATGTGAACGGATGACGGGGCAGGGAACCGACCCACCTGCGTGGCTGTCCCAGCGGTCTGGCGATCGGCCTCTGGTGCCAGGCTACCGGCCACGCTGGCATCGCGGTGTCATCTATGCAGTCTTTCCTTAACAGTTGATGGGAGCAAGTAATGTTGATTTCGGATTCCATGTCCACGCTGTGGTTGATCTACGCAGCATTGTCGCTGGTCGTACTGCTGACTGGCTACCTCGGACTGGCATTTTTACCGCGCATGCCAAGGCTGGTAGTGACCTGGGCCGTGGCGGGTGTGATGTGGATGCCGTCGGCATTTGACCTGCCCCTGGTGGAAGAAGGGCAGGTCTACAACGGTCAGGCTCCTGCCATCATGGTGGCCGCAGTTGCGTTCATGGATGGGCGTCAGGGGGTGATGCTGCCGGCGGCCACACGAGTGATCATCGGTGCTGCCATCGGTGCGGTGTTTGGCCTGGCACTGTGGTGGGCCGGACGTCGTCGTCGCGTGCGCAAGGCAGCAGAGGCCGCCTCTCGCCAGCAGCAGCAAGAGGGCGGTCAAGAACAGCACGAACGTCAGGAGCCTGTATTGAGGTGAGCGGTCGGCGGCGATGGGCGCCATCGCCGTCTAGCGAGACTCGCCTCTCATCGCAACACTCATTCCCGTCGGTTACCACGCCATGCTGCCGACTCCAGGAGCTGCCATGAAGAAGCCGAAACCCTCGATGTCCGTGCTGGTCGCCGGCTTGGTGGCCGGCGCCATGGCGTTCACGCTGGCGTCTTCGGTCATGGCGCAGGACGTGGATGATGACGCCTGGGCGGAGCAGCCTCCCGATGTGCGCGTCGTCGTGGACGTCTCCGGCAGCATGAAGACCAATGATCCGAACAAGCTCGCCGGCAGCGCGCTGGATATGTTGGTGGCCCTGCTGCCAGGGGGCGTCAATGCCGGGATCTGGACGTTTGGCCAGAGCGTCGATAATCCATTGCCCCCGGCTCGCGTGGACGCCCAGTGGCGCGAGCGCGCGCTGGCCTTGCCGCCTGCGCTCGAGCAGTACCAGCAGTACACCGACATTGAAGCGGCGCTGAGCACCGCCGCGGCCGCCGAAGCAGAAGGCTGGCGTCATCTGGTGCTGCTGACGGATGGGGTGATTGATCTGGCGCCGGGCAATGGCAGCAAGCCAGAGATCGATCTTGCCTCGCGTGCCCGCCTTGTCGACGACGTGGTGCCCGCGCTGGCGGACCAGGGAGTGGCGATCCACGCCATCGCCTTTTCCGACGGGGCTGATGTGGCATTGGTGGAACGGCTGGCGCAGCGAACCGGCGGCCTGGCAGCGGTGGCAGAGACGCCGAACGCGCTGCTGGGGGCCTTCCTCGACATCGTCGAGCGTATTTTTCCGGTGGACCAGGTGCCGCTGCAGGATCAGCGCTTCACCGTGGATGCCAGCGTCGACGACTTCTCTGCCTTGGTGTTTCACGAGCCCGGACAGGGCGAGGTGACGCTGGTGGCGCCGGATGGACGTCGCTATACCCGTGATACTGCCCCAGCGGGGGTCCGCTGGCAGCGGGAGCCCCGTTTCGATCTGATTCAGGTGCCTCGGCCCGAGCAGGGGGAGTGGCGCATCGAGGGCCCTGTGGCGGACGATTCTCGGGTGACGGTGAACAGTGACCGGCAGCTGGTGACCGGGGCACTCCCCGCGACGCTGTATTCGGGCTTCTCGGTGCCGCTCAGCGTCAGGGTGGAGCAGGGCGATGACGTGATGGTGCCGGAGGGGCTGCAGGTCACGGCGGAACTGACCGGCGAGGCCGTGGAAGGCTCCCATGTCGTCTCCCTGGTCCATCAGCAAGGCGTATTTCGCGCAGACCTGGCCGCGCCGGCAGGTGTCGGAGCCGCCCGCTTGGTGATCACCGCCAAGGCAGATGACTTTCATCGCCAGCGGGTTCAGGCCGTCAACGTGTTGCCCGCCATCGGGGTCGCTCTGGATCGACAGCAACGCAGCGTGTCGCTGGTCGCCGAGCATCCTCGCCTGGAGCATGGGAACACTCGGTTTGAGGCCGAGCTCACCGGGCAGCCGTTGGAGGTAACGCCTGCCGGTGATCGTCGCTGGACGCTGCAGCTGCCCGAGCTTGAGGATGACGTGCGCCGGCCAATGCGTATCGTGGCAGTGGCAGAACTCGACGGTGATGAGTCCCGTTGGGAGCTGCCGACGGTGTGGATCAATGCCGACGGTGAGGTCGGTATCGATCGTGCTCTGGCGGGACCCACCTTGAGCGGAGAGCGTTTCGCGTCGGCCAGTGACGACACCGCCGCGCCTGCCCAGCAGGCCCCCCTGGCAGATCGCTTCGTGGCGTTGGTCAATGAAGGGCCGGAGCGACTGGTGCAGTGGTGGCGCGATGGGCGTCCTGGACTGGCTCCGGCGATGGAACAGGCCCGCAGCGATCCGCGCGTGCTGGCGTCGCTGGTCATGGTGTTGGTGGTCTGCGTTGTACTGTATCTATGGCGACGCCGCAGGCAGCGTCAGCCCGAACGTGAATCAACAAGAGAAGAGCCGCATGTGTGAGCTTCTGGGCATGAGCGCTAATGTGCCCACCGACATCTGTTTCAGCTTTACCGGGTTTCTCCATCGCGGCGGTGGTACCGGGCCACATCGTGATGGTTGGGGCATCGCATTCTATGAAGAAGGAGGTTATCGCGAATTTCGCGATCCCCACCCCTCCGTGCATTCACGTATTGCCCGATTGATCTGCGAATACCCGATCAAGTCGCATATCGTGATCAGCCATATTCGTCAGGCCAACGTGGGGCAGGTAAAGCTCGCCAATACCCATCCCTTTGTGCGCGAAATGTGGGGGCAGCCTTGGTGCTATGCCCATAACGGGCAGTTGACCGACTGGCAGCAACTGGAGCTCGCCAGCTATCGACCGGTGGGCTCCACCGACAGCGAACATGCCTTCTGTCATTTATTGGGTGAGCTGCGTCGACACTACCCGGACCCACCCGAGGATCGCCGTGGGCTGTGGCAGACGCTTCATCAGCTTTGCGAGAAGTTGCGTGGCCTTGGTGTGTTCAACCTGCTGCTGGCAGATGGGGAGTATCTGTATACCTTCTGCTCAACCAAGCTGGCGCACATTACCCGGCGCGCCCCGTTCGGCGAGGCGAATCTCTCCGATGCGGATATGGTGGTGAACTTCATCGAGCATACGACCCCTAATGACGTGGTGTCGGTGCTGGCCACCGAGCCGCTGACCGACAATGAAAAGTGGACACGCATGCTGCCGGGCGAGCTGCTGGTGTGGCGTGACGGCGAAATCGTGGCGCGCTTTCTCAGCGAGCAGGACTCCGCAGAGCAAGGATAAACGTCGTTAATCTGCCTGGTTTTAAACGAAAGTTTGAATCGGTTGTATTACAGTTTGTTGCGATCCTGGGCTATGGTAGCCATAGTCAAGCAAGCGCTGAATCAGGCGCTGAAGTTCGATAATAAGCAGGAGGCCATGTCCTCCAGTGGAGAACGCCCATGAGTGAGAACGCCGCTGCATCGATCGTCCGGGGGGAGGCTCTGGAAGGGCTTGATGATTACCACTCGGTGATGGACATCTTCCATCGCTCCGTCAAGCGGTATGCTGACAAGGTGGCATTCTCATGCATGGGCAAGTCATTGACCTATGCGGAGCTGGATCGATTGTCCGGTGACTTTGCCGCCTGGTTGCAGAACGAGACCCAGTTGCAGCCCGGCGACCGCGTCGCCATTCAGCTGCCCAACCTGCTGCAGTTTCCGGTCGCCGTATTCGGCGCCATTCGCGCTGGCATGGTGGTGGTCAATACCAACCCGCTCTACACCGAGCGGGAGATGGCGCACCAGTTCAAGGACTCCGGTGCCAAGGCCATCCTGATCCTGGCGAACATGGCCGACAAGCTGGAAAAGGTGCTCGACAAGACCGATATCGAGCATGTCGTGATCACCGAGATTGGTGATCTGCACGACTTTCCCAAGCGACCGCTGATCAATTTCGTGGTCAAGTACGTCAAGAAGATGGTGCCTCGTTATTCGTTGCCCAAGGCGATCGGCCTGCGGCAGGTGCTCAAGCGCGGCGCAGCGCTCGAGCATGCGGAGGCGGACGGCAAGCTCGATGATATTGCCGCCCTGCAATACACCGGCGGCACGACGGGGCTGGCGAAGGGGACCATGCTCACCCATCGCAATCTTGTGGCCAATATGCTGCAGGCCAAGCAGATCATCGGAACAGGGCTTGGTGAGGGATGCGAGGTGGTCGTGGCGCCGTTGCCCGTCTATCACATCTACACCTTCACGGTGAACTGCCTGTTCATGCTGGAAGGTGGGAACCATTCCCTGCTGATCACCAATCCGCGTGACCTGGATAACTTCGTCAAGGAGCTCAAGAACACCCGCTTCACCGGGTTCGTGGGGCTCAATACCTTGTTCAACGCGCTGTGCAATCGCGACGACTTCAAGGCGCTGGATTTTTCCGACCTGCGCCTCACCATTTCCGGTGGCATGGCGCTGACCAAGGCGGTGGCCAAGCGCTGGGAAGAGGTGACCGGCTGCCCGGTGGCCGAAGGCTACGGCTTGACCGAGACATCGCCGATTGTCAGCTTCAATCCGGTCGAGGCGATTCAGCTGGGGACGATTGGTCGTCCTGTCGCGGGTACCGAGCTCAAGCTGTGCAACCCAGATGGGGGTGAGCCACAGCCGGGTGAACCGGGAGAGCTGTGCGTGCGAGGGCCTCAGGTGATGAAGGGGTACTGGCAACGTGACGACGAGACCGCCAAGGTGATCGATGCCGACGGCTTCTTTCACACCGGCGATATCGCGGTGATTCAAGATGATGGCTACGTGCGTATCGTCGACCGCAAGAAAGACATGATCCTGGTGTCGGGCTTTAACGTGTACCCCAACGAGATCGAAGACGTGGTGGCGGCGCACCCCAAGGTTGTGGAGTCCTGCGCCGTCGGGGTGCCCGACGAGACCAACGGCGAGGTGATCAAGCTGTTCGTGGTGGCCAAGGACAGCTCGCTGACCACCGAGGAGCTGCGTAACTGGTGCAAGAAGGAGCTGACCGCCTACAAGGTGCCCAAGCTGGTGGAGTTCCGTGATGAGCTGCCCAAGACCAACGTCGGCAAGGTGTTGAGGCGCCAGCTGCGCGATGAAGGAAGGGGTGGCGAAGCCGCTTGACCCTCGCTGCAGGGTTGGCAGCGGCCGCTTGAGCGTTACAATAGTGTGTTTTGCGCGCCCTTTGCGGCGACGCCTCCTCCAAGGGATGGCGTTGTCTCGCGAAGGGCGCCGTCGTCCTGACCGGAGCGACGCTCACGCCCACCTGGAGCCTGCGACCCTATCGTGTGTAGTTCGACGTCCACTTCCCCGCAAGATACCACTGCCGCCGCGCGACTCGAACGCCTGAGCTCAGGCCTCGATGAGGTGATGCTGCGCGACCGGCCCGTGTTGACCAAACGACTGTCTGGCCTGGCGCGTCGCCTGCGCGACGACAAACCCATTGACCGCGGCCTAGGGGAGCTGGAAGCCCAATGGCAGCGCTCCAACCGCACCCTGCAGCAGCGCCGCGAGCGTTCAGTGACGCTGGAGTATCCCGAAGCACTACCTGTCGCCGAGCGTCGGCAGGACATCCTGGAGGCGCTGGCCTCGCATCAGGTGGTGGTAGTGGCGGGTGAGACCGGCTCAGGCAAGACGACCCAGCTGCCCAAGCTGTGTCTTGAGCTGGGCCTCGGTCGTCGAGGTTTGATTGGACACACGCAGCCAAGGCGTCTGGCGGCGCGCTCCGTCGCCACGCGCCTGGCGGAAGAGCTCCAGGTGTCCGTCGGCGAGCAGGTAGGGTATCAGGTTCGCTTCACCGATCAGACCAACGATGACACCCTGGTCAAATTGATGACAGACGGGATTCTGCTGGCGGAAACCCGGCAGGACCCTGACCTGCTGCGCTATGACACGCTGATCATCGACGAGGCTCACGAACGTAGTCTCAACATCGACTTTCTGCTGGGGTATCTGAAGCGACTGCTGTCTCGCCGCAAGGACCTCAAGGTGATCATCACGTCGGCCACCATCGACGTGGAGCGTTTCAGCCAGCATTTTGCGACTCGTCACGCCGACGGCTCTGTCCAGCCTGCCCCGGTGGTGGAAGTGTCGGGGCGTACCTACCCGGTGGAAGTCCGCTATCGCCCCTTGATCAGGGACGCCGAGGACGAAGAAGACCGGTCTCTCAGCGAAGGCATACTCCACGCGGTGGAGGAGATTGAAGCCATCGAGCGGGAAAAGCGCTGGTTTCATGGACCGCGAGATATTCTGGTGTTTCTGCCGGGAGAGCGTGAGATCCGCGAAACCGCCGATGTGCTCAGGCGTGCCGACCTCAAGAGCACCGAGGTCTTGCCGCTTTACGCCCGCCTTTCCAATGCTGAGCAGAATCGCGTATTTGCGCCCCACGGTGGACGTCGCATCGTGCTGGCCACCAACGTGGCAGAAACGTCGCTGACGGTGCCGGGCATTCGCTACGTCATTGATCCGGGCCTTGTGCGGATCAGCCGCTACAGCTACCGCGCCAAGATTCAGCGCCTGCCGGTAGAGGCCGTCAGCCAGGCCAGCGCGAATCAGCGAATGGGGCGTTGCGGGCGCGTCGCGGAAGGCGTCTGTATTCGGCTGTATGACGAAGAAGATTTTCTGGCGCGCCCGGAATTTACGGACCCTGAGATTCGCCGTACCAATCTGGCGTCGGTCATCCTGTCGATGCTGTCGCTCAAGCTGGGTGACATCCAGGCGTTTCCGTTCGTCGATCCGCCTGATTCACGTTTTGTCACCGATGGCTTCAAGTTGCTGTTCGAACTGGGCGCGGTCGATGACAAGGGGCGGCTGACGCCGATCGGTCGGCGCCTGGCGCGACTCCCCATCGACCCCCGTCTTGCACGGATGGTGCTGGCAGGCGACGAGCATGGCAGCCTGCGGGAGGTGTTGGTGGTGGTCTCCGCGCTGGCGGTGCAGGACCCGCGTGACCGGCCCGCGGACAAGCGTGAAGCGGCGGACCAGGCGCATCGGCGCTGGCAGGATCCGGAGTCGGACTTTGTGGCTCTGCTCAACCTCTGGCAAGGGTTCGAGGCCGCTCGGGACGAGCTGTCCGGGAATCGCCTGCGCCGGTGGTGTCGCGATCATTACTTGAATTACCTGCGCCTGCGGGAATGGCATGACACCTTCCGTCAGCTGCGCCAACTGCTGCGTGACATGGATATTCAGGTGCCACCGCCGCGACAGCAGCTACCGGTCGAGTCCGATGAGGCAGACCAGCGCGAGCATGAAGCTCAACGCGCGCAGACCGTTGCCATGCACAAGGCGCTGTTGACGGGACTGCTCAGTCACCTGGGGACGCTGAACGAAAACCGGGAATACCTGGGCGCGCGTAATCGCAAGTTCATGATCCATCCCGCATCGGGGCTTTCCAAGAAGACCCCGAAATGGGTCATGGCGGTGGAATTGGTGGAAACCTCCAGGCTGTTTGCCAGAACCGTGGCCAAGGTGGATCCCCAGTGGATAGAGCCGCTGGCAGGTCATCTGGTCAAGCGCAGCTACAGCGAGCCTCACTGGGAAATGAAACGTGCTCAGGTGGTCGCCTTTGAGCAGGTCACCCTGTTTGGCCTGCCCATCGTCAGTCGTCGCAAGGTGCACTACGGCCCCATCGCCCCGGCCGAGAGTCGCGAGCTGTTCATTCGCCGCGCGCTGGTCGAAGGTGAGTTTCGCACCAAGGGCAGTTTCTTTGCGCATAACCGTGCCTTGATCGACGAGGTCGAGGATCTGGAAGATCGCGCCCGGCGGCGAGACATTCTGGTCGACGAAGAGCAGCTGTTTGACTTCTACGACGCGCGTCTGCCCGAGGATATCGTCAACGGCAAGGGGTTCGAGGCCTGGCGACGCAAGGCGGAACGTGATGACCCGCAACTGTTGAAGTTCGACCGACAGGCGTTGCTGGCCAGGGACGCCTTGGATGTGACCGGCGAGGCCTATCCGGATGAGCTGGTCATCGAGGGCGTGCGCTATCCCTTGAGCTACCATTTTGCTCCTGGTGCCAAGGACGATGGGGTGACCATGACCGTGCCTGCGGCGATGCTGTCCCAACTAGATCCGGCGCGACTGGAATGGCTCGTGCCAGGCCTGTTGCGCGACAAGTGCATTGCGTTGCTGAAGTCGCTGCCCAAGTCGATTCGCCGTCAGGTCGTGCCAATTCCGGATTGGGTCGACGCTGCCCTGGAGGCGCTGGTACCCGGTCAGGGGAGTCTGACCGAGGCGCTTGCGGAGTTCTTGCGGGTCAAGACAGGGGGGCGCCTGACCCAGGATGATTGGCGCTGGGACCAGCTTGAGGATCATCTGGTGATGAATCTCAAGGTGGTGGACCACGCTGGCAAGGAACTGGGGCAGGGCAGAGACCTGCGCGCGCTGGAGCGCCGTTTTGAGCAAGCTGCCAGCGAGGGCGCCAGGGCATTGGCCAAGAGTGTGGAAGAACAGGTCGAACTCACGACCTTTCCCCGCGATGCACTCAGTGAGTCACGGGTGACCCAGCAGGCGGGTATTCGGGTCGAGGCCTTTCCGGCGCTGGTGCCTGGGGCAGAGGGCCTGAGGCTTGAGCTGTTCGACCATCCTGACAAGGCGCGAGAAGCCCATCGCCTCGGCGTGGTCAAGGCCGCCATGGACCTGTGCCCATCGCTGGTCAGGGCCATCGAGCGGACTCAAGGGCTTTCAACTTGTGCTCTACTGTTCGCCAAGGTAGGCAGCAAGCGCGCACTGACGGAAGATGTGGTGACGGCGGTGTTTGCCCAGGTGGTGGCGGTAGATCCACTGCCTCGCAGTGCGGCCGCGCTGGAAGAGCGCATCGCCGCTGTCGAGCAGGACATGCTACCCCGTGCCGAGAGCATGGTGGCGGTGCTGGAGCGAGCGCTCAAGGGCCATCTGGCAGTGACCAAGGCGTTGAAGGGCAACCTCAGTCTCTCGCTGGCACTGGTATACAGTGATCTCAAGGCACAGATGCAGCGCCTGGTGCATCCTGGGTTCGTCACGGCGGCAGGACCATGGCTGGAGGCGTATCCGCGCTATATGGAGGCGGCCCTGGTGCGTCTGGAGAAGGCCCCAAGGGAGCGTTCTCGGGATCAGATGCTGATGCAGGCGGTGCAGGACTTCGAAGCGAAACTGGACGCCAGGCGTCAGGCGGACAAGCGCGGCGATGTCGAAGATCCTGCGTTGGTGGAATTCCGCTGGTGGATCGAGGAACTGAGGGTGTCGCTGTTTGCCCAGCAACTCGGTACCGCCATGCCGGTCTCAGAGAAACGCCTGGCGAAACGCTGGGCAGAGCTGACAGGTCGGGCCTGATTCGGTCCGACATGAGCGACAGCTCGAGTAGTGAGCCAATGACGTTGCTTCGTGCAGGCGTTGGCGCAACGATGGAGCGTGACGTGAATCTAAGCGGTCGTTGATAGGCCGCGACAGCAAGGTGGCATGCAAGCTGCCCGATGAAGGAGAAAGGCATGACCCCAGCGAAGGTGCTGATTACCGGCAGCGGACTCTATACGCCGCCAAATGCCATCGATAACGATGCGCTGGTGGCGTCGTACAACGCCTGGGTGGATGCCGAGAATGCGCGCCAGCAAGCCGCTATCGACGCCGGAGAGCGGGAGCCGCTTGCCCATTCAAGCAGCGAGTTCATCGTCAAGGCGTCCGGTATCCAAAGCCGCTATGTGCTCGATGCCGAGGGCATCCTGAATCCCGAACGGATGCGTCCCCAGCTGGACGAGCGTGCCAATGACGCCCCGGGTATCCAGTGCGAGATGGCCCTTGCGGCGTCCCGTCAGGCGCTGGATAGCGCGGGTGTTGCAGCGGCGGATATCGATCTGGTGATTGTGGCCTGTTCGAACCTTGAGCGCGCTTACCCCGCGGTGGCGGTGGAGCTGCAGCAGGCGCTAGGTGCAGGAGGGTACGCGTTCGACATGAACGTTGCCTGTTCGTCAGCGACCTTCGCCATCGACAATGCCGTCAATGCCATCCGCGGCGGGGGCGTGCGGCGCGCACTGGTCGTCAACCCCGAGGTGTGCTCCGCCCATCTCAACTTCCGCGATCGCGACAGCCACTTCATCTTTGGTGACGCCTGCACCGCGCTGGTCCTGGAGAGCGAGGAGGTAGCAACGGCGGCATCTTCCTTCGAGGTGGTCGGTACCCGGCTGCTGACGCGGTTCTCCAATGCGATTCGCAACAATGCGGGTTTCCTCAATCGGGTGACCGACAGCGATCCGCTGGCGGTGGACAAGCTGTTCGTGCAGGAGGGGCGTCGAGTGTTCAAGGACGTCTGCCCGATGGTCGCCGAACTGATTCGAGATCACCTGTCCAGCCTGCAGATCACGCCCTCGTCGGTGTCACGGCTATGGCTGCATCAGGCCAACCGCCATATGAATGATCTCATCGCACGGCGTGTCCTTGGCCACGAGCCTGAGTTGGATCAAGCGCCGATCATCCTTGATCGTTACGCTAATACAAGCTCTGCTGGTTCGGTCATCGCTTTCCATTTGCATCATCAGGATCTCGAACCGGGTGCCTTCGGGGTGGTGTGTTCCTTCGGCGCGGGCTACAGTGCGGGCTGCGTCGTGATTCGACGACGCTGAGACAAGCCCTTGCCAGGACGGCAAAGGTGGAGTGCCGCGGCGACCACCTAGCCCCGATGGTGGTCGCCAACCCCTGGATCCGACGGCGGACGCCGGTAGCGGTCCAGGTGGCTGGTCACAGGGCCCGTAGCGCGACAGTAGAAGACGCAGGGAAACAATAATCGGTAGTGTGCCTCGACGACACGGCATGCTACGGGTGAATGGCAAGCCTGTCTGGCGATGCCACATGCTGTAGGAGGGTTCGCCAGGTCAGGCGGTGATGTCGAGCGCTGGCGCCCTCAAAGTGATGATGGTGACATGGACAGGCAATGGAGGCAGTCGAAAATGAACGCTAATGAATGCGGTGTCCTGAGTAAAAGTGCGCCGAAGGGCGTTGTGGTACTGGCAGCCGCACTGGCGGTCAGTGGATGCGCCAGCAGCGGTGTGAATAGTGAGCCTAACCCGGCGGATCCCTGGGAAGGCTTCAACCGCCGCGTGTTTGCCTTCAATGATGTCCTGGATCGGTATGCGCTGAAGCCGGCTGCTCAGGGCTATCGCTATATCACCCCGGACCCGCTGGAGCGGGGGGTGAGCAACTTCTTCGACAACCTCGGTGAAGTGCGCACGGTGCTCAACAGCCTGCTGCAAGGCAAGCCCGCCAATGCCGGCAATTCCAGCATGCGGTTCTTGATGAACACCACCTTTGGCCTCGGTGGCCTGCTCGACCCCGCCAGCCATGCCGGCTTTACGGCCGATACCGAAGACTTCGGTCAGACCCTGGCGGCCTGGGGGGTCGGCGAGGGGCCTTACGTGGTGCTGCCGTTCCTCGGCCCCAGCACGGTGCGTGACACGGCAGCGCTGCCGGTGGACTGGTACTCGTATCCGCTGACCTATGTGGAAGACGACACCGTGCGCTATTCGCTGCGCGGGCTCGAGCTACTGGACGCCAGGGCGCAGCTGCTTGACCAGGAAGACCTGATTCGTGGCGACCGGTACAGCTTCATTCGAGATGCCTGGCTGCAGCGCCGCATGTTCGAGGTCAACGATGGCCAGCTGGGTGAGGACAACTTCATCAACGATGATTTTGACTACGACGAAGATGCGTTCGCCGAGTAAGGCCGCGTGACCATGCTAGCTGCCAAGCCCCTGATCGGTGTCATCGACCATCCGGGCCGTCATCGCGACGCCCTGGTGGATGCCATTGCACGAGACGGCCTGGCGGTGTTCGCCGCGGCGAGTGCAGCAGAGCTGCCTGAGACGACGGCACTGGTGGTGGCCCACTCGCTGGCGGTGCCGAGTCGCGAGTGGATGACCCTGGCCGAGCGCTGGCCGACTCTGGTGGTGAGCGAAGATCGTCGCGACGACGACCTGCTGAAGGCGGTGGATGCCGGACTGATCGATTACGTGATCGAGCCCCTGCGTCACGCTCACTTGCTGCGGCGCATGATACGTCGGGTGGTCGATGTCAATCGCCTGGCCCGAGAGCGCGAGCAGGACCGGCTGCGTCTGGAAGAGCTCAATGAAAGCCTGGAGACGCACCTGGCCATGCTGCGGCTGGATCAGCAGGCGGGGGGGCAGATTCAGCGGCGAATGCTGCCCGTGCGTCCACAGCAGCTCGGCAGGGTGGGGTGTGACTACTGGTTGGCACCATCGCTTTATCTGTCCGGCGACTTTCTGGATATCCAGGCGTACAATGAGCGGTATACGTTATTCTACTTTGCCGACGTGTCGGGTCACGGTGCTTCTTCCGCCTTTGTCACGGTGTTGCTCAAGTACCTGTTCAACCGATGGCAAGGCGAGTGGAATGGAGAGGCCCCAGAGGCCTTGCCGCCGAGGTGGCTGGCGCAACTGAATCGGGAACTGCTGGATACCGGGATCGGCAAGCATGCCACCCTGTTTGTCGGCGTTATCGACCAGCAGAAGCGTTATCTACACTATTCATTGGGGGCCCAGCTGCCGATGCCATTGCTGAAAACGAGCGAAGGTGTGGTGACGCTGGAAGGAGAAGGCATGCCAGTCGGGCTGTTTCCTGACGTGTGCTACCCGACGCTTGGCTGTGACCTGCCGAGCGATTTTTCTCTATGGCTGTGTTCTGACGGCGTGCTGGAGTGTTTGCCGGGGGCTAGCCTGGAGGCGAGATTGGACGAATTGCAGCAGCGGGTCGCCAGCAGCGATTCATTGGATACGCTGCGACGAGGCTTGGCCTTGGGCACCTTGTCCAGTGATGAAGAAGCGCTCGCCGACCCCACCTCGGGTCGCGAAGAGCTGCCTGACGACTTGACGATCATGTTGGTGAGCGGGTTTGGCGATGAAAGTGCATGAAGGCCGCCTGAAGGCAGCATTTGATTCTGGTGTGTTCGTGCTCAAGCTGTGTGGCGATGTCCGCCTCACGCTGTGCGCAACACTGGACCATCAAGCCCAGCAACTGGCACAGACGCCGGGGCTGACGGCTGTCATGATTGATCTGCGGGATGCGAGCAATGTGGACTCCACGGCGCTGGGCTTTCTCGCCAAGGTCGCCATGGCCCTGCGGGGCAAGCTCGAACAGTCTCCGACCATTGTGGCCGACAACCCTGACGTCAAGCGCATGCTGGAGGTGATGGGTTTCGGCAGCTTCTTTACCCTGGTCGAACGGCCCATTGCCGAAGTCGACGAACTGCAGGAATTGCCCGAGGTAGCGGCTGATGAAGAAGGGTTACGTCAGCGCATTCTCGAGGCCCATCGTATTCTGATGCGCATGAACGAACACAATCAGGAGCAATTTCAGCCCCTGGTAGAAATGCTCGAAGCGCAGAGCGAGAGCGCGCACAAGGCCTGATGTCGGCGCGTCAACGGGTAGCCTGT
Source organism: Halomonas sp. DP3Y7-2 (assembly GCF_019800795.1). Classification (NCBI taxonomy): domain Bacteria; kingdom Pseudomonadati; phylum Pseudomonadota; class Gammaproteobacteria; order Oceanospirillales; family Halomonadaceae; genus Halomonas; species Halomonas sp. DP3Y7-2. Next base: position 101,254 of record NZ_JAHVKJ010000008.1, read on the forward strand.
TATTCGCAGGGCTGGTGTGTTGCCAATTGGCGTTCCCAGGGCGTCACGCAGCCCGGTTCGGTACCAGAACCAGAACCAGAACCAGAGCCAGAACCACAAGCGTTTCAGCGTTGACCTCGCGAGGGCGTAGCTCGACCTGCCGTGGGCCAGCGCCCCGGACTATCGCTCATGTCCTTGAACGACCTCCAGAGCGTTGGCCACATACGGCCGAATCAGCTGCTGCGCAGGTCAGCGAGCAGGGTTTCTAGCTTGCGCTGATCGGCCATGAACTTGCGAATGCCCTCTGCCAGTTTTTCGGTTGCCATGGCGTCCTCGTTCATCGCCCAGCGGAAGTCGGCCTCGGACTGCGGTTCCGGCGGGCGGGTCTCGGCGTCACTGGCGGTCAGTCGACGAGGCAGGTCGCCTGATGCACTCTGCAGTTCTTCCAGCAGGTTGGGCGAGATCGTGAGGCGGTCACAGCCTGCCAGCGCCTTGACCTCATCGGTATTGCGGAAGCTGGCACCCATCACGATGGTGGAGTAGCCGTGCCCCTTGTAGTGGTCATAGATGCGCTTCACCGACTGAACGCCAGGATCGTTGTCTCCGGAGAAGTCGGCGTCGGGCTGCTGGGCCTTGTGCCAGTCCAGAATGCGGCCGACAAAGGGGGAAATCAGGGTGACACCGGCGTCGGCGCAGGCTTGAGCCTGAGCGAAGCTGAACAGCAGGGTCAGGTTGGTTCGAATGCCTTCGCGCTCGAGTACCTTGGCGGCACGAATGCCTTCCCAGGTCGATGCCACCTTGATCAAGATGCGCTCGGCGCCGACACCGTGGCGGCCATAGCGTTCGATCAGTGAGTGAGCGCGCGCCAGGGTGGCATCGGTGTCGAACGACAGCCGTGCGCTGACCTCGGTAGACACATAACCGGGTACCAGCTCACTGATTTCACTGCCGATTTCGACCGCCACCGCATCCAGGGCGTCGTCAATGTCGTTGGCTTCCTTGGCAATCGCGGCCAGACGTGCGCGTCGGTCGTCGTGGCCGGCGGCCTGCAGGATGAGCGAAGGGTTGGTGGTGGCGTCGGTGGGCTGGAAGCGACGGATGGCGTCCAGGTCCCCGGTGTCAGCGACCACGGTGGTCATCGCTTTCAGTTGATCGAGCAGATTATCTGCCATGCAGCTCTTCTCCAATGTCAGAAGGTGTCGGTGGGCTGGGGTTACTGTATCAAGCGGATGAGATTGACAACAGCCGCGAGCGCTGCCGAGCGCGAGGGAGTGAGGCCTTCGGCACATGGCCTGGCCCTGGTGCGACCCACCGGTCGTCGCTGCGGCATATGGGTTGTCCTGTCATCTATCATCGTCTGGCGACGGCGAAACGCCTCGTCGTCTAGACGTCTTTCTATTGTCATGGAGTGTCCGTGTCTTTGAATGCTCGACGAGTGGCGCTGCTGGTCGCCGCCAATACTGCACTTGCCCCCTTTGCGATCGATGCGTATCTGCCCGCCATGCCGGCGCTTGCAGAGACGGTCGGGGCCAGCGTTCACCATACCGAGCTGTCACTCAGCGTTTTCATGGTGGGCTTTGCCGTAGGTCAGCTGACCTGTGGGCCCCTGTCGGATCGGATCGGGCGAAAGCCGGTATTGCTGGCAGGGCAGATCCTGTTTCTTATTGCCAGTCTGGTGATTGTCAGCGTCGATTCGCTGACCGAACTGCTGGTGTGGCGGTTCGTCCAGGCGCTGGGGGGAGGGGCGTGTGTGGTCAATTCCGCGGCGATCGTGCGGGATTGCTTCAGTGGCCGCGAAGCCGCCAAGGTGATGTCGACCATGGCCATGATTCTGATGCTGGCGCCACTGGTGGCGCCCATGGTCGGCAGTCTGCTGTTGTATGTGGCGGACTGGTGGCTGATCTTTGTCTTCCTGGCCGTCTATGCCGCCTTCCTGATGTGGCTGTTGGGTGCCTTTCTGCCAGAGACTCGCCCAGAGGACGCGCCGGTGGCATCGCCACGGCAGGTGCTGCGCAACTATCTCAGTGTGCTGGTCGATCGTCGGGCCATGGGCTACATCCTTGCTGTCGCGGCGTCCTTTGCGGGAATCTTCGCCTTTGTGACGTCGTCGCCCTTCCTGTACATGGAACACTATGGGCTGTCGCCGGCAGCCTACCCCTTTGTGTTTGGAGCGAATGTCGTGATCATGGCGCTGTCGAATCGCGTCAATATCCGGCTGCTGCGCAGGCGCACCCCACAGCAGAATCTACGGCTGGGCCTGGCGATTCAGCTGGTCGCGGCCTGCGGCTTGATGGCCTTGGTCGCCACCGGACTGGACTCGATCTACACGGTCGTGCCGCTGGTGATGACCTTTCTTGGGGTGGTCGGCCTTATTTCCCCCAACGCCATCTCCTCGCTGCTGGAGCGTTTCAGTCATATGAGTGCCACGGCCACGGCGCTGCTGGGCAGCATCCAGTTCAGCAGCGCCGCACTGTCCGGTGCCTTGGTCACGGCCTTTGAAATCGACTCGGCCTGGCCGATGGTCATCGCCATGGTCACGGTCGCCTTGATCGGGAATGTGGGGCTGCGTTTGCTGGCGGGACGGCCCCCCAAGCTCGATGAGGTGGTGTCGTGATCGATGCAGCATGGGGCTGCCTGCTGCAGTGGTGGGCGCTCAGTGAACTGACCTTTGGTACCTGGCTGTGGGTCGGCGGGGTGCTGGCACTCGGGTGCTTCGTACAGCGCACCACCGGGTTTGGCATGGCGGTGGTCGGGGCGCCACTGATACTGCTGAAGGCTCCCGCCATGGTGCCGGTGGTGCTGGTGGTCTACGGCTTTCTGGTGTCGTGCCTGGTGGTCAGGCGCTATCGTCGCGAAGTGGCGATGGGCGACATCTCCATGGCGCTGGTCGGCAAGGTGCCGGGCACCTTGCTGGGGGTGTGGTTGCTGTTGATCGCTCCCATGGCAACCCTTGAAGTCATGATCGCCGCCATCGTGCTGTTCGCCGTGCTGGTCACCCTGTTCAAGCTCCGCCTGCCGGTCAACCGCAGCTCGCTGTTCGGTGCGGGATTTCTCTCGGGAATCTTTGGCGCCGTCGCGGCGATCGGAGGTCCTCCCATCGTCCTTTTGATGCATGGCATGCCGATGGATCGGTTGAGGGGCAACTTGGCGGCCTTCTTCCTGATATCGTCGCTGATGACGCTGGCAAGCCTTGCCGCCGTGGGCAAGGTGCCGCTGTGGTTGCTGGCGGTCAGCCTGAGCTTTCTGCCGATGGTGTTGGTGGGCCATGGGCTGGGGGCCGCGCTGGCGCCAAGACTGCCGAGACGGCTGTTGCAAGGGGCATCCTTGACCCTATGCGCTGCGGCGGCGATTGGACTGCTGCTGAGCTGATCCCCTCTGATCGCGCCGGCGACAACGCCGCCCGCTGCCGCAAGGCGACGGGCGGCGTTTTTTTAGGGGAGGGCGGGGGAAGTGTGGCGACCGGTGTCTCGGGAGCCGAGACGGAATGTCAGCCGTTGGGACACGCCTGTCAGGTATTGCGTGGTAGGGCATATTGCGTTTCGAGGTGAGCTGTCATGAAGCTGTCATTTTTCTGCGGCATTGTGTGCATCGCGAAGGTTGACCATCTCATCATCAGGAGACTTCTCCATGAATCGCATCCTCAAGACCACCGCTATCGCTGCTGCCGTCATGGGCGTGGTGGGTGTCGCTCAGGCACGTGACCAGGTCCGCATCGTGGGCTCCAGCACTGTCTACCCGTTCGCCAGCTACGTGGCAGAAGAGTTCGGCGCGACTACCGACTTCCCGACGCCGGTCATCGAATCCACCGGTTCCGGTGGTGGTCTGAAGCTGTTCTGCTCCGGCGTGGGTGACGATACCCCGGATATCACCAACGCCTCGCGTCGCATGAAGACCTCCGAGTTCGAGACCTGTGAAGCCAACGGTGTGACCGACATCACCGAAGCCTTCATCGGCTATGACGGCATCGCCTTCGCCCAGTCCGCCCAGAATGACGCCATGGACGTGACTCGTGAGCAGATGTTCATGGCCCTGGCCGCCAAGGTGCCGGTTGACGGTGAGCTGGTCGACAACCCCTATACCAAGTGGAGCGAGATCGACCCGTCCCTGCCGGATCGCGAGATCGCCGTCTACGGTCCGCCCACCACCTCCGGTACTCGCGATGCCTTCGCTGAGCTGGTAATGGAAGCGGTCTCCGAGGAAATGGACGCTTACGGTGGTGAGGGCTACACCGACATCCGTGCTGATGGCGCCTTCATCGACGCCGGCGAGAACGACAACCTGATCGTTCAGCGCCTGGCCGAGAACACAGCGGCCTTCGGCATCTTCGGCTACTCCTTCCTGGAAGAGAACGCCGACACCCTGATCGGCTCCAACATCGACGGTGTCGCACCGACCCCCGATGCCATCGGCAGCGGTGAGTACCCGGTGTCGCGCTCGCTGTTCTTCTACATCAAGAACCAGCACGCCGATGACGTGCCGGCGATGTACGAATACGCCAACACCTTCATGAGCGAGCAGATGGTCGGTGACATCGGCTACCTCAAGGGTATTGGCTTGATTCCGGCCCCTGAGGCGGATCGTGCAGAGGCTCGCAGCGCCGTCGAGAGCCAGACTAGCCTCGAGCTGGCCGACCTGAAGTAAGGGACCCGGGTCCCGATCACGCCGGCCGGCATCCTCGACAGGGTGTCGGCCGGTACACGTTCCAGCGAGTATGCGCTCGTTTTGGCACATAACTCCGAGAGACACCCATGCAGACCAATCAACTCCTGGCGATGTTCAGCGGCTCGCTGCTTCTGCTCGGTCTGATCGCCTACTTCCTGGCCCGCGGCAAGGCGGCCAGGGTCCGAGCCTCAGGCACCTCCATGTACGCCCAGCCCGATCAGTACGGCTGGTTCACCGTCATGTCCACGGCGGGTCCGGCTCTGGCGGTAGGCGCTGTCGGTAGCTTTGTCATGCTGCTCGTGGGCGCCGAGATTCCGCCGCTGCTGTTGCTGGCAGGTAGTCTGGTCGTTGCCTGCGCCGGTCTGGTGATCGGTGTCGCCATGGTGCGTCCCGACTTTCACGCGCGTCAGGCGATCGAGCGGGTGATCCGCTTCTTTCTGGCCGGCGCCGCGCTGATCTCCATTTTCACGACCCTGGGGATCCTCTTGTCGATCGTCTTCGAGGCGATCCGTTTCTTCCAGATGCAGAGCTTCTGGGACTTCATTACCGGTACGACCTGGAATCCGGGCGCCAGCTTCCTGGCGGCGGCAGGTCGTGCAGAAGAAGGCGCCAGCGCCGCGCAGTTTGGTTCCGTGCCGCTGTTTGCCGGCACCTTCATGATTACCTTCATCGCAATGCTGGTGGCGATTCCCATCGGCCTGCTGGCTGCCATCTACATGGCTGAATATGCGCCGCCCAAGGTGCGTACCTTTGCCAAGCCGGTGCTGGAAGTCCTGGCCGGTATCCCCACGGTGGTGTACGGCTTCTTCGCTGCCATTACGGTGGCGCCGATCATCGTCGGGATTGCTGGCTTCTTCGGTGTAGAGGCGTCGTTCAACAACGCCCTGGCCCCGGGGATCGTCATGGGCATCATGATCATTCCGTTCATTTCCTCGCTGTCGGATGACGTCATCAACTCGGTCCCCAACAGCATGCGCGAAGGGTCGCTGGCACTTGGCCTGACCAAGGGCGAAATGATCCGCGATATCGTCGTCCCGGCAGCACTCCCCGGGATCATCTCGGCGTCGTTGCTGGCGGTGTCCCGCGCCCTGGGCGAAACCATGATCGTGGTTATGGCAGCCGGCATGCGCCCGAACCTGACGGCCAACCCCCTCGAGGACATGACGACCGTGACCGTGCGCATCGTGGCCGCGCTGACCGGTGACCAGGAATTCGCCAGTGCCGAGACGCTGTCAGCCTTTGCCCTTGGCCTGGTGCTGTTCGTCGTGACGCTGAGCCTTAACCTGGTGTCGGTGATCATGATTCGTCGCTTCCGCGAAAAGTATCGCGTCAACAACCTGTAAGCCGTGGAGCCCAAGCAATGAGACAATCCTTCGACGACATCAGCGCCCAGCTCCGCGCACGCCACCGCAAGTCGGCTCGGCTGAAGTGGATTTCCATGGGGGCACTTGGCCTGGCGGCACTGTTCCTGGTGCTGTTCTTCGCCGACATGCTGGTCAAGGGGCTGCCCGCCTTCCAGCAGGCCAAGATCCAGGTGGAAGTGGACTATTCCGAGCAGGCGAGCCAGCTTCCTCTGGCCGCGGTCAATGAGGACGTTCGGCCGCTGGTCAGCCGTGGATACCTGCGCCTGATCCCCGGGCGCATGCGTGACAATCCGGACCTGCTGGGAACGACCCGCATGGAGTGGGTGCTGGCAGATGGCCAGGTGGACCAATATCTCAAGGGACACCACGCCAGGCTCAGCGACAAGGAGAAGGCGGTGGTCGATCGCTTGAAGGAAGAGGGCCGAGCGGAGCTTCCGTTCAACACGACCTTCTTCACCAGCGGTGACTCCAAGATGCCTGAACTGGCGGGTATCGCCTCGGCGGCCATGGGCACGGTGTTGACCTTGCTGGTCACCCTGGCGGTGGCATTCCCCATCGGCGTCATGACCGCGGTGTACTTAGAAGAGTTCGCCCCGGACAACCGCTTTACCCAGTTGATCGAGATCAACATCAACAACCTGGCGGCCATTCCGTCCATCCTGTTTGGCCTGCTGGGCCTGGCCATCTTCATCAACTTCTTTGGCGTGCCACGCTCGTCTCCGGTGATTGGTGGCCTGACCCTGGCATTGATGACACTGCCGGTGATCATCATCGCCACCCGTACCGCTCTGCGCAGCGTGCCAGACTCGATCCGCCACGCCGCCTTTGGCGTGGGATGCTCTCGCTGGCAGATGGTGCGTGACCATGTGCTGCCGCTGGCACTGCCCGGCATCATGACCGGTTCGATCATCGGCCTGGCCCAGGCCATGGGGGAAACGGCGCCGCTGATCATTGTCGGCATGGTGGCGTTCATTCCAGATGTGACCACTTCGTTTACCGACGCAGCGACCGTGCTGCCGGCGCAGATCTTCACCTGGGCGGGTGAGCCGGATCGTGCCTTCATCGAGAAGACGTCGGGCGGCATTCTGGTGCTGCTGGCTGTTCTCATCACGCTCAACGCCACCGCTGTGGTGCTGCGCAAGAAATTCGAGCGGCGCTGGTAAAGCGGCCCCCAAACAGGATACGTTGCCATGAACATGAAAGTTGCCCAGCGCGGAGAGAACGTGATGAAGCAGGATCAGCCCGGCCAGCCGGTCACTCGCAACGACGACGCCAATCATGAGTTGAGCGTTCGGGTGAGAGACCTGGACCTGTGGTACGGCGACTTCCACGCGCTGAAGTCGATCAACATGGATCTCTACCAGAAGAACGTGACGGCGCTGATCGGGCCGTCGGGTTGCGGCAAGTCGACCTTTCTGCGCTGCTTGAACCGCATGAACGACCTGATCCCCAGTGTAAGCATCAAGGGGCTGATCGAAATGGACGGTCGCGACGTGAACGAGTCGAAGATGGACGAAGTCGCCTTGCGTCGCAGGGTCGGCATGGTCTTTCAGAAGCCCAATCCGTTCCCCAAGTCGATCTACGACAACATTGTCTATGCCCCCAAGATGCATGACCTGGTAAGCCGCAAGGCCGATCAGGATGAGCTTGTCGAGCGTGCGCTGCGTGACGCTGGGCTGTGGGAAGAGGTCAAGGACAAGCTGCACCAGCCGGGAACATCGCTGTCCGGTGGACAGCAGCAGCGTCTGTGTATTGCACGGGCGATTGCCGTGCAGCCTGACGTGATTCTTATGGATGAGCCGACGTCGGCACTGGATCCGATCTCTACTGCCACCATCGAAGACTTGATGGACAAGCTGAAGCAGCAGTTCACCATCATCACCGTGACCCACAATATGCAGCAGGCGGCACGCGTGGCGGACTACACCGCGTTCTTCCATCTGGGTGAAGTGGTTGAGTACAACGACACCAAGACCATGTTCTCGACGCCGCATACCAAGAAGGCCGAGGACTACATCACCGGCCGCTACGGCTAGACCAGTGATGATGGTAGCTCTGGCGCACTGACCGATCCCGCGTGAACCCGGGAAGACGTCATCAAGCACAGACAAGCGTCAGCAGACCATGACATCCGTGAGGGAGGCCCAGGGGCCTCCCTCATTGTGTTAGGCGATCATGACGCAGTGACGCTCTACGCTGTCGTTCTGCGCGGTGATGTCGGTCGGAAGGCATGCACGGTGATGCTCAAGCCATGCGCCACGAGTGAGGCGAGACAGCCACGCCGGTAGAGAAGAGCCACGCCAGTAGACAGCCATTCCTGTAACCAGCCACGCCCGTCAGGCACCGCCAGTCAGGCAGGTCTGGCGACCCCTCGCATGCACAGCAGACCCAGTAGCGGGCCAGGCAGCAACAGCCACAGCACGGCCACATCCAGGGTCTGCCACAGGCTGGCGCCAAGCCAGATTCCTGGCAGTGTCAGACTGAAGCCGATGGCATTCATCACAGACAGGGTGGCACCAATACGTTCTTTGGGCGCTGCACTCGAGGCCAGTGAAGAAAATTGCGCCGAGTCCGCAATGACGCTGAAGCCCCACAGCATCAGCAGCAGCATGAGCAGGGCCGGGTTGACGTTGGCCAGCAGGGGGTAGAGTAAGCACAGGCTGCCAGAGGTGGCCAAGGCGAGATTGGCCGCCCTGGCACTGCCGTAATGCCGGCTGTAGGCACCGGCGGCAATACAGCCCAGGGCACCCACCGCGATCACCGCAAAGCTGAGCCAGGGGGTCCAGTGGCTGGCCACCGCAAGTCGTGTTACCTCGCGGCTCACCAGCAGTGGCACCAGCATCCAGAAGGCGTAGAGCTCCCAGCAATGACCAAAGTAGCCCCCGGCCACACGCAGGAAGTGGCGGTCACGAAAGGCCTCCAGCCCGTCGCGTAGAGACGCTCGTCCAGAGGTGTGCGGCAGGTGGGGGCCATCCCCCAGCAGGCCGACAGCAAGCCCGCCAAGGACCGCCAGCAGAGACGCCAGCGCCAGGGTCCACGCCCAGGGAAGGTCAAGGGTCGCGCCTCGCAGTAGATGCGGCATGGCCGTGCCCAGGGTCAACATGCCGACCAGCCAGGCCAGCGCTGCGCCGGTGTGCTTCGGGGTCCAGCCGATGACCAGCTTCATGCCCAGTGGGTAGATGCCGGCGAGGCAAAGTCCGGTGGCAAAGCGCAAGGCGACGGCGAGGGCAGGGCTCGAGGCCGCGAGGACGAACGCCAGGTTGATGGCGGCCCCTGCCAGGCTCGAACAGAGAAAGATACGGCTGGCTCGGTGGCGGTCCGCCAGACCGGAGCCCGCGATGACCAAGGTGCCCACGATGAAGCCGAGTTGGACGGCGAGAGTGAGCAGACCGATGTCGGCTTCCTGCAAGCCCAGGTCATCGCGAAGGGATGCGGCAACGCCGTTGACGCTGAACCAGAGCGAGGTGCCACACCACTGGGCCAGTACGATCAGTGGCAGGGCGAGTCGAGAGCGGTCCATCCATGGTTCCTGTGAGGGGAGGCATAGGCCGAAAGCACCAGCGGCGCCTTGGGCCTATGTCGATGAATGACGGGCCACACACATGGGCACGCATGACCGCCTCGTTCTCAGTGAGTGAGGCGGTATCAGTCGATCAGCTCTACCGCGACGGCCGTCGCTTCGCCGCCGCCGATGCACAGGCTGGCGATACCGCGTTTGCCGCCCTTGGTGCGCAGGGCATGGATCAGGGTAGCAATAATCCGCGAGCCGGTAGAGCCCACCGGGTGGCCCTGGGCGCAGGCGCCACCGAAGACGTTGACCTTGTCGTGGGGCAGTCCGAGGTCATCCATGGCCATCAGCGTGACCACCGCAAAGGCTTCGTTGATCTCGAACAGGTCAACATCGTCAACCTTCCAGTCAAGCTTCTTCATCAAGCTGTCGATGGCCCCGACCGGGGCGATGGTGAACTCGCTCGGATGACGTGAGTGGGTGCTGTGTCCCACCATGCGAGCCAACGGCACAGCGCCGAGTCGATCGGCCGCCGCCTGAGTCGACAGGATCAGCGCAGAGGCGCCATCGGAGATGGAGCTGGCATTGGCGGCGGTAATGGTGCCGTCCTTGGCAAAGGCCGGTCGCAGGGAGCGGATCTTGTCAAGGCGAGCCTGGAAGGGTTGTTCGTCCTGCTCGACCAGACTATCGCCCTGGCGGCTGGTGATGGTCACCGGAGCCATCTCGGCGATCAGGTGTCCAGCCTTGGTGGCCTGCATGGCGCGCTCAAGAGAGGCGATCGCGAAATCATCCATGCGTTCCCGGTCATAGCCGCGCTCATTGGCCACGTCCTGGGCAAACCCGCCCATCAGGCGACCGGTCTCGGCGTCCTCAAGCCCATCCAGGAACATGTGATCCTTGAGTTCGCCATGGCCAAGGCGATAGCCGCTGCGTGCCTTCGTCAAGACATGAGGTGCGTTGGACATGGACTCCATGCCTCCGGCCAGCATCACCTCGGCCGTGCCGGCCTTGATCAGGTCGTGGGCCAGCATGGTGGCCTTCATGCCGGAACCACATAGCTTGTTGATCGTGGTGGCGCCGCGCTGGTCGGGAATGCCTGCCTGACGCATGGCCTGGCGTGCTGGCCCTTGCTTGACGCCCGCCGGCAGAACGCAGCCAAAGATGCCTTCTTCAATGGCGTCGGGGGGGATGGCGGCTCGTTCGATAGCGGCGGCGATCGCGCAGGCGGCCAGTTCTGGAGCGGTCTTGCTGGAAAGAGAACCGAGCATGCCGCCCATGGGCGTACGGGCGGCGGCAAGAAAGACGATGTCGGTCGGGTGCATGGCGTGCCTCCTGTGACCTTGATGGCCTGGTCCGTTAAGGACCGGCCATGACGGTATTGTGGTTGTTGGCTATCGCGAGCTGGCGCCTGCGGAAGACCTTCAGTGTGGCCCAGCCCGGCGAGATGCGCTTGCAGGTCCCTGGCGTTGACAGGATCAGTCGGCGTTGACCCTGAGGGTGCGCTATGCTTCCCTCATCAAAACCAAGCAAGCGCTAGTGTAACTGTCGATGAATGTAATGAATGACTCGCCTCGCCGCAAGGAGCTGATCCGCCTCGCTGCCCAGCTGTTTGTCCAGGAAGGCTTCGATCGCACGACTGTGCGCATGCTGGCTCAGGAAATGGGTATCAAGTCGGGTAGCCTGTTCCATCACTTCAGGGACAAGCAGGAAATTCTGGCCGCTGTCATAGAAGAGGGAACGCAGAATGCCCTGATGCTGGCTCGTGCGGCCCTCGACGACGCAGGCTCAGACCCCTTGTCTCGGCTGCATGTCATGGCGCGTGCCCATCTGGACACGCTGTTGACCGATCGTAACGCCCACGTCGTCGCGCTCTACGAATGGCGACGCCTGGACGACGCTGCGCGGGATCATCTGACCCACCTGAGGGACGCCTACGAGGGGCTGTGGAACGACGTCATCGACGAGGCCATCGAAGCCGGTCTGGTGGCCGGTGATCGAGCGCTGGTCGCGCGTTTTGTGCTGGGGGCACTGAACTGGACCGTGCGCTGGTACGATCCGGACGGTCCGCGCAGCCCAGAGCAATTGGCCGATGAATTGGTCAATATGCTGACCCGCCGGACCTGAGCGCCACCTTTACCGCGTCCCGGGGGCGCTATCCCGGGGCAGGGGGCTCAGGCGACAGGCTCCCTCTCCAGTGATCCCCACTCAATGAGTTCATCTCATTGGTCCGCACTCCGTGAGCTCCTCTCAATGAGCGCCTCTGGGTGACTCCCTTCTGTTCACTCGCATTGCCTTTGTTCATCACCCTTGTTGCGTTGGCATGAGTTTCCCCCTGAATCCTGTCTGCAGCGGCGCTGATGACCTGGCGGCGGTGTCAGGCTAGACGATGGTCTATTCCGGTTGTGCTTGTCACTCCTGTACGAAGGATCTAGTTTTCACCCTAGCGCTTGCTAGGTTTACGCTTACGTCAACGGAATGCTTGGGCCGGGGCAGCGCTCTCCAACAAACACAACGTAAGAGGCACGTCATGAGCCATGCCACACTCCCATCGGCCGAGTCCTATCGCGAGACGTTTGATATACAGCAGGTGATTGACCGCTTGGACGATCATGGTGACGGCTGCCTCAACGCTTACTATGCCTGCTGTGGGCGTCATGTAGCGCAGGGCCGTGGCGAGGTGCTGGCGTTGGTGCACGAAGCACCGGATGGGGCCGTTACACGCCTGAGCTATCGCGAACTGGATAGCCTGAGCGCACGTCTCGCCGCGTGGATGTCGGCCCAGGGGCTGGCAGCAGGGGACCGTATCGCCTGCATGCTGCCGCGCTCGCCCCAGCTGTTGATCGCAGTATTGGCGAGTTGGCGGCTGGGGGCCGTGTATCAGCCATTGTTTACGGCATTTGGCCCGGATGCCGTCGACTACCGTCTTGGGCGAGCCGATACCAAGCTGGTCATCACCGATGGCGCCAATCGTCACAAGTTTGACGGTCTGGCGTCCTGTCCCTCGGTGCTGGCGCTGGGTGGCGCCAGCGAGGCACATCCGCAGGATCTCGACTGGGATCACGCCCTGTCCAGTGAGCCATCGTCGGCTACGCCACCGCGCCTTGGCCCTGAGCAGCCGTTTCTGCAGATGTTTACGTCAGGCACGGTCGGCAAGCCCAAGGGGGTTGCCGTGCCGCTCTCCGCAATGCCCGCCTTTGCGCTGTATATGGAGCTGGCCGTCGAACTGCGTGGGGAGGATCGCTTCTGGAACATGGCAGATCCCGGCTGGGCCTATGGCCTCTATTACGCGATCACCGGACCCTTGCTGTTGGGCGTGACCACGCATTTTTGCGAGGCCGGCTTCAGTGCCGAAGGCGCACTGGCCTTCATGCAGCGCCATGACATCACCAACTTTGCCGCCGCTCCGACCGCCTATCGTTTGATGAAGGCGTCCGGGCTCTTTGATCAGGCACACGAGACACTGTCGTTGCGGGCGGCGAGTTCCGCCGGGGAGCCGCTGAATACCGAAGTGGTCAACTGGGTCGAAAGGGCGCTGGGCTGCGCGGTGATGGATCACTATGGCCAGACCGAAACGGGCATGACCTGCAACAACCATCATTGTCTCGACCATCCCAAGCATGTCGGCGGCATGGGCGTGCCAATGCCGGGCTATCGCCTGGTGATTCTTGATGCGGAATATAACGAGCTGCCGCCGGGCGAGCCCGGTGTGCTTGCCGTCGACGTGGCGAGGTCGCCGGCGCATTTCTTTCCCGGCTATACCTGGCAGGAAAAGCATCCGTTTGCCGAGGGCTACTACTTGACGGGAGATGTGGTCATCCGCAACGACGACGGCAGTTTTCAGTTTGCCGGAAGAGATGACGACATCATCACTACCGCAGGTTATCGGGTAGGCCCGACCGATGTGGAAAACTCGGTATTGACCCATCCTGCCGTGGCGGAGTCGGCTGCGGTGGGGCAACCCGATGATATTCGTGGGGAAATCATCAAGTCCTACGTGGTGCTCCGGGAGGGCTTCGAGGCCAGTGATGAGCTTGCCGAGGATATCCGCCAGCAGGTCAGAGAGCGCCTGTCGACCCACGCCTTTCCAAGGGTGATCGAGTTTGTCGATGAACTACCCAAGACCCCCAGTGGCAAGATTCAGCGTTTCAAGTTGAGGGCCGATGCTGCCGCCAAGGCGTGACGCCTGGCGCCATCTTCTGACGCCCCGAGGGAGCCCTCGGGGCGTGTGTTGTCAAGCACGTCTGGTAAAGAGAGAGAACACTTCATGGATATCAACGATGCCACCTTTGTGATCACCGGCGCTGGCTCCGGGCTTGGTGCCGCCTGTGCCAAGAGACTGGTGGCAGCCGGAGCCCAGGTGGTGCTGTGCGACCTCAGTGACAAGATCGACCAGCAGGCCAAGGACCTGGGTAAGGGCGCTATCGCCATGCACGCCGACGTCACCTCAGCAGACGACATGCAGGCGGTGTTCGATGCGGCACGTCAGCATGGCGAGCGCGAGGGGGTCGACGGCGTCATCCACTGCGCCGGCGTGGTCAGCGTGGCCAAGCTGGTGGATCGCCATGGCCATCCTGCCGACCTGGAGGCCTATGCCCGGACCATCCAGATCAATCTTGTGGGGACCTTCAACGTGATGCGCCTGGCCGCGGCGACGATGGTACACAACAGCCCGGGTCAGGACGGTGAGCGGGGTGTCATTATCAATACCGCGTCCGTGGCCGCTTTTGACGGCCAGGTAGGGCAGTGTGCCTACAGTGCGTCCAAGGCAGGGGTGGTCGGCATGAGTCTGCCCGCCGCCAGGGAATTGTCACGCCATGGGGTGCGGGTAATGGCGATTGCCCCAGGGGTATTCGAGACGCCGATGATGGCCGATATCCCTGAGGACGCCGTCGCAGCGCTGTCGCAAGCCGTGCCGTTTCCCAAGCGGCTGGGCAAGCCGGATGAGTTCGCCCGGCTGGCCGAGCAGATCATCACCAACAGCATGCTCAATGGCGAGGTCATTCGCCTGGATGGCGGTATTCGCATGCAGTAATGCGCAGTGTGCCGGCGAGGCGCGGGCGACGGCCGTCTCGTCGGCTGTCACCCACAGGGTGATGGCGTAGCGTCAGTGACCAAGATGCCTGTGGTGCCAGTACGACCGACGACAGGACGGGTGATCAAGGCATGGCTGACCATGGTGCCAGGGACGATCGTGCCATCGACACTCAGTGTCTCTGGGATGCCAAGGGTTCAAACGAACGCTTGACTTGTGGTCGGTTGCGCCGCTATTTTCAAACACATGTTTGAAAGCCCGATGAGCCATGGTGGCACGGGCATCGCCTCGGATCGACAGGAGTGACCCATGCCAGATTATCAGGCACCGCTGCGCGACATGCGCTTCGTGATGGATGAGCTGTTCGACTATCCGGCTCATTACGCCCGCTTGCCCGCTGGCGACGACGTTTCGCCAGACGTGGTGTCTGCCATTCTGGACGAGGGAGCGCGCTTTGCGCGTGAAGTGTTGCTGCCGTTGAATCAGAGCGGAGACAAGCAAGGCTGCCGTCTGCAAGACGGCGATGTAAAGGCCCCCGACGGCTTTCGTGACGCCTATCGTCAGTACGTCGATGGCGGCTGGCCCGGGTTGGCCGCAGAGCCCGAGCATGGTGGCCAGGGCTTGCCGCCGTCTCTGTCGATGCTGTTGTCGGAAATGATCTGTGCAGCCAACCTCTCCTGGGGCATGTATCCCGGCCTGTCTCACGGTGCAGCAGATGCGCTGCGCCATCACGGCACGCCGGAGCAACAGCGGGTCTATCTGACCAAACTGGTGGAGGGCAGCTGGACGGGCACCATGTGCCTGACAGAGCCCCATTGCGGCACAGACCTTGGCCTGATCAAGACCAAGGCTACGCCGGACGAGCAGGGCGGCTACCGCATCAGTGGCACCAAGATCTTCATTTCTGCGGGCGACCACGATCTTGCCGACAACATTGTGCACCTGGTGCTGGCCAAGTTGCCGGATGCGCCGGAGGGTTCCAAAGGCATTTCGCTGTTCCTCGTCCCCAAGTTTCTGCCCGATGCCGCGGGTGAGCCCGGTCAGCGCAATGGTGTGACCTGCGGTTCGTTGGAACACAAGATGGGGATTCACGGCAATGCCACCTGCGTCATGAATTTCGATGGCGCCACGGGTTACCTGATCGGAGCTCCCAACAAGGGACTCGCCTGCATGTTCACGATGATGAATGCGGCTCGGATCGGGGTGGGAATTCAGGGGCTGGGCCTGGCCGAGGCCAGCTTCCAGAACGCGCTGAGCTATGCCCGTGACCGGCTGCAGATGCGCGCGCTATCGGGGCCCAAGGCGCCGGAGAAGGCCGCGGATCCGATCATTGTGCATCCCGACGTGCGGCGCATGCTGTTGACCCAGAAAGCCATCGCAGAAGGCGGTCGGATGCTGGTGCTGTATACCGCTCAGCTGATCGATGTGGTCGAACAGACGCCGGCTGGGGAAGAACGGGAGCGCGCCGAAACGCTGTTAGGGTTACTGACGCCCATCGTCAAGGCATTTCTGACCGAGCTAGGCTTCGAGGCAACCAATGAAGGCGTACAGGTCTTCGGTGGACACGGTTTCATTCACGAGTGGGGGATGGAGCAACTGGTGCGTGACGCCAGGATTACCCGTCTCTACGAGGGCACCACTGGCATCCAGGCCCTCGATCTGCTTGGACGCAAGGTGCTGATGAACCAGGGCGAAAGCCTGAAGGTGTTCACCAAGGAGATCCATCTGTTCTGCAAGGCGGAAGCAGACAACGAGGACATGGCCGCCTTTGTTGCTCCTCTGGCTAAGTTGAACAGTCAGTGGGGAGAACTGACCATGGCGATCGGGATGAAGGCGATCAATGATCGGGAGGAAGTCGGCGCGGCGTCGGTGGACTACCTGATGTATTCCGGCTACGTCACCCTGGCCTATCTGTTCGCCAAAGCGGCGAAGGCATCCCGCCAGGCGCTGGCACAGTCGCCAACCGATGCGGCCTTCTACGAGGCCAAGATCCATACCGCCCGTTTCTACTTCGAGCGCCTGTTGCCGCGCACCAGAGCCCACGCCGCGCAGATGCAGTCAGGTGCAGAGAGCCTGATGGGATTGGATGAAGGGGCCTTTGGTCTGGGCTTCGAGCGGTAGTCGTGAACCGTACCGGCCTCAGTGTGTCGTCGCTGAGGTCGGTCAATCGAGCTCTCTCGGTCAGGTGACTGATCGTTGGCGGCGAGCCTGGCTCGCCGCTTTTTTTTGTATGTTGTCGATCGACTGGCCAGCGCCTGCATCGGTCTGTGAGTTATCTGATACCAGTAAAGTCATAAATATCAGACTACACTGATGAGCGCGTTCATTAGCGGACATAGGGGTTTCATGGCATGATGCGCAGCAAGTGAATGTTACCTCCAGTGAAGCCCAGGGCTCACGCTGTTGTCTTCTTTGCCCCTCCAAGGAGTTCTGATGAGTCGTCATCTGGGCTTGCGCGTCAAGTCTCTGCTGGTGCCGCTGTTGTCGTTTCTCATGGCGTTGGTGCCCATGGTCTGGATAGGCATGCACGCGCTGCAGGATCTGGAACGTCACTTCGTTCAGCGTTATGCCGAACAGTACAGCCGCTTGCACCTGCAGCGTATGCTCACGCCGCTGTCCCGCGAGCTGGCGTTGGCCAAGCGCTTTGGCGACATGGCGGTCACCCGCGAGTGGCTGGCAGATATTGATGACCAGGAACTGAAGGCTCGCTTTTTCCGTGAGGCCGAGGGGTTTCGCCAGCAGTTTGATGGGGATGACTACTACGTCGTGCACCATCAGACAGGACAGCTCTACTACAACGACGGCAGGCTCGAGGAGAGTCGCGACCCGCGCTATAGCCTCGACGCCGACAGCGACGAAGATGCCTGGTACTTCCGTGCCATGGACAGCGGCGCGCCATTTGGTGTCCAGGTGGCTTACAGTCGAGCGCTGAATACCACCCGGGTGTGGGTCAACGTCCGCGTGGATGGTGTTGACCAGCCGCTCGGTATGGTGGGTGGAGGTCTGAATTTCCAGCACCTGCTGGCCAGCAGCTTCGACGACCAGTCACAGGGTGTGTCTTCCTACGTGCTTGACCAGCAGGGGCAGGTGATGGCGACCGCCGAGGGAGGCGACTTCCAGGCCACGGACCTTAGCCGTGATGCGGATGAAATGAAGACGTTGTCACCCTTGGTAGAAGACGCCGATGCGTTGCAGCAGATGCTGACCCAAGCTCGAGACGGTGATGAGGATGTCATCAACAGCACCTTGGTCTGGGGCGGTGATGAAAGGGAAGTAGCGGTCAGCTACCTGCCGGAACTGGACTGGTGGCTGGTCTCGGCGATAGACCCCTACGCTATGCAACTGCTGGAAAAGCGTTGGCTGATGCCGTTGCTGGTGGCGCTGCTGTCGGGTCTTGCCATCATGCTGGTGGCGGTCGTGTTCACCCTGCAGCGTCTGATCGTGGGTCCGGTGCAGCGCCTCAGCCGCTCTGCTCAGGCGCTGGCAAGAGGCCAGTACGATGTCGAGCTGGACAGCGACAGGGGCGACGAGATCGGCGATCTGTCCCGGGACTTCCAGCGCATGGCGGATCAGGTCATGGCGCATACCGATGAGCTTGAGGAGCGAATCCGACACCGCACGGCGGCATTGGAGAGCGCCAATCATCAGATGAGCGAGGCCAAGCGCCAGATCGATGATTCGCTGGAGTGCGCCAGAGCCCTGCAGCAAGCGATACTTCCCCGCCGTGACCTGACCCAGTGCGCCGGACTCCATCATGGCGTGCTGTGGAATCCACGGGATGCCGTGGGCGGCGATATCTTCGTCTTCCGCAATGCGGGCCACGGCTACCTGCTGGGCGTCATCGACTGCGCGGGTCACGGGGTTCCTGGGGCGTTGATGACCATGCTGGCACGTGCGGCCTTCGACAACTCCGTGAATCAGGTCGGGCCAGAGGACCCGGCGGCGATCCTGACAGAGATGGACCGTCGTATACGGCGTACCTTGCTTGGCGAGACCGAGTCCGAGGCCGTTACCCCCCATATGGATGTGGGTCTGGTATGGGTAGAGGCCGATGAGCGACGGTTGACCTATGCCGGTGCCAAGTTGGATCTCTATGTCACCGACGGCAGCCAGCTTCAGGTATTGGCGGGAGGGCGCCGCGCACTGGCTTACAAGCGTCCAGGTGAATATCGTAATCAAACGTTGGAAGTTGCCCCTGGCTGGTCCTGTACCCTGTGCAGTGACGGTTTCCTGGATCAGGCGGGGGGCAAGGATGGCTTCGGCTTTGGCAAGCGTCGCTTCGAGGCCATGCTGATGACTCACGCTGCGCTGACGCCAAGCGCTCAGGTGGCGGCATTCCTGCAAGAGCTCGAGCACTTCCAGGGCGACCAGCGCCAGCGTGACGACATCACATTGCTGTGCTTCCAGCCTGTTGCCGCCACATCAGAGCCGTCAGCTGAGGCGACCACCCACATCTCCCATGGTCTTGATGAGGACACCCCATGGACCTCTTGACGCTACGTGAGCAGTTCGACCAGCAGCGCGTCCTGCTTAGCTTCAATGGCCCGATTTCTCATAGTCTGATCGAAGAAATCGGCAAGGCCATTCGCAACTATCTGAACAGTGAGTCGGCAGAGCCGTCGGCGGCGATGGACGTCTTCTCGACCTACATCGAGATGACGCAGAATATCAGCCACTACGCTACCGCCATGGGCTACGACGACCATCGGGCGACGGCCACGGTGGCCGTTGCGCGCAGTCCAGAAGGGCACTATCAGGTGTCCGCGGGCAACGTGGTCGAGCATGCCGATGGTGAGCGCTTGATGGCTACCGTCGGCGAGCTGAGCGGGCTGGATGCGAGTGAGTTGAAGCGGGTCTACAAGCAACAGCTGAGGAAGCCTCGGGAAGAGGGCTCCCGGGGTGCAGGCCTGGGGCTGATCGACATGGCGCGCAAGTCCTGTCAGCCGCTGCGGTCCACGCTCAAGCCGATGTCGGACCAGCAAAGTTTCTTCTGCATTACCGCTACCATTTGACGGAAAGTCATCACCATGATTAACGACCTCGCGATTGACGGAACCCAGTCGACACCAGACATCCGCTCTGACTGGGAAGCCGGGCGCCTGACGATGCGCGGCGATTCGTATCCGGAAAACACCTTCGAGCTCTACAGCAGCGTGTTGAGCTGGGTGGATGCCTATCTGCGTTCCGGCGATAAACCGCTGTGCGTACAGCTCGACCTGGTGTATCTCAACACCAGTTCGGTCAAGGCCATGATGGATATCTTTGACCTGATGGAAGAAGCGCATCAGGAAGGCACCGCGTGCAGCGTCGACTGGCGCTACGATATGCGAAATGAACGCATCGCCGAGCTTGCCGAAGAGTTCAAGGAAGATTGCAGTTTTCCGTTCGCGATCACCCCGATCGAGGAAGTGACTCCATGACGGAAAGGGATCGTCAGCTGCTTCGCGACATCGAGGAAATGCTGGCGTCACCGGAGTACTCAGAAAACCCTCTGCGCGCGCCGCTGGAGGCGCTGTACCTGCGGCACACCGATCAGCTCGAGCGGCTGGAGCGCATGGCCGCCATCTCAGATGGCTTTCAGCGGGGTGTGAAGTCGGATCTTACCACCGCCGAGCGGCGGCTCGAGCGCCAGCAGCGGCGCCAGCGCAAGCTGTCGCGCATCGCCGATGGCTATCAGGAGCTACTGTTCGAGCGTAACCAGACCCTGGAAAGTGAGGTGATGCTGGACCCACTGACCAAGATTCCCAATCGTCGTGGTCTGCATACTGAGCTGCGACGGTTGATGGCGGCCAATCGGCGTCAGCAGAGGCCGTTCACCTTGGCCATGGTCGATATCGATCATTTCAAACGTTTCAATGATGACCACGGCCATGATGTGGGGGACCAGGCCCTGCTGACGGTGGCGCGGGTGCTGAGCGACACCCTGCGCGGCGGCGACATTGTCGGTCGCTGGGGCGGGGAGGAGTTTCTGCTGGCCCTGCCTGGTGCTTCCTTGTGGGCGGCAGAACCTCTGTTTGAGCGGCTGCGCGGCAACCTCAAGGAAACCCGCCTGATCGAGGGCAGCGATCTGACCGTGACGGTGAGTATCGGTGCCGCCGAGCACCGGGGTGACGAAACCTACGAGCAGACCATGAACCGCGCGGATCAGGCGCTGCTGGAGGCAAAGCGCAGCGGTCGCGACCGCTGGCAGGCGGCACCATGAGCCGTCCGTCGCTGGCATCTCTGCCCGTCTCCAACCAGCTGTGGCTAGAGCCGCTGGCGGCGGTCCACGGTGACGGTATCTGGCAGGCGGTGGAACGCAGCCGTGACTCGCTTGGCCCATGGCTGCCCTGGGTGGATACGACCGTATCCCCCGCGGATTGTGAGGTCTTTGTCACTGCAGCCATGGCCGAGCGACGACTGGGCCTCGCCCGTCATTTCGCCCTGATGGAAGGCACTGAAGGTGGCGGCAGCGAACTGATCGGGGTGGTCGGCTTCAATCGGATTGTCGAAGGTCACCGCTGGGCGTCGATGGGGTACTGGCTGCGGCACGACAGGCAAGGCGCCGGGCGCATGGCAGCGAGTGTGTCTGCGTTGGTGGCCTACGGCTTCAATGAACTGGCGCTGCATCGCCTCGAAATACGCTGTGCCGAATATAACACCCGCAGCCGTGCCATCCCCGAGCGACTCGGGTTCAGGCAAGAAGGTGTCTTGCGTGACTGCGAATGGGTTCGAGGCCGCCCCCTTTGCCACGTGGTCTACGCCATGCTGGCCGTTGATAGGATCCCAGAGGGTCTTACCCTGGCGAGGTAGGAGGGTGGCATGGGCATGCCACCCAGCTTTCACGCTGGCTCAGAGTATGATGAAGCGCTATGCCCAGCGCTCCTCAGCGGTAAAGGCCACGATAAACCAGCGTCGCTCCGGCGGAATGCTGAGTCGGCGCGAGATATCCTCGCGAATCTCGTCCATCTCGACCATACCGCGCCCGCTGGCAAAGTGGGGCGCGGTGACAATATGGATTTCAATGCGGTGGCCTCGGCCACTCTTCGCCACATGGCTGTAGTAGTGGCTAAGCCCTTCTCGCTGCATGACCTCGGCCATGGCGGCGTGGACTTCACGATCGATCGCGCTGGGTGCCATCAGGAAAATGTCCTTGGCGGCACGACGGATGATACCGATCGGCACCGGGATGAAGACCAGGGTCAGCACCACAAGTAATGCGGAGTCGACGTAGGGCGTCCAGTGGTCCAGCGCGCTGCCCTCCAGCAACAACGCGATCACGAAGGCGACCAGCAGCGCCCCGGTAATCAGTGCCGCCATCAGCCAGTTCTTTTGATCAATACGCAGAAATTCCGATCTCGCCCGGCGATTGATCCTCTTCAGGTAGATGGCCATGGTGCTACAGATGACCAGTACCGCCACGGCGTAAAGCGTCGCCGCGCCGAAGGCCAGGGCGTGTCCCCCGCTGAGCAGCTCGCGTAGGGCGTTGAGAAACGCATAAAAACAAAGTAGCAGCAGAATCGCGCCATTCAGCGCAGCGACCATGGGCTCAAAGTGCCAGAAGCCATGCTGGAAGCGCTGTGTCGCTTCACGCATGACCAGCCGTGACACCGCCAGGGCCAAGGTCGACATGGCGGCGTCGATGGTCGAGAAGACCCCGTCGAACAAGATCGCTTGTGAGCCGGCCAGAAGGCCAAAGATGACCCCAAGCAGGGCCACACCGAGGGTCGTGATGATCGAGAGGGTCAGCGCCCGCTGCTCAAGTCTGGCATCCATGATGTGAAGTACCGTCAAGTAAGACTGGGTCAAGAACGTAAGAGGAGTGCCAGGATGACGCCGGCTACAGAGTGGGGTGGGTCAGCTCATTGCCGGGTAGCCGAGCGTCTGGCGCAGCCGCTCGGCGTGTGAGGCTAGCCAGGTCGCGTCGATGGGGCCCCAGTCGACGATGCGGTAATGGCCGATATTGTGGGGTTTGCCTTGTTCATGCTCGAAGTGGCATTCGATGTCCAGCTCTTCCAGTGCGGACAGGGTGTCCTGAGCGGTGCGACGTGGCATGCCGGTCGCTGTCGTGATGGCGGGAACCGTATCGACGCCGCTGGCGATGAGGTGGGCGACATATAGCCGACGGTAGAAGCTGGTGCGGGTCTTGCTCAGAGTCGCCATGGAGTGTCTGCCTGATATCACTTAAAGGTGAGTAAGCGTTACCCAATCGTAGGTGTGGTGCAAGTCGTCACGTCTAGTTTGACGCACGTCAGTAGTTGACGACAGGGCCCGACGTACAGTGGCACGGCGCCAAGGGATAATCATTCGTAAATGAAGGTCCCGAGGTGATCCATCCCTGTCATCTACGCCTTGAGGTTCGTCATGTTCCCACTTGCGCTCCCTGCCCGAGCCTGTTCCCTCGTCGCGGCTGTCGCTTTCGCTGCCGTCTGTTCGTCCGCCTCCGCGCTCGAGTACCCCATCGGAGAGCCAGCCCTGATCAACGGCATGGAGGTGGCGGCGGTGTATCTGCAGCCAGTCGTCATGGAGCCGGCCGGTGCGCTGGTTGCCGGGGATGCCGATATTCACCTCGAAGCGGATATTCACGCCCTGGAAGATAACGCCAATGGCTTTGCTCCCGGCGCATGGATCCCTTTTCTGCATATCGACTATCGCCTGCAGAAGGAAGGTAGCGACAGCGTGATGGAGGGATCACTGATGCCGATGATTGCCAGTGACGGCACTCATTATGGCAGCAATGTGGCATTGGATGGCGCGGGAGCCTATCACCTGACCTTTCACGTGGAAGCCCCGGAGTTGATGCGCCACGTGGACAAGGAGACCGGGGTCGCGCCCTGGTATGCGCCCTTCGACGTCGAGTATGACTTCGTCTATGCCGGCGTCGGCAAGAAGGGCGGATACTGAGAAGGGAACTCACATCATGCTGTTGTTACGTCGTTCACCGTTGGGGGAAGCCCTCGTCAGAGGGCCGTTGGTGGCCCTGTCGCTGATGTCGCTGTGGGCCGTTGCGGGAGAGGGCCTGGCCGAGGGCCTGCCCAGCTATCGATTGACGCTTGATGACGGGCGTCTCGAGCCTACCCCGTTGCTGGTCAGGGCAGGGGAGCGGTTCAAGCTGGAGTTGCACAACAGCGGGGCCACCCCGGTCGAGTTCGAAAGTCGTCGCTTGCGCCAGGAAAAGGTGATGGGCCCTGGCGTCCACTCCTTTGTGGTCATCCATCCGCTCAAGCCAGGCCGCTACGAGTATTTCGATGAATTCCACCTGCCCGAGGCGCAGGGCGAAATCATCGCGGTTGCCCCAGATGAGCAGGCTGCACCATGAATGGCGCGGCCTTCGTGGTGGTGTTTCGTGAAAGCATGGAAGCCATTCTGGTGCTGGGTGTCCTCTACACCTGGCTGGTTTGCGCCGAGCGCCGTGATGCCCTGAGGTGGCTGTGGGCGGGAGCCATGCTGGGCATCGCGCTGGCCATCTCGTTAGGCGCGGCCTTGATGGGCGTCGGCGACGTGCTGAGCGGAGACGCCCAAACGCTGTTTCAGGTGATCATGTCGGCCGTGGCGGCGCTTCTGATCGTGCATATGGCGGCGTGGATGCGGCGTCATGGCGCGAAGCTCAAGGGGGTACTTGAGCGCGACGCCCAGCGCTGCCTGGCACCGGTCCGTCAGTGGGGTATCGCCAGCCTGGCGGCGCTGGCGGTCGCCCGGGAAGGCGCCGAGACACTGGTATTTCTCTATGGCATCGGTGTCGCGCAATGGCATCAGGGCACGCGCTGGGACTTTGTCCTGTCCGCCGGCCTGGGGCTGGTGATGGCAGCGCTATGTTTCTGGGCATTGCAATGGACGTCGCGGCGCTTTGCCTGGCGCCTCTATTTTGTGATCAGCGAAGCATTGTTGCTGCTGGTGGCGGCCGGTCTTTGGGTGTCGGCGCTGGAAGGGTTGATCAATCTGGGCTGGTTGCCCGCTGGCATGGATCCGCTCTGGGATACCAGTCAGTGGCTGGACGACGGTCAGGGAGTAGGGGGGATGTTAGCCTCCATCGCTGGCTATAGGGCCTGGCCGCCCTCCACCCTAGTGTTCGGCTACATCGCGTACTGGTGGCTGGTCATCATGTACCTGCATGTTCCCCTGCGCAGGCAGAGCAGAGATCGGGTGGCATCGTGAGCATGCGTCGCTGTCTGTCCGCATCAGTAAAGCGCGGCGACGATGAGCGCTCGCGCCTGGATCAGCTAGGACATTGGCTGGCCGATCATCGTCGAGCGGTGCTGGGGCTGCAATGGAGCGTCGTGCTGTTCTATGCAGTGTTGCTGCTGATACCCCCCCTGTTGCCGTTGCCCGACTACCAGTCCCGCATCCTGGGACACCTTACCGTGTTCGCCGAATTTGTCTTCTGGGGTATCTGGTGGCCCTTCGTGATGGTCAGCATGGTCGTTGCGGGGCGGCTGTGGTGTGGCCTGCTGTGCCCTGAAGGGGCGATATCGGAGGCGGCCAGTCGCGTGGGTCTGGGGCGTGCGATACCGCGCTGGATGCGCTGGGGAGGCTGGCCCCTGGTGGGTTTTGTCATGACCACCGTGTATGGCCAATTGATCAGTGTCTACCAGTACCCGAAGGCGGCACTGCTGGTGCTGGGAGGCTCAACCGTAGCCGCCGCCCTGGTGGGGGTGGTCTACGGCAAGGGCAAGCGTGTCTGGTGTCGTCATCTGTGTCCCGTCAGCGGCGTCTTTGCACTGCTTGCCAAACTCTCGCCACTGCACGTTCGCACCGAGCCAGCCAGCTGGCACCGCTATGGCCAAAGACGGCGCAGGGGCGAGGTCGCTCGCCAACCGGCTCCAGACTGTCCCGTGCTGCTTCCACTCAAGCAGCTGGACAGCGCCAGTGATTGCCATCTGTGCTCACGCTGCACCGGCTACAAGAGCGCGATTCATCTAGAGCTGCGTGCCCCTGGGGCTGAGGTGATTGCTCCCCCTCCCCAGCGGCCGGCCACCGTGTGGGAGTACCTGCTGGTGGTGTTTGGACTGCTGGGTGTGGCGGTGGGTGCCTTCCATTGGTCTGCGAGTCCCTGGTTCGTGGCGGCCAAGCAATCGAGCGCGGTGTGGCTCTATGGTCATGGTGCGGGCTGGCTGCTGGATGCCACGGCACCCTGGTGGCTGCTGACTCACTACCCTGAGCAACACGATGTGTTCAGCCTGCTCGATGGCGCTCTGCTGTTGGGCTATATCGGCGTGACGGCGCTAACCCTGGGAGGCTGGACAAGCGCGCTGCTGGGGTTGGCCAATCTGCTGCTGGGCAGGTGGTCCTGGCGGCGCCTGTGGCACCTGTCCTATGCGCTGATTCCTCTGGCCGGCGGAGGTGTGTTTCTGGGGCTGTCGATGACCACCCTGACGCTGCTGCGTGGGGATGGCTGGCAGCTGCTGTGGGCCGATGATGTGAGAGCGCTGCTGTTGACGCTTGTGGTGGTGGTCAGCGCTTGCTTGAGCTGGGGCCTGCTCGGGCGTTACGTATCAGGCATGCGGCGTGGCCTGGCGATGGGGCTGATGGTGCTGGCCCAGGCGCCCGTGGTGGGCGCCTGGTGGTTGCTGTTCTGGGGCTGGTGATGCCGCTATCGCGGGAGTGCGACAGGACTAGGCGGCATCCAGGAAGGGCGCCTTCATGGCGTCGATGATCTGGCGCATCTCCTCGTCGGAGGTGATGTAGGCGGGCATGGTATAAAGCCATCGGCCGAAGGAGCGCAGCCACACTCCGCGTGAGCGGGCGATGTCAGCCGCATGGGCAAGAGCGGAGGCATCGTACACTTCGATGACTCCGGTAGCTCCCAGCACGCGCACGTCAGCGACAGCAGGATGCTGGCGCAGACTGTCGTCGCCGGCAAGCTCGCGGGTCAGGATGGCATTGAGGCGCGAGATCTTGCCCAGGTAGTCCTCCTCCTCGAACACTCGCAGGCTCTCCAGGGCCACCCGACAGGCCAGCGGGTTGCCCATGAAGGTGGGGCCATGCATGAAGGCATGCAGCTGGCTGTCACCGATGAAGGTGTCATGGACGCGTGTGGTGGCCAGGGTGGCGGCATGGCCCAGGTAGCCGCCGGTCAAGCCTTTGGACAGCACCATGATGTCGGGCGTGATATCGGCATGGTCGGCGGCGAACATCTTGCCGGTGCGGCCAAAGCCGGTGGCGACTTCATCGAACACCAGCAGGACATCAAACTCGTCACACAGCGCTCGTGCGCCGCGCAGATAGTGCGGTGACGTCATGTTGAGACCACCCGCCGCCTGCAGCAGGGGTTCCATCAGCAGGGCGGCTATCTCGTGGTGGTGTTGCTCAAGCACGCTGCGTAGCGCCGCCAGATCCGCCTCGACCTGTTGCGCAGTGGCGCCGTAAGGCGCCTTGGGTGCCGGCGCGAAGTGGTGTTCGGGCAGGTAGCCGGCAAACAGCGAGTGCATGCCTTCCTCCGGGTCGCACACTGCCATGCAGCCGGCGGTGTCACCGTGGTAGGCCTTCATCAGCGACAGCATCCGGCGCTTGCCCGTATGGCCACGCAGATGGTGGTACTGGACGGCCATCTTCATGGCGACTTCCATGCCGACGGAACCGCTATCGGAGAAGAACACGTGCTCGAGTCCGTCAGGTGTGAGTCGCACCAGCTCCCGCGCCAGCTGATCGGCGGGATCGTGGGTCAGCCCGCCCAGCATGACATGGCACAGGGTGTCGGCCTGTTGCTTGATGGCGTCGACCAGGCGCGGATGACCGTAGCCATGAATCATGCACCACCATGAGCAGGTCGCGTCGAGCAGAGATTCGCCGGTGTCCAGGGTGAAGCGGGTGCCGCGCCCGCCGACCACCCTGGGTGCGGCGGCTTGTGTCTTGAGGTGGGCGTAGGGGTGCCAGACGGGAGAGGGCATCTCGGCTCCTGAGGGTTTAGTAAACCAAAAATATTTCGGCGAGTTTACCATTGCTCCCGCGGCTCCCACCAGCCGGGTAGGCTCCGTCAGGCTATTCAGGGATGCTGGGCGTCGACGCGCTTGAGGAAACGCTCGAACAGAAAGGACTCCTCGTTCTTGAGGGACCGGCTGAGGCAGTCGATGAACTCCCGGCGTGGATAGGTGAAGACGCGCGGGGCCTTGTAGGCATCCAGATCGATGGCGATGATCGTACCGTCGACCACCAGGAAGTTGTCGGTATGCAGGCCTCGACAGTGAATGCGGTCACGATACAGCGCTTCCAGGATGTCCAGGTAGCGCTCCTGCAAGGCGGGATCATCGAGTACTAACTGTTTCAGCGCCACACCATGGACGTTGGCGGTGACCAGACGGTAGCGCTGAGCGTCAAGAATGGTGGGCGTGTCGATTCCCAGGCGCTCCAGGCGACGGGCTACGTAGCGAAAGTTGTGTCCCGGGTAGCGGCGAATGCCCAGGCGGTAGCGCCAGCGATCGCTCGCCTTGGGTGTGAAGGTCTTGATAAAGGCATCCTGGTCCGGGTCGTAGTGGACCTCGGTGTACTTGCCAGTCTGGATAAGCTGCATGATGTCCTTTGAAGCGAGGCGAAATCGAAGGGTAGGGCAGGGTCAGCGCAGTGGCCGAGGGCCTCAGGCGTCTTCGTCGAAGCGTGCGACGAACAAGGCCTCAAGGGCGTCGAGCACCGCATCGGCGTCGGGACCTTCTGCTTCCAGGGTCAGCACGGTGCCGCAGGGGGCCGCCAGCATCAGCAGGGACATGATGTTGGCGGCATCCCCACAGCGCTGACCGTGGTGCACGGTCACGGAGGCGTCGAACGCCTGACAGCAGGTGACCAGGCGAGTGGCCGCCCGAGCGTGCAGCCCGCGGCGATTGGTAAGGGTCAGCTCGCGTCTGGCCACGCTCATTGTGCCCCGCTGTCCAGACGACGTTGCTGGCCAAGCTCGCGGTGGCGCAGGCGTATTCTCGGGTGGTCGTCGACCAGCGCCGCGGCGATGCTCTCGGCCAGATAGACCGAGCGATGCTGCCCCCCGGTGCAGCCCACGGCCACCGTCAGATAACTGCGCTGGCTGGCCTGATAGCGTGGCAGCCAGTTGCGCACCCAGGTCAGGATGTCGCGCTTCATGTCGGCGACGTCTTGATAGTGCTCAAGGAAGGCGATCACGCTTTGATCGCAGCCGTTGGCATCCCGCAGCGATGGCTCCCAGTAGGGGTTAGGCAGGCAGCGTGCATCGAACACGATATCGGCGTCGGGGGGCACGCCACGCTTGAAGCCAAAGGACTCGATGGTCAGGCTCAGCTGGCCGCTGCGATGATCGGCCACCTGCTCGGCGATGCGTGAACGCAGCTCATGTACGGACAGGCGGGAGCTGTCGATGATCAGATCTGCCAGGTCGCGAATGCCAGACAACGCCTTCTGCTCGGACTCGATGGCCTCGGCCAGGGTCATGTCGGTATTGCGGGTCAGCGGGTGACGGCGTCGAGTATGGGAGTAGCGTTCCAGCAGAATCCGCGCGTCGCTGGTGAGGTAGACGACCTGGCAGTCGATGGGACCTTGCTTCAGCGCCGTCAGCTGTGCGGGAAAACGCTCCAGCGCCTCGGGCAGATTGCGCGCATCGACACTGACGGCAATGCGCTGTGAATGTCCATTCTCCAGCTCTTCGACCAGTGACCCCAGCAGCGTCGCTGGCAAGTTGTCGATGGCATAGAAGCCCAGGTCTTCGAGAGCCTGAAGCGCCACGGACTTTCCCGAGCCAGAGCGACCACTGATGATCACGAGCTGCATGTCCTGTCTCCTTGGCAGGGGGCGATAAGAGGGCAGTTGGTGTCAGGCGGTCACCGCGCGGTGACGGCCAGATCACGCTCGATCAGAGCGTGCTATCTAGCTAGATGGTAATCAGCTAAATGGCAATCAGCTAGAGGTTAATCAGCGAGTTCCCCATCAGCGAGGCCCCTGTTAGCGAGGCGCCATTCGTCAAGGCGCCAGGCAAGGCGTGCGCCATCAAGACATAGGATCAAGGCGCTTTCGGTGCGTGCCGTCAGGTCGTGGCGTCGCCGGGGGCTTGCTGGCGAATCGCTTCCTGCAAGCGCTCGTGCAGCTCGCGCTGGGACGTCGCGTGGCGCAGGCGATGTCGGGTATCGGCGTCATTCATGACCCCGGCCACCTGTCCCAGCAGGGCAAGGTGAGCATCATCCGCTTCCTCAGGCACCAGCAAGACAAATACCAGGTCCACCGGTTCGCCGTCGATGGCGTCGAAATCAATCGGCTCTGCCAGCTTGAGAAAGCCAGAGATAGGGGCCTTACAGTGCGGGTTGCGAGCATGCGGAATGGCCACGCCATTGCCGATGCCGGTGCTACCCAGACGTTCGCGGCCGATCAGGCGACTGAAGACTTCCTGGCTATCCAGGCTTGGTGTGTTCTGCGCAATGAAGGTGCTGAAAAATTCCAGCACCCTCTTCTTGCTGCCCCCCGGGACGTCAAATAGCGTGCGCTCGGGGGGGAGAATGGCATCCAATGTCATGAGAGGTCAGCGAATTCCGGCGCCTTGGGCGCGGGCTTGGGATTTTTCCTTGTGCTTGACGAGCTGGCGGTCCAGCTTGTCGGCAAGGGCGTCGATGGCGGCGTACATGTCGCCGTCCTGGGCTTCTGCATGCAGGTCTGCACCGGCAGCGTGAAGCGTACAGGCAGCCTGTTGGCGCTCCTTCTCCACCGAGAGGGTGACCTGCACATTGGTGATGTTGTCGTAGTGGCGCTCCACACGGGCGAGCTTCTCTTGTACGTAGTCACGCAGGGGATCGGTCAATTCGACGTGGTGGCCGGTAATGTTGACTTGCATGACAAGGCTCCTTGCTCTTGCGGGTGGTAGCTCGATTGTAACCCTTTTTCCGATCCTGCAAACCCCCCTGCTTCTACGCATTAAGACGCAGATGTCGTGCGATATTTCAAGCGCTTGCGCTTTTCATGTAACTGCGCTACGCGCTCTGCTCGCTGCCTGTCTCGAGCCATCTGACCGGGCTCAGCGCAGGCGCTTGCGCTCGCTTGAAGAGGGAATATTCATCGCTTCTCGATACTTGGCGACGGTGCGTCGGGCGACGTTGACACCGTCTTCGGCGAGCAGCTCCACCAATTTGCTGTCAGACAGCGGTTTGCGAGGCGGCTCCTGCTGGATCAGCGACTTGATCATGGCGCGTATGGCAGTGCTGGAATGGGCATCCCCATCCTGGCCCACCTGGCTGGAAAAGAAATACTTGAGCTCGAACACTCCCCGTGGCGTATGCACGAATTTCTGGGTCGTCACCCGTGAGATGGTCGATTCGTGCATCTCGACCTTGGCCGCAATGTCTGCCAACACCAGTGGTTTCATGGCGGCTTCACCCTGCTCGAGGAAGTCGAGCTGCCGCTCCATGATTTCGCGTCCGACCCTCAACAGGGTGTCGTTGCGGCTTGCCAGGCTCTTGATCAGCCAGCGTGCCTCCTGCAGGTGGTCCTTCAGAAACTGGTTGTCCTGGCTCTTGTCGGCCCGTCGGATCAAGGCCGCATAGTCGGGTTGAATGCGCAGGCGTGGCATCGCCTCAGGGTTCAGCTCGACGCGCCAGCCTTCTTCGGTGTGGCGGACCACCAGATCGGGAATGACATAGTCGTTGTCGCTGTCGCCGTACTGGCTGCCAGGCCTAGGGTCGAGGCCACGGATCAGTTCGATGACATCGTCCAGCTGCTCTTCGGTCAGGCTCAGGCGGCGCTTCAGCAGACGACGATCACCGCTGGCCAGCGCCTCGAGAAACTGGCGTACCAGTCTTCCCGCCTGGGGCAGAAGGGGGGTGTCACGGGGCAGGCTGTCCAGTTGCAGCTGCAGGCATTCGCGCAAGTCTCGGGCAAATACACCGGTAGGTTCGAATTGCTGCAGCCTGGCCAGTACCGACGCCACGTCCTGCAGGGGCGGGGCAGCAGCGTCGTCATCGGCCAGGCCCTGGGCGATATCGTCAAGGTGTCCCACCAGGTAGCCATCGCCGTTGACCGCGTCAATCAGGCACTCTGCGATGCGCCTGTCATTATCATTGAGGTCCAGCAGGGCCAGCTGCCAGCTAAGGTGGCCATGCAGGGATTGCCCGCTGGCCTGGCGCTCGAAGTCAGGCGCCTCGGCGCTGCCGGCCGGGGCGGTGCCAAGGTCTTGATAGGTATCGGACCAGTCGCTGTCGACCGTTAGCTCGGAGGGGATCTCGTCGGCCCAGTCGTCGTCCTTGCTGTCCTTGACCTGCAGCTCGCCGAATTCATCCTCCAGCTCGAGCATCGGGTTGGCCTCGAGCGCCTGCTGGACTTCCTGGCGCAGGTCCAGCGTGGAAAGCTGGAGCAGGCCAATAGCCTGTTGCAGCTGAGGGGTCATGGTCAGCTGGGTGCCGATCTTCAGCTGCAGTGACGCCTTGAGGGCCATGATGTGACTTCCGTTCGTGGAGCTGAAAAGCCTTACCCTAACGGCGGGTCAGGTACCATGCAAGCTTCTTGCCAACTTGTGGGCAGGGGGTGGCGCGCAGGGCTTGCTATGCCCCGCATGCGCGTCAGTGCAAGGTCGAGCGGGCGCCATGAAGACCCTGCCAATATAGCGGCCCGGCAGCGCCCGTGGTGGCTAAAGGCGAAAGTTTTCGCCGAGATAGACTTCCTTGACGCGCTGGTTGGCAAGGATCGACTCGGCACTGCCTTCGGCGATGATCTGGCCGTCGCCGACAATGTAGGCGCGGTCACAGATGTCCAGCGTCTCGCGCACGTTGTGGTCGGTGATCAAGACGCCGATATCACGAGCCTTGAGCTGGCGAATGATCGACTTGATCTCGCCGACGGAGATCGGATCCACCCCGGCAAAGGGTTCGTCGAGCAGAATGAAGGCGGGTTCTGTGGCCAGGGCTCGGGCGATCTCGACCCGGCGTCTTTCCCCGCCGGACAGGCTCATGCCCGGGTTGTCGCGAATGTGGCTGACATGGAAGTCTTCGAGCAGTTGCTCAAGGCGCGCCTGGCGACCTTCCCGGTCGAGGTCCTTGCGGGTCTCGAGGATCGCCATGATGTTGTCGGCTACGGACAGCTTGCGGAAGATGGAGGCTTCCTGTGGCAGGTAGCCAATACCCGCCAGTGCCCGCTGGTGCATGGCCGCGCGGCTCAGGTCGTCATCGTCGATGCTGATGGTGCCAGCATCCGCCCTGACCAGTCCGACGATCATGTAGAAGGAGGTGGTCTTGCCTGCGCCGTTGGGGCCCAGCAGGCCCACAATGCTGCCCTGTTCGATGGACAGGCTGATGTCCTGGACGACGCGGCGCTTCTTGTAGCTCTTGGCCAGATGGCGAGCGTGGAGAGTCTTCATCAGTTTCCTTGGCTTTCCGGCTCGAGGGTCATGCGAATGCGCTGCTGGCCGTCGACACCCTGTGCGCTGGAGCGAGCCTGGACGACGCGGCGATCCAGAAAGTACTCCAGGTAGGCGCCGTCGAAGGTGTCATTGGCCTTGTGCAATTCCGCCTGGTCGATGAGTTCCATGCGGCGCTCGGCAACATGGTAGACCACCTTCTTGCCCCAGCCCTTGACCACCGGCTCTTCCGGCGAAGGCTGCTGCTCCAGGTAGGCGCGGGAGCCAGTCGCCGTGGCGCGGGACAGCTGACCCTGGTCGTTGCGCTGAATTTCCACACGCTCACCGGTCAGCAGCATGCTGCCCTGTTGAATACGCACATCGCCGGTATACACCGCTGTGCCTGCGCGGTCATCCAGGTCCAGTTGGTCGGCCTCTACCTGAATGGGGGCGCTGCGGTCGCTTTCCAGCGCCAGGGTGACGGTGCTGGTGGCGACGCTCGTCAGGCCCAGGGCCAGGGCGAGCAGTAGCGCGGGACGGGGACGCATCATGGAAGTGACTCCTTGTTAGAGCTCGGGCTGAGAGCGGCTCTGGCTTATTGAGGCTCTGGCGGATGATAGCCGTTGACATTGTCGGTCAGACGGGCGGTATTGTCATGGATCCAGGCATCGAAGCGCTCGCCTCGCATTTCCTGGGGGGGCTGGCGCAATACCGCAGGCGTCTCACTCCAGGCGTGGCCTGAATCGCTGTCATAGACCAGCACCTCGGTATCCAGCTGCCAGCGCTCGGCAGGGGCCTCGAGGTGGGCATCTCCGGTCAGTGTCAGAGGGTTGCCGTCCGGGCCAAGTTCGCCGTCGGTGGCAGTGGCGATCCACAGGCGGCCACTGTCATCGACAAGTTCCATGTCAGGTTGGTCGACGCGGGTGATGTCATCCAGCGGGGTGTGCACCAGACGCGGGGTCGTAATGCGTTGATGGGGCGCACCCTGGGTGTCGAAGCGCGTCAGGGTGGCATCGATCAGGTAGTAGTCCGGCTCGCCGGCCTGATCGTCGGTGATCAGGTCGGGCACAGTGCCGTCCCGCGGGTCGAGCAGGGCCAGTCCGCCGCCCAGCACCAGCAGCAGGATGACCAGCCAGAAACGGAAGCCGGGCCGCAGTGAGCGCCATGTCATATCAGGGGTCCGTCCTTCAGATAGCTGTCCACCACGCCGTCGAGGCGGCCCTGGGCAGCCAGCAAGGTATCCGTGATGTCCCGCACTGCGCCATGACCGCCGTCGCGCTCGGTGACCCAGCGGGCGCGTTCGCGAATGTAGAACGGGGCGCCTGGCACGCTGATGCCCACGCCACAGCGGTCAATGCACGGCAGGTCGGGCAGGTCGTCTCCACAATAGGCCACCTCTTCCAGTGACAGCGACAGCTCGGCGCACAGCGATTCCAGCGCCGGTAGCTTGCGTTCGACACCTTGCTGGACGTGCTGGATGCCCAGCGCCTTGGCGCGCTGGGAGACCATGGGTGAGCTACGCCCGGTGATCAGGGCGACGTCGATTCCCGCGCGCCTGGCCAGCTTGATACCGTGGCCATCGAGGGTGTTGAAGGCCTTCAATTCCGTACCGTCGGCATGGAAGATAAGCTGCCCATCGGTCAGCACGCCGTCCACATCCAGCGCCAGCAGCTTCACGCGGCCAAGTCGTTGCACCAGGTCAGGGGAGAGTGAGGCAAGTGGGTCGTGGGCCATCATGGCGATCCTTGATGTTGAGTGGGCAGAAGGTGTGACGGCAGCTGCCCGGCTGTAGCGCCCGGAGTGCCGTCAGGCCAGGCGTCAAATGACACCTGCTGCCAGCAGGTCATGCATGTGTAGCGCGCCAACCGGGCGCTGCTGGTCATCCACTACCGCCAGAGCGGTGATGCGACTGTCTTCCATCAGTTTGACGGCTTCCGCCGCCAGGGTGTCGGGACGGATGCGCCGTCCGGGACTGGTCATGACATCGTCCACGCTCAGGGTGCTGAAATCCTGGTGGCGGTCAAGGGTTCGGCGCAGGTCGCCATCGGTATAGACGCCCGCCAGGGTACCGTCATCGGCCACTACGCAGGTGAAACCGAGGCCCTGGCGGGTGATCTCGAGCAGAGCATCTCTGAGCGGTGAGCCAGTCGCCACGACGGGAAGTCTGTCGCCGGTATGCATCAGGTCTGCCACCGTCAGCAGCAGGCGTTTGCCCAGGCTGCCGCCGGGATGGGACAGCGCGAAGTCTTCCGCGGTAAAGCCGCGGGATTCAAGCAGTGCGACGGCCAGGGCGTCACCCAGGGCAAGCGCTGCCGTGGTAGAGGATGTGGGGGCGAGGTCGAGCGGGCAGGCCTCGCGTTCGACGCCGGCATCCAGATGGGCCTCGGCGTGGCGCGCCAGGGTCGACCCGGGCCTGCCGGTCATGCTGATCAGCGGAATGCCCATACGCTTCAATAGAGGCAGCAAGGCGGTAACTTCGGCAGTCTCGCCGGAATTGGACAGCGCCAGGACCACGTCACCTGGGGTGATCATGCCAAGGTCGCCATGGCTGGCTTCACCGGGATGAACAAAGAACGCCGGGGTGCCGGTGCTGGCCAGAGTGGCGGCAATCTTGCCGCCGATGTGGCCGGATTTGCCCATGCCTGTCACCACCACCCGTCCTTGGCAGGCCAGGATCAGCGTGCAGGCGCGCTCAAAGGCCTCATCGAGGCGCTGAATCAACGCATCGACCGCGTCGCGCTCCAGTTCCAGCGTGCGTCGGGCGATAGCGCGAACATTGATGGGTGTCGAGGGCGACGCCCCGTCGGGAAATTTGGTCATGGCCATGATTGTTGCCGTTTACCACCGTTGTCACAAGGGTCAGGCTGTCAGGGAGGTACCCAGCCAGAACAGATAGAAGGCGTAGCTGGCTGCCAGCAGCGCGCCGACGATGCGTCCGACGCGCCCGCGGCGCTGCCACAGCAGGATGGCCGCCAGCGCCAGCGTCAGGCCGAGCATGACCGGAAAGTCGCGCCCCGCGGCATCAGGGTCGGTGGCCCCCGGTGCCAGCAAGCCAGGTACGGGCAGCACGGCCAGCATGTTGAACAGGTTGGAGCCGATGACATTGCCGATGGCGAGATCGTGGTGACGCTTCAGGGCGCTGGCAACACAGGCGGCAAGCTCGGGCAGGCTGGTGCCGATAGCGACGACGGTCAGGCCAATGACCAGCTCGCTCACCCCGAAGGAGCGTGCCAGCTCGGTTGCGCCCCAGACCAGCCCGCGGGAGCTGGCGATCATCACCGCAAGGGTCACGACCAGCCAGACAAGGGCCTTGCCCAGCGCCATGCCGGGGATCTCGCCGGCGACCTCCTGTTGCCCTTCGTCTGCGCGAAACAGCCACCAGATGCTGAACACCAGCAGGGCCAGCAGCAGGGCCGCGTCGACGCTGTTCAGCTGGCCATCGGCCAGGGCATAGCCGGCCAGTCCGGTCGCGCCTAGCAGTAGTGGCAGTTCGCGACGAACGATGCTGAAACGCACCGGAATCGGTACGACCAGGGCGGTCACGCCCAGTACCAGCGCGATGTTGGCGATGTTGGAGCCCAGCGCATTGCCGGTAGCAAGGTCAGGCGTGCCATCCAGGGATGCCATCACCGACACGACGATCTCCGGGGCGGAGGTGCCGATGGAAACGATGGTCATGCCGACCAGCATGATGCTCATGCCGGCGCGATACGCGGTTGCAGCGGCCGCGCCAACGAAGCGATCGGCGCTCCATAGCAGGCCAACAAGACCAAGAGCGACAGCGACGAGCGGTAACAACATGCGGACAACCTGATGGTGAATATCGAGGGCGCCCATTGAACCCTGCCAACATCCTGCGCGCAAGCGCGCAGCCGCTGCACTGGCGTGGCATGTTTCAGTTAAGATACGATGTTCGAAAACCGAGCGCATGGCAACGCGCTCTATCATGTTTCCTGGTTCCATGGTCGTGGCGGAGCCCGTCTGCGTTTTGCAGCGAGCGAGGCAACGGCGTTTGTTTCATGGCGACCATCATTGTTTGGGGACTGCGATGACGGCTTCCTCCTTGGTGGAGGTGGAGAACCTGCATTTCACGCGCGGCGATAGAGATATCTTTCGTGGCGTGGATCTCTCCATTCCCCGCGGCAAGATCACGGCCATCATGGGCCCCAGTGGTACCGGCAAGACCACTCTGCTGAAGTTGATCGGCGGGCAGCTGGCGCCGAGCGCTGGCAGGGTGCTGATCGACGGGCACGATGTGCACCGACTGTCGCGCAAGGATCTGTTCCAGATGCGGCGACGCATGGGCATGCTGTTCCAGAGCGGTGCGCTGTTCTCCGACCTTAGCGTGTTCGAGAACGTGGCGTTTCCGCTGCGCGTGCATACGGATCTTCCGGAGAGCATGGTGCGCGATGTGGTGCTGATGAAGCTCGAAGCGGTCGGGCTGCGTGGTGCTCGCGATCTGATGCCTTCGGAGCTGTCTGGCGGGATGACGCGGCGAGTGGCGCTGGCGCGTGCGGTGGCCCTCGACCCCGAGCTGATTCTGTATGACGAGCCATTCGTCGGTCAGGATCCGATCTCGATGGGTGTGCTGGTTCAGCTTATTCGTCGTCTCAACCAGGCGCTGGGCTTGACCTCGGTGGTGGTCTCCCATGATATCAAGGAGACCTTGTCCATTGCCGATTATGTCTATGTGGTAGCGGACGGAAGAGTCATGGCCCACGGTACGCCCGCTTCTCTGGACGTCGAGCAGGACCCCCGCGTCAGCCAGTTTGTGCATGGTGAGCCGGATGGGCCTGTCCCGTTCCATTATCCGGCCAATGATTTCTATGACGATATTCTGGGGCAGGAGGAAGCATGATCGAGCGGATCAGTCGCCTTGGGCGGCGTGGCTGTGACCTGCTCGAGGCAGTGGGCCGGGCAGGGCTATTTCTAGCGCAATCGATGTTTGGCCGTCCCACCATGGGGGGCATCAGTCTGTGGATTGCCCAGGTCTACATGGTCGGTGTGCTGTCGCTGGCGATCATTCTGGTATCTGGCCTGTTTATCGGCATGGTGCTGGCGCTGCAGGGCTACACCATTCTGGTCGACTTTGGCGCGGCGGATGCGCTGGGGCAGATGGTGTCCCTGGCCTTGCTTCGCGAGCTGGCGCCGGTGGTGGCGGCACTGCTGTTTGCGGGACGCGCGGGGTCAGCGTTGACCGCCGAGATTGGCCTGATGAAAGCCACTGAGCAGCTGACCAGCATGGAAATGATCGGCGTCGATCCGCTGCGTAGAATTGTGGCGCCCAGACTGTGGGCTGGCTTTGTCTCGCTGCCGCTGTTGACCATCGGTTTCAGCGTAGTGGGCATCTATGGCGGTTATCTTGTCGGCGTCGAGTGGCTGGGGGTGTTCGAGGGCTCCTATTGGGGCAACATGCAGGCCAGCGTCGGGTTCTTCAACGACATTGGCAACGGCATCGTCAAGAGCCTGATGTTTGCCTTGGTCGTGACCTGGATCGCCGTGTTTCAGGGTTACGACCTGATCCCGACCTCCGAAGGTATCTCGCGGGCGACCACCCGGACCGTAGTGTATTCCTCCCTGGCCGTACTGGGCTTGGATTTCGTGTTGACCGCCGTGATGTTCGGCGGGCTTTCCTGATTTTTCGGAGACTGCCCATGAAGCGCAGCAAGACAATGGAATTGAGTGTTGGCCTGTTCATGCTGGCCGGCATATTGGGCCTGGTGTTCCTGGGGCTCAAGGTCAGCGGGCTCGACCTGCAGCGCGCCGACGACACCTTCGAGCTACGTGCCAACTTCGCCAACATCGGCGGTCTCAAGCCGCGGGCGCGGGTGACCATGGCGGGCGTTACCGTGGGTCGGGTCGAGAGCATTGACCTGAATACCGAGTGGTATGACGCCGAAGTCGTGATGTCTCTCGATAACGAACTTTCCGGCATGCTGCCGGACGACAGCACGGCCGCCATCTTGACGTCCGGCCTGCTGGGCGAGCAGTACATCGGTTTGTCCGTCGGCGGATCGCCGGAGATGATCGAGGACGGCGGTGTCGTGCGAGACACTCAGTCCGCGCTGGTGCTAGAGGAACTCATACAGCAATTCGTGTCCAACCTGACGAAAGACTGATCCGGCAGTTTCCGGACTGACAAGGAGGCTTC
The DNA here is from genome assembly GCF_019800795.1 of Halomonas sp. DP3Y7-2. Classification (NCBI taxonomy): domain Bacteria; kingdom Pseudomonadati; phylum Pseudomonadota; class Gammaproteobacteria; order Oceanospirillales; family Halomonadaceae; genus Halomonas; species Halomonas sp. DP3Y7-2. Next base: position 140,194 of record NZ_JAHVKJ010000008.1, read on the forward strand.
AATGACCCGTTCTCTGCACGCCATGGTTCAGCTGCGGCGCTGGATGGTAGCGCTGATGATGGTGCTGGTCAGCTTGCCCGCTCTGGCCCAGCAATCTCCCGAGCAAATGATTCGCGACAGCATCGATGGCTTGATGGGCAAGATCGATGGCCGTGAGTCGTATTACATGGAGCACCCTCAGGAGCTCAAGCAGGTCGTGGACGATAGCCTGCGCGGTGTTGCCGACTTTCGCTACATCGGCGCCAGCGTGATGGGGCGGTACTTCAACAACGCCACCCCGCAGCAGCGCTCTCGCTTCGTCGACGTCTTCAAGCAGACGCTGCTGGATACCTATGCCAAGGGCCTGGTGACGTTCGAGTACGACTCCATTCGGGTGCTCGACAACCAGTCGGCGGCTCGCTACGAGGATCAGGCCAGCGTCGACATGGAGGTGGTAGCGACCGATGGCACGGTGTACCCGGTCAGCTACACGCTGCGTCAGTCCAACGGCAAGTGGCAGGTGGTCAATGTGATCGTCAATGGCATCAATCTGGGCCTGACATTCCGCAATCAGTTTGACCAGGCGATGCGCCAGTACAACCGCGACTACGACGCGGTCATCAACAACTGGAGCCCCGACGTGGGTGTCGACGAGCTGGAGCGTGGTGCGTGAGCGTATTGATCGAAGTGGCGTCGGCCCGGTTGCTTGAGGACGAAGGCACCCTGAGGGTCTGCGGCAAGGTCAACTTCGAAGGCGCTGCCGAAATGGCGGAAGCAGGGCGTGAGTGGCTCGAAGAGCGGGCGCCGGGCTCCCCTGTGTGTCTCGACCTCAGTGAGGTCGAGCACGTGTCCAGCGCCGCGCTGACGATGATGCTCGAATGGGCGCGAACCATGCGTCGCGCAGGACTGTCGTTGAACAGCATCAAGCTGTCGCCTCCGCTATGGCAGTTGACGGAGCTTGCGGGACTCGACGATCTGTTGCCGTCGACCTGCGCACGGGCCTGACCGCTGTCGTCACTATCGTGCATGCCGCGCCCCCGAATGCGATGCGTATTCGGGGGCGCGCTGCTTTCGGGAGTCATCAGCGACAGGCCCCGTCGTGCCGTAGCCGGCTTGACCGCCGGCGGCAAGTACCGAGCCTGGGGAAAGTGTCTACGTCATCGCCAAGCGCGTCGCTTTTCTTTACCATATGCCCTTTGTGTTTTTTCGGGCGCGGCGCACCCTCGTCGGCGCACCGTGTCTTACGCCAGTTGAAGGAGCAGGGGCATGCAACCCAGCGACGTTAAAGCGCTGCTCGAGAGCCGAGTCGACGGCTGCGAATTTCATATCCAAGGTGAAGGCTGCAACTTTCAGGTCATCGCCGTGGGCGAACGCTTCGCCGGACTGACGCCGGTCAAGCGTCAGCAGGTTATCTACGGCGCCTTGTCAGAGGAAATTGCCTCTGGTGCCCTTCACGCCGTCAGTATCAAGACGTTTACCCCTTCCCAGTGGCAATCGGCCGCTGAGAACACTGGAGCCTGATGGTAGCGCCCGCATGGACAAATTGATCATTACCGGCAACGGACCCGCCGAGGGCGATGTCTGGGCCAGCGGTGCCAAGAACGCGGCTCTGCCGATTCTGTGTGCCACCTTGCTTTCCGAAGAGCCGGTAACCATCGGCAATCTTCCTCATCTTCAGGACATCACGACCACGCTCGAGCTGCTTGGCCATATGGGCGTGCAGGCCGTGATGGGCGAGAAGATGTGTATCCAGCTCAATGGGGCTCAGGTCAGCGATTGTCATGCGCCCTATGAGCTGGTCAAGAAGATGCGTGCATCGATTCTGGTGCTGGGTCCGCTACTGGCCCACTTCGGCAAGGCGGATGTGTCGCTGCCAGGTGGCTGTGCGATCGGCTCGCGTCCGGTGGATCTGCATATTCGTGGCCTGGAAGCCATGGGTGCCGACATTCGGGTCGAGGGCGGCTACATTCGCGCCAGTAGTGATGGACGGTTGAAGGGTGCCACCATCTTTTTCGATGTGGTCACCGTCACCGGCACCGAGAACCTGTTGATGGCGGCGACGCTGGCCGAAGGTACCACCATTCTGGAGAACGCCGCCAAGGAACCCGAGGTGGTGGATCTTGCCGAGTGCTTGATCAAGATGGGTGCGCGTATCCGCGGTCATGGAACCGACACCATCGTGATCGAAGGTGTCGAGCGCTTGCACGGGGCGCATCATGATGTGATGCCTGACCGTATCGAGACCGGAACCTTCCTGGTGGCAGCGGCGTTGAGCCGAGGTCGCGTCAGGGTCCGGCGTACCCGTGCTGACATCCTCGAGGCGGTGCTGGCCAAGCTTGAAGAGGCCGGTGCCAAGATCACCACCGGCGACGACTGGATCGAGCTGGACATGGAAGGACGGCGACCGCGAGCCGTCAATATCCGCACCGCGCCTTACCCGGCCTTTCCCACCGACATGCAGGCCCAGTTCGTGGCCATGAATGCCGTTGCAGAGGGTTCCTCGCGGGTGGTGGAGACGATCTTTGAAAATCGCTTCATGCACGTACAGGAACTGAACCGCATGGGCGCGAACATCGCCCTTGAGGGAAATACCGCGGTGATCACCGGCGTCGAACGTCTGTCTGGCGCCCCGGTAATGGCCACAGACCTGCGCGCCTCGGCGTCGTTGGTCATCGCTGCGATGATGGCAGAAGGTGAGACCCTGGTGGACCGGATCTACCACATCGACCGCGGCTATGAGTGCATCGAGGAAAAGCTGCATCTTCTGGGTGCACGCATCAAGCGCGTTCCAGGTTAAATGCGTTGGCGGGGGCGCCCCCGCCCCACGCGCGACACGCCACCTCGACATCCATCCCGACAACCGGGCGAGATCATGAGTAAGCAATTGATAGTGGCGCTCTCCAAGGGGCGCATCCTCGACGAGACCCTGCCGTTGCTGGCCGATGCGGGCATTCGTCCGGCGGAAGACCTGCGCAAGAGCCGTAAGCTGTTGTTCGACACCAACCTGCCAGACGTCAAGCTGGTGGTGATTCGAGCCACCGACGTGCCCACCTATGTCCAGCTTGGGGCTGCCGACCTTGGCGTCGCCGGCAAGGATGTGCTGCTCGAGCATGGGGCTGAAGGGTTGTACGAGCCGCTGGACTTGAACATTGCGCGCTGCAAGCTGATGACGGCAGGCATCCAGGGGGCTGAGCCGGCTCGGGCCAGGCGCCGGGTGGCGACGAAATTCGTCAATGTGGCACGACGTTACTATGCCGAGCAGGGTATCCAGGCAGAGGTGATCAAGCTTTACGGGGCGATGGAGCTGGCGCCGCTGATGAACCTTGCCGACGAAATCGTCGATATCGTCGATACCGGCAATACCCTGCGTGCCAACGGCATGGAGCCCAGGGAGCTGATGGCGCATATCAGCACCCGTTTGGTGGTGAACCAGGCCTCGATGACGATCAAGCATGATCGGATCAAGCCGTTGATCAAGCGCCTGAGTGATGCGGTGGACGCGCGTCGGCAAGCCGCTGGCTGATCGGCGGGCTTGAGCGCCGGGATCAGGTGGTATGCCCCTGCTGACACGGTGGCAAGTGACGTGATAAAGCGTGACACGAAGGCGGGTGAGAGAAGGTGGTTGGACAAGACTGCGGAGATGACCAGATGGCCCAGCAAGCGCCGATAGTGGCAAGACTTTCGACCAGTGATGGCGATTTCACAGCGCGGCTTTCCGAGCTGCTGGCGTGGGAGGGGGTATCCGACCATCAGGTGCAGCAGACGGTCAGCGATATCATCGCCCAGGTACGCGAACAGGGTGATGAGGCGCTGGTAGAGCTCAGTCGGCGCCTGGATCGTCTCGAGGTGTCGAGCATGTCTGAGTTGCTGCTCGGGCCGGACCGCCTGCAGGCGGCCTACGACGGCCTGGAGAGCACTCAGCGAGATGCGTTGACCACCGCTGCCGATCGCATCCGCCGCTATCATGAGCGCCAGAAGCCAGAGTCGTGGCAGTACACCGAAGCCGATGGCACCGTGCTGGGGCAGAAAGTCACTCCGCTGGATCGTGCTGGCGTCTATGTGCCTGGTGGCAAGGCAGCGTATCCCTCATCGGTGTTGATGAATGCGGTGCCTGCCAAGGTGGCGGGTGTGGGCGAAATCGTCATGGTCGTTCCTACCCCGGATGGCGTGGTCAATGACCTGGTGCTGGCAGCTGCCCATCTTGCTGGGGTCGACAAGGTGTTTACCCTGGGTGGCGCCCAGGCGGTGGCTGCGCTGGCCTACGGCACGGCCAGCGTGCCCAGGGTCGACAAGATTGTCGGGCCAGGCAACATCTATGTCGCCACCGCCAAGCGCGCGGTGTTCGGGCAGGTCGGCATCGACATGATCGCTGGCCCGTCGGAAATCCTGATCGTCTCGGATGGCAAGACGGACCCTGAGTGGCTGGCCATGGATCTGTTTTCCCAGGCCGAGCACGACGAGATTGCACAGGCGATTCTGGTCAGCTGGGACGAACAGCACCTGGCCGAGGTAGAGCAGGCCATGCAGCGCTTGCTGCCCACCCTGGAGCGGGAAGAGATTGCCAGGGCGTCTCTGGCCAACCGCGGTGCGCTGATTGCCTGTCGTGATGAGGTGGAAGCGATTGAGCTGATCAACCGCATTGCCCCCGAACACCTTGAGCTGTCGGTGGAGAAGCCGGAGCTGATGGTCGACCAGGTGCGGCATGCGGGGGCGATCTTCATGGGACGTCACACGGCAGAAGCGCTGGGAGATTACTGTGCTGGCCCCAATCACGTGCTGCCTACCTCCGGCACGGCCCGCTTCTCCTCGCCGCTAGGGGTCTACGACTTCCAGAAGCGGTCGTCTCTGATCCAGTGCTCGCCAGAAGGGGCGTCAGTACTCGGTGAGACGGCGTCGGTGCTGGCCCGGGGCGAGTCGCTGACGGCTCACGCGCGCTCGGCAGAGTATCGCATCAAGCGCTGATCCTGGCGTCCAGGAGGACGCTGCTCTGCTTGGTGGTAGAACGCAAAAGGCCCGGAATTTCCGGGCCTTTTGTGTTCTTGGGCGTTGTTGCCTGGGCGTTGTGGTCAGAGCTTTTTATCAACGTCTTGTTGTCAGCGCTTTGGAGGGGGTAGGGCGCCCTGGGCAGACGCTGGGGCTGTTCCAGGGGCGGTCCGCGCGGTTCTCCACAACGAATTTTCTACAGCGGCCTTTCCACAGCGGCCTTTCCACGACGGGCCTGGAGACTGCCCGCACAGGAGGTTCAGAGAGCAGAGGGGGGCGGCAAGCCCCTGTCAGTTGTCGGGGGCGGTTTCCTCATCCTGCAAGGCCTGTGACTGTGGTGTGGGGCGCTCGCCGACTTCCAGCGTGACGTTCAGTCGCTGACCCTTGCGTGCGACGCTGACGCTGAGTTCGGTTCCCGGTGCAACGGCGGCGATATCGCTCATGGTCCGCCGGGGGTCGATAACGGCGCGTCCGTCGACCTCCAGCAGCACATCCCCGGGCTTGAGACCCGCCTGATCGGCAGGGCCGTCGGAGACGACGCCGGCGATGATGACCCCAGCGGGAACCTGCAGTCCAAAGGAGGTCGCCAGCTCCTGGTTGAGCTCCTGGGCCTCGATGCCGAGCCAGCCGCGGATCACGCGACCGTGGGTCACCAACTCATCCAGGATGCTGCGTGCCAGATTGGCAGGGATAGCGAAGCCGATGCCCTGGGAGCCTCCGGAACGCGAAAAGATGGCGGTGTTGATGCCGACCAGTGCCCCTTCAGGATTGACCAGGGCACCCCCGGAGTTTCCTGGATTGATAGCCGCGTCGGTCTGAATGAAATCCTCGTAGGCATTGAGCCCCAGATGACTGCGTCCTGTGGCACTGATGATGCCCATGGTAACGGTCTGGCCTACTCCAAAGGGATTGCCGATCGCCAATGAAACATCGCCCACCGCCACTTGGCGCGAGTCGGTCAGCTCGATCACGGGCAAATCGTCGAGATCGATCTTGAGCACCGCCAGGTCGCTTTCCGGGTCGGTGCCAATGACCTGGGCCAGTGTCTCGCGGCCATCGCGCAGGGCCACCTGTACCTGGTCCGCGCCGCTGATGACGTGGTGGTTGGTCAGGACGTAGCCGTCGGCGCTGACGATAACGCCAGAACCCAGGCTCGACAGCATGCGCTGACGGGAAGGGACGTCATTGTTGCCGAAGAACTGACGGAAGAAGGGGTCCGACATGAGAGGGTGTGTGTCGCGCTCGACCACCCGAGACGAATACACATTGACCACCGCGGGCGCCGCTTTTTCGACCGCCTCGGCGTAGCTGACCGGTCCGCCCTCGCGGCTGAGGGGCGCTGCCTCGCGCACTTCCGGTGCGGGCCGCGGGGACGTCGTCGGCTCGACCGAGAGGGGTTGTTCGGGTGGGGTCAGTACCGGCGGCGATGTCAGCGTGGAGGGCGTGCGGCCCAGTCTCTCCGGGAAGGCATTGATCAGCACAATGGCCAGGAGGATGCCGGTGAGGACTGGCCAGAAATAGAGGGAAAGGGTGCGTCGCATGCGGCGGAGGTCCTTGTTTGGCGGTCGCGGGCTGGCGAGGCGGTGCGTACAATGTGCGGCATTGTAGCATCGCTGAGGTGATGCTTGTCCGGACCTGCTTCAGGAGAACCTGCATGACGCAACGTGATGAGCTGGTGGCGGCCTGTGACCAGCTGCTGAATGTGTCCCGCTTCAAGGACTACACGGAGAATGGCCTGCAGGTCGAGGGCCGTGCCAGCGTTACCCGAGTCTTGTCAGGCGTGACTGCATCCCAGGCGCTGGTCGACGAGGCGGTGCGCTGGCAGGCAGATGTGCTGCTGGTGCATCACGGCTACTTCTGGAAGAACGAGCCGGTGGCGATTACCGGCATGAAGCGCAAGCGGTTGGGTGCGCTGCTGGGCAGTGACATCAATCTGCTGGCGTATCACCTGCCGTTGGACGCTCACCCTGAGCTTGGCAATAACGCCATGTTGGCGCACCGACTCGGCCTTAGCGTGGCGGGTACCCTTGATGCCCCCATGGGGGAAGGGTTGCTGTGGCACGGGCAATTGAAGCGTCCGTCGACGATCGCTGAGCTGGCTGGGGCAGTGGGTCAGGCGTTGGCGCGGGAGCCCTTGTTGGTCGAGGCACCGTCCCAGGCGCCGGTCAGTCGGGTCGCCTGGTGCACCGGTGGTGCGCAGGACATGATTGCTCAGGCAGCGGCGGCGGGGGCCGAGGTCTTTATCTCGGGTGAGATCTCCGAAAGAACCACGCATATGGCCCGAGAGTTGGGTATCCACTACTTGGCGGCAGGCCACCATGCCACCGAGCGTTATGGGGTCGAGGCGCTTGGGGAGTGGCTGAAGCAGCGCTTCGGGGTGGAGCACCGCTTTGTGGATATCGACAATCCTGCCTGACTCCATGGCGTAACAGGAAAGATAGCAAGGGATGCGCTATATAAGCGTCTGGGCGGACCATGTGGTGTGGGCCCGGCGTCACCCTCGGCTGATGTCGACAGCCCTACGCAAGAGCCCGCATTATGCGGGCTCTTGCTGTTATGCGGGCGGGAGTGCGGTTAGCGGCTAGGGTCAGAAACGAGGCGGACGCGGCTCGTCCTCATTGGCGCTGCGCAGGCCGAAGTCTTCGGACAGTGTGCCACGGTTGCCGTCGGCGTAATCGCGAGGAATCGATAGATCTTCCTCGGCGGCAGCGGTGGGCTGCACGGTGTTCTCCTGGCTGATGGCCGTGCTGCCCAGCTGCTGGGCGGAGTCATGCAGCTGGCGGTTCAGTGCCTGTGCGTCCTGGCAGACTTTTTGTGTCAGCTGCTCCATGCGCTGAAGGTGCTCATCAACACCGTCCTTCCACTCGGTCAGCTGGCGTTCGCGTTCGGTCAGCTTGAGGCGCATGCGCTGGGCGCTTCGGGCGCCACCATTGAGCAGGTGGTAACCCAGTGCGCCGAGGCCGATGCCTGCCACCAGGCAAGCCGCTGCCAGGATCATGTTGAGGTTGCTTGGTTCCACTTGGTTCTCCCTGAGCACTTTCTGACGGCCGGGCGTCTCGTCCCGGGCGTCGGGCCATTATAGAGGCTTTGTCTCATAAAGGGTCAATGCCGTGTCCTGACCGTGGGCCCCGCCTGGGTGGTTCCGCTCAGCACGGCGGTCCTGCCATTCTGTCGTGGTCTGCGTATAATGCGGCTCCGAACTTGTTGACAGCCAGGACGCTACATGAGCTCTTCTGTGTCGAGCGCAGGCCGCCCAGAAACCCCGCAGGAACGCTATCAGCGTGATCTGCAGCGCGCTGATTTTACCGAAGACGCCGCCCAGGCCAACGCAGTGGCGCAGCTGCAGCGGCTGTATGACGAGCTGGTCGCGGCGCCGACACCGCGAGCACCTCAAGCGGCGCAGCGAGGTCTGACATCGCGTCTAAAGGGATTGTTCGGGCGTGACCAGGCGCCGGAGAAGCCGCCGGTGCCCGACATTCGCGGTCTGTACTTCTGGGGAGGCGTCGGCCGCGGCAAGACGTATCTCGTCGATACGTTTTATGAGGCCTTGCCCTTTCCGCAAAAGATGCGGACGCATTTCCACCGGTTCATGCAGCGCGTCCACAACGAACTCGATCATTGCAAGGGCGAGAAGAACCCGCTGCGGTTGGTCGCCGGCAAGTTCGCGGAAGAGGCGCGAGTGATCTGCTTTGACGAGTTCTTCGTCAAGGACATTACCGATGCGATGATTCTGGCGAATTTGCTGGAGGCGCTGTTTGAGCGGGGGGTGGTGTTGGTGGCCACGTCCAACATCGTTCCTGATGACTTGTACAAGGACGGCTTGCAGCGGGCCCGTTTCCTGCCGGCGATCGACTTGCTCAATCGCCACTGTGAGGTGGTCAATGTCGACTCAGGCGTGGACTACCGTCTGCGTGCGCTGGAGCGGGCCGAGATCTTCCATCATCCCCTGGACGATGCGGCGGATCAGGAGCTTGAGCGCAGCTTTCGCGAGATCGCAGGCCAGGAGGGTGAGCATCAGGTGCCCGTCGAGGTCAATCATCGGGTTCTGCATGCCCGTCGTCTTCACGAGGACGTTGTCTGGTTCGACTTCCTCGAGCTATGCGACGGACCGCGCAGTCAGAACGATTACATCGAGCTGGCGCGCGAGTTCCACACGGTGCTGGTGTCCTGTGTGCGCAAGATGGACGGTGCCACCGACGATCAGGCTCGCCGGTTTATCAACATGGTCGACGAGTTCTATGATCGCGGCGTGAAGCTGCTGATGTCGGCTGAGGTAGAGGCCGAAGCGCTGTATCACGGGGGTAAGCTCGAGTTCGAGTTTGAGCGAACGCTATCGCGGCTGCAGGAAATGCAGTCACGGGAATATCTGGCCTTGCCGCACAAGCCGTGAGCCACCGCCGTTGGCTGTCAGGAAAAGACCCCGCTGGAGAAACAGAGGGTGACGTCGAGCGTGTGGTTGTGTAGAATGCGCGCTCGCTCGACCGTTGTGCCGACACCCCGGTGGGTTGTGGTGTCGGGCAACCAAGAAAAATAGGGATGATCTCTGCACGGTGCTGCCTGGTATCGCGAGTATTCAAGCGCTATCAGGAGAAGGGCCGGGAGATCCAACACATCGAATTGGTGATTTCATCCATGAAGACGTTCAGTGCTAAGCCGCAGTCCGTCCAGCGCGACTGGTATGTCGTCGATGCCGCGGACAAGACGCTCGGTCGTCTGGCTACCGAAATTGCTCGCCGCCTGCGTGGCAAGCACAAGCCGGAATACACTCCCCATGTGGACACCGGTGACTACATCGTCGTCATCAACGCCGAGAAGGTGAAGGTGACTGGCAACAAGGCCAGCGACAAGATGTACCACCGTCACACCGGTTACCCGGGTGGCCTGCGCTCCATGACCTTCAATCAGCTGATCGACCACGCTCCTGAGCGTGTCATCGAAGGCGCCGTCAAGGGCATGCTGCCGAAGGGCCCGCTGGGTCGTGCCATGCACGCCAAGCTCAAGGTCTACGCCGGTTCCGAACATCCGCACGCTGCCCAGCAGCCGCAAGAACTGAACATCTGAGGGAATCTTCGCCATGACACAGCAGTATTACGGTACCGGGCGCCGCAAGACCTCTACCGCGCGCGTCTTCCTGAAGCCGGGCACCGGCAAGATCACCGTCAACAGCCGTGACCTGAACGAATACTTCGGCCGCGTTACCGGTCGCATGGTGGTTCGTCAGCCGCTGGAACTGACCGAGACTCTCGAGCAGTTCGACGTCTACGTCACCGTCAAGGGCGGCGGCGGCAGTGCCCAGGCTGGCGCTATCCGTCACGGCATTACCCGTGCCCTGATGCAGTACAACGAAGACTTCCGCAAGCCGCTGCGCGCAGCTGGCTACGTCACTCGTGACGCACGTGAAGTCGAGCGTAAGAAGGTCGGTCTGCGCAAGGCGCGTCGTCGCCCGCAGTTCTCCAAGCGTTAATCGATACGCTTGCCGATCGCACAGCGCCCGGGCCATTGGCCCGGGCGCTGTCGTTTTCGGATGCGGTTTTTGCGTGTGGCGTCTACGTCGGTAGCAAGCCTGAATTTGCTCCCAGGGGCTGTCGCTCCGTGCGTTTCTCGTGTCCTCTCTGCGTCTCCCGCTTCTTGTAGATCTTCTTGTGCTTCTTCTTGTGTCTCTTCCTTTTATCCCTTCCTATCGCTTTTTCGCTAGCTCGACCTCTGATGGTCTCCTTGCGCTGCCCCCTTCTTGCTAGCGTGCCTCCCTCTTGGTTTCCGGTGCGCTACCCCTTATACCACGCTGCGTCTGCCGCGAGTGCTGTACCCGACCCGGCCGGGCGTTTGCCTGGCGTGTTCCGCGATGCGACCGTTGGTGACGCTCCGACGGTGACTTTTGTGCTGATCCGCTAGCCGTCCTGTGAGGCTGGAGTTGCGGCCTTGATGCGCTTGAGGCCCTTCTTTTGCCGCAGGGCGCTCGGGCACATCGTCATAAAGTTGTTCCATGTCAAATGTATGGGGCTTGCACGGGGTGTCTTGCCCGGAGGTCTTCTTGTGCGGGTGGGGGGGATTTCCTAACATACAAGCCACTTGTATCCGTGGTCACGGACATTCAAGGGACCGTGAAAACAACAACGGATAAAGTCTGATGGGAGAAACCAGATCATGGCAGACAACGGCGTGAACAAGGGGCGGCGCCGTTTCCTCGTGGGTGCTACCTCCGTGGTTGGGGCGGTCGGCACTGTCGGGGTAGCGGTTCCCTTTGTGGCATCCTGGCAGCCGAGTGCCAGAGCGCGGGCGGCAGGGGCTCCCGTTCAGGCGGATATCTCGAAGCTCGAGCCGGGGCAGAGAATGACCGTCGAGTGGCGCGGGCGGCCTGTATGGGTCATCAATCGCACTCCAGAGATGATTGAGCGCACCGAGGCGCTGGGAGAAGACGTGCTGGCCGACCCCGAGTCTGCCAAGCCGCAGCAGCCCGGCTATGCCGGAGGCCATTTGCGCTCCATTCGGCCTGAGATCGGGGTGCTGGTAGGGATCTGTACGCACCTTGGCTGTTCGCCGCTGTTCAAGCCCGAACCCAATGCCGAAGGGGTGGGGGTAGAAGACTGGCCGGGCGGCTTCTTCTGTCCTTGCCACGGTTCGCGTTTTGATCTGGCGGGCAGGGTCTTTCGCAACGTTCCCGCTCCCGTGAACCTGGAGGTTCCGCCCTATTACTTTGTCAACGAGTCGGTCATCGTGGTCGGTGAAGACGGGGAGGGTGCGTAATGGCAAATCCCAACAAGGCCAAGGCCGAGCGCGGTCTCATGCGCTGGATCGACGATAGATTTCCGGCGACCCAGATGTGGCAGGAACATCTGTCAGAGTATTACGCGCCCAAGAACTTTAATTTCTGGTACTTCTTCGGATCCCTCGCTCTGCTGGTGCTGGTCAATCAGATTCTGACCGGCGTCTGGCTGACCATGAGTTTCAATCCCAGCGCCGAGGGCGCCTTTGCCTCCGTCGAATACATCATGCGGGATGTGGAGTACGGCTGGCTGATCCGCTACATGCACTCCACCGGCGCCTCGGCATTCTTCCTGGTGGTCTATCTGCATATGTTCCGTGGTCTGCTCTACGGCTCCTACAAGGCGCCCCGTGAGCTGGTCTGGATCTTCGGCATGGCAATCTACCTGGCGCTGATGGCCGAGGCTTTCATGGGTTACCTGCTGCCCTGGGGGCAGATGTCCTACTGGGGCGCTCAGGTCATCATTTCCCTGTTCTCCGCCATCCCCGGCATCGGTCCGGATCTGGCCCAGTGGGTGCGCGGAGATTACTTGATCTCCGGGATTACCCTGAACCGCTTCTTTGCCCTGCACGTGGTGGCGCTGCCGATCGTGATCCTGGCATTGGTGGTGCTGCACATCATTGCTCTGCATGAAGTAGGCTCCAACAATCCTGATGGCATCGACATCAAGGCCAAGAAGGATGAAACCGGCAAACCGCTGGACGGGATACCCTTCCATCCCTACTACACGGTCAAGGACATCGTGGGTGTCGCCGTGTTCCTGTTTGTCTTCTGTGCGGTGATCTTCTACTTCCCCGAAGGTGGCGGGTATTTCCTCGAGAAGCCCAACTTCGAGCCGGCGAATCCCTTGAAGACCCCGGATCATATCGCGCCGGTCTGGTACTTCACGCCGTTCTACGCCATCCTGCGCGCGATTACCTTCTCGCTGTTCGGTCTTGATGCCAAGTTCCTCGGCGTCATCTTCATGGGCGCAGCCATTGCGGTGCTGTTCGTGCTGCCCTGGCTTGACCGTTCGCCGGTGCGTTCGATTCGTTACAAAGGCTGGATTTCGAAGATCATGCTGGTGCTGTTTGCCATCAGCTTCGTGATTCTTGGTGTGCTTGGGGTATTGCCACCCACGGCAGGCCGCACGTTGCTCGCCCAGGTCTGCACGGTGATCTACTTTGCCTTCTTCCTGCTGATGCCGATCTATACCCGGCTGGAGAAGACCAAACCCGTTCCTGAAAGGGTGACTGGCTAATGAAAAAGCAACTGTTCGCACTGCTCTTCGCGCTAGTCCCCATGGCCGCCTTGGCCGCGGGCGGAGAGGGGGTGCATCTGCGCAGCATGTCGCCGGACCTGGAAAACCAGGCGTCTCTGCAGAGCGGGATGAAGCTGTACGTGAATTACTGCATGGGCTGTCATTCGCTCGAGTACCAGCGGTTTTCACGGGCTGCAGAAGACCTGGATATGCCTCAGGATCTGGTCGAGGATAATCTGATCTTTTCGCCGGATCTCGGCTACAACGATCAAATGCACAAGGCCATGAGCGCCGAGGATGCAGAAGTGTGGTTCGGCAAGGCGCCACCCGACCTGACCTTGGAGGCAAGGCTGCGGGGCACCGATTGGATCTACACGTACCTGCTGAGCTTCTATCGCGACAGCGAGCGGGCGACCGGGGTGAATAATGTGGTGTTCCCGTCTGTGGGCATGCCCAACGTGCTGGAGCCTCTGCAGGGGGTTCAGGAGCAGGTCTGCGCGGCGTCTGATCATGCGGTAGGCGACGCCGAGCTGGACCCGCTGACGGGCAAGTTCCAGTCCTGCGAGACGTTGCAGATTACCTCGCCCGGCAGCATGGAGCCCAAGGAGTTCGAGCAGGCCGTGTATGACCTGACCAACTTTCTTGCCTACGTCGGCGAGCCGTCCAAGCTTCATGCCCAGGCACTGGGCCCCAAAGTGCTGATCTTCATATTTTTGTTCGGCATCGTGGCGTACTTCCTCAAGCGTGAGTATTGGCGCGACATTCATTGACGCAGTGACAGCACGGGCGGGCGTATGGGAGACCATGCGCCCGCCGTGCGTTGTGCGCTATGATGTGTCGCCCCGTGTGGCGAAAACGCTCGCGCGAGGGTGAAAGATGTCCCCTTCTTGCCCCCCGTACAGGGGGTTGTCGTGTTATCATCCCGGCTTGAACTGATGCGAGGATTGTTTCATGGGTGTAGTGGCCAAGCGGTCGTCGATGATCTTCTATTCCGGTGGCGAGGACCATTTCAGTCACCGTGTGCGGATCGTGCTGGCTGAAAAGGGCGTCGCAGTGGATATTGTCGAAGTGACTGACGACAAGCATCCCGAGGAGCTTGCGGACCTGAACCCGTACAACAGCGTGCCGACGCTGTTGGATCGTGACCTGGTGTTGTACGAGTCCAAGGTCATGATGGAGTATCTGGACGAGCGTTTTCCGCATCCGCCGCTGCTGCCGGTCTACCCCGTTGCGCGTGCTCAGAGCCGTCTTTGGATGCACCGCATCGAGCGCGAGTGGTGCCCGATGGTCGATCGCATCCTGTCCGGCAGCAAGAAGGAAGCCGACAAGGCGCGTAAGGAACTGCGGGAGAGCCTGATAGGGATCTCGCCGATCTTCGAAGACATGCCGTTCTTCATGAGTGAAGAGTTCACTCTGGTGGACTGCTGCCTGGCGCCGATTCTGTGGCGTTTGCCCGCGCTCAACATCGAGCTGCCGGAGAAGCAGGTGCGTCCGTTGATGAGCTACATGGAAAAAGTGTTTGCTCGTGATGGCTTCCGCGCTTCTCTGTCCGAAGCCGAGCGCGAAATTCGCCCCTGAGGGCAACCTGCCCGGTGAGAGTCGGTGCTGGGTGGCGACGCGCCGTTCGGGGCCGCGAGCGGTCCCGAAAGAATGACGGCGAGAGCGCTGCGGCCTCTCGCCTTTCTGCATGTTGCCGTGGTGCGGCTGCCTGGTTGCAGGCACGGAGTACGTCCAGTGTGGCGACACCCCGGGTGGCCGGCCTCGGTCGGGACGATCCGAGTTCCCATTTGCCAACCAAGAGGGCCAAAGTATGAAGTCCAGTCGACCCTATCTGGCCAGGGCGCTCTATGAGTGGCTGCTGGATAACGAATTGACCCCCTATATCGTCGTTGATGCCGAGTACGACAATGTCGAGGTGCCGAGACAGTTTGTCCAGAATGGACAAATCGTGTTGAACCTTGGCCCAAGTGCAGTGCGTGACTTGCATATGGGCAATGACATGATTCGGTTTTCCGCGCGCTTCAGCGGCAAGTCAGAGCTCCTCTTTGTTCCCATCCCTGCGTTGATCGCGCTGTACGCTCGCGAAAACGGTGTGGGCATGGTGTTTGGTCATGAGCCTGAGTTGCCGGCCGATGAGGCCAACGATGTTGATGAGGCGCCTGTGCTTGAGAGTGTCAAGCGCCCACAGGCAGGCGCCGAGCCGTCGGACCAGCAGAACGCTGAGTCCAGTGGCGAGGAAGAGCGGGCCTCAGCGACAGAGGCTGACGAGGCCGACGCCAAGAGCGACGCCAAGAGTGATGGGCAGGCGAAGCCTCCGCGCAAGGGGCGGCCATCGTTGCGGGTCATCAAGTAACGCTGGGCTCACCCCTGGTAGAGCGCTGCGCTGTCACCATGGTGTGGGTATCAGGCGGTAGCGCTGGCCTTATCGTAAAAAACAAACGGCGTCCCCATGGGGACGCCGTTTTTTTTTCGCGGTGCCGGCAGCATCAGTCGATGTAGTCGAATACCTTGACGATGCGCTCCATTCCGCCCGCGTTGGAGACAATATTTACCGCACGGTCCGCCTCGGCGTGGGTAACCAGTCCCATCAGATAAACGGTGGCGTTTTCCGTCACCACGGTGATTCTTCCGGAGTCCACCTGATCGCTGGTGGCCAATGCGGTGCGTGCCTTGGTGTCGAGCCAGGCGTCATTGAGGCGCTGGCTGGTGGGCAGGTTTGCTGCCACGGTCAGTTCGTTGTGCACGCGGCGCACGTTGCGCACTTGGCTGACCACCTCTTCGGCGCGCTGCTTGAGTTCAGCACTGGGCACCTGGCCGGTCAGCAGGACCACGCCGTTGTAGCTGTCGACGTTGATACGGGCGTCGGCCAGTCGAGCATCGGTGCGTCCCAGGTTGTGAGCCGCCTTGGTCTCGATGCTCTCGTCTTCCACCGTGGCACCCAAGGTGCGTTCGCCGTAGTCCTCGTCAATGGTGCCGGGGTTGGTCACCGAGGTGACGGTGGTGCATCCCGCCAGGGCAACGGAGAGCAGCAGGGCGGCCAGCAAGGGGCGTGTGGGACGGGTGTGGGGTTGTTTCATGATATTCACTCGTTACTCGCTTGCACCAAAAAGTTGTTCGTCGATCAGATCGCACAGGCAATGGATGACCAGCAGGTGCACCTCCTGGATGCGCGCCGTGGACGTCGCTGGGACGCGAATCTCGCAATCATCCTGTCCCAGCAGCGAGGCCATGTTGCCGCCGTCGCGGCCAGTCAGGGCCACAACGGTCATGTCGCGATCATGGGCCGCCTGGATGGCCTGGATGACGTTGGCGGAGTTGCCGCTGGTAGAGATGGCCAGCAGCACGTCGCCGGGCTGTCCCAGGGCGCGAATCTGCTTGGAGAAGACCTCGTTGTAGCTGTAATCGTTGGCAATGGAGGTCAGCGTCGAGGTGTCAGTGGTCAATGCCAAGGCTGGCAGGCTGGGACGTTCGCGCTCGAAGCGGTTCAATAGCTCAGATGAGAAGTGCTGGCTATCACCGGCGCTGCCGCCATTGCCGCAGGCCAGGATCTTGCCGTCGGTGACCAGGCACTGGACCATCATCTGGCTGGCGACCTCGATGAACGGAGGAAGCACTTCGCTGGCATAGGTCTTGGTGTCGATGCTGTCGTTGAATTGTCCGAGAATTCGGCTCTGGAAATCCATGCTGCCTTCCTGGTCCATGGGGGCATCCGCGGGGACGCCCGGTGTGTCAGTTCGCTTCGAATGCATTGGCCAACCACTCGGTCTCAAGCTGTGGCGGGGCGCCGGTGATCGCCAGAACATCGAAGCGGCAGGGACATGATAGCCCGTTGTGCTGCAGATAAAAACGCGCCGCCCGGATTAGGCGGCGCTGCTTGGTCGTCGTGATGGTTTCCGCGGCCGAGCCGTGGCGGGTGGTGCGGCGATGGCGAACTTCCACGAAGACCAGGATGTCGCCATCGCGCATGACCAGATCGAGCTCTCCTCCCGGAAAGCGCTGGTTGCGCGCTACCGGGAGCAGGCCTTGCTGCTCAAGCCAAGCTTGTGCATAGCGCTCAATGGCCTGGCCGCGCTGAACGGCGTTCCTGGGGTCAGGGGGCCGCATTGTCATTGCTGGCGTCAACGCTATCGCCGAGTCCATCGCTGAACACCGGGGCCGGCACGCCGTCGCTGAACTGTGCCCATGGCAGCTCACGGTAGATGCGGCCGTCACCTGTGGTGCTCAGGGTACCGGTAGCGCCCTGAATCCGCGAACCAGGCAGTGCCTGGATCTGGGGCATGCGACGAGCCAGCTCATAGGCGTCGACGCCCATGGCCATCAGGCGGAACATGGAGGGCGATCCTTGTTCCTTGAGTTCGCGGTAGCTGTCGTAGTAAGGCAGTGCCTCGGCGCCGCCCACCGCTGCGTCGGGGATGTTCCAGGGAATATCGGCGAATTGAACGCCGTTGAGGTCCTTGTCGAGGCGCGGCTGAGGGGAGCCTTCGTACAGGTGGGACGTCGCGTATACCGGCAGGTTGGAGGCCGAATAGTACTCCATGGTCGGCGGAACCTGGCGCGCGTAGTCTGGTAGAGCCAGTAGGAACAGCATGTCCGGACGCGGATTGCTGATGGCGCGGCGGGTGCTGTCGGTGGCCGGCGCCCCCGGGTTGTAGCGAACCGCGGTGGCAATGTCGCCGCCGAGCTCGCTCCAGGTGTTCCAGAAGGCTTCGCCAACACGCTGCCCCCAATCGTTGTCAGGCACCAGCATGGACGCACTGCGATGGCCATCCTGCCAGCCCCGGCGAGCCGCCTGGCGCGCTTCGTCTTCGGCAGACAAACCGTACTCGTACAGGTTCTTGGTCTGGTTGGCGGCGGATTGACCGTAGTTGAGGGCCAGAGTGGGCAGCGGCAGCTCGGCCCGGCTTTCCAGCTGAGTCACGTCGCTCTTGTCGAGCGGACCGATCACCACCTGGGCGCCGCTGCTCTGGGCCTGCTGGTAGAGTTGGTCGAGGCTTGCGCTGGAGGCATCCAGGAAGCTCAGCTGGGCACCGTTGCCGCCACCGTTGACAACGTTGGACTGCTGGGTGCGGATGCCTTGCTCGATGGCGTCGGCAACTCCCGCCAGCGGGCCTGATTCAGGCAGCAGTACGGCGATGTTCTGCACGCTCTGGCCGCGCAGTTCGCGTAGCTTGCCAATTTGGCTGGGCAGGCGGCGATTGGCCGGGTGGTCTGGGTTGGCGACGCGCCAGTCATCAAGACGGGCAAAAAGCCCCTGGATGTCGCCGCCGCTGCTGTTGACCAGACGGGTCAGCTCCAGCCAGCCCGTCACGATGGTGTTGTCGGGCTGGGACAGGGCGTCCAGTTGGCGGTTGTTGAGCACGCTGAGCTGGTCCCAGATGGCGTCGTTGATGTCTTCCCGGCCGGTATCGCTCTGCACCTGCATCAGCGCTCGGGCTGCCTCCTGGGGCTGGCCCAGCTGACCCAGGGCGAGTCCCTGGCGCAGGCGCAGCAGGTTGGCATCGTCGCTTGCCAGCTGCAGGTCATCCAGCACGCCAGCCGCCTTGATCACCGCCTGGGGGTTGCCCTCGCTGTCACCCAGCTCAGAGAGCAGCATCGCCCAGTCACGCAGGCTCTCGCCAGAGAGCTGGCTTGCGTCCAGGTTGTTCAGTACCTCGAGCGCCTGGGGGCGCCGCCCGGAGCGTGCTAGGATATCGCCCGCTCGCAAGCGGGTCTCGGCGGCCTCTGTGCCTTGTTGCTGTGCGGCCTGAGCAAGAAGCTGATCCGGGTCGTCATCCATGGCCCGTTGCACGATGCTTGGTGTGAAACTGCAGCCGGCCAGAGAGATGGCCAGTACAGCAGCGGCCACGGGGCCGCGAGTCAAAGTCCTCATGAATCCTTCCTTGTCCGTGTTCCGGATGGCAGCCCAGGGAGCCAAGATGTCAGAAGTGAAAGCCGGTTCATTGTACGTGGTCGCCACGCCAATTGGGAATCTGGAAGATTTGAGTCCGCGAGCAGCGGCGGTGCTGGGGCGGGTGGCCCTGGTAGCTGCAGAGGATACTCGGCACAGCGCGCGTTTGATGCGCCACCTCGGTGTCGCGCCTACGATGGTCTCCGTGCACGACCATAATGAGGCGTCCCGGGTAGAGCTGCTGAAGCGCCGCCTGCTCGAGGGTGATGACGTGGCGCTGATCAGTGATGCGGGGACTCCCTTGATCAGTGATCCGGGGTTCGTGGTGGTGCGCGAGCTGCGCCAGCAGGGCTTCTCGATCGTGCCGATTCCCGGTCCCTGTGCCCTGATTACCGCCTTGAGCGCCGCGGGGCTGCCCACGTCCTCCTTTACCTTTCATGGTTTTCTGCCCGCCAAGGGCAGCGGTCGGCGAGCCCGGCTCGAGACCTGGCGCGGCGATACAGGTACGCAGGTGTGCTATGAATCGCCACACCGCATCAAGGATCTGCTGGCGGACCTGGCCGCGCTGCTGGGGGATCGTCAGGTAGTGCTGGGGCGTGAATTGACCAAGACCTTCGAAACCTTCCTCGATGGCACGGCGGCGGAGCTTCTTGCGGTGATCGAGGAAGATCCCAATCAAGCCCGCGGCGAGTTCGTGGTGATGGTGGCCGGAGCGACTGAGGTGGCGTCCGCAGGGCAGGCGGTGGAGGAAGATGCCTTGCTGCGAGCGCTTCTCGACGAAGGTGTCGGTGTGAAGCAGGCGGCGGGTGTCGCCGCGCGGGTGCTGGGCGGAGCCAAGAAGACATGGTATGCCAAGGCCCAGTCACTGAAGGACGGGGATTGAGGGGGTGGCGGGGCACTGGTATGCTTGCCGCGGGAGTTGGCCAGACAGTCGCCGCCGCCGCAAGGCGGGGGAGGAAAGTCCGGGCTCCATAGGGCAGAGTGCCAGGTAACCCCTGGGCGGCGTGAGCCGACGGAAAGTGCAGCAGAGAGTAGACCGCCTACGTCTCCTCAGGGAGGCCGGCAAGGGTGAAAGGGTGCGGTAAGAGCGCACCGCGCGCCTGGCAACAGTGCGTGGCACGGTAAACCCCACTCGGAGCAAGACCAAATAGGAACCCGTTGGCGTGGCCCGCGCTGGGTTCGGGTAGGTTGCTTGAGGGCAGTGGTGACACTGCTCCTAGAGGAATGGCTGTCCTCGACAGAACCCGGCTTATCGGCCGACTCCCCCAGATGTTCTGTGCTCGGGCCTTCGGCCCGGGCATTGCCTCATGAATCTGTGCGGCCAGGAGCCCAGTGGCGAGAGAGTTCCACCGCTGACGGCGTCGTTGGCTGGCCGCGCGTTGGAATATCATCGTCGAACGAGAGCTGCATGCCGTCACCCTCCTCAGAAACGTCCGTGCGCGGCTTCGCCCATGAAAGCGTCTTGCTCGACGGTGCCGTCGATGCCCTGGTACATGATGCCGGTGGTACCTACCTGGACGGCACGTTTGGGCGTGGCGGACACTCCCGCGCCATCCTTTCGCGATTGAACGATAGTGGCAGCCTGCTGGCGCTGGACCGTGATCCCCAGGCCATCGCCGAAGCGGCGTCCATCGATGACCCTCGTTTCAGCATTGAGCAGACCGAGTTCGCGCGGCTCAGGGAAGTGGCCCAGGCGCGCGGCCTGGATGGTCGTCTGTCGGGCATTTTGCTGGATATCGGGGTGTCGTCGCCTCAGCTGGATGATCCCGAGCGGGGTTTCAGCTTTCTACGCGATGGTCCGCTGGACATGCGCATGGATCCGACCCAGGGCGAAAGTGCTGCTGACTGGTTGGCGCGCGTTGATGAAGCCGAGATGAGCTCGGTGTTCAAGCGCTATGGTGAGGAGCGTTTTGCGCGACGCCTCGCCAGGGCGGTGATCGAGCGCCGTCAGCAGCGTCCCTTCACGCGCACAGCTGACCTGGCTGAGGTGATCAAACAGGCCCATCCTGCCTGGGAAAAAGGCAAGCATCCGGCCACCCGGGTGTTTCAGGCCATGCGCATCCACGTCAATGGCGAGCTGGATCAGCTTGAACTCGCCCTTGACGCCGCACTCGAGGCGTTGGCGCCGGGTGGCCACCTGGTGGTGATCAGCTTTCATTCGCTGGAAGACCGCCGGGTGAAGCGCTTTATCCGCGACCACGTCAAAGGGGATACCAATGTGCCCAAAGGTATACCGTTGCGGGATGATCAGATCGCTCGTCGACTGGAATCCGTGGGCAAGGCCATGAAGGCGAGCCCGCAAGAGGTCGAGGCCAACCCGCGTGCGCGCAGTGCCGTGATGCGTGTGGCGCGCAAGCGCTATTGAGGAAAGCAGATGGCTCAAGGACGACAGGATCTCAACGCCTTTGGCTGGCCGCTGCCGACAGCGCTGTCACCGAGGCTGTTGCTGGTGGCCGCGCTGCTGCTGGCGTGCCTGATGTCGGCGCTTGCCGTCATCAGCGTCAGTCATCAAACCCGCCAGCACTATGCGACCCTTCAGGAGCTCGAGCGAGAGCAGCAGCAGCTGCAGACCGAATGGGGGCAGCTGTTGCTGGAAGAGAGCGCCTGGTCGACTCCTTCGCGGATTGAGCGATTGGCGGTAGAGCGGCTCGAGATGCGCTTGCCGGATATCCATGACATCGAGGTGATTGGGCCATGACCGCGGAGCTCCCTCGGGGTGTGACGCCGCGACGACCTCCGCCCATGGAGCCGATGGGTCGTGCGCGTTACATCGTCATGATGACGCTGATCCTGGTCGGGCTGGGGCTACTTGCCGGACGCATCGTCGACCTGCATGTGATCAATCGAAACTTTCTGCAGGTGCAGGGCGACGCGCGTACCCTGCGCACCGACCCGATACCCGCCCATCGGGGCATGATCACTGATCGCCACGGGGAGCCGCTGGCGATATCCACGCCGGTTGTTACGCTCTGGGCCAATCCCCAGGACCTGCCGGATGACAACATCCAGCGACTGAGGCTGGCTCAGGCACTGGGCCAGGACCTGGACGCGCTCAACGATCGCATCGAGCGGTATAGCGAACGAGAGTTCATGTATCTGCGGCGTCGGATGACCCCAGCCCAGGCCGAGGAAGTGTTGAAGCTGAGGGTACCTGGCGTCCATGCCCGGGAAGAGTACAAGCGCTACTACCCGGCGGGAGAGGTGATCGCCCAATTGCTGGGTGTGACCAACGTCGACGACCAGGGGCAGGAGGGGCTGGAGCTGGCCTATCAGTCCTACCTGTCGGGAGAGCCCGGCAAGCGCCGCGTGCTCAAGGATCGTCGTGGCCGCCTGGTGCGGGATCTCGAGGTTCTTCAGGAAGCCGAACCGGGCGGCAACCTCACGCTCTCCATCGACCAACGCCTGCAATACATGGCATACCGCGAGCTGAAGGCTGCGGTGGATGAAAACGATGCCGACGGCGGCGTGCTGGTGATGATGGACGCACGCACCGGCGAAGTGTTGGCCATGGCCAACCAACCCTCGTACAACCCTAACAATCGCGCAGGCCTGGATCCTCAGGGCTTGCGCAACAGGGCCATGGTAGACGTATTCGAGCCGGGATCGGTGATGAAGCCCTTGGCCATGTCGGCGCTGCTGGAAACCGGGCGGTTTCCCCCCGACTTGGTAGTCGATACCTCCCCCGGCTGGATGCGCATCGATCGCTACACGATCCGTGACGTATCCAACAACGGTGCCTTGACCCTGGCGGGTATCCTGCGCAAGTCCTCCAATATCGGCATGGCCAAGCTGACCTTGCAGCTCGATGATCCGGTGGTGCCTGACCGCTACCGCGCACTGGGCTTCGGGCAGGCGCCGGGCACCGGCTTTCCCGGCGAGGCCACGGGCAACATGCCGGCTCCCGCGGTCTGGTCGAGCAGTCAGTGGGCGGCCTTGTCCTACGGTTACGGTCTGTCGGTCACGGCGCTGCAATTGGCCAGCGCCTATACCTCCATTGCCAATCACGGCGAACGTCTTCCGCCCTCTCTGCTGCGCCTCAGTCGCGAGCCCCAGGGGGAGCAGGTGGTCCAGCCGGACGTGGCTGACCGCGTCCTGGCCATGATGGATGAAGTCGTGGCACCGGGTACCGGCGCTCGCCGGGCCCTGGTTCCCGGTTACAGCGTGGCCGGCAAGACCGGTACCGTGCGCAAGAGCGGCAGTGGCGGTTACGAACAAAATGCCTACCGCGCGCTGTTTGTCGGCATCACGCCGGTGTCGGATCCGCGGATCATCACCGTGGTCATGATTGACCACCCACGGGGCGACGCCTATTACGGTGGTGCCATCGCCGCGCCGGTATTCTCGCGGGTGGCCGGCAGCGCCCTGCGAATTCTCGACGTACCGCCAGATCGCCCCGATGAGGAGGCCGGTACCCCATGATGCAGACCGCGACGGAGCCTGGCATGACCCTTTCTCTGGCACGCCTCAAGGGCGTGCTGCTGCAGTGTTGGCAAGACCTTCCGCTGACGCAGGACGATCAGGACGAGGCGCTGGCGGTGACGCTCAGCACCGACAGTCGCGAGATCGCCGAAGGCGATGTCTTTATCGCGATCCCTGGCGTGGCGGGTGACGGTCGAGCCTTTGTCGATCAGGCTCTGGCCCAGGGGGCACTGATGGTCCTCGCCGAGGCGAAGGAGGACCAGCCCAGAATCGATGGTCGAGTGCTGTGGCTGCCAGAGCTCGCTGACAGGCTCGGCGAGTTTGCTCGCAGCGTCTACCAGGTACCCGACAGCCTGGAGCTGATCGGGGTGACCGGGACCAATGGCAAGAGCTCAGTGACCCATTATATTGCCGAGCTGTCAGCGGCCATCGGTGTCGACTGCGGGGTGATCGGCACCTTGGGTCACGGGCGCCCTGGCGCTCTTGCGCAGGGCATTCACACCACCCCCCAGCCCTTGACGCTGCAGCGCCAGCTGGGTGAGTTGGCGGCCTCGGGGCTGCAACGGGTGGCCATGGAAGTGTCCAGCCACGCTCTCGAGCAGGACCGCGTGGCGGGATGTCGCTTCCATGCCGCCGTGTTCACCAATCTCAGTCGAGACCACCTGGACTATCACGGCAGCATGGTGGCCTATGCGGCGGCCAAGGCAAAGCTGTTCAAGCGCCCTGAGCTCGGGCTGGCGGTCGTCAATGGTGACGATCCTCTGGCGCGATTGATGCTGGCCGGGGTGTCCCGTGATACCCGCGTACTGGCCTGCGGTGAGGCGTCTGACGTGTCGCTGCGAGTGCTGGACGTAGAGCCGCATGCCAGCGGCCAGCGCGCGCTGATCGCGACCCCCGATGAAGAGCGGGTGCTGCAGCTGCCGTTGTTGGGGCGCTTCAATCTCGACAACGTGCTGCTGGCGATGGCCAGCCTCTATGGGCTGGGCGCGGGCATCGACGAGCTGGTGTCTGCCGCCGAGCGCTTGACCCCTGTGCCCGGGCGAATGCAGGCCATACTGCGCGAGCATGCACCGGTGGTGGTCATCGACTACGCCCATACGCCAGATGCCCTGGAGAACGCACTGGCAGCGCTCAAGGCGCATCTGCCTGGGCGTGGCAAGCTATGGTGTCTGGTAGGCTGCGGTGGCGACCGTGACAGCGGTAAGCGCCCGTTGATGGCACAGGTGGCTGCCCGTCACGCCCAAGCTGTGGTGATCACCGATGACAACCCACGCAGCGAGGATCCTGCTGCCATCCGTGAGGCCATGCTGGAGGGGCTGACAGCCGAACAGCGCGCCAGCGCCTGGAATATTGCTGGTCGTGGCGTTGCGATCGCCCGAACGGTGGCGGAAGCGGGTCCCGATGACGTCATTCTGGTGGCCGGCAAGGGGCACGAGACCTACCAGGAAGTGCTTGGCGTCCGCCATGACTTTTCCGACCTGGATGAGGCGCAAGCCGCCCTCGACCAGCGCCCAAGGAGGCTCTAAGCATGCGTCGTGATGAGCTCACCACGCTGTCAGGCGTCTGTCGTGCGCTAGGCCTGTCAGAGGCGGATGTTGAAGACAGCGAGATGGCTTCGATCGTCACCGACACGCGTCAGCTGGTTCCCGGCTCGCTGTTCGTGGCGTTGCGAGGGGAGCGCTTCGACGCTCACGACTTTGTGTCCCAGGCGCGCCAGGCCGGTGCGATCGCGGCGGTGGTCGAGCGCGCGGTGGACGATCCGCTGCCACAGCTGGTGGTGGGGGATACGCGGATGGCGCTGGGGCTGCTGGCCAGAGCCCATCGTCGGGCCTGGAAGGGTCCCATCGTCGCGGTGACGGGTAATAGCGGCAAGACGACCGTCAAGCAGATGCTGGCGACGCTGCTCGGCCGCGCAGGCTCGACCCTGGCGACCCAGGGCAATCTGAACAACGATATCGGCGCTCCGCTGACGCTGCTGCGGTTGGCGCCCGAGCACCGCCAGGCGGTGGTGGAGCTTGGGGCCAACCATCTCGGCGAGATTGCCTGGACAACGGCACTGACCGAGCCCCAGGTGGCGGTGATTACCAATGTGACGGGGGCCCACGTCGGTGAGTTTGGTGGCATGGGACGGATAGCTCAGGCCAAGGGGGAAATCCTGGCCGGGCTGGCAGCCTCCGGGATCGCCGTGCTGAATCGCGATGATCGCTACTTCTCGATGTGGTCAGCCTTGGCGGCGCCGCGCGAGGTCATCGGTTTCGGCTTGACCCGAGAAGCACGCATGAATGCCTCGGAACTGGTCTGTGATGAGCTCGGGCGCTATGCTTTCACGCTGAATTTCGATGGCAGTGTGCTGGGGCGGGTGCAGCTCCCCCTGATGGGCCTGCACAATGTGTCAAACGCTCTGGCAGCCGCCGCAGCGGCCGTGGCAATGGGGCTTTCCGGGGAAGAGGTGGTGGCCGGTCTTGCGCTGGTCACCCCGACGGCCGGGAGACTGACGGTCGAGCAGGGGCTGCGTGACAGTCGGCTGCTGGATGACACCTATAATGCCAACCCAGGGGCAGTCAAGGCGGCGATCGATGCGCTGTTGGGTCTGCCTGGCCCTCATTGGTGTCTGCTCGGCGCCATGGGTGAACTGGGAGCCGCGTCCGATGACCTGCATGCGGACATCGGGCGCTACGCGCGGGAACGCGGTATCACATTTCTCGGCACCCTGGGAGAGGCGGCCAACCCTGCCGCCCAGGCCTTCGGTGAAGGTGGGTGCCATTTTTCTGATCAGGCGGCGATGGTCCGCCACGTGCAGCAACATTTGCCCCAAGGCGCCAGCGTGTTGGTGAAGGGCTCCCGCTCTGCGGGGATGGAGACTGTCGTGGCAGCCTTGCGCCCAGATGTTTCAAGGTGAACCTGATACATGTTGCTTTTCCTGGCTGAAGTGTTGGCGAACTATCAAAGCGCCTTCAACGTCTTTGGTTATCTCACTCTGCGGATGATCCTGGCGACCATCACGGCGCTGGTGCTGTGCTTGTGGTTCGGGCCGCTGATGATCCGCCGGTTGGTCGAACGTCAGATCGGGCAGGCGGTTCGCGATGACGGTCCTCAGTCGCATCTGTCCAAGGCGGGGACACCGACCATGGGCGGTGCGATGATCCTGATGGCCATGGCGGTGAGCACGCTGTTGTGGGGGGACCTCACCAACCACTATGTGTGGGTGGTGCTGCTGGTGACCCTCGGCTTCGGTGCCATCGGTTGGGTCGACGACTATCGCAAGGTCGTGGAGAAAAACCCGCGGGGCCTGCCTGCTCGCTGGAAGTACTTCTGGCAGTCGGTGATTGGTCTGGCGGCTGCGGTGGTGCTGTACGTGACGGCGGCATCGCCGGTGGAAACCAGCCTGATCCTGCCCCTGTTCAAGGACTTCGTCCTGCCCCTGGGTCTGTTCTATATCCTGTTGACCTACCTGGTGATCGTCGGTGCGTCCAACGCGGTGAACCTGACCGATGGCCTGGACGGCCTGGCGATCATGCCCACGGTCATGGTGGCCATGGGGCTTGGGGTGTTTGCCTATGCCAGCGGTAATGCGGTGTTTTCCAGCTACCTGCAGATTCCGATGATTCCCGGTGCCGGTGAGTTGGCCGTGTTCTGCGCCACCATCTCCGGCGCTGGCCTCGGTTTTCTCTGGTTCAACACCTATCCCGCCCAGGTCTTCATGGGCGACGTGGGCGCACTTGCCCTGGGGGCTGCGCTGGGTGTGGTCGCGGTGATTGTGCGCCAGGAGGTGGTGCTGTTCATCATGGGCGGCGTGTTCGTCATGGAAACCGTGTCGGTCATTCTTCAGGTGGGCTCCTACAAGCTGACCGGGCGGCGGATCTTCCGCATGGCTCCGCTGCACCATCACTTCGAATTGAAGGGCTGGCCTGAGCCGCGTGTGATCGTGAGGTTCTGGATCATCACCGTGGTGCTCGTGCTGCTGGGTCTCGCAACCCTCAAGATTCGCTGAGGCTGACATGAACGCGAGTCGCTCACGCTTGCCGCAGCACCTGGTGGTGCCGGCGTCGATGACGGTGGTGGTGGGTCTTGGGGTATCGGGGATGGCTATCTGTCGCCATCTGGAGCGCCTTGGCCGAGAGTTCATGGTGGTGGATACCCGCGACGCCCCGCCTGGACTCGATGCGTTTCTGCGTGAGTTTCCCGAGGTGCCGTACCGCCTAGGCCCACTAGCGGGGCTCGTCCTCGATCACGCGCGGGAAGTCGTGCTCAGCCCTGGTGTCGACCCCCATCAGCCGTGCTTTGCAGCCCTTGCCGAGGATCGCCGGGACGATACGGGAGAGCCACGGCTGATCGGCGAGATTGCACTATTTTGCCGCGCCTGCCAGGCACCGATCGTCGCCATCACCGGCGCCAATGCCAAGTCCACGGTGACCACCCTGGTAGGCGAGATGGCGCGTGAGGCCGGTCGCAAGGTCGCGGTGGGAGGCAATCTCGGTACCCCGGCCCTCGACCTGCTGATACAGGAGCCGTCGGCGGATCTCTACGTGCTGGAGCTGTCCAGCTTTCAGCTCGAGAC
This sequence comes from Halomonas sp. DP3Y7-2, assembly GCF_019800795.1. Lineage (NCBI taxonomy): Bacteria > Pseudomonadati > Pseudomonadota > Gammaproteobacteria > Oceanospirillales > Halomonadaceae > Halomonas > Halomonas sp. DP3Y7-2. Next base: position 168,023 of record NZ_JAHVKJ010000008.1, read on the forward strand.
CACCCCTTGGCTTGGCGCCGAGTCCGCTGCCTTTCTCAACCTGAGTGAGGACCACCTCGATCGCCATGGTGATATGGCGGGCTATCGTCGAGCCAAGCAGCGGATTTTCCGCGGTGCCTCCCATGGGGTCATCAATGCGGAAGACCCTGAGACCTGGCCGGAGTCGTCACTGCCTGCGGTGTCGCGCTTTGGGGTCGTGGATCCCGCGCCCGAGCATGATGACTGGGGCGTGGCAGAGCACCAGGGCGAGCCGTGGTTCATGCATGGCCCGCGCCCGTTGTTTCCGGTTTCCCGTATGCGTCAGGTAGGACGCCATCATCAGGCCAACGCCTTGGCCGCCATGGCCATGGGGTATCGGCTCGGATTTCCGCTGGAGGACATGGCCAGCGTGCTGGAGAGGTTTACCGGGCTTGCGCACCGCAGTGAGTGGCTGGCAACGGTAGGCGAGGTCGACTGGATCAATGACTCCAAGGGCACCAACGTCGGCGCCACGCTGGCCGCGATTGCCGGTCTCGGGCCGACCCTCAAGGGGCGGCTCATCCTGCTGGCCGGCGGTGTGGGCAAGGGGGCTGACTTCAGTCCCTTGGCGCAGCCGCTGGGGCACTACGCACGGGAGGCCGTGCTGTTTGGTCAAGACGCGCCGCAGCTGGCACAGGCGTTGGCCGAGCGGGTGCCGGTGACGCGGGTCGACGATCTACGCGCTGCGGTTGAGCGTGCCCGGCACATCGCCGAGCCGGGAGACGTGGTGTTGCTGTCGCCTGCCTGCGCCAGCCTCGACCAGTTCCCCAACTATCTGGCTCGCGGCGAGGCCTTCCGCTCGCTTGTTCACGCTCTGGCCAATGGAGGCCGTACATGAGTCGCCTGTCCCGAACCCGGCATCGTTTCGGTGTCCTGCGCGAGCACCTGTCGACTCGTGATCACAGCTTTGATGGCTGGTTGCTGGTCGCCACCCTGTCGCTGCTGTTGATGGGTTGGATCATGGTGACCTCGGCGTCTACCGAAGTAGCGACCAGCCTGACCGGCAATGCCTGGTACTTCAGTATTCGACACGGCATCTTTGTGCTGGGTGGCCTGACGGTTGGCGCTCTGGCGCTGCGAGTGCCGCTGGCCTGGTGGAAGGCCAATGGCCCGCTGCTGCTGCTGGTCGGGCTGGTGCTTCTGCTGCTGGTGCTGCTGGTGGGGCGTGAGGTCAATGGCAGCCGTCGCTGGCTGTCGATTCCCGGAGTGCCGTTCAATTTGCAGGCTTCCGAGGTAGCCAAGCTCTGCCTGATCACCTACATGGCCGGTTATCTTGAGCGGTTCTTGCCCCAGGTGAGGCGTCAGTGGGGAGCGTTCCTGCGTCCTCTGGTGGTGGTGGGCGTGGTCGCGGTGCTGCTGATTCTCGAGCCGGATTACGGTGGTGTCGTGGTCATGACCAGCTGTGTCATGGGGATGCTGTTGATGGCTGGGGCGCCCTGGGGGCGCTTCATTCTGCTGTTTATCCTGGTGGGGTCTCTCGGCGCCATCCTGGCGGTGGCCGAACCTTACCGGATGGCACGCCTGACCAGTTTTATCGATCCCTGGGCGGACCAGTTCGCCAGTGGTTATCAGCTGACCCAGGCGTTGATCGCCTTTGGGCGCGGCCATTTGATCGGCATGGGCTTGGGTAATAGCGTGCAGAAGCTGTTCTACCTGCCGGAAGCACACACCGATTTCGTGTTTGCGGTGCTGGCTGAAGAGCTCGGCATGATCGGGGCCATCGCCGTCGTTGGCCTGTTCGCCCTGCTGGTATGGCGGGCAATGGCGGTGGGTCGCCGGGCTGAGCTTGCCAGAATGCCCTTCGCTGCGTACCTCAGTTATGGCATTGCGCTGGTGATTGGCGCCCAGGCATTTATCAATATTGCGGTCAGTACCGGCATGCTGCCGACCAAGGGGTTGACCCTGCCGCTACTGTCCTACGGCGGGTCCAGCCTGGTGGTGAGCTGTGTCATGGTGGCACTGCTGCTGCGGGTGGATGTCGAGACCCGCGAGCGATTGCGCCGGCAGTCTCCGACAGCCAAGCGCGAGTCGGGGCGCAGGGCGCCGAGACGAACCCAGGCTGCAGGAGTGAAGCCGTGAGCGAGCAACAGGGAAGGCGAGCATTGATCATGGCCGGCGGCACCGGGGGACATGTTATTCCCGCACTGTCGCTGGCGCGGGGCCTTCAGGCTCAGGGCGTTGAGGTGGCCTGGCTGGGTAGCCCCAGGGGCATAGAGAATCGTCTGGTTCCGGAGGCGGGCATCCCGCTTCACCAGATCGCTGTCAGCGGCTTGCGCGGTAACGGCGCTGCCGGCTGGTTGTTGGCGCCGGTGCGGCTGTCCCGTGCAGTGTGTCAGGCTCGCCAGATCATTCGTGAATACGACCCCCAGCTGGTGGTAGGGCTGGGCGGCTTCGCCAGCGGCCCCGGTGGGCTGGCGGCGAAGTGGTGTGGTAAGCCACTGGTGATACATGAACAGAACGCGGTCGCCGGCTTGACCAACCGCGCGCTGTCGCGCTTGGCGCGGCGCGTCTATGCCGCCTTTCCCCAGGCCTTTGGCGGCAGGGCAGAGGTGATCGGCAATCCCGTGCGTGAGGAAATTGCCGCGCTGGGCGACACCCTGCGCCAGGCCAGCGAGATGCGTGGCCGGCGACTGCGCCTGTTGGTGGTGGGCGGATCCCTGGGTGCCTTGGCGCTCAATCAACAGGTGCCCGAGGCGCTGGCCTCGCTCCCGGAAGAGATGCGTCCCGAGGTCCGCCATCAGGCGGGGCGCGACAAGGACCAGGCGACCCGCGAGGGCTACGCCGCCAGCGGCGTCGAGGCACAGGTCAGTGACTTTATCGCGGATATGGCGGCGGCCTATGACTGGGCCGACCTGGTGGTCTGCCGTTCCGGTGCCCTGACCGTGGCCGAGCTGGCTGCGGCGGCAAAGCCAGCCTTGTTCGTGCCATTTCCCCATGCGGTGGACGATCACCAGACGGCCAACGCCCAGGCATTGGTCAGTGCTGGCGCGGCGGCACTGATTCAGCAACGAGACATGAACCCGACGTCTCTGGCACAGCGCCTTGAGACGTTGCTTGAGCCCGACACACTGGCGAGCATGGCGAGCAAGGCACGGGCTGAGGCCCATCTGGACGCCGTGGATCGACTGGTAGCGGGCTGTATGGAGACAGGCTTTGAGTAATCAGACCCAAGGGCCGGTACCCGGCCAAGTGACCCCATCTCCTCTTGCCGGACAAGGCCCGGCACCCGCACGTGGCCTGGGCATGCGCCGGATTCGTCGCATTCACTTTGTGGGTATCGGTGGCGCCGGCATGTGCGGTATCGCGGAGGTGCTGGCTAACCAGGGCTATCACGTCAGCGGCAGCGATCTGCGACGCTCATCCGTGGTAGCTCGCCTGGAAAGCTGCGGCGCGCGGGTGTTCATCGGACATGCCGCGGAGCACGCCGATGGCGCGGACGTGGTCGTCGTGTCCACCGCAGTGGCCGAGGACAACCCAGAGCTCAAATGGGCCCACGAACATCGTGTTCCGGTAGTGCGCCGGGCGGAAATGCTGGCCGAGCTGATGCGCTTTCGGCACGGCATCGCGGTCGCTGGCACCCACGGCAAGACCACCACGACGAGCTTGACGGCTACCCTGCTGGGTGAAGGCGGGCTGGATCCCACCTTCGTTATCGGCGGCAAGCTGACCAGTGCTGGCACCAACGCCCAGCTCGGCCAGGGTGACTACCTGGTGGCCGAGGCGGATGAATCCGACGCATCCTTCCTGCACTTGCAGCCCATGGTCAGCATCGTGACCAATATCGATGCCGACCATATGAGCACCTATGGTGGGGATTTCGAGCGGCTGAAGCACACCTTTATCGAGTTTCTGCACAACCTGCCGTTCTACGGCCTTGCAGTGTTGTGCATCGATGATGACAACGTGAGAGGCCTGCTGGACCGTATCAATCGCCAGTTTGTTACCTATGGCTTCTCTGCTGACGCTGACTACCGCATCGAGAACTTCGAGCAGAGTGCTGGTGAAGTCCGCTTTACCGCGGTGCGCCCGGGGGATCTTGAAGATCTCGAGGTGAGGCTGGCCATGCCGGGCCGTCACAACGCGCTGAATGCACTGGCCGCGATTGCCGTGGCGACGGATGCCGGGGTCGAAGCTGGCGCTATCCTCCGAGGGTTGGCCGGGTTTGCCGGTGTCGGGCGTCGGTTCCAGGTTCACGGCAACTTCCCTGCACCCCGGCGTGAGGGCGACGGTGAAGCCGAAGCTGACGTTATGCTGGTCGATGACTATGGCCATCATCCCCGTGAAGTGGAGATGGTGATCAAGGCGGTGCGTGATGGCTGGCCCAGCCGTCGTCTGGTCATGGTGTACCAGCCACACCGTTATTCCCGTACACGGGATCTCTACGAGGACTTCGTGCGCGTGCTGTCCAGCGTCGACACCCTGGTGCTGCTCGACGTCTACAGCGCTGGTGAAGCGCTGCTTCCCGGTGCCGACGGGCGCAGCCTGGCCGGATCGATCCGCCAGCGCGGAGAAGTGGACCCGATCTTTGCCCAGGACAAGACGGAGCTGCCGGCGTTGCTGGCCAAGGTGGTCAAGCCTGGCGACATTCTGATCACTCAAGGCGCGGGCGACGTGGGGGGTATTTCCCAGCGACTGGCCGATGCTCTGCTGCAGTTTGATGAGGTGACACTGTGAACCAACACGCGCAATCCCTTGGCCATGTTGTGGTTGTCTATGGCGGCCACAGCGCCGAGCGTGAGGTCTCCCTGAAGAGTGGTGCAGCGGTGCTGGCCGCTTGTCAGCGCCTGGGTCTGAACGTGACCGGCTACGACCTCGCCGACGGCGGCGTCGCCGGGCTTGAGGCGCTGAGCCCTGACCTGGTGTTCATCGCTCTGCACGGCCGGGGCGGTGAGGACGGCTGTCTGCAAGGTGCGCTGGAACTGGCAGGCATTCCCTACACCGGTAGCGGCGTGCTGGCGTCGGCGCTGGGCATGGACAAGATGCGCACCAAGGCGCTGTGGCAGGCGCTGGGGATGCCCACCCCCGAGAGCGTACTGCTGACACCCTCAGCTGACTGGGATGAGGTCGTTGCGAAGCTGGGGCTGCCACTGGTCGTCAAGCCAGTGCATGAGGGGTCGACCATCGGCATCAGCATCGTCAAGAGCCGTTCCGAGCTCGAAAATGCCTATCACGAGGCCGCCAGATTCGACGCCCGAGTGATGGCCGAGCGTTTTGTGAGCGGAGACGAATTTACCTTGTCGGTTCTTGGCGACAAGGCGCTTCCGGCCATTCGCGTCGAGGTGCCCAGCGGCTTCTATGACTATGAGGCCAAATACCTGTCCAACGAGACGATCTACCACCTCCCGTGCGGCTTGAGCGAGGCCGAAGAGACGGCGCTGGGCGAGCTGTGCGTCGCCGCTTTCGAAGCCATTGGTTGCCAGGGCTGGGGGCGTGTCGACGTGATGCGGGACGGCGACGGGCGTTTCTGGCTGCTTGAGGTCAATACAGTGCCGGGCATGACCGATCATAGTCTGGTGCCTCAGGCGGCAGCCCACGCCGGGATGAACTTCGACCAGTTGGTACTGGGGATCATCGATACCGCCAGGGAGCGCGGCTGACATGATCCGACGCGGCTCGTCGCTTGGCATCTTTCTGCTCGTCGTCCTGCTGGGGGCGGGCGGTCAGGCGTTATGGCTATGGCTTGATCGTCCCATCGAAAGAGTGTCCATTGGAGGTGAGCTGCATCATGTGGACGCTTCTTATCTCAAGCGACAATTGGCACCCTTGGTACAGGGCAAGACCTGGCTGTCGGTGGATCTGGAGGCCCTGCGGGAAGAGGCGCTCAAGGTCGGTTGGTTGAAGGAAGTGCGCATTCGTCGCGAGTGGCCGAATGCGCTCACCTTCGAGCTGGAAGAGCAGCGCCCGGTGGCCCGTTGGAACGATGACAAGCTGTTGAATGCCGAGGGCGAGCCCTTCGCCTACGCTCCGGTAGCGCCCCCTGACGGTCTGCCGGACATGGCGGGTCCGGTGGGGGCGGGCGCAGAGGTGCTGGCCTACTTCGCCACCCTGGAGCAGCGCTTGGAGCGGATGGGGCTCGACGTGCAGCAGCTGCGCCTCGAGCCACGCGGTGCATGGCGCTTCCAGTTGGCCAGTGGGGTCTGGATCATGCTCGGGCGTGGCGATCTCGAAGCACGCCTCGGGCGTCTCGAAGCCGCTTGGCGTGGTGAGTTGGGCAGTGTGGCGTCGCACATTCGCTACATCGATCTGCGTTACCCCAACGGGGTCTCCGTGGCCTGGCATGGTGAGACGGAGCCGGTCGATGGGGGCGAATCGTCCAATGGCTGAGCGTCGCCTTTAATCGACAAAAGAACGACGGCGATTAAAAGTGGCGACACTCTTGCTGCTCAAAGACAGGTTTTCGAGGTTTCTTTTGTTTAAATGAGCCCGTATCGTGGAATGAATGAACGTCCTGGGCTGGCCGAACAAGTGCACTTGTTTCTATAATCGTCCCAGGTTTTTTTATAACAGCGGCAGGTTCCAAGGTTACGGAATCCGTTCAAGGAGATTTCCCGGCTCATGGCAGGTCCATCCAACGTGTCCAATATGGTAGTCGGGCTGGATATCGGAACATCCAAGGTCGTAGCGATCGTGGGTCAGCCCACCGACGATGGTGGCATCGAAATCGCCGGTATCGGCTCTCACCCTTCCCGAGGTATGAAAAAGGGAGTGGTGATCAATATTGAGTCCACGGTTCAGTCTATTCAGCGTGCGGTGGAAGAAGCGGAATTGATGGCAGGTTGCGACATTCATTCCGTGTATGTCGGCATTGCAGGAAGCCATATCAGTTCCATGAATTCCGACGGGGTCGTGGCCATCAAGGAGCGGGAGGTCGCGCCATCGGATATTGATCGCGTCATCGACTCCGCCAGGGCCAGGGCTATCTCAGAAGGGCAGCGCGTCCTGCATGTATTGCCCCAGGAATTCGCCATCGACACCCAGGGCGGAATTCGCGAGCCGCTGGGCATGTCCGGTGTGCGCCTGGAAGCCCGTGTTCACCTGGTCACCGCGGCGCTCAATGCGGTGCAGAATATCGAAAAGTGTGTGCGTCGCTGTGGCCTGGATGTGGACGCCATTATTCTCGAGCAGTTGGCGTCCAGTCATGCGGTGCTGACCGAAGACGAACGCGAGCTGGGTGTGTGCATGGTGGATATTGGTGGCGGTACCACCGATATTGCCGTATTCACCGAAGGCGCCATCCGTCATACTGCAGTGATTCCGATTGCCGGTGACCAGGTCACCAACGATATCGCCATGGCGCTGCGCACACCCGCGCAGTACGCCGAGGAGATCAAGGTCAAGTATGCCTGCGCTCTGACTCAGCTGGCCTCCAGCGACGAGATGATCAAAGTGCCGAGCGTTGGCGACCGTCCTGCACGGGACCTGTCACGCCAGTCCCTGGCCGAGGTGGTAGAACCTCGCTACGAAGAGCTGTTCACCCTGGTGCGTGACGAACTGCGCCGCAGCGGCTTCGAGGATCTGGTGGCTGCTGGCGTCGTGTTGACCGGCGGAACCTCGCGCATGGAAGGTGTGGTGGAGCTTGCCGAAGAGATATTTCACATGCCGGTCAGGGTGGCCTGTCCGCAGAATGTGAGAGGTCTCGCCGATGTGGTGCGAAATCCGATTTATTCGACGGGTGTCGGTTTGTTACATTACGCTCTACATGAAGCCCGTCAGGGTCGTGCTCACCAAGGGCAGGGTGGCACCACCTCGGCGCAACCGAGGCGCGAGGACGTCTCCCGGCGTGGACCAGAGGAAAGGATTCCGGCGCTGGAAAAGATAAAAGGCTGGTTCAAAGGAAATTTCTGAAAGGGCCGCTCAAGCGGCTCAGGAGACGGGGCAAATGTTCGAAGTCGTAGATAGCGCGCCCTCAAGCAGCGCGGTCATAAAAGTCATCGGTGTCGGTGGCGGCGGCGGCAATGCTGTCAATCACATGGTCGAGAGCAGCATCGAAGGGGTGGAGTTCATCTGCGCCAACACTGATGCTCAGGCGCTCAAGCGGGTGTCAGCCAAGACCGTTCTGCAACTTGGTGGCGAGATCACCAAGGGGCTCGGCGCCGGTGCCAATCCGGAAGTCGGCCGCCAGGCGGCCATGGAAGACCGTGAGCGCATCGCCGAGCTGCTTGGCGGTGCCGATATGGTTTTCATCACGGCTGGCATGGGTGGCGGTACCGGCACCGGTGGCGCGCCAGTGGTCGCCCAGGTGGCCAAGGAACTCGGCATCCTGACCGTTGCCGTGGTCACGCGCCCGTTCCCCTTCGAAGGTCCCAAGCGCATGCGCGCAGCCGAAGAGGGGATGAAGGAGCTGTCCGAGCACGTCGACTCGTTGATCACCATCCCCAACGAAAAGCTGCTGTCCGTTCTGGGCAAGAGCGCCACTCTGCTGACCGCCTTCAGTGCCGCGAATGATGTGCTGCTGGGTGCGGTTCAGGGGATTGCCGAGCTGATCACCAGTCCGGGCATCATCAACGTCGACTTTGCCGACGTTAGAACGGTGATGTCAGAGATGGGCATGGCGATGATGGGAACCGGTGGAGCGACCGGTGAAAATCGCGCTCGCGAAGCCGCCGAGAAGGCCATTCGCAGCCCGCTGCTGGAAGACATCGACCTGCACGGCGCCCGGGGCATTCTGGTCAACATCACGGCAGGGCCTGATCTCTCCATTGGCGAGTTCAACGACGTCGGTGCCACTGTCCAGGAGTTCGCTTCCCAGGACGCCACCATCGTCGTGGGTACCTCCATCGACATGGACATGACCGACGAGTTGCGCGTTACCGTGGTGGCAGCGGGCCTGGATGCTCAGGTGTCGCGTCAGCAGAAGCCTGCCAGCCAGCAGCAGACTCGACGTCCTGAGGCGCGTCAACGCCCCCAGCAGGGTGCGATCAATCGCAGCCAGGGTGGCGCCGGCGTCGCGGCAGCGAGCAAGCCTGAGCCGCAGGAGTCCGCGCGACCCCAGGCCGAGAAGCGCAAGTCACAAGAGCTCGACGATTATCTGGATATCCCGGCGTTCTTGCGTCGGCAGGCGGATTGATCGAAACGAGCGTAGGGTTTTCCGGGTGCGGGCATCGGAAGGCAAGGTTTTTTTGTTGAAACGTCCGTTCGGTGTTATAGTGAACGGTGTTTCATAACCAACGACTGCCTGGCGACTGCACAATGATCAGACAACGCACCCTGAAAAACGTCATCCGCGCGACGGGCGTGGGACTGCACTCCGGCAAGAAGGTGTATCTCACCCTTCGTCCTGCGCCGGTGGACACGGGCATTGTGTTCGTGCGCACCGACCTCGAGCCGGAAGTTCGCATCCCGGCCCAGGCGATGAACGTCACCGACACTACCCTGTGTACTGCCCTGTCCCAGGATGGTGAAAAAGTTGCGACGGTGGAGCACCTGATGTCCGCCTTCGCGGGTCTCGGTATCGACAATGCCTACGTGGATGTCAGCGCGCCGGAAGTGCCCATCATGGACGGCAGCGCCGGACCCTTCGTGTTCCTGATCCAGTCTGCGGGTATTCAGGAGCAGAATGCGGCCAAGAAATTCATCCGCATCAAGAGCGAGATCAAGGTCACCGAAGGCGACAAGGAAGCGATCTTCCTGCCCCACAAGGGGTTCAAGGTGTCCTTCGCGATCGATTTCGACCATCCTGTGTTCGAAGATCAGAAGCAGACGGCCATGGTGGACTTTTCCACCACCTCGTTCGTCAAGGAAGTGTCCCGCGCGCGGACCTTCGGCTTCATGCGTGATCTCGAGTATCTGCGGTCCAACAATTTGGCCCTTGGCGGTAGCCTCGACAACGCCATCGTGGTGGATGACTACCGCATCGTGAACGACGGTGGTCTGCGTTACGACGATGAATTCGTCAAGCACAAGGTGCTGGATGCCATCGGCGACCTGTACCAGCTGGGACACAGCCTGATTGGCGAGTTCCGCGGCGTGAAGTCCGGGCATGCGCTCAACAATCAGCTGTGCCGTGCCCTGATCGAGCAGCCGGAGGCCTGGGAAATCGTGACCTTCGAGAGCGAGGCCGAGCCCGCTCCGATTTCCTACGCAGCGCCCGCCATGGCGTGATGTCGCGGGTGGCAGGATGATGTGAGCGTCCCGCAGATCGCCAGTCTCACCTCGCTTGCCATTGCCTGTTGTTGCCCGTGCCCGTACTCGTGACCTGCATCGACGCCGCCCCCAGGGGCGGCGTTTTGCTGTTTGAGAGTTCCATGTTGAAGGGGGCGGGCGAGCAATGCCGCAAACCGAGTGGACGTCACGAGCGTACGTTGCGAGTGCGCGTCGAGCGCGCTTGCCGCGGCTGGTCGCTAGCGCAGTGTGGTAGGTGGGGTGGCCGGTCGATGGGTTCGTTGCGCGGCCGTGGGCGACACGCTGCTAGCGGTCGGAGCGGGCTTCTGCATGGGCGGCCAGCCGTTCGAGGGCACGCTTCAGACGAGGGTCTTCGATGTCTGCCGCACAGCTCGACAGCTCATCTCCGGCCTCGGCCGGCAGTCGCCTGACCTGTCGGGGGGCGACCTTGGCAGGGCGTACCGGGCGGACCTTGAAGTGAAAGCCGGTGACCGCCTGAAACTCCGGCAGCTGGTGCAGGCTCTCCAGAAGTCGTGGCTGTTCGTAGCGCAGTCGTGTGAGCCAGGCCGCGCCATCGGTGATCAGGGTCAGGCGTCCGTCACGAAAGCCGCCGACAAACAGATGGTCGGCCAGGGGGGCTGTCAGCTCGCTACGCAGGTGTTCCTGGGCACGCTCGATCAGTCGTGCCATGCGCATCAGTCCGCCCAGTTCCCCGCGGCCTCCAAGAAGGCCGGTCATGGACTGGGCGCGGAACCGCTTAACCTTTATACTCATGAGCTTGTGTCTTGGGGTTTCCCAGGATCAATGGAGAGTGTGTCGTTGCCAATGGGTGGCACCGAGACTAGCACGCGACGGAGTTGCCCGACAGCATGACAGCCCTGGAATCACATCGTAGCTGCCCCCGCGAGGCGAGTGCCCGGCGTGTAGCGCGGTGGTGGCTGGCCGGTTTGCTGGTAGGGTGTCTGTTACCGGCGAGCCTGGCGGCGGCCGAGTCGCCCAGAGCGACCGAGCGGCTGGTGCAGATATGTATCATGGCCCCGGCGGTCATACGCGCGCATACCATGCTCAAGGCCTGTCGGCATCGGCTGGCCTCTCACCCGCGAGTCTCCCTCACCTATCACTCGGTACGCGCTGATCTGCGCCGGGATGCCTTTTATTTGCCTGCGGTCGCTGCACTGGATGTACGCGCGCCAAGGGCTCCCCCTGTCGTTGGCTGACATCAAGGACGTCGTTATTGCGTGAGTTTTCCGATGAGCGGAGAGCTCACTTCAGCCAGTCAATGTCAGGAAGTGTCATGATCAATTCCCTGTTGCGTAAAGTGGTCGGTTCCAAGAACGACCGTGACGTCAAACGTATGTTTCGCCAGGTGCGCGCCGTCAACGAGCTCGAGTCGAGCCTGGAGAGCCTGGACGACGCGGCCCTGAGTGCCCGCACGGCGGAGTTCCGTGAGCGTCTGGCCGGGGGCGAGTCGCTGGACGCGCTGCTGCCGGAAGCCTTTGCCACCGTGCGAGAGGCCAGTAAGCGGGTCATGGGCATGCGCCATTTCGATGTACAGCTCATTGGTGGCATGACCCTCAATCGCGGTCGGATCGCCGAGATGAAGACCGGCGAGGGCAAGACCCTGGTAGCCACTCTGGCGGTGTATCTGAATGCGTTGCCCGGCAAGGGCGTGCATGTCGTCACCGTCAACGATTATCTGGCACGGCGTGACGCCAACTGGATGCGCCCTCTGTATGAGTTTCTGGGGCTGTCGGTGGGGGTGATCTACTCCGGCCAGACGTCTGAAGAAAAGCGTGATTCCTACGCCTGCGACATCACCTATGGCACCAACAACGAGTTTGGTTTCGACTACCTGCGCGACAACATGGCGTTTTCGCTGGAGGACAAGGTTCAGCGTGACCTCTACTTCGCCATTGTCGATGAGGTCGACTCGATCCTGATCGATGAAGCTCGCACACCGCTGATCATCTCCGGTGCAGTGGATGAAAACACCGAGCTCTACAAGGTCGTGGATCGCCTGGCCCAGGAGCTTGCTCCGTGCACCGACGAGGAAGATCCCGAGAGCGGCGACTTCACTCTGGACGAGAAGCAAAAGCAGGTAGAGTTGACCGAGGGTGGCCACCATCGAGTGGAGGAGCTGATGCGGGCCCAGGGGCTGCTGGGCGAGGAGGACTCTCTCTACGCCGCGCAGAACCTCAACCTGCTGCAGCACATGCACTCGGCCCTGCGTGCACGACACCTGTACCACGTCGACGTGGACTATATCGTCAGTGACGGTCAGGTCGTGATCGTCGATGAGCATACCGGTCGTACCATGCCCGGCCGCCGCTGGTCGGAAGGCCTGCACCAGGCTGTCGAGGCCAAGGAGGGCGTGACGGTTCAGCGTGAAAGTCAGACGTTGGCCTCGACGACCTTCCAGAACTACTTCCGCCTGTACGAAAAACTGTCCGGCATGACCGGTACTGCGGATACCGAGGCCTTCGAGTTCCGTCAGATCTATGGACTCGACGTGGTGGTCATTCCGACCAATCGCCCGCTGGCGAGAAAGGACATGAATGACCTGGTGTACCTCAGTGCTGAAGAGAAGTACGAGGCCATCATCGAGGACGTCAAGGTACAGGTCGAGGCCGGTCGTCCGGTGCTGGTGGGTACCGCATCCATCGAGACGTCGGAGTATCTGGCAGAGCTGATGCGCAAGTCGGGTATCGACTTCAACGTGCTTAATGCCAAGCAGCACCAGCGCGAAGCCGACATCATCGCCCAGGCCGGTCGTCCCGGTGCCGTCACCATTGCCACCAATATGGCCGGTCGCGGTACCGACATCATGCTGGGGGGCAACTGGGAGGCGGAAGCTGCCACCCTGGACAACCCCTCCGACGCCGATGTCGAAGCGCTCAAGGAGGCTTGGAAAGAGCGTCACGAGGCCGTGCTGGCGGCCGGTGGCCTTCACGTTATCGGTTCTGAGCGCCACGAGTCGCGGCGTATCGACAACCAGTTGCGCGGCCGCTCCGGTCGCCAGGGCGATCCGGGCTCCACGCGCTTCTTCCTGTCCCTCGAAGACAATCTGATGCGTCTGTTCGGCTCCGAGCGTGTGCAGAAGCTCATGCAGGCGCTGGGACTCGAGCGGGGCGAAGCCATCGAGCACAAGATGGTGTCCAATGCGGTGGAGCGTGCCCAGAAGAAGGTCGAGGGTCGCAACTTCGACATCCGCAAGCAGCTGCTTGAATATGATGATGTGGCCAATGACCAGCGCCGTGTGATCTACGAGCAGCGCAACGAGATTCTGGCGGCCAGTGACGTGTCCGAGAATGTGATGGGCATTCGCGAAGAGGTGCTGGACGAGGCGATCAGTGCCTTTGTGCCGCCTCAGAGCCTGCCGGAGCAGTGGGACCTGGCCGGTCTTGAGGCTCACCTCAAGAGCGAGTATCAGCTCGAGGCGCCGGTGGTGCAGTGGGCGGAAGAGGATGACCGGTTCCACGAGGAGCAGCTGCGCGAACGCCTGCAGACTCAGCACCGCGAGACCTATCAGGCCAAGGTGGCCATCGCCGGTGAAGAGCTGATGCGTCGGTTCGAGAAACAGGTCATGCTGCAGGTGCTGGACACTCGCTGGAAAGAGCACCTCCAGTCGATGGACCACCTGCGTCGCGGCATTCACCTGCGTGGTTATGCGCAGAAAAATCCGAAGCAGGAGTACAAGCGCGAGTCCTTCGAGCTGTTCCAGAATCTGCTGACCAACATCAAGGCCGACGTCACGCGTATCCTCAGTCACGTCCAGGTGCGTGCGCCGGAGGAAGTCGACGCACTCGAGCGTCAGCGGCGCGAAGCCTTGGCTCGGGAAAGCGCCCAGGCGGCCAGTCGGCATGACGAGGCGCCGGCAGCGGAGGACGATGGCCAGCGGCACGTGAATGAGATGGCTGACCAGCGTCCAGTGCGCCGCGATGCCCCCAAGGTCGGTCGCAACGACGCTTGCCCGTGCGGTTCTGGCAAGAAGTACAAGCAGTGCTGCGGCAAGCTCAGCTGAGCAAGCTGCACCGCCGATGATGACGACGACCCCGGGCAATGTCCCGGGGTCGTCTCGACAGCAGGAGACTAACGATGGCAGTGGGTGACAGCAGTTTTCCAGCAATGACGCCGATCGCTGGCGTGCGTCTCGGTACCGCCATGGCCGGGATCAAGAAGCCTGGCCGGCGGGATCTGGTGCTGATTGAGGTGGCCGAAGGGGCCTCTGTGTCGGGCACTTTCACCCGCAACGCCTTCTGCGCTGCGCCGGTGCATGTGGCCAAGGCGCATCTGGCCAGCGCGCCGGCAACTCGCTACCTGGTGATCAATACCGGCAACGCCAATGCGGGCACCGGTGAGATCGGCATGCGCGATGCCAGGGCCACCTGTCAGCAAGTGGCCGACATTGCCGGGGTGAGCAGCGAGCAGGTGCTGCCGTTCTCTACCGGTGTCATTGGCGAGCCTCTGCCCATGGAGCGCCTGCTTGCAGGCCTTCCTGAAGCGGTGGATCAGCTGAGCGACAGTGCCGAAGCCTGGCGCCAGGCCGCCGAAGGCATTCTGACCACAGATACCCGCATCAAGGGCGCCGCGCGCCGCGTGATGCTCAAGGGCGGCGAGGTGGTAATCAATGGGATCGCCAAGGGCTCAGGCATGATTCGCCCGGACATGGCCACCATGCTGGGGTTTGTCGCCACGGATGCGGCCATCGAGCAGGAGGCCCTGGATGCCTGGCTGCGGGACGGGGTGAAAAGGTCGTTCAACAGTATTACCGTCGACTCGGATACCTCGACCAACGACGCGTGCATGCTGATCGCCACCGGGCAAGCCGCTGCCGTGGCTGACGCCGAGGATGAGCGACGCTTTCGCCAGGCCCTGGATGAGGTGCTGGTGAGCCTGGCACAGGCGATCATCCGTGATGGCGAGGGCGCGACCAAGTTCGTCACGCTGGCGGTGTCCGGCGCGCGCAGCGTCGATGAAGCACGTGAGGTAGCGTTTACCGTGGCCCACTCCCCACTGGTCAAGACCGCGCTCTACGCAAGCGATGCTAACTGGGGGCGTATCCTGGCGGCGGTGGGACGCGCCCAGGTCAATAACTTTGACGTGGACCTGGTCACCATCGACCTGGGGCCGGTGCGCCTGGTGGAGCATGGCGGCAGGGCGACAGGCTACACCGAAGAGGCCGGTAGTGCGGTGATGGCAGGAGAAGAGATCACCATCGCCATCGATCTCGGTCGCGGCGAGGCGTCGGCAACGGTGTGGACATCCGATCTGTCCCACGATTATGTCTCGATCAATGCCGACTACCGTAGCTGATTCATCCGCAAGGCATGATCTGCGGATGAATCTCGCTGTCTGAATCGGTATCCTATGCCGACTTTTATCCTGGCCCACCCGACTGAAAACTGGCGCGGGCATGGCCCGCGAATCCAAGCTGGTAACGTTGAATGAACACTATGGTGAAGAGAAGGGTGCATGTGGCGGCGGCCGCCATCATCAGCCCAGACGGTGACGAAGTGCTGCTGGCCCGGCGTCCTTCCAATGTCGACCACGGCGGCCTGTGGGAGTTTCCCGGCGGAAAGCTGGCGCCCTACGAGACCGGCCTGGAGGCGCTCAAGCGTGAGCTGCATGAAGAGCTCGGTATCGAGATACGTCGTGCCCAGCCGTTGATCCGCATCCACCACGAATATCCCGACAAGCACATCCTGCTCGATGTGTGGCAGGTAAAGGATTTCTCTGGTGAGCCGTTCGGGCGTGAAGGGCAAGCGGTGCGTTGGGTGCCCATGGGTGAGTTGATCGGCTATCCCTTTCCGGCCGCCAATCTGCCGATCCTGCGGGCAGTGATGTTGCCGTCCGAGTACCTCATCAGTGACGAAGAGGCCGATGAGGAGGTGTTTGCCGCTCGCCTGGAGCGTGCGCTGGTCGAAGATGCCGTGCGCCTGGTGCAGTTGCGTGCCAAGACGCTGGACACCGACGCGTATGTGGCGCGTGCCGAGCGGGCTCTGGAACTGTGTCGCCGCCATGGCGCGCGGCTCATGCTCAATGGCGAACCCGAATTGCTCGACCGGGTTGATGCCGACGGCATTCACCTGACCAGCGAGCGCTTGATGGGCCTCGAGCGACGTCCGATTGCCGAGGGCAAATGGTTGTCGGCGTCTACTCATGACAAGGCACAGCTGGACCAGGCCCACGTGATTGGCTGCGATTTCGTGACGCTGTCTCCACTGCGCACCACCCCGTCGCACCCGGAAGTGGCGCCCATTGGCTGGCATGATTTCCAGCAGCTGGTCGAGCGTGCCGGCATGCCGGTCTATGCACTGGGCGGCATGACCCGCCATGATGCCAATCACGCCCGTGCCGTTGGCGCCCAGGGCATCGCCTCAATTCGCGATTTCTGGAAGTCATAGCGGGCCGTTGAGCACGCATCAGCGATAGCGACACCGTTGCTATCATCAAAGAGCCCCCGCAGGTCAATGACCTGCGGGGGCTCTTGCATCATGCGCCGGGTGGTTGGCTCAGTCCCGGAAGCGGCGGGTCAGCTCGCCATAGGCATCGATGCGGCGATCTCTCAGGTAGGGCCAGATGCGTCGCACCTGCTCGCCGTGATCCAGGTCCAGGGTGACCAGCAGGGTCTGGGGCTCCTCGCCGGCGTGCGCCAACAGCTCGCCCTGTGGGCCAGCGACGAAGCTGCCGCCCCAGAAGTCGATGCCCGGGCTGACGCCGGAGTGGTCCGGTTCGTGGCCCACCCGGTTGGCGACCAGAACCGGTACGCCATTGGCCACAGCATGGCTGCGCTGGATGATGGTCCAGGCATCCTTCTGGCGTGTCTTTTCCGCGTCATCGTCATTCGGTGCCCAGCCGATGGCGGTGGGGTACAGCAGCACCTCGGCGCCGGCAAGGGCCATCATGCGTGCCGCTTCCGGATACCATTGGTCCCAGCACACCAGGACGCCGAGTCGCCCGACCGAGGTGTCGATGGGGGTGAAGCCCTGGTGATGTGCGGGGTCATGATCTCCCGGGGTGAAGTAGAACTTCTCGTAGAAGCCGGGATCATCGGGAATGTGCATCTTGCGGTAGTGACCCACAGCGCCCTTGGCGCCGTCGTAGACCACCGCCGTGTTGTGATAGATGCCGGGCGCACGACGTTCGAACAGCGAGCCCATCAGCACAATATCGAGTTCGCTGGCGAGTGCTGCCAGGCGCGTCCCGGTGGGCCCGTCCAAGGGTTCGGCGAGATCGAACAGGTCAGGATCTTCGTACTGGCAGAAGTAGTGGGTGGCATGCAGCTCCTGCAGCATCACCAGCTTGGCTCCCTGGCCGGCCAGGTCGCGGATGGCCTGTTCGCTGGCATCCAGGCTGCGTGCCTTGTCGGGCCAGGCCGGTTGTTGCACCAGGCCCACGATCAATTGGCGCGTCATTGGTGTGCTCCTTCAAGGTTGAGAGTGCCGCGGGGCCACTGCATGGTCAGGCAGTGCAGGCTGCCATGCTGACGGATGGCGGCGCTGGCATCGATGGGAATGATGTCACGCTCCGGGAAGGCGCCTGCCAGGGCGTTGAGCGCCGCCAGATCCTGTCGATCGCCGTACACCGGCACCAAAACGGCACCATTGATGATCAGAAAGTTGGCATAGGTAGCCGGTAGCCGATGTCCGTCGTCGCCATCCCGGCACGCGGCTGGCCAGGGCAGGGGAATCAGACGGTAGGGCGAGCCGTTGGCCTGGCGCAGCGCCGTCAATTCCTGCTCCATGGCGTGCAGGTCGGCGTAGTGGGAGTCGGCGGGATCATCGCAGCGCACGTAGGCAATGGTCTCGGCATCGCAGAAACGGGCCAGGGTGTCGACGTGACTGTCGGTATCATCCCCTTCCAGGTGTCCATGGCGAAGCCACAATACTCGCGTAAGCCCAAGCTGGCTGGCGAGCCAGTCCTCGACCTGTTGCCGGGACAGGTCAGGGTTGCGATTAGGGTTGAGCAGGCAGGCTTCGGTGGTCAGCAGGGTGCCTTGCCCGTCGGTTTCGAGAGCGCCACCCTCCATGACAACATCGCTGGTGGTGACGGGGCAGCGTATCCAGCCCGCCGTGACCAGCTGCTGCGTGAGGGTATTGTCGCGATCAGCGCGAAACTTGCCGCCCCAGCCGTTGAAGGTGAGGTCGTGGAAATGCACAGCGTCGCCATCCTGGCTGGCCAGTGGGCCATGATCACGGGCCCAGGTGTCGTCCGCCTCGACCACGACGAGGTGTACTCTGTCGGTAGCGGCACCTCGGGCCATCAGGCGCTGGTGCAGACCATCGCCGCAGGCAGGGTCGGGTACCCCGATGATGACGTGCTGATAGCGGCTGATGACCAGCGCCAGCTGCTCCATCATGGCCTCGATGGCGGGCAGAGTATCGGCCCAGTCGCTGTCAGGGCGGGGCCAGGTCAGCTGGACGGCGTCCTGGGGATGCCACTCGGGAAGCAGGCGGTTCATGGCAGTGTCCTGGAGGTCGAAACGGCGAAATGTAGGCCTGCGAGCAGGAAGATGCAAGGATCTCGCAAATCCCATGCCGTGGCGATGCAGAGGCGTGCAAAAAACCGTACCATGGCGGCCTGCCGACAAGGAAAGAGTCCATGCTTGATCGATTGCCATTTCTGATCGGCTTGCGCTATGTGCGAGCCAAGCGACGCAACCACTTCATCTCCTTCATCTCGCTGACGTCCATGCTGGGGCTCACCCTGGGCGTGGCGGTACTGATTCTGGTGCTGTCAGTGATGAACGGTTTTGACCGAGAGCTACGCCAGCGGGTTCTGGGCATGGTGCCCCACACCCAGATCGAGCAGGCCGGTGGCATGACCGATTGGCAGCCTCTGGCCGAGCGTCTGACCCAGCGCGAGCACGTTATCGGTGCCGCGCCCTATATCCAGCAACAGGGCATGTTCTCCCAGGCCGGACGTAATCAGGGCGCCATGGTCAACGGCATCGATCCGCAGTGGGAAAGCCGCGTTTCCATTGTCGACGAGAACATGTCCCAGGGCTCTCTTGATGATCTGCAGCCGGGTGAGTGGCACATCGTGCTGGGGTCGATCCTTGCCAACAATCTGAGGGTCGATGTCGGTGACAGCGTGACCCTGCTGGTACCCGAAGCCTCGATCACCCCGGCTGGCGTATTCCCGCGTCTGAAGCGCTTCACCGTCAGCGGTATCTTCAGCGTAGGGGCCGACCTGGATGCCAACCTCGCGTATGCCAATATCGAGGACATGCAGACCTTGGCACGCATGGGCGATAGCGTTGGCGGCCTGCGTCTTGAGCTGGATGACCTGTTCCTGGCCGGTCAGGAAACCCAGGCCATCGTCAATGAGCTGGGCGCTGGCTATCGCGGCTACGACTGGACCTTTACTCGTGGCAACCTGTTCCAGGCCATCCAGATGGAGAAGCGCATGATCGGGCTGCTGCTGACAGTGATCATTGCTGTGGCCGCGTTCAATATTGTTTCTACCCTGGTCATGGTGGTGACCGACAAGCATGCCGACATCGCCATTTTGCGCACGATTGGCGCCACGCCTCGTTCGATCATGGGGATCTTCATGGTTCAGGGGATTGCCATCGGCGTGATCGGCATTCTGATAGGGGTTGCGCTGGGCATCTTGCTGGCGCTGACAGTGTCCGACATCATCGCTTTCGTGGAATCCACACTGGGGATCCATTTCCTCGATGCCGGCGTCTACTTCATCAGCGACCTGCCGTCAGAGCTGATCTGGAGTGATGTGTATCAGATCGTTGCAGCCGCCTTTGTGCTGACCTTCCTGTCCACCCTCTATCCGGCGTGGCGAGCCGCCCGGGTCCAGCCTGCCGAGGTGCTGCGCTATGAGTGATGTTGTCAATCAGCCGGCAGCGACCGAGGCGCCGACTGCCCAGGCGCCCGGTAAGGTAATGCTGGAATGTCATCAGCTGTCCCGCGTCTACGACGAGGGGCCCGCCGACCTGGTCGTGCTGGATCAGCTGGAGCTCAAGGTGCACGCCGGGGAGCGCGTCGCCGTGGTCGGTAGCTCCGGGTCCGGCAAGACGACCTTGCTCAACCTACTGGGTGGGCTGGATAGCCCCAGCGCTGGCGAGGTTCGCGTCGATGGAACGGTGCTGCATCAGTTGGGGGATGCCGAGATCGGCCGTTTTCGCAACCGCCACATCGGCTTCGTCTACCAGTTCCATCACTTGCTGGCCGAGTTCTCCGCGCTGGAGAACGTGGCGCTGCCGCTGATCATTCGCGGGAGTCGCAAGCGCGATGCCGAAGACAAGGCGCGGGCACTGTTGCAGAAGGTGGGGCTGGGGCCGCGTGCGGATCACAAGCCCGGCGAGCTGTCCGGTGGTGAGCGCCAGCGCGCGGCCATTGCCCGCGCCCTGGTGACCGACCCCAGCTTGATGCTGATGGATGAGCCCACCGGAAACCTGGACAAGCACACCGCGGCCAGCATTCTGGCGCTGATGGATGAGCTGGCTGCCAGCGCGCGCTGCGCTTTCGTTATCGTCACCCACGACCCGGAGCTCGCCGCGCACCAAGACCGCGTGTTGCGCCTGGACAACGGCCGTCTCCAGCCCGACTGAATCGAGAGGCCGAGTCGATTGGCTGAGCCGATTGGCCGAATCGATTGGCTGAGCCGAGTGGCCGAATCGAGTGGCTGAATCAAGTGGCTTAGCCGAGTGACCTGGGTCGCATATGAATGGCCCCGCTGCATCGCAGCGGGGCCATTTTCTTTGCCAAGGTTTTCTTTGCCAAGGCTTTCTTTGCCAAGGTTTTCTTTTCCAAGGTCTGGCGCAGGCCTCGCCAAGGCTGGGAGAGCGTGCCGGCAGCTGAGCGGGCGCTGCGTCAGGAGTGAGCGCGGGCCTGACGGCGGCGGCGCCGCCGCGCCTTCCAGCTGCGCGAGACCTGCCAGCGCCATAGCAGTCGAATGACCACATTGGCGAGGGCGCCGACAATGACCGCCGCCACCAGCGAGCCAAACAGCAGTGACGGCAATATGTCCATCAGCTGTCCTTGCAGCCACTCTGTGGTCAGGCGATGTGGGGCATGCAGTGCCGGTTGCTGCAAGAGCCATGCGCCAAGGCAGTAGTTGCCATAGAAGATGATCGGCATGGTCAGCGGATTGGTGATCCATACCAGGGCGACCGACAGCGGAAGATTACAGCGACCGAGGCGCGCGCCAAGTGCCGCTACCACCATTTGGCACGGAATAGGCAGCAGGGCGCTGAACAGGCCGACGCTGAATGCGTTGGCCACGCTACGCCGTGTCAGCACCCACAGCGCGGGGTCAGCAATCAGGTGAGCCATGAAGCGCAACGAGCGCTGCCGACGCAGGGCGTCTGGCGAGGGTAGATAGCGCTTTAGTAGTCGACGCGGCATGGAGTATCAGCTCAAGGCTGCGGATGCGTGGCTATTATCCATACAAGCCGATGCCCTTGCCATGACGTCGGCCAACGCTGTGCCTGAAAGACCTGACCTGGCCGCCGGCAAGGTCTTGTTGGAGAGGAGCAAGTCGCTGTGCAGCTGGGGGAGCTGAAAGGGCACTGAACAAGGGCGGCCACCCGCGCCTCAAGCCCGGGTGACGGGGACAAGGAAGGTCCACCAGCAGGAGTGCCATGGACATGACGGGCGGTCGGTCACTGTATTGGCGAGGCGCTGCCAAGGCGGGACAGCGGTCGCGCCAGAGGCGCGGTGGTGGGCCTGCGTGGCCATCACCGGCCGTCAGTCTAGCCAGCGGCGCCACCTTGGGCGGCGCGCTGATCGGCGTGGCGGAGCCTGCCATGTACCTTCTGCTCGCGGTCGCAGTGGCCAGCCTTGCCGCGCGACGCTGGCGACTGCTGCTGGGTGCATGGGTGGCGCTATGGGTGCTGCTGTCGCTGTTGCAGCAGCAAGGCGCGCGTCTTCCGGCGGGCCTTGCCGGAGTCACCTTGTTGGCCGATGTCCGTGTCAGCGCGGCACGTGAGCTGGCCGGGGCGCAGCGCCTGACGCTGGAGATCGAGCGCTGTGAACCGATGCTGGCTGACAGGCTTGGCTGCGATCGCCTGGAGCGGGCTCGCGTCACCCATTACCTGGCGGCACATCAGGCAGCCGGTCTCGGCAGCCCGCAGCCGAGTGGACGCATGACGGTGGGCGAGCGCTGGCGCCTGGCGCTGCGTCTGCGGCCGCCAACTGGCTTGGCCAACCCTGGCCGCTTCGACTATGAACGCTGGCTGTGGCAGCAGGGCATTCAGGCGATCGGTGCCGTGGTATCGGAACCCCCGCCGTATCGCCGGGCGCTGGCACCAGAGGATCTGCGCGAGTCGCTGCTGGCCACGCTGGAGGGTCTGGCCTTGGCTGAGCGCACTCGTCGCTGGCTGGCGGCCTTGACGCTGGGTCGGGGCGAGCGCCTGGAGGCACAGGAGTGGCAGCTGCTTAACAGCACCGGAACCACTCATCTGGCGGTCGTGTCCGGGCTGCACGTTGGCTTGGTGGCGGTGCTCGCACTGGGCTGTGGGCGCTGGCTGTCTCGGAGGATTCAGCCTGGACGCTGGCGTCTGGTGCGCTGGCCATGGTGGTGGGCGGGAGGCTTTACCGCAGGCTTCGTCTGGCTGGTGGGTGCCGAGCCCCCGGCACTCAGGGCGCTGGTGATGATTGTCATCGCCCTGTGGGTCGCCGGCGGTCGGCATGCGCCGTCGGCGTGGCAAGGCTTGGCGGTGGCCTGGACGCTGGTGGTACTTATCGATCCGCTGTCGCTCTGGCGTCCGGGGCTATGGTTGTCCTTTGGGGCGGTAGCTGCGTTGATCATCATGTGGCAAGGGCGCGGTCTGAAGCCGCACCAGCGGTCGGGCCGGGGCGTGCAGACGGCGTTGGTCACGCTGGTGCGTACCCAGCTTCTGCTGGCGCTTCCCATGGCGGGGCTGGTGCTGGCCTTTACGGGTCAAGTGTCGCTGGTGACGGTGCTGGCGAATCTGGTGGCGGTGCCGCTGGTGTCGCTGATACTGGTGCCGGCGGGCATGCTGGGTTGGGCGGTACTGCTCGTAGCCCCGCCGCTGGCACTGTGGTGGTGGAAGGGATGGGGTTGGGTGCTGGCGGCACTGCTTGAGCTGCTTGAGGGGCTGTCCTGGCCAGCCGCGATGCTGTGGCTCGATGTCGATATCCGGCTCTCGCTGGCGTTGCTGCTGTGGGGCATTGGCGTCGTCATCTGTCTGCCCGGCATCGGGCGCGGTCTCAAGGGAGGCGCAGTGATCGCTCTGGGCGTTGCCCTGATCAGTCTGGCGCCGGCACGGCCCGACCCCCGTACCGTTCGCCTGGTGGTGTGGGATGTGGGGCAGGGCTTGATGGTCGAAGTCCATACCGCTGGCCATCGGCTGCTGTATGACAGTGGCCCACGCTATGCTTCCGGCTATGCCCCCATCGACGGTATCTGGCCGTCACCCCAGCAGTTTGACCAGGTCATTATCAGCCATGCTGACCTGGACCACTCGGGTGGCGTGGAGCGCCTGGTCGAGCAGCATGAGGTGGCGCACTGGTGGCATCCCGCTGGACGGATACCCGGTTTACCTGCTGAGCAAGCTGCCGACGGCTGCCATTGGGGGCAGCAATGGCGCTGGGAGGGCGTCGACTTTCGTTTTCTATGGCCAGGCTCGGATGAGGCTGTCGCGACACTGGAGTCCAATGACCAGTCCTGCGTGTTGCTGGTCAGCTCCCCTGGGGGGAGTGTGCTGATTACCGGCGACGCCAGTCGCCGGGTCGAGCGCTACCTCATCGCTCAGCTGCCCTCGCCGCCGGCGGCGCTGGTGGTCGGGCACCATGGCAGCGACGACAGCACCGGCGCCGCACTGATCGACGCCAGGGCGCCGCAGTTGGCGGTAGCCTCCAGCGCCGCCTTCAACCGGTTTGGCCATCCCCATGATGATGTGATTCGGCGGCTTCGGCAGGCAGGCAGCTGTATCCTCGACACAGGGCTCGATGGTCAGCTGGTGATCGATCTGGACAGGGCCGGCGTGCATCTGGTCAGCAGTGGACGCCGGCGTCATCTGCACGGCGGTGTCGAAGGTCTCTGCCATGGGGTAGAATCTCGCCACTGAATCTCGCTGCCCTGTGCAACCTGCTGGTGTGCCAGCGAGCTGACATCGTCACCAGGCTTGGTCGCGGCTGATGCCGAAAAGGCTGAATGCTGCGCTGATCGACGTGCTGGTAGTTGACCTGTTGGCAGTCGACCTGCTGGCAGAAACGCAGCAGGTGAACCCAGCCAGGCTGGGTCATGCGACAGGGCTGATTCCCCTTGCAACTGGAGCCAACGTGAGCGAATACTCCGGCTGGGCGCTGTACAAGCGCCTCCTTGGTTACGTCAGGCCGTTCTGGAAGTCCTTTCTTGTCGCGGTGATCGGTTACGCGATCTACGCGGCCTCCAGTACGGCGCTGGCCGAGATGATGAAGCGCCTGATCGACGGCATTCAGAATCCCGACGCAGCGTTTCGACTGTTTTTGCCGCTGTTTGTGGTGGGCATGTTCGGCGCGCGCGGTCTCGGCACCTTCCTCGGCACCTATTTCATGAGCAATGTGGCGCGCAATATGGTTCATCGGCTGCGCTGCGATGTGTTCAATCACATGCTGAGACTACCGGGGCGATTCTTCGACAATCACTCCTCGGGGCATCTGATTTCCCGCGTCACCTATCACGTGGAGCAGGTCACCGGTGCGGGCACCAAGGCCATTACGGTGGTGCTGCAGGAAGGCCTGTTCGTGCTCGGCCTGCTGGGCTATCTGCTGTGGACCAATTGGATGCTGACGCTGCTGTTCATGGCAGTGACGCCATTGATTGGTGGCGTAGTCAGCTATGCCAGCAAGCGATTTCGCAAGATTTCCAAGCGCATCCAGCGCTCCATGGGGGATGTCACCCATGTCGCCTCCGAGGCGCTGACCGGCTATCGCGTAGTGCGCACCCACGGGGCAGAGCAATACGAGATGACCCGCTTCCATGACGCCAGTGAGGTCAATCGTCGACAGAGCCTCAAGGAGGCCTTGACCAAGGCCACCAGCACCCCGGTCATCCAGCTGTTGGTCGCCCTGTCGCTGGCGCTGCTGGTGTGGCTGGCGATGTCGCCTGCGCTGATGGACAACATGACCCCAGGCGAGTTCGTGGCCTTCATCACCGCAGCGTCGCTGATGGCCAAGCCCATCCGCTCACTGAGCGAGATCAATGGCACCATCCAGAAGGGGATCGCCGCCTCCAGTGAGCTGTTCGGGCTGCTGGATGAGCCGGAGGAAGTCGATAGCGGGAGCTTGGTGCCGGGTCGTCTGCGTGGTGACATTCAGCTCGAGCAGGTGCGTTTCGCCTATGGCAGTGACCAGCCGGAGGTGCTCAAGGGCATTGACCTTAGCGTTCGTCAGGGGGAAATGGTCGCCATCGTGGGACGCTCGGGCAGCGGCAAGTCCACCCTGGTGAGCCTGTTGCCGCGCTTCTATCAAGCCACCGGCGGTCGCATTCTGATTGATGACGTCGCCATTGAGGAGTACCAGCTGACGGCGCTGCGTCAGCAGATCGCCCTGGTCAGTCAGCAGGTCACGCTGTTCAACGCCACCATCGCCGAGAACATCGCCTATGGCGTCCCAGACGCGGATCCTGCCGCGATCGAGGCTGCCGCCAAGGCGGCCCATGCCCACGAGTTCATCGAGCGCATGCCCGGCGGCTACCAGGCGCTGGTCGGAGATAACGGCGTGATGCTGTCAGGCGGACAGCGTCAGCGCATGGCCATCGCCCGGGCGATATTCAAGGATGCGCCGATCCTGGTGCTCGATGAAGCGACCTCTGCGCTCGACACAGAATCCGAGCGCCATATCCAGGCGGCTCTGGAAGAGGTCTGCAAAGGCCGCACGACGCTGGTCATCGCTCACCGCCTGTCGACGATTGAACGCGCCGATCGCATTCTCGTGATGGAGCAGGGGGAAATCATCGAGCAGGGCAGTCACAGTGAGCTGCTGGAGCGTGAGGGGGCTTACGCCGCCCTGCACCAGCTGCAGTTTCAGGAGGCCTGAATGGGGCTTGGTCAACGCTGGCTCGATGCCGCCTACCGAGGCTCGCCGTGGCTGACCTTGCTGCGCCCGCTGGAGCTCCTGTATCGGCGTGAGGTCGAGCGGCGCGCCAAGGCGTACCGACAGGGTTCTCGCCAGGCCTGGCGAGCGTCCGTACCGGTCATCGTCGTGGGTAATCTGACCCTGGGCGGTACCGGCAAATCCCCGCTGGTGGCCTGGCTTGCTCGGCGCCTGAAGGAGCAGGGTTGCCGCCCTGGAGTGCTCTCGCGCGGCTATGGCGGTAAGTCGGACGCCTATCCACTGCTGCTGACGCCCACCACTGAGGTAGCAGAATGCGGCGATGAGCCCCGGATGCTGGCGGATCAGACCGGACTGCCGGTGGTGGTGGATCCGGACCGCCCGCGTGGCGCTCAGCGCCTCATCGATGAAGGCTGCGACGTGATTGTCACCGATGATGGTCTGCAGCATCACGCCCTGGCTCGCGACATCGAGCTGGTCGTGGTGGATGGCAGGCGCGGGTTCGGCAATCGACGCTGCTTGCCCGCCGGTCCCTTGCGTGAGCCCTTGACCCGACTTTCCAGTGTTGACGCCCTGTTGATCAATGGCGATGGAGCTGCCAGCTTGCCCGCAGGGTACCGCATGCGGCTCGAGCCTTCAGGCTGGCGCCGGTTGGGGGATTCACGGGTCTATCCGCCGTCACCCTTGCCGTTCGACGGCCCAGTGGTGGCCGTGGCCGGCATCGGGCATCCGCAGCGATTTTTCGCCACCCTGGATGAGCTGGGGGTCGACTACCTGGCTCGGCCTTTCAGCGATCATCATCGTTATACCCCTGCGGATGTAACGACGGACAACGGGCAGCCAATGGTCATGACCGCCAAGGATGCGGTCAAATGCAGGGACCTGGCTCCGACTGATGGCTGGGTGCTGGATGTGGAGGCGCGTCCAGACCCTGACTTTATTCGCTGGTTCGATCAGCGCACGGCTGGTTGGTCGGATGGGCGCCGAGATACGGCGGCAGGCGCCTCCGGCGCTGACGGTATCCAATGACGAGATTCTGAAGTGGGGAGACGATGATGGACAAGGAACTTCTGGCAATGCTGGTGTGCCCCCAATGTCAGGGCAAGCTGCGCTATGACCGCGAGGCCAACGAACTGTGCTGTCTGTATGACGGCCTGGCCTATCCGGTACGAGACGGGATTCCGGTGATGCTGGCAGAGGAAGCCAGGGTCATGGACGTGGATGAGACGCTGAAGAGCCATCCAGGGCGCGGCGAGCCGCAAGGGTAGGGAGCAGTATCGATGCAGGATTTCATTGTCGTGATTCCAGCACGCTACGCCTCGACGCGGTTGCCGGGCAAGCCTCTGGCCGATATCGCCGGGCGTCCCATGGTGGCCAGGGTCTGGGATCTGGCCAAGCGCTCACTGGCCAGTCGAGTCGTGATCGCTACCGACGACCCGCGCATCGAGCAGACAATGTCTGACCTTGGTGCGGAAGTGGTGATGACCCGTGCGGATCACTCGACCGGCACCGATCGGCTGGCGGAAGTGGTCGACCTGCTGCAGCTGAACGATGAGGCAGTGCTGGTCAATGTTCAGGGCGATGAGCCCTTGCTGCCGCCGGAGCTTGTCAATCAGGTGGCGATTCGCCTGATGCGGGACGAGGGGGCATCGGTCGCGACCCTGGCAGAATCCATTGGCGATGTGGACACATTGTTCAATCCCAACGTGGTCAAGGTGACCCGTGCCGCCTCGGGGCGGGCGCTGACCTTTACCCGGGCGCCGATGCCGTGGGACCGAGAGGGCTTTCGTGAGCCCCCCAGCGTATTGACCACTGATGCCTGGCTACGCCATATCGGGCTGTACGCGTATCGCGCGGGCTTTTTGCGCGCCTACAGCGAGTGGCTGCCCGCTCCTATCGAGCAGCTGGAGCAGCTGGAGCAATTGCGCGCGTTGCACTACGGACACGCTATTCAGGTGGCTCTGGCAGAGCAGACGCCAGGAGCCGGCGTGGATACAGAGGAGGACCTCGCCCGCGTGCGCGCTCACTTCGAGCAGCGGGCGAGAGGAGCCACGCCATGAGACTGGACGACTCGCCCGCGAAGATTCGTGTGCTGTTTGTCTGCCTGGGCAATATCTGCCGCTCGCCGACCGCAGAGGGAGTGTTCCGTCAGCAGGTGCGCGCGTTAGGCCTTGATGACCGCGTCGAGATTGACTCGTGTGGCACCGGCGGCTGGCACATCGGCGAGCCCCCCGATGCACGGGCGCAGCAGGCGGCGAAGCAGCGGGGCATCGATATTTCCGGGTTGCGTGGTCGGCAGCTGTGCCAAGAGGATTTTACGCGTTTCGATGTTGTACTGGCGATGGACCACGACAACCTCGCCGAGCTGGAGCGATGGATGCCGGCCGATAGCCAGGCTTCGATAGGCTTGTTGATGGAGTGGGCCGGTGAGCCTGGGGCGGCCGTGCCGGATCCTTACTATGAAGGTGGCTTCGATAGGGTCTATGCGATGATCGAGCGGGCCTCCCAGGCGCTTGCGGCAGAGCTGGAACAGCGCCTGGAGGCGGCGAGGTGAAGCTATCCATCGAGCACGACGTGATGCTGTCCGGGGCCAACACGCTCGGCCTGCCCTGCAGGGCGGAGCGAGTGGCAGTCGCCAGGGATCGTCAGCAACTGGCAGCACTGCTGGAGAGCAGCCGCGATGAGCCGGTGACGCTGTTGGCCGGGGGCAGCAACCTGATCCTGCCCAGCGTGCTTCCAGGACTGACGCTTCGGCCCCAGCTGGACTACTGGTGGATCGAGCGTTGCGGCAGCGAGGCCCTGGTGCACGTGGGGGCGGGGGTCAGCTGGCATCGGCTGGTGATGGCCCTGGCTCGCGACGGCTGGTGGGGGCTTGAGAACCTTGCCCTGATTCCCGGTCATTGTGGAGCGGCACCCATACAGAATATCGGTGCCTACGGCGTCGAACTGGCCGACGTGCTGGCCTCGGTGAGCGTTCTTCATCGCGCCGACGGCAGGGCGGAGACGCTGGACGTAGATGCCTGTGGCTTCGGCTACCGGGAGAGTCGCTTCAAGGGGGAGTGGCAGGGGAAAGTGATCATCACCGACCTGACCCTCAAGGTGACTCGCCATGGAGCTCCCAGGCTCGGATATGGCGATCTGGCCCAGCGGGTGAGTGCCAAGGCGTCGGCCCTGGAGGTCGCCGAGGCCGTCTGTCAGGTGCGTCAGGAAAAGTTGCCGGATCCGCAGGTCCTCGGCAACGCCGGCAGTTTTTTCAAGAATCCCGTGGTGGATGCGTATCGGGCTGAGGCATTGGCCGAACAGTTTCCCGCCATGCCCCGCTACCTGCTGGAAGATGGCAGGGTCAAGCTGGCCGCTGGCTGGTTGATTGATCAGTGCGGTTTGAAAGGCTGGCGCGACGGTCACTTCGGCGTTCATGACCGCCAGGCGCTGGTGCTGGTGCATCATGGTGGTGGCGATGCACGGGAGCTGCTGACTTTCGCCGACAAGGTGGCTGGACGGGTGGCAGAGCGCTTTGGGGTTACGCTGGAGAGGGAGCCCCGCCTGGCCTAGGCGATGCTGGCCACGGGCCAAGGTCGCTGAGCACGGTGTCTATCACGTCTGCACAAAAAAACGCCCGCAGCCTTGGCTGCGGGCGTTTTTGGTTGGCCGAGACTAGACGTTGTGACTATCGCCCGTCTTGTCCTGGCTGGCAGCTACCGAGCCTGACTCACGCTTTCGCTGTTCGCGCGGGTCGTTGTGGGCACGGCGACGGCGGCGACGAGCAGGCTTGTCCGTCGCGCTGCTCTTGCTGTCGCTATCGTCTTCTGCCTTGGCTTCAGCTGTCGGGGCCTCAGCAGCCTTGCTCTCAGCTTCCGCCTTCGACTCTGCCGGCTTAGCATCAGCCGCCTTCGCTTCAGCCGTTTTGGTCTCGCTCGGCTTGGTCTCGCTCGGCTTGGGCTCGCTCGGCTTTGCTTCGGTCGGCTTGGACTCAGCAGGCTTTGACGCAACAGCCTTGCTGTCAGCTTCCGACTTGCCTTCCGTCGGCTTCGTTTCAGCCGCTTTGGACTCAGCAGGCTGGGCCTCGACAGCCTTGGACTCGGCAGGCTTGGACTCAACAGCCTTGCTGTCAGTCGCCGCCTTGGCTTCCGTCGGCTTCGCTTCAGCCGTCTTGGACTCAGCCGACTTGGTCTCGGCAGACTTTGACTCAGCCGACTTGGTCTCGGCGGGCTTGGACTCAACAGCCTTGCTGTCAGTCGCCACCTTGGCTTCCGTCGGCTTCGCTTCAGCCGTTTTGGACTCGGCAGGCTGGGCCTCGACAGCCTTGGTCTCGGCAGGCTTGGACTCAACAGCCTTGCTGTCAGTCGCCGCCTTGGCTTCCGTCGGCTTCACTTCCGCTGGCTTGGTCTCGGCAGACTTGGACTCAGCAGCCTTGGTTTCAGCCGCCTTGCTGTCAGCTTCCGCCTTGGTATCAGCTGGCTTGGCTTGCGTAGGCTTGGCTTCTGCCGCCTTGGTCTCAGTCGCCTTACTGTCAGCTTCCGCCTTGGCATCAGCTGGCTTAGCTTCGGTCGGCTTGGCTTCAGCAGGCTTGGCTTCAGCGGTCTTGCTGTCAGCTTGCTGCTTGGGATCCGCTGCCTTGGCGTCGGTGGGCTTGGCGTCTGCCGTCTTGGCGTCAGCAGCCTTGGACTCAGTCCCCGCCGGGGCGTTGACGTTCTGGTCGGCCTTAGTGGCTGGGGCCTTGGGAGCGTCAGTGGTGCCCGCTTCGGCTGACTGACCATGGTCGTCGCTAGCGGCAGCCTCTGCCTGCAGGCGCTGTTGCTCCTTTACGGCATCGGGATTGATCGCCTGCTTGCGGCTGCGATTACGCGGATTGTTGCGGGTGCGCTTGGGCTTGGTGTCCTTGGGTGCGTCGCTGGCAGCCGGGCCGTCAGCCTGAGCGGCGCTCTGGCTGTTCTTGGCCGTGCTGGGCTTGGCACTGGATGCCTTACTGTCGTCGCCCTTGCGAGACTCCTGCTGACGCGGCTCTTGCTGGCGTGACGCCTGCTGACGTCCGTCGTCGCGACGTGAGCGCTGACGGTTGTCGTTGCCATCGCTCTTGTCGTTACGGGTGTCGGCCTTGGGCTGACGACGATCCTGCTGGCGGCGGTCCTGACCACTGCTGTCACTGCGACGTTCCTGGCCGCTGTTGTCACTGCGACGGTCCTGGTTATCGCTGCGCCCGGCGCGTTGGCTGTTGCTCTGCTGGCGCTGGTTGGTCTGACCGTTGCTGCGACGATTGCGCTGACGTCCGCTGTCGCTACGCTGGCCGCCGTCAGAGCGCTGCTGCCGTTCGGAGGCGTTGGCGTTCGTCTTGCGCGTGTCGGAGCGAGCGCTGTCGCTGGTGTCTTCTTCGCCGCCGAGGAAGCGAGCGAAGCCTTTCACCAGGCGCCCAAACAGTCCCGCATTGTGCACGCCCGCCTGACTGGTATTGGCTGCCGGCTGGCGCTGCTGCCGCGCAGGGGTCTGGCGGCTGGCGCGCTGAGGCGCTGCCGGGCGCGCTTCCTTGGCCACTTCTTCCTCGTTGAGAGAAGCGGGGGCGGGAGCGTTATGCACGACGCTCTTCACCGCTGCCTCGGCGCGCTGCACCGGCTTGCCGAACGCAGCGTCGGGTTCCTTGCCGACCTCGGTGTCGGTGGACAGCTCGAAGCTGGAGGCGTGGGCGGTGCCTTCTTCATCGACGTGATCATCGCGCAGGCGCTGCACGTCGTAGTGCGGCGTATCCATGTCCGGGCTGGGCAGCACGACCACGCGCACGCCTTGACGACGCTCGATTTCGGCCAGTACGGCGCGCTTCTCGTTGAGCAGGTAGGTGGCTACCGGCACCGGCAGAATGGCGCGAATCTGCGCGCTGCGCTCCTTCATCGCCTCTTCTTCGATCAGGCGCATCACCGACAGCGACAGAGAGCGGACATCGCGGATAGTGCCCTGACCATCGCAGCGGGGACAGACCACGCCGCTGGTCTCGCCCAGAGAAGGGCGCAGGCGCTGGCGTGACATCTCCATCAAGCCAAAGCGTGAGATGCGTCCGATCTGGACCCGGGCGCGATCAAGCTTGAGGGCATCACGCGCGCGATTCTCGACCTCACGCTGATTGCGTGCGGGCCCCATGTCGATGAAGTCGATGACCACAAGGCCGCCGATGTCCCGCAGACGCAGCTGTCGTGCGATTTCGTCGGCAGCCTCGAGGTTGGTCTGCAGTGCGGTCTCTTCAATATCGCTGCCGCGGGTGGCCCGCGCCGAGTTGATGTCGATGGACACCAGCGCCTCGGTGTGATCGATGACGATGGACCCACCGGAGGGCAACTTGACCTCCCGCTCGTAGGCCGTCTCGATCTGTGACTCGATCTGGAAGCGGGAGAACAGCGGTACCTCATCGGCGTACAGCTTGATCTTCTGCTGATAGGAGGGCATCACCTGGCGAATGAAGGAGAGCGCTTCCTGGTGAACCTCGGGGCTGTCGATCAAGACCTCGCCGATGTCCTGGCGCAGGTAGTCGCGCATGGCACGAATGATGACGTTGGATTCGCGGTAGATCAGGAAAGGCGCAGAACGCTTGCCGGCCTCTTCGGTGATGGACTCCCACACCTGAACCAGATAGTCCAGATCCCACTGGAGTTCTTCCGGGGAGCGACCGATACCTGCGGTACGGACGATCAGGCCCATCTTGTCAGGCACGGTCAGCTGGCCCATGGCTTCCTTGAGCTGGGCACGTTCCTCGCCTTCGATGCGACGCGAGATACCGCCGGCGCGGGCATTGTTGGGCATGAGGACCAGGAAGCGGCCAGCCAGGCTGACAAAGGTGGTCAGTGCAGCACCCTTGTTGCCACGTTCTTCCTTGTCGACCTGAACGATGACTTCCTGGCCTTCCTTGAGGACTTCCTTGATGCTGGGACGTCCTGAGGGCTCCTTGATGAAGTACTCGCGAGCGATTTCCTTGAGCGGTAGGAAACCGTGTCGCTCGGCACCAAAGTCGACGAACGCCGCTTCGAGGGAGGGTTCCACGCGGGTGATCTTGCCGCGATAGATGTTGGCTTTTTTCTGTTCCCGGGCACCGGATTCGATGTCCAGGTCGTACAGGCGTTGTCCATCCACCAGGGCGACGCGCAGCTCTTCAGGCTGGGTCGCGTTGATGAGCATCCGTTTCATGTTGTCTCGCAAAATGGGCGCGCCGGAGGGCGCCCATTGGCAACGGCAATGGTGAACCGCTGGTGCAGCGTGCTTGTGCTCAGCGCATGTCGCGGAAGCTGCGCCCGGCCACGACATCCAGCTGCGATCGCCGTGGCATGATCATGTTGAGTACGGGGCGGAGGGAGAACGTGTCTCGGTGGGGCCTTGCCCATCCGGTCCTGCCGTCACCGCCAACACCTGGCATTCAATCGATTCACCGTTGCCGGCCTCCGGCACGGTGTTGTACGTCTCCCGACGACAGTGGAGGGCGACCACTCAGGGTGGAGGCATGTCCGTTGCGTCGGGCGTGATGTTGTCACCTTTACATCGGCGGCGGGATCTCTCAGGGATCGTCGCGGCCTCTGCGGTAAACGCTGTGTCAGTCACATTTCGCTCAGGCCTGCGTGTCTGTCGTGCAGGCGCTTGCTGGGATCAATCGGACCCGGGGAGCGAGAGGGCAATATAACAGTAATGCCAAGGGTCAGCAATTGGCGACAAGCTGCGCTAGAATGGCGTTTTAATGCGGGTTTCCAGTGGAGTGACAGCGTGGCCGAAGGGCGTGACGTACAGTGGGTGGAAGTGACCGAGGGCCAGGTCGGCCAGCGCGTCGATAACTTTTTGATGAGTCGGCTCAAGGGCGCGCCGCGCTCGCTGGTGTACCGGATCGTGCGCAAGGGCGAGGTGCGGGTCAACAAGAAGCGGGTGAAGGCGGACACGCGTCTGGCGCTGGGGGATCTGGTGCGTATCCCGCCGCTCAAGCTGGCGCCACAGGAGGCCGTGCGCGAGGTCAGTGACAACCTGCGCAACCTGCTGGCCGGCAGTGTGCTGTTGGAAGGGCCGGACTGGATGGTGCTGAACAAGCCCTCAGGGCTTGCCGTGCATGGAGGCAGTGGCGTCAAGATCGGCTTGATCGAGGCGCTCCGCCAGGTGCGGGAAGATCTGGATTTTCTTGAGCTGGTGCACCGACTGGACCGTGACACCTCCGGCTGCCTGCTGTTGGCCAAGTCGCGTCCTGCACTACTGTCACTCAACCAGTCCTTGAAGCAACACAAGATGAACAAGCAGTACCTGGCGCTGGTGGCCGGGCGCTGGCCCGCCCGACGTGACTTCGTGAGTGCACGCCTGGATCGCTACGACGCCGGCAATGGCGAGCGACGGGTGAGAGTCGATGCGGCGGGCAAGGTGGCGCGTACTCGTTTCGCCGTGCGCGAAACCTTTGCCGGTGCCACCCTGGTCGAGGCGGAGCCGATTACCGGTCGTACCCATCAGATTCGCGTGCATGCGACCCATGGCGGCCATCCATTGCTTGGTGATGACAAGTACGGCAGTCGTGAGGGTGCTCGCCTGAGTCGCGAACTGGGTCTTGAACGGCTGTTCTTGCACGCGGCGTCACTGACCTTTCCTGAGCCGACCAGTCAGCGTCCGGTGCAGATTCGGGCGCCGCTGGATGACGGTCTCGAGGCGGTGCTCGAGCGCGCGAGAAGGCGTCAATAAGCCAGCTGGAGGAGGTCTCAGGCGGCCTGCTGGCATGTCCTTCAGGGGTATCTCGCCTGCACACCTTTTTGTGGCGGTGGCTGCTGCCATGACCAACTCTTCGGGTAAGGAGTCAGCGCCTTGCGGCGACGACTCAGGACAGTCCCAGAGGAGAGATGGTGATGCGTGTGTTGAGCGAGAAGGTGACCTTTGCCGGTCAGGATGGACAGCGGCTGGCGGCGCGCCTGGATCGCCCTGAGGGCAGCGAGCCCCAAGCCGTGGCGATCTTTGCGCACTGTTTCACCTGCACCAAGGATATTCTTGCCGCCAAGCGTATCGCCGCCGGACTGGTATTGCGCGGCGTAGCGGTGCTGCGCTTTGACTTTACTGGGCTGGGACACTCCGAGGGTGAGTTCGCCAACACCCACTTTTCATCGAATGTCGACGACCTGTTGGCGGCCGCTGCTTATCTGGAGGGAATGGGCTTGGCGCCAGGACTGCTGGTCGGGCACTCCCTAGGCGGAGCCGCAGTGCTGGCGGCGGCGGGTCAGCTGCCGGCGGTGAAGGCGGTTGCGACCATCGGTGCTCCGTTCGATCCGGCCCATGTGCTGCATAACTTTGGCGCAAGTCTGGAGCTCATTGAGCGACAAGGCGAAGTCAAGCTGGAGCTGGCGGGTCGCCCCTTCACCATCCGCAAGACCTTTGTCGACGACCTGCGTGAGCAGCGCCAGCGTCAGCGTATCGAGGCGCTAGGGCGCCCCTTGCTGGTGTTGCATGCGCCGGGGGATGAGACCGTCGAGATCGAGAATGCCGCTGCGATATTCGGCGCCGCTCGCCATCCCCGCAGCTTTATCTCCCTGGATGATGCCGACCACCTGCTGACCCGGGCCGCCGACGCCGAGTACGCCGCCGAAGTGGTGGCCAGTTGGGCGTCCCGCTATCTGGGGCTGGTGGCGCCCAAGCCGCTACCGGGGGTGCCCGAAGGGACGACCCGGGTGTCCGAGGCGGACCCCGGCGGGTTTCGCCAGGA
The DNA here is from genome assembly GCF_019800795.1 of Halomonas sp. DP3Y7-2. Classification (NCBI taxonomy): domain Bacteria; kingdom Pseudomonadati; phylum Pseudomonadota; class Gammaproteobacteria; order Oceanospirillales; family Halomonadaceae; genus Halomonas; species Halomonas sp. DP3Y7-2. The sequence continues at coordinate 203,849 of NZ_JAHVKJ010000008.1, forward strand.
TGTGCTGGCGGGGGCGCATCATCTGCTGGCGGACGAGCCGCTATCCTATGGCGGAACCAATCTGGGATTTACGCCGTATCAGCTGCTCGCGGCCGCCCTGGGCGCCTGCACGTCGATGACGGTGCGTAGCTATGCCAGGCGCAAGAAGCTGGCCCTCGATGATGTGACGGTGGATGTCAGTCACGACAAGATTCATGCCGTGGACTGTAGCGAATGCGAGGCGAGCGGTGGCAAAATCGACCGCTTCGAACGTGTTCTCCACCTTGCCGGTGCCTTGACCCAGGATGAGCGTGATGCGCTGCTGGCCATCGCCGACCGTTGTCCTGTACATCTCACCCTGGAAGGTCAGGCCCTGGTGGTCACTCGACTGGCGGGCGAACCCCGCTGAGCGGTGGCAGGACACGACCCATGCAGTGAGGGCTCCCCTGCGGTGCCCGCCGAGGAGCCATGTCTTGCGCTACGATCTGACCATATTTGATTGGGATGGCACCCTGATGGACTCCATCGCCCGCATCGTTTCCTGTATGCAGGCGGCGGCCCGAGAGGTCGAGTGGGGCGAGTTGGGTGCTGCCGAGGTGCGCAACATTATCGGTCTGGGGCTGCCTGAGGCGATCGCGACGCTATGCCCCGGCATCTCTCCCGACCACGCAGAAAGGCTGAAAGCGCGATACTCCTGGCACTTCGTCGAGGGAGATTCGACGCCGGTCACCTTCTATCCGGGGGTAGAGGCAGGGCTTGCTGAGCTCTCTCGGCAAGGCGCCTTGGCCGTGGCCACCGGCAAGAGCCGCAAGGGCTTGGATCGCATCTTCCGGCAAAGCGACACCGGGCGTTTCTTTGTGGGAAGCCGGACCGCCGATGAAACTCGCTCGAAGCCGCATCCGCAGATGCTGGAGGAGTTGCTCGCCGAGTGCGGCGTGCCGCCCGAGCGAGCGATCATGATCGGCGACACCGAATATGACATGGAAATGGCTCGGGCCATCGGCATGCCGCGTATGGCGGTCAGCTACGGTGTGCATGACGTGGCAAGGCTTGAGCGCACGCAGCCGGTGCTGATCGCTGATGACTTTGGTCAGGTGCTTGAGCACTTGCGCGGATAGTGGGATGGATCATCGGACGGCTAGCTGACGTCGTGGGTGCAATAGAGCGCCAGGTGGCGGTGATGACGAGTGGACAGCTTGTGCCGCTGTCTGGCTATCCAGAGTGTCGAGGAGTGAGATATGGCAAACACGCCCAAGGATGATCCCTGGACCGAGGGGGAGGAGTCAGTGCAGCCTGCTGCGCCAGAGCGCGGGGGGGATGACAATGCTGAGGTCCTGCGAGAGCGTCAGAGGCTGGCGCAGATCGAGAGCATGGATCGCTGGATACAGGGCGTGCTGGTCGAGCAGCGGCGTGGGCGGCGGTGGAAGCTGCTCTTTCGCTTTGCCTGGCTGCTGCTGGTGGCGGGCGTCATTGCATCGGTGTGGTATGCGTTGACGATGACACCCGACGAGGATGCCGTGCAGGGGGAGCACCTGGCGCTGGTCAGTGTCGAGGGCGTCATCGACAGCGAGTCACCGGCGAACGCCGAACGCCTGATTGAGGGTCTCGAGGCCGCGTGGGAGGCGCCGGATGCTCGCGCCATCGTGCTTCACATCAATAGTCCGGGCGGCAGTCCTGTACAGTCACAGCGGGTGTATCGGGCGATTACGGCGCTGCGTGAACAGGGGGACAAGCCGATCATTGCCGTGATCGAGGACCTCGGCGCAAGCGGTGCCTATTATATGGCGGCGGCTGCGGATGAAATTGTGGCGGCCCCGTCCAGCCTGGTGGGATCCATCGGTGTGATCTATGCCGGATTCGGGCTTGATCAAGTGATCGACGACCTCGGTGTCGAGCGTAGAGTGTTTACCGCGGGTGACAACAAGGCATTTCTCGACCCCTTCTCCGAAATGCGCCCTGATCAGCAGGTGTTCTGGCAGAACGTGCTTGATACGACCCATCAGCAGTTTATTGACGCGGTCAAGGCCGGTCGTGGCGAACGCCTTGCCGAAGACCCGAAGGTCTTCAGCGGGTTGATCTGGACCGGGGAGCAGGCCCTGGAGCTGGGCTTGGTGGACCGCCTCGGCACTCTCGATGATGAGGCTCGTCACTGGCTGGACGAGCCAGTCATCGAGGACTATACCCCCTCCCAGGACCCGCTGGACCGTCTGGCTCGCCGCTTTGGCGTGTCGCTGGCGCATTGGATGGGGTTGCCCCAGGCAGCGTCGCCGCTGCGCTACCAATTACCTTGAGCCACTGTGCTGTCAGCTGCCTTGAGCCGCGAGCGCTATGAGTTGCCGGGAGTCGTTGCCTGGCGTGTAACGCTGACCACAGAGCATGATCCGCTGCCTTTGCCTCAAGGGGGCGGGTCAGGGCGTCGCCAGCAACGGATCCGCGCCTGCCTCTCGCAGCCATCGGCAGAGCAGGATCAGAGGTAGCCCAATCAAGCTATTGGGGTCGTCTCCCTCGAGTCGTTCGAACAGGGTGATGCCGAGGCCCTCCATGCGGAAGCTGCCGGCGCACTGCAGGGGTTGCTCGCGCTCGACGTAGGCGTCAATCTCGGCGGCGCTGAGCTGCCTGAAGACAACGTCGAAGTGCTGGTGTCCTACCCAGTGTCGTTGGCGGGCGGTGTCGAGCAGGGCGAGGCCGGTGACGAAGCGCACGCGCTCGCCGGAGAACTGAGCCAGCTGAGCGCGCGCACGCTCTGCCGTATGGGGTTTGCCCAGGATCTTGTCGCCAAACACGGCGACCTGGTCGGAACCGATGATCAGGTGCGACGAATAGATGTCCGCCAGGGCCATGGCCTTGGCGGAGGATAGTCGCTGGACCAGGGTCGTGGGAGATTCCTGTGGGCGCGGGCTCTCGTCAATATCGGGGCTGGCCCAGGAGAAGGGCAAGCCCAGGCGCTCGAGCAGTTCGCGGCGCCAGGGTGAGCTGGAAGCCAGGACCAGAGGTGTCATGCCGTTTTCCTTGTCGACAGTGTGGGGTAAGGCCGAGGCGCGGCGGCGTTAACGCCGGGCGTGCCGCGGATGAAAGATGAAACATGGTAACCTATTGAGTACTGGGCTTTGACAGGGGGCAGACGAGTGCCTATCATTGCGCGCCTATGTTGACCTCACGATTGCCCGGCCGGGTCGAGCCCTATAAGCTCGCAGCCCAAGCCGAACACCTTGAAGGCCTGGTGGCACTGGCCGAAATGAGTCGCTTGACCGACGAAGTCGGCGCTCAGCAGGGCGATGCCAGCGCGTGGCTGGAATTCGCCATCGACGCCCAAGGGCGTCGGGTGATCCGGGGGCGCCTGGAGGCCGAATTGCAGCTGCCCTGTCGCCGCTGCCTCGAGCCCATGGCTCAACATGTCGCAAGCGACTTCCTGCTCGGGCTCGTCAGCAGTGACGACCTGGCCGCGGACCTGCCTAGCACCCATGAGCCGGTGCTGGTGGAAAATGAACAGCTGGATCTCCTGGGTGTGATCGAGGATGAACTGATCCTCAGTCTGCCCCAGGTGGTCTACCACGACGAGTCAGAGTGTCCTGTCTCGCGCGACCAGCTGAGCAGCGGGGCAGAGGCCGAAGTTTCGGAAGCGCCCTCTGGCAGCCCCTTTGACGTGCTCAAGCGCCTCAAGGGCAACACCGATACCTGATCGATATTTTGTGGAGTGATTTCCCATGGCAGTTCAACAGAACCGTAAGACTCGTTCCAAGCGCGGCATGCGTCGTAGCCACGACGCCCTGAGCGCGCCGACTCTGTCCCAGGACAAGGAAACTGGTACTACTCACCTGCGTCACCACGTGTCTCCGGACGGCTTCTACCGTGGTCGCAAGGTTGTCGACGTATAAGTCGACAACGGCTGATACTCGCTGGCCGCCGTAATGCGGATCGCCGTTGATGCCATGGGTGGGGACAAAGGTCCTCGCGCCACCGTGGCAGGCGCGGCCAGCGCTGTCATCGAAGACCCCCAGATCGATATCCAGCTGTTTGGCCCCAGGGCCCTGTTGGAAGATGAGATCTCACGCCTGCCGCGGCCTCTGGTCGCGGCGGCGTCGCATTTGCACCTCTGTGATGCCCCAGACGTCATCGCCGCCGACATGCGCGCCTCCCAGGCGCTGCGAAGCGGTGGCCGTTCGAGCATGGCGCGTATGCTGGAGAGTGTTGCAGCAGGTGATGCAGCGGTTGGGGTGAGTCCGGGCAACACCGGCGCTCTGATGGCGCTGTCGCGCCGAGCGCTGGGAATGGTGCCCGGCGTCCCGAGGCCTGCCATCAGCACCGCCATCCCGACGCGGGATGATGGGCGCTGTTATTTGCTTGACCTGGGTGCCAATGTCGATGTTTCGGCAGAGCGATTGGTGGACTTTGCCCTGATGGGCGATATTATGGCCCGCCACGTTGATGGCCTGGTCGCCCCGAGGATCGCGCTGTTGAATGTCGGCGTTGAATCCACGAAGGGTTCTGCCGTGGTCCAGGACGCTGATGCCATGCTGCGACAGCTGCCTGGGCTCAACTATCTGGGGTTTATAGAGGGCGATGGCGTGTTTGCCGGCGAGGCAGACGTCGTGGTCTGCGATGGCTTTGTCGGCAATGTGCTGCTCAAGGCCAGCGAAGGGCTGGCCAAGATGCTGGTAAGGCGCGTTCAAGCCACCTTCGAGGCGCACTGGGGTAGTCGCCTGGTGGGACTGCTGGCGCGCCCAGCCCTTAAACGATTGAAGAGCGAACTGGATCCCGTTCGCTACAATGGCGCCAGTCTGCTTGGGCTGGCCGGGATCGTGATCAAGAGTCATGGCAGCTGTGACGCCCAGGGCTTTCACTACGCCCTGAGACGCGCGTCCCAGGAGGTGCGCCGTGACTTGCCGAGCCGGCTGCACGCCGAGCTCGACCATCGTCGTTTGGCACGGACGCGCACCCGCTGAGGGTGGGCGTGGTGCCGGGCGGCAGCCAACAAGAGCATAGGTGATCAAGATGACACAACCGCTTGCCCTCATCTTCCCTGGGCAGGGGTCGCAACAGATCGGCATGCTGCGCGATCTCGCCGAACGCTACAGCGTGGTGAGAACCACCTTCGAGGAAGCCTCCGAGGCACTGGGCTATGACCTTTGGCAGGTGGTCCAGGAGGGGCCGGAAGAGTCGCTGAATGCAACGGCATGCACGCAGCCAGCGCTGCTGGCATCCAGCGTGGCCATCTGGCGTGTCTGGCAGGAGCTTGAAGGGCCTCGCCCCGGTGCCATGGCTGGCCACAGTCTCGGCGAGTACAGCGCCATGGTGTGCGCGGGAGCGCTGCCGTTTGCAGAAGGTATTCGTCTCGTGCGTCTGCGCGGCGAGGCCATGCAGCAGGCGGTGCCTGCGGGGCAGGGCGCCATGGCGGCCATTCTTGGGCTGGACGACGCTGCGGTAGAGCAGGCCTGTGCGTCCGCCGCTGAAGGCGACGTGGTCTCGGCGGTCAACTACAATGCACCCGGTCAGGTGGTGATTGCGGGCAGCAAGGCGGCCGTAGAGCGTGCCATTGCGGCGTGTCAGGAGGCTGGGGCAAAGCGCGCTATGCCGCTGCCGGTGTCCGTGCCGTCTCACTGTGACTTGATGCGCCCTGCGGCCGAAAAGCTCGAGCAGGCCTTGGCCGAGGTCGAGTTGAAGGCGCCCCGCTATACCGTGATCCAGAACGTGGATGCGCAGGCTCACGCGGACGTGGCGACGCTGCGCACGCGGCTGGTCGAGCAGCTGTATCAGCCGGTGCGCTGGGTCTCCTGTGTCGAGAAGATGGTGGCGGATGGCGCTGATGTCTTTATCGAGTGCGGGCCTGGCAAGGTGCTGACAGGGCTGAACAAGCGCATTTCTCGCGGTACGCGCGGGCTGGCGGTGAATGACCCCGACAGCCTTGCCGCGGCGCTTGAGCTGGCGCGTGAGGTGCCCGCGGTTTGACGGTGGCTGACGCCATGACGCGTCGCCTTTTGGCCCGGCAAGAAGCCGGGCAGCAATGACCAAGCAATGGAAGTGACCATGACAACCGAGCCTAGAGTCGCCCTGATCACCGGAGCCAGTCGCGGGATTGGCCGAGCCATTGCCCACGAGCTGGGTCGGCAGGGTCGCATTGTGATTGGCACCGCCACGTCTGATGCTGGTGCAGACCGCATCGACGCGGACCTCAAGGAGCAGGGCATTCAGGGGGCGGGCCGCCGCCTGGACGTGACCGACATGGCCAGCATCGAAGCTCTGATGAAGTCCATCAATGACGAATTCGGTGCGCCGACGATCCTGATCAACAATGCTGGCATCACCCGTGACAACCTGCTGATGCGCATGAAAGAGGATGAATGGGACGGCGTGCTGGATGCCAACCTGAAGTCCGTCTATCGTCTCAGCAAGGCCTGCCTGCGCGGCATGAGCAAGGCTCGCTGGGGGCGTATCGTGTCGATCAGCTCCGTGGTGGCCACCATGGGCAACGCCGGTCAAAGCAACTATGCTGCCGCGAAGGCTGGCATGGAAGGGTTTACTCGCGCCCTGGCGCGTGAGGTGGCATCTCGGGATATCACGGTCAACGCCGTGGCGCCGGGCTTCATTGCCACTGACATGACCGATGCACTGTCTGACGAGCAGCAGGACAAGCTCAAGGGGCAGGTGCCATTGGCTCGTCTGGGCAAACCCGAAGAGATCGCTGCTGCGGTAGGCTTCTTGACCAGTGAGGGCGCAGGCTATATCACTGGTGAAACCCTGCACGTCAATGGCGGCATGAACATGCGTTAAATGCACGCTCTGCGTGTGTTGCGTCGACCCCAAGGGGTCTATAAACTACCCCGCAGTTTAGTTGCGGAATTAACCAGCTGGTCATCAGAACGGCTAACGTGAACGACTGGAGTATGTCTAAATGAGCACCATCGAAGAGCGCGTGAAGAAAGTTGTAGCAGAGCGCCTGAACGTCAAGGAAGAAGATATTCAGAACTCATCTTCCTTCACCGAGGACCTGGGCGCTGATTCCCTGGACACCGTTGAGCTGGTGATGGCGCTGGAAGAGGAATTCGACACCGAAATTCCTGACGAAGAAGCCGAGAAAATTACCACCGTTCAGGAAGCGATCGACTACGTCAACGCCAACCAGTAAGCCCGTCTCGATACGTCGAGTCGGTCTTGCGGTGGTGGACATGTCCGCTTGCTGAAAGGCCGGGGAGTCTACTCCCCCATGAGCCGCTCTGGTTATTCCAGGGCGGCTTTTGCGTGGTCGGCCAGGTAGCCTCGAACCAGGTTGCCGGGGGGAGCACAGTGGCATCTGTCTCGGGTATAATGCGCGCAACCGACGGTCCCCTGAGGGCAGGGCCGCAATTTCAAGGAAGTCTGGAGGAAAGCTGATGGCTTGCAGAAGGGTAGTGGTGACAGGCCTTGGTCTGGTCACGCCGGTGGGCAACACCGTCAAGGAAAGCTGGGACAGCATTCTGTCCGGCAAGAGCGGTATCGCGCCCATCGAGCACTTCGATGTCAGCGGCTTCAATACCCGCTTTGGCGGCTCGGTGAAGAACTTCGACATCAGCCCCTATCTCAATCCTAAGGATGCCAGGAAGATGGACCTGTTCATCCAGTACGGGATTGCGGCAGGCGCTCAGGCGATTGAGGATGCGGGCATCGAGTGCACCGACGAAAATGCCGACCGCATCGGTGTAGCCATCGGCTCGGGCATTGGCGGCTTGCCGATGATCGAGCACAATCACAACGCGCTGAACAAGAGTGGCGCCCGGCGTATCTCGCCGTTCTTCGTGCCGGGGTCCATCATCAACATGATCTCCGGCAACCTGGCGATTCAGCACGGCTTCCGCGGTCCCAATATTGCCATCACCACGGCCTGCACCACCGGCACTCACAACATCGGCTACAGTGCCCGCACGATTGCCTACGGCGATGCCGATGTGATGGTCTGTGGTGGCGCCGAGATGGCGACCACGCCTCTGGGTCTTGGTGGTTTCTCGGCCGCTCGTGCGCTGTCGACGCGCAACGACGATCCCCAGTCGGCAAGCCGCCCCTGGGACAAGGATCGCGATGGCTTTGTGCTCTCCGACGGCGCTGGCGTGGTGGTCCTGGAAGAGTACGAGCATGCCAAGGCCCGTGGCGCCACCATCTACGCGGAGCTGATCGGTTTCGGCATGAGTGATGACGCCTACCATATGACGTTGCCACCGGAAGATGGTCGTGGTGCAGCGGCCTCCATGGCCAATGCCATCAAGGATGCCGGTATCGATGCCTCCGAGATCAACTACGTGAACGCTCACGGTACCTCGACGCCTGCCGGTGACCTTGCCGAGAGTCGCGCGGTCGAGAAGGTCATGGGTGCGGCGGCCAATCAGGTGGCCGTCAGTTCCACCAAGTCGATGATCGGTCATCTGCTGGGGGCCGCCGGTGCCGTTGAGGCCGTCTTCAGTATCCTGGCGATCCGTGATCAGGCGCTGCCGCCGACCATCAACCTGGACAACCCCCAGGAAGGCTGCGTGCTGGATTACGTTCCGCACACCGCCCGCGATGCCAAGGTAGATGTCACGCTGTCCAACTCCTTTGGGTTCGGCGGCACCAACGGCACCCTGGTGTTCAAGAAGGTGTAATGGAAGAGCCCGTGCTGCCCCTGAGCGATCGGGGGCTTGCTTATGGTGACGGCCTGTTCGAGACGATTCTGGTGCGTGATGGCCGGCCGCTTCTGTGGGCCGAGCACGTGGATCGGTTGCTGCGAGGGTGTCGAGCGCTGAGTCTGCCGCCTCCGCGGTCGGCCGAGCTGATCGACAGCCTGGCATGTTGCGGCCCGGGGTTGGGGGTGCTCAAGCTGGTGTATACCCGCGGTAGCGGTGGCCGAGGCTATGCGCCTCCCCCGTCGGTGAGTCCGCGCCTGGTGTCGACCTGGTCTTCATTTACGCCGGACGCCCGGCGTTGGCACGAGGGCGTGCAGGTGCGCCTCTGCCGGCTGCGGCTGGCCGCACAGCCGGCGCTGGCGGGCATCAAGCACTTGGCTCGTCTGGAGAATGTCCTGGCACGCAATGAATGGCACGACACCGAGATCGCCGAGGGTCTGATGCTGGATGAGCATGGCGCGGTAGTGGAAGCGACCGCCATGAACGTGTTCTTGCGAGCGTCTGAAGAGGCTCCTGTGGTGACGCCGCCACTCGATCGTTGCGGCGTGGCGGGCACGCTGCGCCAGGCCTTGATCGCGGCCGGAGCGGTCAGCGAGGCGCCGCTGGACGTCGATCAACTACAGGCGGGAGCGTCGCTGTGGGTGGGCAACAGCGTCCAGGGTGTCTGGCCGGTCAAGCAGCTGAGTGACAGCCAAGGGCGGCAACTATCGCGGTGGACGGTCACGCCGTCCGGTAGCTGCCAGTTTCAGCAGCAGGCGCACGCCCTGTTGGGTTACTGAGATGCCGCTGGCTGTCCCTCCGCTTCCCCCCTCATGCGGTGCCAACGGATGTTGACCTGCGTCGAATCGGCGCAACCTGATAAGGAATGATCATGCGCACAGCGCTGAAAGCTCTGTTGATTCTTGTGGTGCTGGGTGCCGCCGCGATGTTTGGTGGTTATCAGTACTGGCAGCAGCGCCTTGGGGCCGAGATTACGCTGGACCAGCCCATGCTGTACGAGGTCTCTCCCGGCGACGGATTCAACCGCGTGGTGAGTGAGCTTGAACAGCAGGGCGTGCTGGCCGATGCCTGGGCCTTCAAGTTGCTGACTCGGATCGAGCCCGATCGCGTGCCGTCGCTCAAGGTCGGCGAATATCTGCTGGAGCCGGGCATGAGCGGCATGCAGGTGCTGGATAAACTGGCCAGCGCCGATGTCGTGACCTATAGCGTGACGATTCCGGAAGGCTGGACCTTTCAGCAGATGCGCGACGCTCTCGACGGTGCCGAAAAGCTGGCCCACCTGACGACCGACATGTCCAGCGATGACCTCATGGCAGAGCTTGGGCGAGAGGGTGATCACCCTGAAGGGCGCTTCTTTCCAGACACCTACACCTATCACAAGGGAGTGTCGGACCTGGAAATCCTGCGTCAGGCCATGAAACAGATGGATGACCTGCTAGCCGGCGCCTGGGCCGAGCGCGACGACGACCTGCCGCTGGCGACGCCGTATGAGGCGTTGATCATGGCTTCATTGATCGAGCGCGAGACCGGTGCTCCCGAGGAACGTCGCGAGATCGCTGGCGTGTTCAAGCGACGGATGGAGCGCGGTATGCGGCTGCAGACGGACCCCACGGTCATCTACGGCATGGGAGAGCGCTATGAGGGCAACATCACCCGTGCCGATCTGCGTGAAGCCACCCCTTACAACACCTATGTCATCGATGGCCTGCCGCCGACGCCCATTGCGCTTCCAGGGCGTGCCGCCATTGAGGCAGCGGTGCATCCGGCCGAGGGCGAGACCCTGTATTTCGTGGCGAAAGGGGATGGCACGCATCATTTCTCGCGGACCCTTCGCGAACACAACAACGCCGTCAACCGTTACATTCGTGGCCGCTGACGATAGCGCCATGGGTTGATCCCCTGTTTCCACTACGGTGCTTCATGACTCACGACAAGCAAGAAAAGGCCGGGTTGCCGCGCGGTCGTTTCATCACCCTGGAAGGAGGAGAGGGGGTCGGCAAGTCCACCAACGTCTCCTTCGTGGTTGCCGAGCTCGAGGCCCGCGGTATCGAGGTGGTGCAGACCCGAGAGCCCGGCGGCACGCCGCGGGCCGAAGCCATACGTGAGCTGCTGCTGGCGGCCGCCGAGGAACCCCTGGACAGCGATGCCGAGCTGCTGCTGGTATTCGCCGCCAGGGCGCAGCATCTTGCTCAACGGATACGTCCGGCGCTGGCACGGGGTGCCTGGGTGGTCTGCGATCGCTTTACCGATGCCACCTTTGCCTATCAAGGTGGAGGTCGAGGGCTGTCCTTTGAACGTATTGCGCTGCTTGAGCGGCTGGTGCAGGCGGAGCTGACTCCCGACCTGACGCTGCTGCTCGATATGCCGTTAGAGGTCGCCGAGCAGCGCCTTGCGGCTCGGCTGGATCGCACCAAGACGTCGCGCGATCGCTTTGAACAGGAGCAGCGCGACTTTTTTGAGCGGGTGCGCCTGGCCTATCTCGCGCGGGCTGAGCACGATTCACGGCGGGTGGCGACCATCGACGCCGACGGCAGTCTGGACACGGTCCAGCAGCGTATCCGCCTGGTGCTGGACGAGCGAGTGCAGCAATGGACGTAAGGCATGCCATGGCCGAGCCAATGCCGTGGCTGATGCCGCGCTGGCAGGAGTTGGTGAGGCTGATGGACAGCGCAAGGCTGCCCCACGCCGTGCTGCTGTCGGGACCTCGTGGGCTTGGCAAACAGACCCTGGCAGAAGCGCTTATCGCCCGTGCTCTTTGTGCTGCACCTGGCGAGACGGCCTGCGGCCACTGTCACGGCTGTCATATGCTGGCGGCAGGCTACCATCCTGACCTGCTGCGCGTGACGCCTGACGAGGGCAAGCGAATGATCCGCATCGACCCGATTCGTCAGGTCAACGCCTTCGTCTCGCAGACGGCCCAGCAAGGCGGGCGTCGGGTGATCGAGATTCGTCCTGCAGAGGCGATGAACGTGGCCGCCTCGAACGCATTGCTGAAAAGCCTCGAGGAGCCGGGTGAGGATACCCTGTTCGTGCTGGTGTCCGATATGCCGTCCCATTTGCTGCCGACCATTCGTTCTCGCTGCCAGCAGTGGAGCTTGAAGCCCCCCGCGTTGGAGGAATGCCTGCCATGGTTGTCCCGTGAGCTTGGCTCCGACGAGGAAGCGCGTTTCTGGTTTCGCGCGGCCGGAGGCTTGCCGCTGGCCGCCCGTGAGCTGGCCGAGCCAGGGTCACGCAGCCTGCGCCAGCAGCTGCATGAAACCTTTGATGCCCTGGTGCGAGGCGCCGAGCCGGTGGCCGAGGCGGCACGCCTGGACCGCCAGGCCATCGATGCCATCCTGTGGTACGGTATCGCCTGGCTCGAGGACTTGATTCGTCTCGGCCTTTCCGGAGAAGCCGCGGAGCTGCGCAACCCGGATCTGGCGCCGCTGTATCGGCAGGCCGTCAAGAATGCCCGGGTCCGGGACTGGTTTCGCCTGCTCGATTACGCCCGTGAGCAGCGTCGGCTGCTGGCCGAGGGGGGCAACCCCAATCCCCAACTGGTGCTCGAAGCCTGGCTGGTGCGCTGGGCTGCCCTGTTGCGCTCCTGAACGGCGTCAACGTGCGTTGATATCACTTTGCCGAGCAGGCGGCGCTCACCTGGTCGGGTGATCCCCGCCTGCTGTCAGTGTCCGACAAGAGATTCCGATGTTCATAGATTCCCATTGCCATCTCGATCGCCTTTCCGAGGATACCCACGGAGGAGATCTCGACGCCGCCCTGGAGGCGGCGCGTCAGCGTGGTGTGCAGCAGTTCCTGGCGATCAGTGTGACCCTTGAGGGAGCGCAGAATCTTGCCGCCATTCGGGCCCGGCATGCTGACGTCGTCATGTCGGTAGGCGTGCATCCGCTGCATTCGGTCGAGCACGAGCCCACGGTTGCCGATATCGTTGCCTGCGCCAAGGCGCATCAAGCGGTCGCGATTGGTGAGTCCGGCCTCGACTATCATTACGACAGCGTACCGGTCGATGTGCAGCGAGAGCGCTTTATTCGTCATCTCAAGGCTGCGACCGAGCTATCTCTGCCGATCGTGATTCATACGCGTGAGGCGCGGGAGGAAACGCTGGCCCTGATGCGCGAGCATAGCGACCCCTCGGTAGGTGGGGTGCTGCACTGCTTCACTGAAGACCTGGATATGGCCAGGGAAGCCGTGCGGCTAGGGTTCTACATCTCGCTGTCAGGGATCGTCACCTTCCGCAACGCCAAGCAGGTGAAAGAGGTGGCCCGCCGGGTTCCTCTCGATCGTCTGTTGATCGAGACCGACAGTCCTTATCTGGCTCCGGTGCCACACCGCGGCAAGCCTAATGAACCGGCTTGGGTGGTCGAAGTGGCCCAGTGTATCGCCGACGAGCGGGGGATCAGTGTCGAGGAGGTGGCCATGCAGACCACCGCCAACTTCTATCGTCTGTTTCCTGCGGCAGCCCCCGAGGCGCCGGAGGAAATCAAGCAGGCCTTACGTGATGCTGGCTTCGTCGAATAGCTGGCCGTCTTCAATGAGTAGCCGCCCGTGTTTATCGAGTCGGCGCCTGTCTTCATTGAGTAGCCGCCTGTTTCATCGAGTAGGCGTTAGGGAGAACACGTTCATGCGACTGGATCACATCCTCCAAGGCATTGCCGAATTTGGCGAGCGTCCGCCGCTGGACGAGTGGGCTCCCGCGCTCAGCGGCGAGATGGATCTGGTCATCGCCCGTGATGGTCGCTGGGTGCACGAAGGCCGTGATATCGAGCGCCCTGAGCTGGTCAGGCTCTTTGCACGCATCCTGCGGCGTGAGTCAGACGGTCAGTACTATCTGGTCACTCCGGTCGAGAAGTGGCGAATACAGGTAGAGGACACCGCATTCGTCGTGGTGGACGCCGACTATGTCGACCCCTGCTGGCGGCTGACGACCAATGTGGGCGAGCGTGTGAGTCTGGGGAAAGCGGCGCGGCTGACCCTGACCACCACGCCCATGGGGGAGTGGGTGCCAGAGGTGGGACTGCCGTTCGGACTGAGTGCGCGTCTCGGACGCAACGTGTTCTATCGGCTGGTGGAGCTTGCTGAGGTGAAGGAGGCGGATCTGGGCATCCATAGTGAGGGTGTCTGGCAGCCGTTGGGGCGGCTGGAGGGCGAGTCGCGCTGATGTCTGCTGTTGGTGATAGGTTTCCCTCTTCTTCCGCGGACGCTCAAGCGGGCACGCTGTGGTCGACGCTAACCCCGGAGCAGCAGGCCGTGGTGTCACATCAGCGCGGTCATGCCAGGGTGGCGGCGGTCGCCGGTGCCGGCAAGACCACCACGCTGGTCGCCAGGGTGTTGCACCTGCTGGCCGGTGGCGCCCAGGCTCGGCGCATGATGGTGCTGATGTTCAACCGAGCCGCGCGGGAAGACTTCCAGCAGCGCTTGGCCGCGATGGCGCCGGCGGGTATCGAGTTGCCCGAGGTGCGCACCTTCCATTCCCTCGGCCATCGACTGACGTCCAGTCTGGTGCGCTGGGGCGCCTTGCCTCGACGGGAACTGCTGACCGCCGACTGGCAGCAGGAGCGGCTGTTACGTCAAGCGACCCTTCAGGCCCTGGAAGACGTCGACGAAGACCGCGACGCGGCGCTGGAGCCAGATCGCATCGAGGAGCTGGCGCATTTCTGCGCGCTGGCCAAGGCTGAGGTCATCGAGCCCCAGATACTGTATGAGCGACTCGAGCTTGGCGATGGAACCCGCCATTTTGTCAGTGCCTTTCACTGTCTCGAAACCCTGATGGCCGACAATGGCGTCATGACCTACTCGGATCTGCTGTTCCGTCCCTTGCTGGCACTGGAAGGAGACGAGGGGCTGCGTCGCCGCGTTGAGGGATTTCTCGACCACGTCATTATCGATGAATACCAGGACATCAATGCCGCCCAGCAGCGGTTGCTGGCAGTGCTTGCCGGTGCCCGGGCAGATGTCATGGCCGTGGGAGATGCCAACCAGTGCATCTATGAGTGGCGAGGGGCGCATCCCGACGCCATGCTCGATAACTTTACCCAGGTATTTGGCGTGGCGACCGACTACCCGCTGTCCACCACCTTTCGTCATGGTCATGCCCTGGCCCTGGCCGCCAATCATGCCATTGCCGGCAATGGCCGGGGGGCGGACCAGCTGTGTATCGCCGGGCCCAGCACGCCCCAGACCAGCCTGTCGGTGGCCCGAGGCGCGAGCGCCTTTCTGGAGACACTGGCGGCGTGGCAGCAGCAGGGCCGCTGTCTCAGCGATGCCTGCCTGCTGGTGCGCAGCTGGACCCTGTCGGTGCCTTTGCAGCTGGCGCTGTTGCGAGAAGGCATTCCCTTTCGCCTGGCCCGTGAAGACCGGTTCGTCTTTCGGCTTCCGTTGGTCGAGGCCCTGGCCGGTTATCTATCCCTTGCCCTGTGGCCTGAGCAGCTGCGCGATCCTGCCGCGTTGATGCCGATGTTCGCCCAGCCGACCTGCTTTGTGCCCCGGGAGGTGCTGTCCTCGCTGGTACAGCGCCTGGCCGAGACCCAGGCTTGGCCGGGGCCGGGTGACGCCCTGCTTGAGCGGCTCAAACCTCATCAGAAGCGCACGCTGAAGCGTCGCTGGGCGCTGCTGTGCGAGCTGCCTCGACTGTCGCGCCTGAGTGCGGATGCGCTGCTGGAGCACGTTGTCGCCGAAGTCGAGGCCGAAAAGGTGCTCAAGCGAGCCGCATCGCGACGTGACAAGGGCGAGGAGGACGTGCGCCTGCTCGATGTGCTGATCGAGCAGGCGCGCGAGGTCAAGGACGTCGCCACCTTCATCGAGCTGTTGCGGCGGCCGGTGGAAAACCAGGAACAGGGCGTGCTGATCAATACCGTGCATGGCGCCAAGGGACTGGAATGGCCGTTGGTGATCGTCGGCTCCGTCAATGAAGAAGACTTCCCGCACTACAGTCGCGACAACCCGCTATCGCCTCAACGACTCGAGGAAGAGCGTCGCCTGTACTACGTCGCCATTACCCGCGCCATCGAGCGGCTGGTCGTGTTGCATGACGGTGGCGACCACCGGCCGAGTCGTTTCATTCAGGAAAGCGCCTGCCAGGACGCCAGCGCGGTGGCCGAGGCTCTGTATGCTGGCACCAGTGAAGCGCCGCCGGCACCGTCGGAGCCTCTCAAGGTGGCGGCGCCGGCTCTGATCCAGCGCTACCTGGCGGCGATCGGTCAGAGCCTGACGCTCTCCGCGGCGGAGCGGGCCCGCGCTGACGGCGAGTATCGTGTCGGTGAGCGTGTTCGCCATGGGGTCTTTGGTGACGGCGAGGTCGCCGTCGTCGAAGGAGATCCTGCCAATCCGGTCATCGAAGTGCGTTTTGACCACGCCGGCAAGCGCCGACTGATCGCTCGCCGTGCCCCCATCGAGCGGCTGGGCCAGCCCGCCTGAGCGCCGTCTTCCAAGGGTGACGCTAGCCTGTGACGTTGGCGTTGTGGACGGCAACGCCTATGCTGTCGGTTCCTTTGTCGAAACGGAGTTCGCCATGGTGCATCCATTGATCGATGCCGAGACCCTGCGCCAGGAACTGGAAAGCGAGACACCGCCGCTCGTGCTGGACTGTCGGGTTCGGCTTGGAGATCCCCAGGCTGGCGCGGCGTTGTGGCGACAGGCCCACGTGCCGGGTAGCCTGCATCTCGACCTGGACCGTGATCTATCCGGTCCGAGCGACGGTCCTGGCGGGCGGCACCCGCTGCCCACCCAAAGCGATTTTGCCGCCTCCCTGCAGCGGCTCGGGGTATCGCCACAGCAGCCGCTGGTAGTGGTGGATGACACCTCCGGTCAGCTGGCCGCTGCACGGGCCTGGTGGATGCTGTCGATATGGGCGGGTCACCCCCATGTCAGGCTGCTGGATGGCGGCCTGGGCGCCTGGGAAGAGATTGCCGGGGACTGGGAGGTTGGCGAGGCTGCTCCGCGGGAGCCGTCGAGCTGGCAGCCTGAGTTCGACACCAGCGGCATCGTCTCCCTGAATGAGCTGGTGGCAAGCGAGGTGCTGAAGGTGGATGCCAGGGCAGGAGAGCGGTTTCGCGGTGAAGTGGAGCCGCTGGACCCCCGCGCGGGCCACATACCCGGCGCCGTCAGCCGGCCCTGCAGCCTGAATCTGGACGAACATGGACGCTTCAAGCCGGCCGAGGCGCTCGACCGCGAATTGCCCCAGGCCGATAGCATCGTCGCCTATTGCGGTTCTGGGGTGACCGCCTGTCATAACCTGCTGGCCTATCGGCTTGCCGGACGTCCGCTGCCCCGGCTCTATGTCGGTTCCTGGAGCGAGTGGAGCAGCGATCCGGCGCTGCCCGCCGAGGTAGGCCCGTCAGCATCACCATCGCCGGACTGACGTGGGATGGTGAGCGCTGACGGGGCAGGCGAGTGCGTCAGTAAGAGGGTGTCAGGAGGAGGGCGACCGGGGGGCTGAACTGGCCGGTACCTCGTCGCCAGGGCGCCGTTCAAGTCGCGCCAGCAGCATGGCGTTGGCGGTGTTCCCCATCACGTTCAAGGCGGTGCGGAAGCCATCGGTAAAGCGGTCCACGCCGGCCACGACCGCAACGCCTTCCAGCGGCAAGCCTGCGGCAGACAGCACGGTGCTCATGGCGACCAGGCCAGCACCGGGCACTCCGGCGGTGGAGAATGACACCAGCAGGCCGGTCGCAAAGATGGTGGCCGCCAGCGTAAGCGTGATGTCGACTCCGAACAGCTGGGCAACGAACAGCGCGTTGAAGCCTTGCAGCACCGCAGCACCATCACGCTTGAGCGCCGTGCCGAAGGGTAGGGCAAAGGCGCTCAGCTGACTGGGTGCGCCGTAATCTCTGGCGTTGTTGAGCGCGATGGGTAGGGTGGCATTGGAACTTGCCGTACCCAGGGAGAAGCTCAGCGCCTCGCCGAAGTGGCGCAGGTAGGCCAAGGGGCGCGCTCCGGCAACGGCCAGCAGCGCCAGATAGAAGACCGCCATGGCCGCAATGGCCGCAAGCAGACCGATGACGTAAAGCCCCAGTTTCAATAGCAGGTCGAAGCCTTGGGTCGCCACCACCGAGGCGATCAAGGCAAACACCCCGATCGGGGCCAGGCGCAGCACCATCGACAGGATCTTCAGGGTGATGTCGTAGCCGCTCTGCAGCACTTCGATCAAGGGGCGGCTCTGCTCCGGTAGCTGACGCGCAGCAATGCCCACCATGGCCGCTGCCAGGATGATCTGCAGCAGGTTGGCCTGGGCCAGAGCTTCGAAGGGATTTTTCGGTACCAGGCCCACAAGCCATTGGGCGAGGGGCGTTGGGTCCCTTGCCTCGATGCTGGCAGAGCCGGCGCCGTCGACGCCGAGGCCAGGTGTCAGCCAGGCGGCGACCCCCATGCCGATGGCCAGAGCGACGGCGCTGGTGACAACGTAAAGCAGCAGCAGTTTGCCGGCGTAGCGGCCAACGTTCTCGCTGCGATCCACCTGGGTGAAGCTCAGTACCAGAGCGCAGAAGACCAGAGGGACCACGATGAACTGTAGCAGGCGCAGGAAGATCTGGCCCAAGGGGGTCAGCAGCTGGGTATCCAGCGCCGCCGCGAGCTCAGGAATGAATAGATTGATACCACCGCCGGCCAGGATCCCGAGGATCAGGGCCAGCAGTATTTGACGGGTATGGGCCATGCTATCTCCCGGTGAAAAGGTTCGAGTTGGGGCTCAGCCCTCGAGTGGCGAGCAAGCCAGTCGTCTACAGAGGTGGCTCTGGCTCAGCGTTGAGGGCGTCTGGCCCAGATGAGCGGGGGCACACTATTGGGTGCCGCCAAGCGCTTGGCAAGCGTTCTAATAGACCGATTTGTTATGACGTTAATGTATTGTCACGAAACAAAAAAGCGGACGGGGTTTGCCCGTCCGCTGATGTCTTGCAGTGCCGCCTAAGGCGAGCGTCACATATTCGGGTAGTTGGGCCCGCCACCGCCCTCTGGGGCGACCCAGGTAATGTTCTGGGCAGGATCCTTGATGTCACAGGTCTTGCAGTGCACGCAGTTCTGGAAGTTGATCTGGAAGCGTGGGCTGCCGTCTTCACCTTCGACCACTTCGTAGACACCGGCCGGGCAGTAGCGCTGCGCGGGCTCGGCGTACTCGGGGAGATTCTTGTGAATCGGAATGTCCGGGTCGGTCAGGCGCAGGTGGCAGGGCTGGTCCTCCTCGTGATTGGTGTTGGAAAGGAACACCGAGGACGATTTGTCGAAGGACAGCTTGCCATCCGGTTTGGGGTAGTCGATCTTCTCGAACTGACTCGCCGGCTTTAGCGCAGCGTGATCCGGCGTGGTGTCATGCACGCGTGGAAGCTTGCCGCCAAGAAGCTGATCAACGAAGTTGTAGGCGCCGCCGCCGACGGTGCCATACTTGTGAATGGCGGGGCCAAAGCTGGCGCTTTGCTCGAGCTCCTTGTAGGCCCAGCTGTCCTGCCAGCGGCGCTCGAAAGTGCTCAGCTCGTCGCCACCTTCAGAGGCCTGTGCCAGGGCGTCAAAGACGCTTTCGGCCGCCACCAGGCCGGACTTCATGGCGGTATGGATGCCCTTGATCTTGGCGAAGTTCAGGGTGCCGGCGTCGCAACCGATCAGCAGACCGCCCGGGAAGGTCATCTTGGGCAGGCAGTTGAGCCCGCCCTTGGCAATCGCGCGGGCGCCGTAGGCCACTCGCTTGCCCCCCTGCAGATGCTGGCTCAGCACGGGATGGTGCTTCATGCGCTGGAATTCGTCGAAGGGCGAGAGGTAAGGGTTCTGGTATCCCAGGTCCATGATCAGGCCGACGACGACCTGCTGATTCTCGGCGTGGTAGAGGAACCAGCCGCCATGACTGTCCTTGTCGAGAGGCCAGCCAGAGCCATGCAGGACGAGGCCGGGTTGGTGCTGCTCGGCGGGCACATCCCACAGCTCCTTCAGGCCAATGCCGTAGTGCTGGGGGTCCTTGCCGGCATCAAGCTGGAACTCGCGAATCAGGCGTTTACCAATGTGGCCCCGTGCGCCCTCTGCAAACAGCGTGTACTTGGCCCGCAGTTCCATGCCGGGCATGTAGCCGCCTTTTTCGCTGCCGTCCGCGGCGACCCCCATATCGCCAATAAGAATGCCGCGGACCACACCATCCTCGACGATGGCGTCCTGTGCGGCGAAGCCGGGGAAAATTTCCACGCCCAGTGATTCGGCTTGCTCCGCCAGCCAGCGGCAAAGATTGCCGGCGCTGATGACATAGCGGGTCAGGTCGCCACCGGTGTTGTGCATGGACTTCGGCACCAGCGCGTTGGGCAGTTTCTGGGCCTTCTCGGCGTCCTTGAGCAAGTAGACTTCATCGCGGGTGGCTGGAGTGGACAGCGGAGCGCCGCGCTCCTCCCAGTCGGGGAACAGTTCAAACAGGGCGCGGGGCTCAAGCACTGCACCGGAAAGAATATGAGCGCCGACCTCTGAGCCTTTCTCGACAACGCACACCGTAAGTTCCTGCTCTGCCTCATTGGCTTGCTGCATCAAGCGGCATGCGGCGGCGAGGCCAGAGGGGCCGGCGCCAACGATGACCACATCAAACTCCATGGTGTCGCGTTCTACTTGTTCTGACATCTGGTGCTTTCCTCCTCAGGAAGACGCCGGCTGCCACCAACGTCTTACAGATTTTAAACGGTCGTTTGCTTCACGGTATAACTCATGATAGGCATAATAGCGTCGTCAGGTCATCCTTACGATGGTCGACTGTTGGCACAGCGCAGGGCGCCTTGCTGGGGATTGTTGCGCACGGCCGGGCTGTGGCACATTGAAGGAGCCGCTGCAGGCCCTATCAAACGCTTGCGTGAAGCGCCGCGACCTCGGGGCCGAGTCCACGCAGACGCCGGAATGAAAGGCGTTGGCGCGCTGGAGCGAGGTTGTTGGTGGGCCATGACGACGGTGGGAGAGGACCTGGCAGCGCTGTGTCAGGCAGGTAGCGGATGCTGCCCAGGGTGTTGCGTTATGCGCTAACTCCATGAGTGCATAGCGAAATGTTCTTGAATCGGCGGCTTGATGCAAGACGTCGAAGGGTGAGTCGATAGATAGTCGGCTCGCCGGTGTAGCGCTCAAGTGTGCAGAGGAAGCGTCGGTAGCGGGGAGTGCCTCAGCGGCGTCGGGGTCAGGGCAGCGCCCGGTGCTCGGCCGTGCTGTATGTCGGCGAGCGTGGCGGCTCCGTCGGGGGCGACACACCGTGCCAGCGTTTTCTTGAGGATTCCTTCCTTTTATTCAGGGTTCCCCAGTGAACCAAGTGAGGACGACATGAAAGTACTCGTCGCGGTCAAACGCGTCATTGATTACAACGTCAAGATTCGCGTCAAGCCGGACGGCAGTGATGTGGACCTGACCAACGTCAAGATGGCCATGAATCCTTTCTGCGAAATCGCCGTGGAAGAGGCCGTCCGACTCAAGGAGCAGGGCGTAGCGACCGAAGTCGTGGCGGTGACCGTTGGTCCCAAGGCGGCCCAGGAGCAGCTTCGCACCGCCTTGGCGTTAGGAGCTGACCGTGCCATTCACGTCGAGAGCGACGAGCGAGTGGAATCCCTGGGCGCCGCCAAGGCGCTGGCCAAGGTGGTCGAGAAGGAGGCGCCGCAGCTGGTGATTCTTGGCAAGCAGGCCATCGATTCCGACAACAACCAGACCGGCCAGATGCTGGCGGCCCTGACGGGCATGCCTCAGGGTACCTTCGCGTCCGCGGTGGAAGTGGACGGTGAGACACTGAAGGTGGTGCGCGAGATTGACGGCGGACTGCAGACCGTGGCGCTCAAGCTGCCGGCCGTCGTGACGACCGACCTGCGCCTGAACGAGCCGCGCTACGCCAAGTTGCCTGACATCATGAAGGCGAAGAAGAAGCCCCTGGACGTGCTGACCCCGGCAGAGCTCGGAGTCGAGGTGGCCAGCGGGCTTACCCTGGTCAAGGTCGAGCCGCCGGCCGAGCGCCAGGGCGGTGTCAAGGTAGGCTCCGTGGATGAGCTGGTCGACAAACTGAAGAACGAAGCGAAGGTGATTGCATGAGCATCCTGGTTCTCGCAGAACATCATGACGGTCAGCTGGCTGACGCCACCGCCCACGTGGTTGCTGCTGCTCAGGCCATCGGTGGCGACATCGATGTGCTGGTGGCGGGTCAGGATCTGGGCAGTATTGCCGAGGCAGCGGCCAAGCTGGACGGCGTGGCGCGGGTGCGGGTAGCCGACAGCGAGGTCTTTGCCCATCAGCTGGCCGAGCCTCTGGCGGACCTGTTGGTCTCCCTGGCGGATGATTACAGTCACGTTCTGGCGGCGGCCTCCACCACCGGCAAGAACGTGCTGCCACGCTTGGCGGCATTGAAGGACGTTGCGCAGATCTCCGAGATCATCGCGGTGGAAAGCGCCGATACCTTCAAGCGCCCGATCTACGCAGGCAACGCGATCGCGACCGTCCAGAGCGGCGACGCGCTGAAGGTGATTACCGTTCGTTCCACCGCCTTCGACGCTGTGGCGCAGGAAGGCAGTGCCAGCGTGGAAGCAGTGGACGCCGCTGTCGATAACGCACTGTCGAGCTTTGTCGGCGAGGAGCTGGCCAAGAGCGACCGTCCCGAGCTGGGTGCCGCACGAGTGGTCGTCTCCGGCGGCCGCGGTATGGGAAGCGGCGAGAACTTCAAGATTCTCGATAGCGTTGCCGACAAGCTGGGTGCTGCCATCGGTGCCTCGCGTGCGGCCGTGGATGCGGGCTTTGTCCCCAACGACATGCAGGTCGGCCAGACCGGCAAGATTGTCGCGCCGGATCTGTACATTGCCGTAGGCATCAGTGGCGCCATTCAGCACCTGGCGGGGATGAAAGATTCCAAGGTCATTGTGGCGATCAACAAGGATGAGGAAGCCCCCATCTTCCAGGTCGCCGACTACGGCTTGGTGGCGGATCTGTTCGAAGCGATTCCGGAGCTCGACAGCAAGCTGTAAGCGCACTTTCTGTGCGCCTGGTAAGACGCCGCGGCCATTGGGCCGCGGCGTTTTTTTTGGCGCTGGCGCCGCAGCAGGGGACGGGCTCAGCAGGGGGGCAGGTCGCGTGGCCTGCTATACCCGAGGCTCCTGCGGGGACGACAGGACAGCCGGCAGCGCTCCTGGAGGCTTGCCGGATGTCTGCAGGCTCGGCCTAGGCTGTGCAGCACCGCAACTCCAGGCGATGGCGTTTGGCGATTGATGCGCCGACGGCCCTGGGCTGGAGGGGCATCTGGACAGGGGGAAGCGGGGTATGTCCTTGTCTCGCATTGATAACTATTCGTGTTTCGGGTACTGTCTCTGCATTTGACGCGGCACGTCGATCCGACCGGGATGCGGCGAGCGAGACGGTATGGCGGAGGCCGAGGAATGGCGAAGACAGATCTGCGGGCATGGCTCAGTGTCGGCACGGCAAGCTCAGGGCGAGCGGCGGTCAGCGCAGTGGCGTTGATGGTGGGGCTCGGCGTGAGTGGGGCAGCATGGGCGCAATCAGAGCAGGCCAGTGGCGGTGGTGAGGCCTTGGAGGCGCAGCGCACTCAGGCCGAACTGCAGCAGCGTATCGACGCTGCCGACGAAACGGTTCGCGAACGCATCGCCGAGCTGCGTCAGGCCGAACAGGAAGCGGAGCGTCTGGCGGCTTACAACGATTCGCTGGCGCCCCAGCTCGAGCGGTTGGCCACTACCCTGGACGAGCGCCGGGCGGGCATGGCCACCATGTCGGCGACCAGAGAAGCCTTGCCGGGTGTGCTCAGCGAGATGACCGAGCGTCTGGACCGATGGGTAGAGCAAGACATTCCCTTTCTGCACAGCGAGCGTAGCGCCCGGGTGACATCACTCGAGAACAGTCTGTCGAGTCCACAGCTGTCTAGCGCTGAAAAGCTGGAGCGGGTGGTCGCGGCCTGGCAGGCCGAATTGGCCTATGGGCGCGAGCTGGATGCATGGCGCGGCACCCTTGAGCAGGCAGATAGTCGTCGCGAGGTGGACTATCTGCGCCTGGGGCGGGTCGGCTGGTACTACCTGACGCCTGACGGCCATGAGGGCGGCGTGTGGCAGCAGGGCGAGTGGCAGCCTTTGAGCGCCGCGCAGCGCGATCAGGTCGAGAAGGGCATGCAGATTGTTCGTGATCAGCGTGCCCCGGACTTGCTCGAACTTCCCCTGTCACAATTAGGCGAGGAGGCCAACTGATGTTCTCTCCGATGAATGGCTCTCGTCATGGCGACGCCCACACCCGCAATGCGGGGGGAGTCGTGTCCCGCCCGTCCATGGCATGGTGCCGCACAGCGTTGGTGGCGGCGCTGTTGTCGACCGTCTCGCTGGCGGCGACTGCGCAGCAGAATAATGAGCAAGCACAGCAGAATAATGAGCAAGCACAGCAGGATAATGGCCAGGCGCAGCAGAATAGTGAACAGACGCAAGTCGGCGAGCTGCCGCTCGCCACGTTCAAGCTAGAGCGTGAGGCCGCAGAGGCACGTGATCGAGAGCGCCTGGCTGGGCTCGTAGATGACAGCGAGGCGCTTGCCGCCGCTCTTGCGGACGCGCAGCAGCGCCGCGACGCCGCCCGCGCCGAACGCGAGAGGCTGGAGTCCGACATGGCCGAGACTCGCGCTGCGTTGGACGAGATCTCCGCCGCGCGAGACGCCGAGGGAGGAGACTTGACCGCGGTATTTTCCGCGGTGGCAGGTGCCACTGGCGAGCTACGAGATGAGCTGGGCCAGAGCTGGCTGACGTTAGGTGCCGAGACAGCGTTGCCGCCGCGTCTCGACGATGAGGCGATTCTCACCGTCCAGCATATCGAGGCGCTTGCCGATAGCCTGATGGGCATGACCGCAGAGACTGCCAAGGTGCGTCAGATAGAAGCGCCGGTGGCGGCATCCAATGGCGAGGTCGCCAGTCGTCCGGTGACCCGGGTGGGTGATCTGATGGCATTTTCTCAGGGCGAGCTGCTGGAACGGGTTGGCGAAGAGGGTCGCCTGGCGGCGGTGGAGCACACGCCGACGGCGGTGCGTAAAGCACTGACCGCCTACCAGGCCGGGGAGTCCGCCAACCTGCCCGTCGACCCTGCTGACGGTCGCGTTGTCGAGGCACTGTCGCGACAGCCCAGCCTGGTTGAGCGCTTCCACCAGGGCGGAGCGGTCGGCTATGTGGTCGTGGCGCTTGGCGTGCTGGGGCTGCTGGTAGCGGTTGGCCAGTACCTCTATCTGCTGAGGGTCAGCGTGACGACTCGACGTCAGCTCTCCAGCATGGAAAGCCTGCGCTCCGACAACCCGCTCGGGCGCGTGCTGTCCCGTTTCCACGCCTTTGGTGCAGATCATGCGCCCGAGGCGCTGGAGGCGCGCCTGGACGAGTGTCTGCTGGCGGAACAACCTCGCCTGGAGCGCGGCCAAGCGCTGGTCAAGATGCTGGCGGCGGTGGCCCCGTTGCTCGGCCTGCTGGGTACGGTGACGGGGATGATCGTGACGTTCCAGTCAATCACGGTGTTTGGTACTGGAGATCCCCAGCTGATGGCGGGGGGGATCAGCCAGGCGCTGGTGACCACCGTGCTGGGCTTGATCACTGCGGTGCCTCTGCTGTTTGCCCACACTGCGCTGTCGTCACGTTCACGCTCGCTGATCGGCACGATGGAAGGAAAGGCCAGTGCCGTGTTGGCTGACCGTCTGGAAACTCGCGCGGCGCCGGTGAGTGGGACCTCCACACAGCAGCAAGGAAGCAGGCAGCATGCCGACTCACCCCTGGCTTGAGCCCCTTTATTGGCTAGTCGACGCCGGTGGGCCAGTGCTGGTGGGTATCGCCGTGGTCGCCATGCTGCTGTTTTCGGTCGGGCTCGAGCGCTGGTGGTTTTTCCGCTTTCACTATCGCCCCGCGCGGGCCGCGCTGATGCGGCGCTGGGTAGAACGTCATGATCATGTCAGCTGGAGCGCTCGCACCCTGCGTGAGACCTGGGTGACGGAGTTGATTCGGCGTCTGCGTGGACCGCTGCCCTGGCTCAAGCTGCTGGTGGTGATCTGCCCGCTGCTGGGCCTTCTTGGCACGGTGACCGGCATGATCACGGTGTTCGACAGCCTGTCCCTTGCGGACAGCAATCAGGCCCGAGCCATGGCGGATGGGGTGGCGAGAGCGACGCTCCCGACGTTGACCGGCATGGCGGTGTCCGTGGTTGGCCTGCTGTTTATCACACGACTCGAACATATCATCCGGCGCGAGGATCAGCGGTTGCATGATCGCCTGGCCCGTGCCGCGGAGGACGCACATGCGTAGACGTCGACTGTCCGCCGGCGCCGAAGAATCCAGCGAGGTCAATCTGACCCCCATGCTGGACGTGGTCTTCATCATGCTGATCTTCTTCATCGTCACCACCAGCTTCATCAAGGAGAGTGGTGTCGAGATCGAAAGGCCAGAGTCATCGGCCGCGTCGGCAAGGCCTGACGTGCAGGTGCTGGTGGCCATTACTCCGGAGGGAGCCCTCTGGGTCGATGGGCAGCCCGTGGATATTCACCGTGTAGGCACGACAGTGGCCGGCATGCTGTCTGATGACGGTTCCGTGGTGATACAGGCGGATCGTAACGCGGCGACCGGTGTGCTGATCGAGACCATGGACCGTTTGCGTGATGCTGGCGTGGACAAGGTCGCGGTAGCGGCGGAGAGGAGCTCCGACGCATGAGGCGAGTGGGAGCCCTGATCGCGGGAGGCCTGTTGACGCTGGCACTGTTTGCGCTGCTGGCACTCCTGGTGTTGCCGCCGGAGTCGGAGCCTGAGCTGAGAGAAGAGATCACGCTGTCGCTGGCCGAGCCGGTGGCACCCCAGGCAGAGGCGCCGGCGGAGTCATCAGCGGCATCGTCGGCAGCGCCACCGCCGCCGCCCCCGGTGCAGGCCGCACCAGCGCCACCTGCACCGGCGCAATCGGCAGTCAGCGAAATACGCTTGCCGGACCCGGAAGTGGTGCCGCCCAAGCGGGAGGTCCAGACCCTGGACAGTCGCTTGCCGGAGCTGACAGAAACGCCGCCGGAGCCCAAGCCGCAGCCGCGACCAGAGCCGCGACCAGAGCCTCAGCCTGAGCCCCAACCTCGCCCCGAGCCGACACCGCAGCCGGTGGCGACCCCGGCACCTTCGCCTTCGCCTGCGCCCACCCAGGCGTCCAGCGGCAGCGGCAGTGCCGCCAGCGCGGGGGCCGGGGCAGCAGCGCCCGCGTCCAATGAGCCGGTCGATGTGGGGACGTCAGCCCGTGCCACGCGCAAGGTGCCGCCGGAGTATCCGCGTCGGGCGCAGCGTCGGGGACTCGAAGGTTACGTGGTCATGCAGTTCATTATTCGTTCCGACGGCAGCGTCGATCGCGGCAGCATTCAGGTGGTCGATGCCAGTCCGCGAAGAGTGTTTGAGGACGCCGCACGGCAAGCCATTGCAGGCTGGCAGTTCGAGACAGCCTCCGGCCTGCGCCGGGCGCGCCAGCGTCTCGAGTTCCAGTTGAGGTAACGCCGGTGATGAAACCAGCAAGCGAGGTAGCCATGTCGACAACACCGCTGGCGGGACGAGCCCTGCGCAGTTTGCTGTCTATTGCAGTGGGGGCAGCGCTGCCTGTAGCAGCGTCGACCGCGCTAGCCGCACCGACCCTGTCAGGGGGCATCATTGCCGATCTCAAGGGGCTCGAGCAGCAGCTTGCAGATGATCCATCTGCGGTTGAGGACAAGGCCGAAAGCCAGGCTCAGCGGCTCAGTGCCGGCAATGCGGCGGATCGCTGGGCGGCTGCCTTGTACCTGCAGCTCGCGGCAGGGGCCGAGTCCGCCCAGGGGCGGCATCAGCAGGCCGCAGAACATCTTGCCGCAGCACGGGAACTCGACGGAATAGAGGCGCAGCAGCGTGACCGCTGGCAGCGCCAGGAAGCCGAACTGCGCATCCAGGCAGGCCAGTCGTCTCGCGCGGCGGTGCTGCTCGAGGACTGGCTCCAACGCCATCAGGACAGCGATGCACTGTGGCTGATGGCCGAACTGGCCGCCGAGCAGGAAGCGTGGGACGAGGCCGCAGACTGGGTCGAGCGGGCCAGGCAGCAGGATGCCGACCCGACGGCTGAACGCCGGCAGTTCGCCGGCGCCGTTATGCAGCGCAGCGGCCGGCTGGATCAGGCATTGGCGGACCTGGAGGCTGCCTTGGCTGATCACCCCGCCAATAGCGAGGGCTGGCGGCGCGCGGCGGCCATGGCTCAGCGTCTGGGACAGCCGCAGCGGGCTGCTGCATTGTGGGAGTCTGGCTGGCGCCATGGTGCGCTATCCGGAAGTGATGACCTGGAGCAGCGCATCCAATTGCACCTGGCGGCAGGTACGCCCGCCCGCGCGGCTGAGCTGCTGGCCATGGCCATTGAGCAAGGTGTGCTCGAGGCCACCGAGAGCCGTCAGCGCCAACTGGCCGAAGCCTGGTTTCGTGCCCGCGATCGCCAGCGTGCCCTGGCCGCCTGGCAGGCATTGGCCAGCGACCATGACCGGGGTAGCGACTGGCTGCGCTTGGGACAGATTGCCGCAGCCTGGGGGCAGGAGTCCGTCGCGGTAGGGGCGCTGAAGCGAGCGCTCGAAAAGGGAGAAACCGACGCAACGTCTTGGTTGGCGGCACTTTCCGAGGAGACTCCACCAGCGGACGAAGGCTCTGACATGGGCGGCACAGACAGCTGAGCGATCGCCGCCCGCAGCGCGATTGGGTTGTCGACGATCAACGTTCAACCGTAGACTTTGCGCATGAAAACACTTCGAAGCCCTTTATTACTGGTCGTTGTTCCAACGGCTGCGATTATCGTGCTGGCGGCGGCGATCTTTGGCTCCCAGGCGCTGTCGGACAGTCGCCTCGATGACGACGCTCGGCGCGCCTTGGCCTCGGCGCTGGGCACTTCCTCTTCCATCGAGCTGGCTCAGTTGCAGGAAGTACGCTATGGCTACGGTCTATGCGGCTCCTATCGCCTGTCACCCGAGCAAGGGTTTGCGTCCTTCTACATGGACACCACGACGGGGGACGTTGAGCTAGACGTCAATTCTCGTCGTTTCAACACGCATTGTGGTCTGTCAGCGCTCTGCTGACAGGCGATGCAGTGCTTCCCAGGTGTCAGCCCTGATGCTGTCTCTGCCCATCGTCTGGAGTTCTCCCATGCGTTTCATGTCTGCTGCTGTGTCTCTTGGTCTTGCTGGCCTGTTGCTGGCTACCCCTGTCGTTGCCGCTGAGCTTGAGATCAGTGACGCGCGTCTTCGCGTGCTGCCTGGAGACAGGCCTGGCGCCGGCTACTTCCAGCTGCATAATCCGGGCGAAGCGGCTGTCGCCGTGGTAGGCGCCGAGACCGATGCCTACAAATCGGTGGAACTGCACATGAGCATGGAACAGGACGGCATGGCCATGATGCACGGTGTCGAGCGCTTCGAGGTGGGGCCGGGCGAGACGCGAGAGTTTGCGCCGCAAGGCTACCATCTGATGTTTATGCAGCCCCAGGCGACCCTCAACGTCGGAGACGATGTCGACGTGACGCTGTTGCTGGAAGGTGGGGGAGACGTCGCGGCCACCTTCGAAGTGGTGTCTCCGGCAGCGCTCTGACACCTCGGGTCATCGCACGGGCTCTGGGTTGCCACGCAAGCAAGTTCCAGCAGTGGTGGCCCTCCGTCGCCTGGGTTATGACGTAGTTATGATGTAGTTATGACGTAATGATGCTAGGCATGGGGGTAGGATGACGTCGTTTGGGAAGCGCGCCTTGGGGGTGTGTCTTGGACTAGGGTGGCTTGCGCTCGCGGGCTGCGAGGATGCCAATTGGCGTGGCACGGACATTTCGGAGACCATGCCGCCGTTGGACTTCGAGCTGGTCAGCGAAAGTGGCGCCGGGATCAATGAAGGGGATGTCGCCGGCGACACGGTGCTCGTCTATTTCGGCTTCACCCATTGTCCCGATGTCTGCCCGACCGCCTTGGCGCGCCTGTCCGCCGCACTGCGGGAACTGGACGAAACGGTTCGCGAGGATGTCACGGTGCTGTTCGTCTCGGTGGATCCCGAGCGCGATACTCCTGAGGTGCTAAAGGCCTACACCGAGGCCTTTGGCCCCCGCTTTGTCGGCGTCACCGGGGACAAGGCAGCCTTGGACGAGGTCACTAATCGTTATCGTGTCAGCTATCGACTGGGGGAGCCAGAGGCGGATGGCAGCTACGATGTTGATCATTCCAGCGCCATCTTTGCATTCGATGCCGGTGGTGATGCTCGGCTGTTGATGCGCGACAGCGACTCGGTAGAGGCCATCGCGGCGGACATTCGTCGCCTGGCGCAGCAGGGCTAGCCCGCGCTAGCAAGCCGCTACATACACGCCGCTACATGAAAAGGGCCGCCCGATGGGCGGCCCTTTTCTGTCATGCAACAGATATCGCCAGCGGCGCCAGGTACTGCCTACAGGTCAAACTCGGTCCACACTGGCGCATGATCGGACGGCTTTTCCATGCCGCGCAGGTCATAGTCGATGCCGGCCTGGGTGGCGCGTTCGGTGAGGCTTGAGGTGGTCAGGATATAGTCGATTCGCAGGCCGCGCTTGGGCTCACGATCAAAACCCTTGGAGCGATAGTCGAACCAGCTGAAGCGATCGTCCACGGTGGGGTACAGGTGACGATAGCTGTCGACGAGTCCCCATCCCTTGATACCGCTCAGCCACTCGCGCTCCACCGGCTGGAAGCTGGTCTTGCCCTCGCGCAGCCAGCGCTTGCGGTTGGATTCGCCGATGCCGATATCGATGTCTTCGGGGGAGATATTGAAATCTCCCATCACCGCGAGGCGCTGCTCGGGCGAATGCTGCTGGTCGAGCAGCTGTTGCAGCTGAGCGTAGAACGCGCGCTTGTGGGGAAACTTGGTCGGATGGTCGACGCTCTCGCCCTGGGGAAAGTAGCCGTTGTAGACCCAGACGGACTCGCCGTCGGCGCATGGCAGGCGTGCGCCAATCATGCGCCGCTGAGCGTCCTCATTGTCATCGGGAAAGCCGTAGCGGATTTCCTCTGGCGTCTGACGCGTCAGCAGGGCGACACCGTAGTGGCCTTTCTGACCGAAGAAATAGACCTGGTAGCCCATGGCCTCCACCGCCTCGCGGGGAAACTCGCTGTCCTGAACCTTGGTCTCCTGCAGCCCAATCACGTCGGGCCGGTGGGCTGCAATCAGGGCTTCCAATTGATGCAGGCGGGCGCGAATACCGTTGATGTTGAAGGACACCAGCCGCAT
This sequence comes from Halomonas sp. DP3Y7-2, assembly GCF_019800795.1. Taxonomy (NCBI): domain Bacteria; kingdom Pseudomonadati; phylum Pseudomonadota; class Gammaproteobacteria; order Oceanospirillales; family Halomonadaceae; genus Halomonas; species Halomonas sp. DP3Y7-2. The sequence continues at coordinate 234,633 of NZ_JAHVKJ010000008.1, forward strand.
CAGGAATCTCCCTTGCCAGCATCGCTGTCAGGAGTGTCCGGACGAGAGGGGTGGATCTCGATGTTGGGGGCAGCGCGCATACGTTCCAGGCGCTTGGCCGCCTGGTTCTTGCGCTGCTGCTTTTTCTTGGCTGAAAAGCGCCGGGACGAGGTCACTTCGTCGGGGTTTTCGTGGCGCCATTGCTTGTAGTCCTTGCGCCGACCGGTGCGAATGGTCACCTTGTCGGCCAGCGAGCGGGTCTTCTTGCGGCGTGTCATGACGCGGGGCTCCTCTCTATAATGTGCGCATTCTAACAGGGCGAGGGCTGACGGGGCAGCCGTCGTCGTGCAACGAATACGCATCAGGCAAGCCCAAACCGCCAGAGGCTGTTACAATGGCTGGCTTGAGTCAGGACATGAGAGCAGCCGCTCTGCGTGTCCCGTTTGCATTCACCTCCCGAGACGGACACACAGCACAGCCTATGAGCGAGTCGGAACAGACCACCGCACCGGCCGAGAGCCGCAAGCCCAAGCGTCGCCGTCGCAAGCCGCGGCGCCGTCAGTCCAACTGGGACCTGCGCCAGTTCCAGGTGCCCGCCGTGGCGGGCAAGTGGCGGTTCCATGACTTCGATCTGCCGCTGCCGCTGATGCGTGCCATTCATGCCCTGGGCTTTGAATATTGCACGCCGATTCAGGCCGAGGCGCTGACCCACACGCTGCTGGGTGGGGATGTGGTCGGCAAGGCGCAGACCGGGACCGGCAAGACGGCCGCCTTCCTGATTTCCATGCTGGCCTACTTTCTGGAAGAAGAGGCGCCGGACGGTCAGAAGGCTGGCGCCCCGCGCGCGCTGATTGTGGCGCCAACCCGTGAGCTGGCGCTGCAGATCGAGAAGGATGCCAAGGCCCTGGCACGGTTCACCTCACTCAAGGTGACCAGCGTTGTTGGTGGCATGGATTATCAAAAGCAGCGCGATGGTCTGGCAGGCAACGTGGACATCCTGGTCGCGACGCCTGGTCGCCTCCTGGACTTCCAGCAAAAGCGGGACATCGATCTGAGTCAGGTCGAGGTGCTGGTGCTGGACGAGGCCGACCGCATGCTGTCGATGGGCTTCATTCCGGACGTGAAGCGTATCATTCGCTACACCCCCAAGCCCGAAGAGCGCCAGACGTTCCTGTTCTCGGCGACCTTCACCGAGGACATCCTCAATCTGGCAAGCCAGTGGACGCATCAGCCTTCCCACGTGGAAATCGCGGTGACCGTGGACAACGCCGCGGACATTGATCAACGCGTCTACATGGTCAGCGATGACGACAAGCAGCGGCTGCTGGTGCAGTTGTTGCAGCAGGAGTCGTTTGATCGCGTCATGGTGTTCGGCAATCGTCGCGACCTGGTGCGCAAGCTTCAGGACCTGCTCAAGAAGGCCGATATCAACGTGGCGATGCTCTCTGGTGATGTGCCCCAGAACCAGCGCATCCGCACCCTGGAGCAGTTCCGCGAGGGCGAAATCCAGGTGCTGGTAGCAACGGACGTCGCCGGGCGAGGGATACACATCGAAGACGTCAGCCACGTCATCAACTACACCCTGCCGGAAGATCCCGAGGACTACGTTCACCGGATCGGCCGGACCGGCCGTGCGGGAGCCAAGGGCGTCTCGATCAGTTTTGTTGGTGAGGAAGATGCCTTCTCGCTGCCCGAGATCGAGCGCTTCATCGGTGACAAGTTGCCTTGTGAACACCCACCGGAAGGGCTGCTTTAAGCTCACCTGGGTGAACGGGTTGCCTGTGTGACAGGGCCGGCTCAGTGCCGGCCCTGCTTGTCTGTGGGCAATGCCTGCCCGACTTCCGTGATCGCCGAACATAGCGGGACCCGCCATGCTGGATGATGCCCTAAAACGCGAGATTCAGACCGCTTATCGCCGTGTGCTGGAGGCGTTGGAACTAACGCCTCGCTACGGTCAGCGCCTGATGATCGCTGAAATTTCGCGCACCCTGGCCTCCATCGAAACGGATGAGGACGGCAAGCGCACGAGCGACGAGCATGTCTGCGTGCTGGAGGCGGGCACCGGTACCGGCAAGACCCTGGCCTACCTGCTGGCGGCATTGCCGGTTGCCAAGGCGCGGGGCAAGCGGTTGGTGCTGGCGACCGCGACGGTGGCGCTGCAGGAGCAAGTGCTGCATCAGGATCTTCCTTCGCTGAAGGCCCATAGCGGACTGTCCTTTGACTTTGCCCTGGCCAAGGGGCGGGGGCGCTATGTCTGTGTGGCCAAGCTTGATGCCGCCATGGACGGGGTAGAGGACAACCCCACGCTGTCGCTGTTCGAGCAGAGCCTGGACAGCGCCAGTGGCGACGACTTCAAGGATCTGGTCGCCGCCATGGGCGACGCCTACGGCAACGGTCGCTGGGAAGGGGATCGTGACAGCTGGGGTGAAGCTATCGACGATGCGCACTGGCGGCGCCTGACGGTAGATCATCGCCAGTGCACCAATCGTCGTTGTGGCCACTTTGGCGCCTGTGCTTTCTTTCGCGCTAGGCGCGATCTTGATCAGGCCGATGTCATCGTCGCCAATCACGATCTGGTGCTGGCGGACCTGGCGCTCGGGGGCGGCATGGTGCTGCCTGATCCAGCGGACTGCATCTACGTCTTTGACGAAGGACACCACCTGCCGGACAAGGCCATCTCGCACTTTACCCACCGCTTCAGCGTGGGTGGGGGCTTGCGCTGGCTGCGCAATCTCAAGGGTTCGCTGACAGAGCTCAATACAGCGTTGGGCGTGCAGCCCACCTTGGCACGGCTGCTGGCGGCGCTGCCGGTGGCCATGGATGCCCTTGAGCCAAGACTGGGTGAGATTTTTGCGCTGGGGCACCAGCTCGCCGAGCGTCCCCACGGCCTGGCCGACGAAGAGGATGGTGCCCAGCACCGCTTCGAGATGGGGCGCGTGCCAGAGGCCTTGCGCACCCAGGCGGAGGGGCTGGTCGTGCCCTTCGCTGAGCTCTGCCGTCACCTGGAGTCGATGACCGATATCCTGCGTGAAAGCCTGGATCCCGAGAAGTCCACGGGGCTGGCACGTGAGCAGGCAGAGGCCTGGCTGCCCCTGTTGGCACTGTTGCACGGCAGGGCGCTGGAGGCCCATGCCCTGTGGCAGGCCTTTGCCGAGATGGATCCCGCGGACGCGCCGCCCAGGGCCCGCTGGCTGACGCTCGAGCGCTTCCAGGGGGAGCCCGAGCTGATCTTTTCGGCTAGCCCGGTGTCGGCGGCGCATACCCTGGCGCGCTCGCTGTGGGGGCGCTGCCACGGTGCCGTGGTGACCTCGGCGACATTGACGGCGCTGGGTCGCTTCGAGCGCCTGCAAGAGCGTGCCGGTCTGGCCAATCGTTATCGTTACCAGCGACTGCCGAGCCCGTTCGACTATTCGCGGGCCATCTTGAGTGTGCCTAAGGAAGCGGTGGATCCGTCTGACCGTGAAGGGCATGAGCGGGCCATCGTTGACTTCGTCGAGGCTCTCGATGCCAGCGAGGCGGTGCTGGTGCTGTTTTCTTCTCGTGCACAGCTGCGCGGGGTAGAGAAGGCGTTGTCACGGGAGCGTCGCGAGCGGGTGCTGGCGCAGGACCGGTTGCCCAAGCGCGAGCTGGTCACCCGTCATCGACAGCGGGTCGACGACGGCGAAGGCAGCATCCTGTTTGGTCTGGCAAGTTTTGCCGAAGGCATCGATCTGCCCGGGGATTACCTGACGCATGTGGTTATTACCCGCTTGCCCTTCGCGGTGCCTGATGATCCGGTAGGCGCGACCCTGGCCGAGTGGATCGAGAGCCAAGGCGGCAATTCGTTCATGCGCATCAGCGTACCCGATGCGTCGATCAAGCTGGTGCAGGCCTGCGGCCGGTTGATCCGCAAGGAAGCCGATCGTGGCCGGATTACGCTGCTCGACCGCCGTGTGCTGACCCGTCGTTACGGTCGGGCACTGCTTGATTCACTGCCGCCCTTCGTGCGCGAGGTGGACGGAGTGCGCCAGTCAGGTTGAGCTGGCTCAGGCGGCAATGATGGAATGTGACAGCACAACGCAACGAGCCCGCCATTGGCGGGCTCGTTGCGTGAAGACGCTGGTGCAGCCAGCTCTCTGGCTTGGTGGGGCTAGCCGAGGCGCTTGGTCAGTACCGGGGCCAGGCGCTCGTTCATGCCGCGCAGTGCTTCCACGGTAGTGTCCCAGTCGATACAGGCATCGGTGACCGAAACGCCGTAGGCCATTTCGCTGCGATCCTGCTTGATCTTCTGGTTGCCCCAGCCGATGTTGGACTCGACCATCAGCCCGATGATCGAGCGATTGCCGTCCAGAATCTGGTGGGTGACGTTGTCGAGCACCAGTGGCTGCAGGGCAGCGTCCTTGTTGGAGTTGGCGTGGGAGCAGTCGATCATGATGTTCGGCTTCACCCCAGCCTTCTTCAGCTCTTGCTCTGCCAGCGCCACGCTGACGCTGTCATAGTTGGGCTTGCCGTTGCCTCCGCGCAGAACCACGTGGGCATAGGCATTGCCACGGGTGCGGATGATGGCGACCTTGCCCTGCTGGTCGATGCCGAGGAAGTTATGGGGGTGAGCCACCGACTGCAGCGCATTGACCGCCACGTCCAGGCTGCCGTCAGTGCCGTTCTTGAAGCCCACCGGACAGGACAGGCCAGACGACATTTCGCGGTGGGTCTGAGACTCGGTGGTGCGAGCACCAATCGCCGACCAGCTGATGCAGTCCTGCAGGTACTGAGGGGAGATCGGGTCAAGCGCTTCGGTGGCCAGTGGCAGGCCAAGCTCCGACAGTTCCACCAGCAGGCGCCGAGCGATGTGCAGTCCTTCCTCGATCTCGAAGGAGTCGTTGAGGTGAGGGTCGTTGATCAGTCCCTTCCAGCCAACGGTGGTGCGCGGCTTCTCGAAATACACGCGCATGACGATGAACAGGCTGTCCTTTACCTCATCGGCGAGGCGGCGCAGACGGCGCGCGTAATCCAGCGCTGCGTCGACGTCGTGGATGGAGCAGGGGCCGACGACCATCAGCAGGCGCGGGTCGCTGCCGTCGAGAATATTCTGGACGGTCTTGCGGCCTTCGATCACCGTGGCCTCTGCCTCGGCGGACAGTGGAATTTCCTGCTTCAATTGCTCTGGGGTGACGAGAACATCCTGGGCCAGGACGTTGAGGTTGTTCACCTGCTTGTCGGACATGAGGTCTACCTGTGTGTATCGTGTCAGCGCTGACGTTTTTGCGTGCTCCTACTATCCCTTGAGGCAAGGGAAACTTCAATCGTTCAACGGAACCTTGTCGCGCATCCGCTGTCCGACCGGCTTCAACAAATAGAGCCAGAGAACGCTTGATGCGAGACACGGAAACAGGAACACTTGTGCCTTTTATCATGACGAGTCTTATGACCTATACGTCGCCGACGGGTGAAAGGGGCTTCCCTGTTGCCACGGGCCAGTCCGAGGGTCCGGCGCCGTCAGCCCGACACCGTCGGGGAGGAGAGAGATGACGGCCAAGGAAACGGACCAGCAACTGGTAGCGCGAGCCCAGAAGGGCGATACCCGCGCCTTTGATCTTCTGGTCAAGAAGTATCAGCACAAGATTCTCGGACTGATCGGGCGCTACATCAATGATCATGCCGAGGTGCAGGACGTTGCTCAGGAGGCCTTTATCAAGGCCTATCGCGCACTTGGCAAGTTTCGGGCCGAGAGTGCTTTCTATACCTGGATGTACCGTATTGCCATCAACACCGCCAAGAACCACCTGGTATCACGTGGTCGGCGTCCGCCGGGCAGTGATCTGGACATCAACGATGCCGAGATTCTGGACATGAGCGGTCGGCTCGCTGACATCGAGACGCCCGAGGCCTCGATTGCTCGGGATCAGCTTGAGTCAGCCGTGTTTGAGGCCATTGAAAATCTGCCCGATGACCTGCGTACCGCGATCACCCTGCGTGAACTCGACGGTCTGTCCTATGAAGATATTGCCCAGATCATGCAATGTCCGGTCGGTACCGTGCGATCGCGTATCTTCCGCGCGCGAGAAGCAGTGGATCAGCATATTCAGCCGCTGATGACCACGTCGCGCAATGCGGAATCCCTGTCTGAATAGGCGGCAGGAGCGGCTTTAGTGGCCTGGGGAAAAGGGCAAATCATGCGACTTCCCCATTTTTTTCAAATTGAGATGAACTGTTGGCGAGAATGGGCGTCTTACCCAGTGACTGACCGATACATGCATTGGGCTTCCATTGCCTCACGCCGCACGCTGTAGCTGGCTTCAAGGCGGCAGAACAAAGGCAGTTCGGTAGTGGAACCTGACGCCGATTCTAGGGTCTTGGACCTGTAGGCGTGACGCTTCGTCGAAATGAGGTGTGGAGAATGAGTCTGAACGCACGGGAATCGCTTTCAGCCCTGATGGACAATGAAGGTGACGAGCTGGAGCTGCGTCGGGTGCTGAAGGCACTGGATGGCGACCAGGACAGCGCAGAAAGCTGGCGCCGTTACCATCTGATGCGGTCTGCTCTGCGCCGCGAGACAGATACCGATCCCTCCGTGGATCTGTCGGCCGGCATCATGGCCCGACTGGAGGATGAGCCTGCTCCGCTGGTGGAGTCGTCCCCACAAGGCACAGCGCAGCGTGGAGGCATTGGCCTGGCGCGCGGAGCTGGCATTGCGGCGGCGGTGTCGTTGATGGTGATCAGCGGCGTGCAGTTCTACAACTCGTCCTTTGATGCCGCGCCTGCCGCTGGCACTGCAGGTTTGGCCGCCGGAAACGGTGCCGCCCAGCCGGCCAGCGTGTCCAATGCCAATGCCGGCGCGGAGCTGGCCAGCGTAGCGGCCTCGCGCCCCTCGCTGATGGATTTGCCGATGTTCCAGTCCGGGGCCGGCAATGGAGCTACGAATAGCGGTTTGATGACGGTCGGTGCGCAGGTGGCGTCACCGATGATGCTGTCACCTTCGGCCCAGCAATCTCGCGTCAGCGATCAGGCCCAGGCACAGCTGTTGCAGTCCTACCTTGATCGGCATGCCCAGGGCGCCGCCTTCAGCAGCGCCGACAACTGGATGCCGATGCTGCGCAGTACGCCCGTCGAGGCGCGCTGAACAGACGCGGATTGCCGCAGCGATGACTGTCGCTTGCGCACATGATGGATTTGTCCGGCCCCTGATGGGGCCGGGCGTCGTTAATGACAAGCCTGTCGGGACACACCTCCTATGCCATATGCAGGGCCGCATGCTTCCGTGACGGGTCGGCTGACGCTCCTTCTCGCCTGCCTGTGCCTTTCTCCGCTGACGCTGGCGCAGAGCGCGCCCGTCTCCTCCAGCCCTGCGCTTGCCGGGGCGCCGTCTGAGGCGGCTGACGTTCAGAGCGTCTATGACTGTGCCGCGCTACCTGCACTGGCGCCTCCCTCTGAACCGGGAGAATGGTTCGAGCGCAGCGTGTGGGCATCCCATTGTTACCAGTATCAGGCCCGCGCGGTGCGGATTGTCGATGACGAGGTGGTTACCCTGTCGGTAGCGCGAGACATCCGTCAGGGGGTGGAGCGAGATCGCCTGCACTTTCTTGATGGGCCTAATCGTTCGCTGCTGCGAGAGGGCGGTGCCTTTCGCTTCGAACTGCCTTCTCCGGAGGGTGCCGCACCGGCTTCCCCCGAGGCCCTAGTCGAGCATCTGAGCCATTTCTATCGCCTGCGACTCGACGGTGAAGAGCGCATTGCCAACCGGGCCGCGGTGCGGCTCGAGCTGCTGCCCCTGGATGACATGCGCTACGGCTATCGCATGTGGCTGGACCGGGAAACGGCGATTCCTCTAAAGCGGGCGCTGATCGATGACAACGGGCGCGTGCTGGATACCTTCCAAGTTGTCGCGATGACACCGCCGCAGCGCTATCAGGGCAGGGTCGAACTGAAGCGCCCCGCGTCCTCTGCGACCCTCGCCTGGCGCGCCGGCTGGCTGCCGGGTGGGTTCGTTGCCCAGCCTCTGATGGCGATGGCGGACGATACCGATGAGCCCCGTCGTCACAAGCTTTACAGTGATGGCCTGTCGACCATCAGCCTGTTTGTCGAGCCGGTTGCCGGGGCGCGGGCGCTGCGTCCTGGGGTGCACCGACTGGGCGCCAGTCACGCCGCGGTACGTCGGATTCAGCAGCAGGGACAGTTGCTCCAGGTGGTGGCCGTCGGTGAGTTGCCCCCCAGCGTATTGATCCGAGTGGTCGAGACCCTGGAGATGGGAGAGGCGTCATCGGCTCCCTCGTTGACGACTGACGGCCAGAGCGCGTCATCATGAGTGGGTCCTGCGCCACCGCAGAGGCGACCGTGATCGGCTGGACCCTCGACGGTATTCGGGTGGCCGTGAAGCCTCAGCCTGGCTGCGGGCAGTGTGCTGCGCGGGGCGGTTGCGGCGCCCGTTGGCTGTCCCAGGACACGCCTGAGCGCCGTGAGCTTGAGGTGGCGACCACATCCCGGCCTCCCATTGGCAAGCCTGTGACGATCAGGCTGGCCTCGGCGACGCTGGTGCGAGCCAGCGTGTTGATGTACGGGCTGCCGCTATGGGTGGCGTTGGGCCTGACCCTGCTGGTGGAGCTGGCCTGGCCGGAGCACTGGTCATCTCCTCTCGCCTTTGTTGCTGGGCTGGTGGTCGGCGCGGCGTTGCTGCGTCGTCATCTGCAGCGGCAGGGAGCACAGTTTCGCCCTCAGTTGGTGGGCGCGCCTGTCGATGTGTCGGACGAGGCGGCCGAGGTGCGGTCTCGTTAAGGGTGGCTTGCTCGCTAACGATTGAACCTTTTGCGCTGGCGACGGTAAAACATGTAGCGACCCCAGGGACGCATCGAATAGATGACGCACAGAGCGGTGTATTCCGTGCCTCTCTCAGGTCGCTTCTCTCGCAATCAGAGTCCTAGCAGGAGCCTTGCATGAAGCCGATGACTCGCACCCTGTCCACGTGGATGGCGCTGATGGTGGGCATGGTCGTAGCCCAATCCAGTCTGGCCAGGGATCTTCCCGATTTCACCGAGTTGGTCGAAGAGGCCGCCCCAGGCGTGGTCAATATTTCCACGACCCGCGTGACAGAAGGGTATTCAACGCCCTTTGGCAACTTTGGCGGTCAGGAGATTCCCGATATCTTCCGTCACTTCTTTGGGGATCGCTTTCCGGTACCCCCGGGCGGTGGCGGTGGTGGCCACACCGAAGAGCGCCAGTCGCTCGGTTCTGGTTTCGTGATCGATGCCGATGGCTACATCATGACCAATGCCCATGTGGTGGAGGGTGCCGACGAGATCATGGTTCGCCTCAATGATCGTCGGGATCTCAAGGCCGAACTGGTCGGTGCTGATGAGAAGACCGACGTGGCGGTGCTCAAGGTCGACGCCAGTGACCTGCCGACGCTGTCCCTGGGGGACTCCGATGACCTCAAGGTTGGCGAGTGGGTGGCGGCCATCGGCTCGCCCTTCGGCTTTGATCATTCGGTGACGGCGGGCATCATCTCTGCCATCAACCGCACCTTGCCGCGGGATGCCTATGTGCCCTTTATCCAGACGGACGTGGCGATCAACCCCGGGAATTCCGGCGGTCCGCTGTTTAACCTGGACGGCGAGGTGATCGGTATCAACTCGCAGATCTTCACACGTAGCGGCGGCTTCATGGGGCTGTCGTTCGCGATTCCGATCAACGTGGCCATGGACATTGCCGATCAATTGCGTAGCGAAGGCCATGTCACCCGTGGTTGGCTGGGCGTGATGATTCAGCCGGTCTCCAAGGATCTGGCAGAGTCCTTTGGCATGGAGCGGCCAGAAGGCGCCTTGATCGCCGATGTCGACCCGGATGGTCCTGCCGCTCGGGACGGTCTGGAAGCGGGGGATATCGTGCTGGAAGTGGACGGCGAAGCCGTCGAGCGTTCCAGCAGCCTGCCGCGCTTGATTGGTCGCGTGGCCCCGGACAGTGAGGTTGAGCTGAGCGTGCTGCGTGGAGGAGATCGGCAAACCCTGACGGTCACCGTGGGCGACTGGCCTGAAGCGTTGGCTGGGGGCAGTGGCGAGTCCTCCAGCAGCGCCTCGCCGGCCCGTCTGGGGATTGCGGTGCAGGCGCTGACAGAGGCGGAGCTCGGCAAGTACGGCATCGACGCTGGTGTGCGGGTCAGCGATGTGGACCCCCGTGGCGTGGCGGCGGCTTCCGGTATTCGCCCTGGCGACATCATCGTCAGTGTGGATCAGACGCCGGTGGAAAGCGGCCGCCAGTTGAGCCAGCTGGTGCGTGAATTGCCCGCTGATCGTGCGGTGCCGGTACGCCTGTATCGCGATGGGCGCTCGCTGTTCGTGGCGCTGCGCCTGGCCGACGACTGAGCGCCAACAGGCATTTTTTGCTGGTGACGAACGCCCGGGTTCACCCCCGGGCGTTGTCGTCTTCTGCCACGCTACAACAGCCCGCCGATGCGGCTTGGGATGCGCGGGGCAGGGGATGCCGGTACAATGGCGCCAACTTTTTCTCGGCGTCACCCAGGCAAGGTTATTCTCGTTGCCCTTCGGCGCGTTCTCAAGATGGAATCATCCAGCATGTCAGAACCTGATAACCGCAAGGTAATCAATAATATACGCAACTTCTCGATCATCGCGCATATTGACCATGGCAAGTCTACCCTGGCCGATCGCCTGATCCAGAACTGCGGAGGCCTGACCGAGCGTGAGCTCAAGGATCAGGTGCTGGATTCGATGGATCTGGAGCGTGAGCGCGGTATTACCATCAAGGCCCAGTCGGTGACGCTGGATTATCATGCCAATGATGGCCAGACCTACCAGCTCAACTTCATCGATACGCCAGGGCACGTCGACTTTTCCTATGAGGTGTCGCGTTCGCTGTACGCCTGTGAGGGCGCGTTGCTGGTGGTCGATGCCGCTCAAGGGGTGGAAGCCCAGTCCGTCGCTAACTGCTATACCGCCATCGAGCAAGGCCTCGAGGTGTTGCCGGTGCTTAACAAGATGGACCTGCCCCAGGCGGATCCGGACAAGGTGGCTCACGAGGTAGAGGAAATCATCGGCCTCGACGCGACCGATGCCTGCCAGGTTTCCGCCAAGAGCGGCATGGGCATTGACGCCTTGCTGGAGCGCCTGGTGCGCGACATCCCGCCGCCCAAGGGGGATCCCGAGAAGCCGCTGCAGGCGCTGATCATCGATTCCTGGTTCGATAACTACCTTGGCGTGGTATCCCTGGTCCGTATCTTCGATGGTGTATTGAAGAAGGGCGAGAAGATTCGCATTCTGTCGACCGGGCGTGACTGGCAGGCCAACGAGGTGGGGATCTTCACGCCGCTGCGCAAGGAAACCGATATCCTGCGCGCCGGCGAGGTGGGCTTTGTGGTAGCCGGTATCAAGGACATCCACGGGGCGCCGGTGGGGGATACGATTTCCCACGCCAAGACTCCTGACGTCAAGCGTCTGCCCGGGTTCCAGAAGGTCAAGCCTCAGGTGTACGCAGGCATGTTTCCGGTCAGTGCAGATGACTACGAGGACTTCCGTGACGCCCTGGAAAAGCTGGCACTGAACGATGCTTCGCTGGACTATGAGCCGGAAAACTCGGATGCCCTTGGCTTTGGTTTCCGCGTCGGCTTCCTCGGCACGCTGCACATGGAAATCGTTCAGGAGCGCCTGGAGCGCGAGTACGACCTGGACCTGCTGACCACCGCTCCCACGGTGGTCTATGAACTGGGAATGAAGAACGGCGAGGTTCGCTACGTTTCCAACCCGTCGAAGCTGCCTGACATGGCGGACGTCGAAGAGATGCGTGAGCCGATCGTTCGGGCCAGCATCCTGGTGCCCCAGGAGTTTGTCGGCAACGTGATCAGCGAGTGCGAACTGCGCCGCGGCACCCAGAAGGACATGCTGTTCCTGGGCAGCCAGATCCAGCTGACCTACGAACTGCCGATGAGCGAAGTGGTCATGGACTTCTTCGATCGACTCAAGTCGATCTCCAAGGGCTATGCCTCACTCGAGTACAATTTCGAGCGCTTTGAAGCGGCCAAGCTGGTGCGTCTTGACGTCCTGATCAACGGTGATCGGGTCGATGCGCTGGCGGTCATCATCCATCGTGATCACGCCCACAGCCGCGGCCGGATCCTGGTGGAAAAGATGAAGGAGCTGATTCCCCGTCAGATGTTTGACGTGGCGATTCAGGCTGCTATCGGTGGTCAGGTGGTGGCGCGCTCGACCGTCAAGGCACTGCGCAAGAACGTCACCGCCAAGTGCTACGGCGGTGACATGACGCGTAAGAAGAAGCTGCTCGAGAAGCAGAAGGCCGGCAAGAAGCGCATGAAGCAGGTCGGTCGCGTGGAAATTCCTCAGGACGCCTTCCTCGCCGTACTCAAGGTGAACGACTAGCGTTCCCCTCGGGCGTGGTGCACGTCCCGGCGTAGTTGCCGGGGCCATCCGCCCGATCCCTATTGTCTATCAAGCCACCTGGAATGACTGATATGGACTTCTCCCTGTTGCTGGTGATCGCGGTTGCCGTCACTGGCCTGATCTGGCTGCTCGACCTGGTCTGGTGGCGTCCTCGCCGTCGAGCCCACACCGAGATGGCCGAAGCCGGCACCACCGAAGGGGTAGGCACCACAGCGCGGACCCTGGCCAGCAAGGAACCCTGGCCGGTGGACTATGCCAGGTCCTTCTTTCCAGTGCTGCTGGTGGTGCTGGTGCTCAGAAGCTTTGTGGTGGAACCGTTTCAGATTCCCTCGGGCTCGATGCGTCCGACCCTCGAGATCGGCGACTTCATTCTGGTCAACAAGTTTACCTACGGCCTTCGGCTGCCGGTGAGCAATACCAAGGTGCTGGACGTCAACGAGCCGGAGCGGGGAGACGTGATGGTGTTCCGCTTTCCCCAGGATCCCTCGGTGAATTTCATCAAGCGGGTCGTGGCGGTGCCGGGAGATACCCTGCGCTACGTTGACAGGCAGCTTTACGTCAATGGCGAGGCCGTGCCCAAGACGTTGCTCGACGATGCTCCCGACAGTGCACCAGGCGAGCTGCTGTTCTCCGAACAGCTGGGCGAGCATCAGCATCAGATCTACAATAATCCTCGTGCTACTAGCCCGTTGGTCCATGATGTGGTCGTGCCTGAAGGCATGTACTTTGCCATGGGTGACAACCGGGACCATTCCAATGACAGCCGCTATTGGGGCTTCATCCCCGAAGAAAACATCGTCGGCAAGGCCTTCGCAGTGTGGATGCATTGGGACGGTGGATTGCCGAGTTTCGCCAGCGTGCGGTCGATTCCTTGATCGCATCCTGGCGGCCAGGTGTCCCCATCGTCAGATTACAGAATTAACAGGAGCGTCGTGAGCAATCCCCTGATTCCCTTCAGTCGCCGAATTGGCCATGATTTCCAGAACCCCGATCTTCTGGAACTGGCCATGACCCACCGCAGTTACGGTGGTCGAAATAACGAGCGCCTCGAGTTCCTCGGTGACTCGATCGTCAACTTTGTCATTGCCGAGGCCTTGTTTGCCCGTTTCCCTGAAGCTCGGGAAGGGCAGTTGTCGCGTCTGCGGGCCCGCCTGGTGAAGGGACAGACGCTGGCGGAACTGGCCCGGGAGATGCGCTTCGGGGAGTGTCTGCGCCTGGGCTCCGGCGAGATGAAGAGCGGCGGCCATCGGCGCGAGTCGATTCTGGCCGACGCCGTCGAAGCGGTGATCGGCGCCATCTATCTGGATGCGGGTATGGACACGGTCAGAAGCCGTGTGCTGGCCTGGTTCGAGGAACGTCTGGGGCGTATTGACCTCAAGGAGTCCCAGAAGGACCCCAAGACCCGCCTGCAGGAGTTTCTGCAGTCCCGTCAGGCGCCGCTGCCGCGTTACGAGGTGACCTCGGTGGAGGGTGAGGCGCATGCCCAGACCTTTACCGTCGAATGCCACGTCGAGATGCTCGACGAACACACGACCGGCACCGGAGCCAGCCGCCGCCACGCCGAACAAATGGCGGCAGAAAGCGCCTTGAAGCGTCTTGACCCGAAGGGAGCCAGCGCATGAGCCAGACCTGTGGATTTGTGGCCATTGTCGGTCGACCCAACGTCGGCAAGTCGACGCTGATGAATCGCATTCTTGGCCAGAAGATATCGATCACGTCACGTCGCCCGCAGACGACGCGCCATCAGGTGCTCGGGATCAAGACCGAAGGCGAAGCCCAGACGATCTTCGTGGATACGCCAGGTATCCATATTCTCGGCAAGGATCGCAACAAGGCCATCAACCGCTTCATGAACCAGGCGGCGGTGCAGGCCCTGCGTGATGTGAACTGCGTGGTGTTCCTGGTCGATCGTACGCGCTGGACGGAAGAAGACCAGATCGTGCTGGACCGTCTGGCCAACGTGAAGGCACCGGTCATCCTGGCGGTCAACAAGGTGGATCGTCTGCAGGACAAGGCGTCATTGCTGCCTTGGCTCGCGGAGCTTGGCAACAAGCGTGAGTTTGCCGCCGTTGTGCCGATTGCTGCCCAACACGGCACCAACGTGCCCGAGCTTGAGGCCGAGATCGACAAGCACCTGCCTGAAGGCATTCACTACTTCCCGGAAGACCAGGTTACCGACAAGAGCATGCGCTTCCTGGCCGCCGAGATGGTGCGCGAGAAAGTAATGCGTCAGTTGGGTGATGAGCTGCCCTACCAGATGACGGTGGAGATCGAGGAGTTTCGTGACGAGGCCCGGGTGGTGCACATCAGCGCGCTGATCCTGGTGGAACGCCAGGGGCAGAAGAAGATCCTGATTGGCGAGAGCGGCGATCGGATCAAGAAGATTGGCCGCGAAGCCCGACTGGACATGGAACGGGCGCTCGACAAGAAGGTCATGCTCAACCTGTGGGTCAAGGTGAAGCGTGGCTGGTCCGATGACGAGCGAGCGCTGAAGAGCCTCGGCTACGACCTCGACTGAAGCCCTCCGCCGCCGGCCAGGCCGGCGGCCCCTTCGCTGCCTCTTTTCGGACGCGACGCGACATGCAGCCGCAACCCGCCTTTCTCTTACACAAGCGACCCTATCGCGAGACCAGTGCCCTGGTCGAATTGCTGACCCTGGACCACGGCCGCGTGCGCGCCGTGGCTCAGGGCGTGCAGCGTCCCAAGAGCCGAGCACGCGGTCAGCTGCAGCCGTTCGCCCCATTGCACCTGACCTGGCAGGGGGAGCGTGAGCTGAAGCGCCTGAGACTGATGGAGTCTCGTGGCCCAGCGGCAATGCTGGTGGGTGAGGGACTGCTGTGCGGGTTGTATGCCAACGAGCTGCTGACGCGCCTGCTGCCGGTGGAGTTTCCCGTGGCCCAGGTCTTTGCGTTCTATGCCTCGGCCGTCGACGCACTGGCCGTGCCCGCCAGCCGCGCGTCAGCTCTGCGCCGCCTGGAATACGCCCTGCTTGATGCGCTGGACGCCTTGCCGCGCTTTAGCGTGGCGAGCGGTGCCAGTCTGGATCCTCAGGCTCGCTATCGATTTGATGCCGCGAGCCGAACCTTTGTGGCCGCGGACAGCGGGCTTGATGGTCGCACCCTGAAGCTGCTGTCGTCTGCCGACTGGGGCGAGCCTGGCCTTGCCGGTCCCGCCAAGGTCCTCAGCAGGGCAGCCCTGGCCCCTTTGCTGGGGGACCGACCGCTGCGCTCGCGCGGGTTGATGGTGTCCATGGCGCAACGGCGCCGGCAACAGCCTTGAGCGCGTTGGGCAACAGCCTTGAGCGATACGGGATATAGCGAGCCCTGAGCGTTGTGGGATACGGCCTTGAGCGTTGTGGGATACGGCCTTGAGCGTTGTGGGATACAGCCTTGAGCGTTGAGAGAAACAGCCCTGAGCGGTACTGATACTCGCCCCGAACCTCGCAAGCGATCGATGCATGGGGGTGATACCATGCGCGCTAGAGCAGCGCGTTCGGCTTGCCGGTACCGGTGATGGCGCGTTGCTCATCACCCTCTAGACGGAGAACTCTGATGCACCCCCCAAGACTGCTGCTGGGCGTCAACATCGATCACATTGCCACTCTGCGTCAGGCCCGAGGAACTCGCTACCCTGATCCGGTACAGGCTGCCTTGTTGGCAGAAGAGGCGGGTGCTGACGGGATTACCGTGCATCTACGTGAGGACCGTCGCCATATTCAGGAGCGTGACGTGCGTGTATTGGCTGAAGTGCTCAACACGCGCATGAACCTCGAGATGGCGGTGACCGAGGAGATGCTGGCCCTGGCCGAGGAGGTCCGTCCGGCACACGTCTGCCTGGTGCCCGAGAAGCGCGAAGAACTGACCACCGAAGGTGGCTTGGATGTGGTCGGTCAGTTTGACGCGGTCAAGGCCGCCTGCGAGCGTCTGGCAGCGGTGGGCTGCGAAGTGTCCCTGTTCATCGATGCCGATCCCGACCAGATTGCCGCTGCCCAGCGTGCCGGGGCGCCGGTGATCGAGCTTCACACCGGGGCCTACGCGGAAGCGACATCGGACCTGGAGTCACGCCGCGAGTATCAGCGTATCGTGGCTGGCGCCGAGATGGCCGTGGAGCTGGGGCTGATCGTCAATGCGGGACATGGTCTGCATTATCACAATGTGGAGGCGGTGGCGGCCATTCCCGGGCTGCACGAACTTAACATCGGTCACGCCATCATCGCGCGCGCGCTGTTTGTGGGGCTCAAGGAGGCCGTGGCAGAGATGAAGCGGTTGATGCTGTCGGGCTACGAGGCCGGCCTGGTGGCGGCCATCGAGGAGTTTGACCACGACCACGACCACGATCACGATCACGATCACGACCATGCCCATTGATGTCAGCGTGTCAGGGGGGCGCGGCTGGTGATTCTCGGAATCGGTACCGATATCGCGCGGATTGAGCGCTTCGAGGCCGCCGTGGTCCGCCATGGGCCGCGCTTTGCCCAGCGTATCCTGGGGCCCAAGGAACTGTTGCGCTACCCCCATGCCCCGCGCCCCAGCGCCTACCTGGCCAAGCGTTTTGCGGCCAAGGAGGCATGGGTCAAGGCGCTGGGCACGGGCCTGCGCCAGGGCATGCGCTGGACCGAGATCGAGGTCGTCAACGATGCTCTTGGGCGCCCCCATATTGCGCTGTCGGGAGAAGCCCTGCGCCTTGCGGGGGAGGCCGGCATGTCGCGCTGCCATCTGTCCTTGAGCGATGAAAGCGATGTGGTGGTCGCCTTCGTCGTGATCGAGGGCGGCGATCTCTCCAGGCGGCCAGACTAGCGGTGTGACTCGCGGTCCCCTGGGGCTTCCAGGGGCACTTCGCCGGAGGATGCCTGCCAGCGTTCGACCTGTTCCATGGCGTGTTGCAGGCTGGGTAGCAGGGGGCGGACGTCGTCGATACCGCGGGAGCGCAGGCGCGTTTCGAGGGTCTCGACCAGCAACGCCATGCGCGGTACGCCGCAGTATCGGCAGGCACCGTTCAGCGCATGGATGGCGTCGAGCAGGGCTTCCTCGTTCTCGTCCTCCAGTGCCGCCTGAATCTCCTGGCGGGTCTGCTCGAGGGAGGCCGCCAGGGTCGCCAGCAGTTGACGCGCCAGGGGCTCGCGTCCCCCCGCCAGTCGCGCTCCCAGCGCGATATCGATGTCCGGCAGGTCTTCTTCGCGGGTGGGTGCAGTGGGGGGCGCTTGCGGTGTCTCTTCCTCCAGTCCACTCCCCAGTCTGAGTGTCAGCAGCTCATCGAGTCGGGTCGTATCCAGCGGCTTGATCAGTACGTCATTCATGCCGTTGGCCAGCAATTCCCTCCGCTGGCTCTCGAGTACGTGGGCGGTCACCGCGATAATCGGTCGTTCGGCCCACTCGGCACTGAGTTGCCGGATCGCACGGGCTGTCTCCACGCCATCCATGCCGCCCATGCGAATGTCCATCAGTACCAGGTCATAGAGTTGCTGTTGGGCGAGCGCCAGAGCCTCTTCGCCGCTGCTGGCCAGGGTAACCCGTCGCCGCGGGCTTTCCACCAGCTCGCGCAGCAGCAGTCGGTTGGTTTCGCTGTCGTCCACCACCAGTAGCTGTGCCGTCTCGCTGGTTGCGTGATCGTCACTAGCGACAGCGCCGCCGGGCTGTGGTGTTGCTGCGTCGCTGTCGATCTCTGTCTGACGGTCCCGTTGCGCGTTCGCCGGTCCAGCGGTGCCGGCAGCGTGGTCGACTGTCAGTGCCTGCTCGTTGGCCGGCGGTGGCAGGGTAGCCTCCGGTGCAGGCAGTGCCGTCACCGAAGGTGTCTTGGTCAGGGCGATGATCGGTTCCAGCGCGTTGGCCAGCGCCTGGCGTGCGAGGGGCTTTGACAGCACTCGCACATGGTGCGGTAGCTCCAGCGCCGGGATGTCCGGCAGGCCCGCGTTGATCAACAGCAGGGTGGGGCAGCTGCGGCCATTCAGTCGCTCACGCAGTTGGGCGAGCTCTGGGCCTTCCAGCTCCTCGACAGGTATCGCCTCGAGCGCCAGGCGCGCCTGCTGTGGGCTCTCCACGACGCGGCCTTCCCATTGGTTGAGCAGGTGCAGCAGGGCGCGGCGGGTGGCGCCGTGGGGTTCCTCGACAAAGATCGGCATCTGGTCAAGGGACAGCTCTGGCGTGCGGCTGCCTCCCGTGATGCCGGCCAAGGGCAGGGTGAAGTGAAAGGTCGAGCCCCGTCCAGGACTGCTGTCGACGCCGATGATGCCACCCATCTGTTCCACCAGCTGGCGCGATATGGCAAGCCCCAGACCCGTCCCGCCGTACTGGCGGGTATGGCTCGCAGCGGCCTGACGGAAAGCCTGAAACAGACGTCGTTGTTGGCTGTCACTGAGTCCGATACCGGTGTCACTGACGCTGATCCGAAGCTTCATGGGCTCATGCTGGGTGTCTTCGACCATGACCCTGACGATGATATCGCCGCGCTCGGTGAACTTGATGGCGTTGTTGACCAGGTTGGTGACGATCTGGCGGATGCGCAGGGGATCACCAATGAACTCCTCTGGCACGTCATCGTAGACCAGGCTCAGCAGCTGCAGGCCTTTTTGCTGAGCCAGCGGGGCCTGCAGCCCCAGCACTTCGTCGACCAGCGACTGAATGTCCACCGGCACGTTTTCCAGAATCAGCTTGCCCGCTTCCAGCTTGGAGAAGTCCAGCACATCGTTGACCAGAGACAGCAGGTTGTCGCAGGCGCGCTGTACCTGATCGAGCCACTCCCGTTGGCGGGTGTCGAGAGAGGAGCGACCAATCAAGCGGCAGAAGCCGATGATGCCGTTCAGGGGGGTGCGAATCTCATGGCTCATGTTGGCCAGGAATTCCGATTTCACGCGGTTGGCCTCCACCGCCTGTCGGTGGGCGAGATCCAGCTCGATGTTCTGCACCTCGATGGTTTCCATCGACTCCTGCAATTCTGCAGTGGCGTGCTCAATCTGCTGTTGAAGGTCGTCTCGCGCCTGGGCCTGGTGGTCGATCAAGGCGTTGACACGACTGCCCAGCGCCGCCAGCTCCCGAGGCTGGTCCAGGGCAAGATGGCTAGGCTGGCGGCCTGCGGCCAGCTGATCCAGCAGGTGGGAAATGTCGTCCATGGGCCGGGTCAGGCGTCGGCTCAGGGTCAGCGCGACCAGAAACAGCAGCAGCCCACTGACCAGCAGCGCCACCGCGGCTCTGGCCAGGTGGCTGTAGGTGGCCAGCAGCAGGAGTGATGCGTCGACGTCGAGGATCAGGTAGGCGGCGGTGACGCCCGGGACCGGCACCGTCATCACCCATTGGCGGTAGTGTCTGGTCAGTTGGGCCTGGCCCCCTGGGGTGGCGTCCAGAGCGGCCCCTCGCAGGCGTCCAAGCTCAATTACGCTCTGGTCGCGATGGATCAGGCGCAGTGCGCGAATGCTGGTGATATCCATCAACCGGTTGGCCGCGGCCTGCACCCCCGGCGTATCCCCCAGCGACAGCGCCGAGCCGAGCGTCGGCGCGACCAGCTGGGTGGCGGTAACCAGGTTCTGTTCCAGTGCCGATTGACGCAGGTCATGCTGTTGCTGCACGGTCAGGCCGACGGCCAGGCTGAGCAGCACCAGCGGCAGCCCCACCAGGGCCAGCATCAACCTTGTCTTCACGCTCATGGCACAGTCCTTGCCGAGTTACAGGCGTGCCGGGGCGGGAACCCGTCACGGCGCACGTTCCATGTCACCCCAAGTGAGCACGCCTGTCCAGTCGCGAGGGGCGTCGATATAATGGCCGCAGACGACGTTACAAGGAAAGCGTGATGGATTTCCCCTATCTCGAACAGCTGGTGGGTCATACGCCGCTGGTTCGGCTCAAGCGAATCACCGCAGGTCGCAACAATGTGTTGCTGGCCAAGCTGGAAGGCAACAACCCGGCGGGGTCGGTCAAGGATCGGCCGGCGCTGTCGATGTTCGACGAAGCCGAGCGGCGCGGCGATATTGCCCCGGGAGACACCCTGATCGAGGCGACCTCCGGCAACACGGGTATCGCCTTGGCGATGGTGGCCGCGATGAAGGGCTATCGCATGGTTCTGATCATGCCGGAGAGTGCGTCGAGTGAGCGTAAGCAGGCGATGGCAGCCTACGGTGCGGAGCTGATCGAGGTCAGCAAGGAAGGTGGCATGGAGGCGGCCCGAGACCTGGCCGACACCATGGTCGCCAAGGGCGAGGGCAAGGCACTGGACCAGTTTGCCAATCCCGACAATCCGCTCGGTCACTACCGCACCACGGGACCAGAGCTGTGGCAGCAGACCGATGGTCAGATCACGCACTTCGTCAGTTCCATGGGGACCACCGGGACCATCATGGGCGTTTCTCGCTATCTCAAGGAGCAGCGCGACGACATCCAGATCATCGGCCTGCAGCCGGAGGACGGTGCCAGTATCGCCGGTATCCGGCGCTGGCCAGCGGCGTATCTGCCGAAGATTTTCGAGCCAGAACGGGTCGATCGGGTGCTCGATATTGGCCAGCAGGAGGCCGAGGTTCACATGCGCCGCCTGGCCCGCGAGGAGGGCATTCTTGCCGGAGTGTCTTCCGGTGGCGCCCTGGCGGGCGCCCTGCGGGTGGCAGAGCAGGTCGAGAACGCCGTGATCGTGTTTATCGTCTGCGACCGTGGTGATCGCTACCTGTCCACCGGCCTGTTGGCTCCGGAGGCTTGACGTGGGATTGGGAAAACGCCGTCCGCCGCGTCGTGCCTCTGGTGGCTCTGGACTTTCCGGCCAGCAGGCCAGGGAGCGTCAAGCGGCTCCGTCGCAAGCTGCCAAGGGAATGGCACACCAGGAGCTGGCCCAAGAGGGCCTGGTCGACGTTCACGGCCTGGCCCATGATGGCAGAGGAATTGCCCGAGGCGCGGACGGCAAGACGGTCTTCATCGACGCTGCCCTGCCTGGCGAGCGCGTCGAGGTGGCGGTTCACCTGACGCGCAAGCGTTTTGATGAGGCGCATGTACGCCAGCTGATCGACCCCTCGCCGGACCGGGTTACGCCACCGTGCCCCTACAATGACCGCTGTGGCGGCTGTGATCTGCAGCACTTGTCCCGCAGCGGTCAGCGCCGGCACAAGGCCGCGGTGTTGTCCGATCTGCTGGCTCGCCAGGGGATCCAGGCAGAGATCGACAGTATCGAGGTGCTGGCGACCGATACGGAGGGGTATCGGCGTCGCGCGCGTCTTGGCGTCAGGGTCGATGCCGAAGGCGTCGTCCACATGGGCTTTCGTGCCAGGCGCAGTCACCGCCTGGTGTCGGTGACCTCGTGCACCGTGTTGGTGCCAGAGCTGGCGGCACTGCTGCCAGCGTTGCACCAGCAGCTGTCGGCCCTGGCATCACCGCGGCTGGTGGGACACGTGGAACTTCTCGCCAGTGACGATCAGGTGACCTTGGTGGTCCGCCAGCTGCGCGAGCATGCGCAAGATCTCGACCTCTGGCAGCAATGGGCAGAGCACCACGGGGTGGCCCTGGCGCTGCTGTCCGGCCGGCAGTCGCCGGCCTTTGCCTGGGTGATCGAGCCCCGCGCCGCGCTCACCGTGCAGGTGCCATCCGCCCATGGCAGCATGGCGCTGGGGATTGCGCCCGGCGATTTTCTGCAGGCCAATGACGAGGTCAATCGACTGATGGTGGCGACCGCCCTGGCGTGGCTTGGCGCGCCTGGGACGCCAGACGAGCCCCTGTTGGACCTGTTCGCGGGCATCGGCAATTTCAGCCTTCCCCTGGCGGCGGCCGGGTATCAGGTCGCGGCCTGGGAGGGCGCTGCGCAGATGGTCGAGCGCTTGCGCGACAATGCCCAGCGCGTTGGCGTTGATGTGGCGGCCGACCAGGCCAATCTGCATGACCAGACCCAGGTGGAGAGGCTGTTGCAAGACCCGTCCATCGGCGTGGTGGTGCTTGACCCGCCCCGTGATGGCGCCGAGGCATTATGTCGGGCACTGGCCAAAAGTACGGTGCCCAGGGTCTTGTATATTGCTTGCGATCCCTCCACCCTTTCTCGCGATACGGCACATTTGTTGCAGGGAGGCTATCGTCTGCGACGAGTGGCCATGGCAGACATGTTCGTGCACACCTCGCACCTGGAGTCGATGGTGTTGCTCGAGCGTCCAACGTCGTCGCCACGCCAAGGAGTCAGGAGAGATGGTTAAAGTGCGGGAAGACCAGCCGCTGAATGCGGAGGGTCGGGTCGATATCGACCAGTGGGTGGCGCGGCTGCAGGAGGATGTCAAACTCGCTGACGCCAGTGAGCTTGCTGAGGCCTGCCGCTTGGCGGAGTCGCTGGAGCAGACGTCGGAGCGCCCCCACAAGTCCTGGCTGAAGGATGGCTCAAGCTTCCGCATGGGGCTCGAGATGGCGGACATTCTGGGTGAGCTGCGGCTGGACCAGACCGCCATCGAGGCGGCGGTGCTCTATCGTGCTGTGCGTGAGAAGCTGATCCAGCCCGAGCAGGTGGCCAAGCGCTTCGGTGATGAGGTTGCCCGCTTGATTCAAGGCGTGCTGCAGATGGCTGCCATCAGCAACACCCAGACCAGCACACCGGGGCTGCAGCAGCAGGATCAGCAGGATAATCTGCGCAAGATGCTGGTCAACATGATCGATGACGTTCGCGTGGCATTGATCAAGATTGCCGAGCGTACCTGCGCCCTTCGTCAGGTTCGGGACGCGCCGCGGGAGAAGCAGGTCCGGGTCGCTCGAGAAGTCTTCGATATCTATGCACCGCTGGCGCATCGTCTGGGCATCGGTCACCTCAAGTGGGAGCTCGAGGACCTGTCGTTCCGCTACCTGCATGAGGACGACTACAAGACCGTGGCGCGGCAGCTGGCCGAGAAGCGCCTGGACCGTGATCGGTATATTCAGGAAGTGGTGGACACCCTCAAGACGTTGATGTCGGCGCAGGGTATCCATGATTTCCAGGTGGATGGGCGGGCAAAACATATCTTTTCGATCTGGCGCAAGATGAAGCGCAAGCGGATCGACTTCTCCCAGGTCCATGACGTTCGCGCGGTCCGCATTCTGGTGCCGAGCGTCCAGGACTGCTACACCATGCTCGGTATTGTCCATTCCCGCTGGCACACGGTGCCGGACGAGTTCGACGACTACATCGCCAATCCCAAGAAGAACGGCTACCAGTCGCTTCATACGGCGGTCATCGGTCCGGAAAACAAGGTGCTCGAGATCCAGATTCGCACCTTCGCCATGCACGAAGAAGCGGAGCTGGGCGTGTGTGCCCACTGGCGCTACAAGGGCCACGACACCAACGCCCGCAGCGACAGCTACGAAGAGAAGATCGCCTGGCTGCGCCAGGTGCTGGAATGGCACGAGGAGGTCGGCGAGTTCGGCGATCTGCGAGAGGGCCTGACCAGCGATGTAGCTCCGGATCGCATCTATGTGTTCACCCCGGATGGTCATGTCATCGACTTGCCACGGGTCGCCACCCCCATCGACTTTGCCTACCGGGTGCATACCGAGGTCGGGCATCGCTGTCGCGGTGCCAAGGTCAACGGACGCATTGTGCCGCTGACGTACAAGCTCAAGACTGGCCAGCAGGTGGAGATCCTTACCGCCAACAAGAGCGCGCCAAGCCGTGACTGGCTCAATCCGAATCTGGGTTTCGTGCGCACTTCCAGGGCCAGGGCCAAGATTCAGTCCTGGTTCAAGCACCAGGCCAGAGACCAGAACGTCGAGGAAGGCAAGGCACTGTTCGAGCGTGAGATGAAACGTCTCGATGTGCACGACATGGATCTGGACACCCTGGCGAAGAAGGTCAACTACGCCAACGCAGATGACATGTATGCTGCGCTTGGCGCCGGGGATCTGCGCATCGGTCAGGTGCTGCATCAGGCCCAGCAGCTGTTCGGCGACAGCGACGAGCAGGAACACCTGGACCGACTGCTGGCCAAGCAGCGTCAGCGTCCCGCCAAGACCCCGGATGGCGACATCACGGTGCTGGGGGTGGGCAATCTCAAGACCAACATGGCCAATTGCTGCCATCCGATGCCCGGGGAGCCGATTGTCGGCTTCATTACCCAGGGGCGTGGGGTGTCGATTCATCGTCAGGACTGTCCCAATATCTTGCAACTGAGGGTCGACGAGCCCCAGCGGGTCATTGAAGTCGAGTGGGGGTCGCGGGCGAGCAACCAGTATCCGGTCGACATCGAGATCCTTGCCTGGGACCGGTCCGGCCTGCTGCGGGATGTCACTGCCGTGCTGGGCCAGGACAAGGTCAACGTGCTGTCGGTGAATACGCGCACCGATACCGACGATGGCATCGCCAGGCTGTCGATCACCGCCGAGGTGGATGGTCTGGAGACGCTGGAGCGACTGTTCTCGCGGATCCAGCAGTTGCCCAACATCATCGAGGTAAAGCGCAAGCGCGCCCAGGGGAGGTCGCGAGGATGAGTCGACGCTACGACATCGACGATCTGCTCACGCTGATGCGCGTGCTGCGGGACCCTCAACAGGGCTGCCCGTGGGACGTCAAGCAGCACTGGGACTCCATCGTGCCCCACACCCTGGAGGAAGCCTACGAGGTGGCTGACGCCATCGAGCGCCGGGCGTTTGACGAGCTTCCTGGTGAGTTGGGGGATCTGCTGTTTCAAGTGGTCTACTACAGTCAGTTCGGCCGCGAGGAAGGGCGTTTCGATTTCCATGATGTGGTGCATGTGCTGGCCGACAAGATGCTCAAGCGCCACCCACATGTGTTTGTGGACGGCACCCTGGAGTCTCGCCGGCAGGGTGAGTCCGCGGCCGAGGTCGAGACGCGTCAGGTGAAGTCGCGCTGGGAGTCGCTGAAGGCGGCTGAGCGGGAGAGCCGTGCCGAGGGCGAGGCCCGTCATGTATCGGCGCTGGATGATGTGCCGCGCACACTGCCTGCCCTCAGCCGCGCGTCCAAGCTGTCCAAGCGGGCGGCGCGGGCCGGCTTCGACTGGCCCGATGCGGCTGGAGTGATGGACAAGCTGGAGGAAGAACTGGCCGAGGTGCGCGAGGCCCTGGAGGCCGGCGATCACGACCACGCTGCCAGTGAGGTGGGTGATCTGCTGTTTGCCACGGTCAACCTGGCACGCCGGCTTGGCGTCGACCCGGAGGCCTGCCTCAGGGGCACCAACGGACGCTTTGAACGGCGCTTTCGTTATATGGAAAGGGCACTGGTGGAGCAGGGCACGGCGCTGGAGCGTGCCTCCCTCGAACAGATGGAAGAGCGCTGGCAGGAGGCGAAGCGGCTGGAGCGCGAGCAGCCAGAACGCGAGCAGGCCTCGCCGCCACACCAGGGCTTGGCTGGCGCCGACTGATCCACGGGCACCTTACCACCACAACGTAGTGGGGCCGGCGTCAGGGGTCCCGCTGGACACAATAGACAAGGAGACCCCATGAGCCACGACCTGCACGAATCCCTGCGTGACAACGTCCGCATTCTCGGTGACAGCCTGGGACGCACGATTGCCGATGACCTCGGCCCGGGGTTTGTCTCGCGCATTGAAACGATTCGCGGACTGGCCAAGCGGGGACGCCAGGGAGAGGAGGCCGGCCAGCAGGAACTCATCGAGTATCTGCGTCGCCTGCCGGAGAAGGACCTTTTGCCGGTCACCCGCGCCTTCAATCAGTTCCTCAATCTGGCCAACATCGCCGAGCAGCACTACCGCGCGCGCTTTCGTCGGGTCGAAGACTACAAGCCAGGGATGCAGCCGGTACTGGGCGAACTGCTCGAGCGGGCGCGCAAGGAGGGTCATACCCCGCGCAAGCTGGTCGAGACGCTGGCTAACATGCGCGTCGAGCTGGTGCTGACGGCGCATCCGACGGAGGTCATCCGGCGCACGTTGATCCAGAAGTACGACGCGATCGATGACTGCCTGACCGCGATCGAATCCTCTGGTGAATACCCCGAGCGCGCGGCACGGGCCAAGGGGCGGCTCGAAGAGTTGATCAGCCAGGCCTGGCACACCGACGAGATTCGCCACGATCGGCCGACCCCGGTGGACGAGGCCAAATGGGGCTTCGCGGTGATCGAGAATTCCCTGTGGCAGGCGGTGCCGGATTTCCATCGAGACCTCGACAACCTGTTGCTGGAGAGCGCCGGTGAGCGCCTGCCGCTAGACGCTGCGCCGCTGCGCTTCGCTTCGTGGATGGGCGGCGATCGCGACGGCAACCCCAATGTCACCGCCCGGGTTACCCGGGAAGTGCTGCTGCTGGGGCGCTGGATGGCGGCGGATCTCTATCTGCGTGATCTCGAACAGCTCAAGATCGAGCTGTCCATGTGGAGCACCAACAGTGCCCTGCGTGCCGAGGTCGGCAATGTCGCTGAGCCCTATCGGGAGCTGCTCAAGCGCCTGGTGACGAAGGTCGAGGCGACCCGCGACTGGGCCAAGGCAGAGCTGGACGGCAAGAGCTACGACGGTGGGCCGATCATCGAGACCCGTGATCAGCTGTATGCGCCGCTGCTGGCCTGCTATCGCTCGCTGTGTGACGTCGGCCTGGACACCATCGCCAACGGCGTGCTGCTGGATACCCTGCGCCGGGTGGCGGTATTTGGCGTCACCCTGACCAAGCTGGATCTGCGCCAGGAAGCCGGACGTCACGCCCAGGTGATGGAAGAGCTGACCCACGACCTGGGGCTTGGCAACTATCGCGACTGGAGCGAGGAGCAGCGCCAGGCCTTCCTGCTGGCGGAGCTTGAATCCGCGCGGCCGCTGATTCCGCGTCGCTGGGAATGTTCGGCGGAGACCCGCGAGACCCTGGACACCTTCCAGGTGGTGGCCGCCGAGCACGGCGAGGCACTGGGCACCTATATCATCTCCATGGCAGGCCAGCCCTCGGACGTGTTGACGGTGGCACTGCTGATGAAAGAAGTCGGCGGTCGCGTGGGCATGCCCATCGCGCCGCTGTTCGAGACCCTCGATGACCTGAACCGTGCGGGCGATGTGATCGACCGGCTGCTGGCGTTGCCTGGCTATCGCCAGTTTGCAGGTGACAGTCAGGAGGTGATGATCGGTTATTCCGACTCGGCCAAGGATGCCGGGCAACTGGCAGCGGCCTGGGCGCAGTATCGCGCCCAGGAAGCGCTGGTCGACGTGTGTCAGCGGCACGCGGTCGATCTCACCCTGTTCCACGGTCGCGGTGGTACCGTGGGTCGCGGCGGTGGTCCTTCCCACGCGGCGATCCTTTCGCAGCCGCCGGGGTCGGTCAACGGCAGCCTCAGGGTGACCGAGCAGGGCGAGATGATTCGCTTCAAGTTTGGCCAGCCGGACATTGCCCTGCGTTCCATGGAAATCTATGCCTGCGCGGTGCTCGAGGCCTCGCTGCTGCCGCCGCCCAAGCCCAAGCCCGCCTGGCGTGACGAGATGGACCGGCTGGCCGAGATCGCCCACGGTGCTTATGTCGGCGTGGTGCGCAAGGATCCGGACTTCGTGCCGTATTTCCGCGCGGTCACCCCGGAAGGTGCGCTGGGTCGCCTGCCCCTGGGCTCGCGTCCGACCAAGCGGCGCCAGGATGGTGGCGTCGAGACCCTGCGCGCCATTCCCTGGATCTTCGCCTGGACCCAGATTCGCCTGATGCTGCCCGCCTGGCTGGGCACCGGCGAGGCCTTCGCCACGCGCCTGGCCGAACCAGGTGGCCTGGATGTCCTGCAAGAGATGCGTGAGCAGTGGCCCTTCTTCGGTACCTACCTGGATATGCTGGAGATGCTGCTGGCCAAGGCCGACGTGGAGCTGGCGGCCTACTACGAGCATCGACTGGTCGACGAACCCAGTCTCGAGGCGCTGGGTCAGCGGCTGCGGGAGCGTTTCCGCAAGCTCCATGAAGAGCTGCTGAAGATCCTCGACCAGCAGGAATTGCTGGAGAAGACGCCGTTGATTCGTCAGGCCATCGAAGTGCGCAACCCGTACATCGATCCGCTGCACGGCTTGCAGGCCGAACTGCTGCAGCGTAATCGTGACGCGGACGGTGCCATCAGCGCGGATCTGTCCCGTGCCCTGATGGTCACCATGGCAGGTATCGCCGCCGGGCTGCGTAACACCGGCTGACGACGACCATGTAGCGCGCTGTTAGCGATGCCCACACTATCTGCCCGGCCATATGGCCGGGCAGATAGTGTGAGGTGCAAGGTATGCCAGCCCACAGGGATATGCGCTCAACTGAGGCCTTCACCCCTTCCTGAGGCGGCGCATCAACCAGGATTGGCTGACTCCTAGTGCCTCGGCGGCCTTGCGCGTGCTGCCATGCTGTTCGAGGGCCTGATCGATGGCCGCCCGCTCCAATGCTGCCAGGCGCTCAGGCAGTGGCTGTGGGTCACTGTCTTCAAGCGTTGCCAGCAGCGTGCCGTGGGACGTCGTGGCATCAGCGGCAGTACTCGGCTTCAGTTCGGGTAGGTCCAGGGCCAGATCGGCCACGCCGATGGTGCTGCCTTCGCAAAAGACGCTCATGCGTTCCAGCAGGTTCTCCAGCTCCCGCACGTTTCCCGGCCAGTGATAGCGGCTCAGCGCTCTCAAGGCGGCGCGTTCAAGGCTCAGGTGACGCTTGTGGCGTTGTGCAATGTCCTTCAGCAGCTGCGTGGCAAGGCGGGGTATGTCCTCGGGGCGCTCGCGCAGTGGCGGCACCTCGATGGGCACGATATTGAGGCGATAGAACAGGTCAGGGCGAAAGCTTCCGTCCTGGACCCGGGTCGCCAGGTCAGCATTGGTGGCAGCCACGATACGCACGTTGGCCTTCTGCACCTTGCCCCCCAACGGATGGTACTGACGTTCCTGCAGCAGTTGCAGCAACTTGGGTTGCAGCGGCAGCGGCAGCTCACCGATCTCGTCGAGAAACAGCGTGCCGCCTTCTGCCAGGGCGACATAGCCGACGCGACCATCACGATGGGCGCCGGTAAAGGCGCCACTGCGGTGGCCGAACAGTTCGGCCTCCAGCAGCGCTTCGGGGATGGCGGCGCAGTTGACGTGAATCAGCGGTTTGTCGGAGCGCGGGCTGTACTGGTGCAGGCGATTGACCAGCCAGCTCTTGCCGACCCCGGTTTCCCCCGTGACCAGCACGGTGGTATCGCTGGCGGCGGCTCGGTCCAGGCGTTCCAGGCACTGGCGATAGCGCGGACTGCGGCTGGGTGAGGCCGGACTGGTCTCGCTGGCGACCTGCTCTTGGCGAATGCGCTTGAGCTGGTGCATGACATGGTCAAGCAATGCTTGCGTGGTGTCCGGGGAGCGGGAGGCCAGCACGTCACGGTCCAGATTGCGTGTCTGTACCAGCACGGCATCGGGCTCGGCGGGAGAGCCTGAGTTCAGGCAGAACAGGCTGCCGTTCACCAGATAGTCCTTGCCGCGATAGCGGTGCACGACACTGACGGGCCTGCGTTCATCGATCACGAAGCGGGTGACCGACGGAGAAAACACGCCTTCCTGCTCCAGAGTGTAGACGTCGCTGGCATACAGCCGTGCTTCGGTGGTCTCGAGCTGGGACAGGCTGGCCTGGTTGACCCACAGCACGCGTCCCTCGAGGTCGGTAATGAAAATGCCATCCTCGAGTGCATTGAGGATGGCCAGCAGTTGATCGGGCATGAGGGTGCCGTGGTTCATCGAGGCTCCGGACAGTGACCAGGTGGGTCATGGTGTGCCCGGAGCGAGCGTTAGTAAAGATGGGAGAGGGGCTCAGCAGCCCCTCAGCCTGCTGTTACAGCCCAAGCTGGCTGAACAGGTAGCCCCACAGCGCGCCGGCGATGACCACGAACAGCACCATGATGAACCACACCTGGCGGTATTCGCGGATAAGTGCCTTGGCGCCGTTCGGGCGGGCCAGGATGTCGCGGATGGTGGTGTCGGACAGCCGCCGGGCGCGGATGTCGTCGAACACCTTCAACTCATAGTCCGAGGGCTGGCTCTTGAGTCCCACGGCAATCAGCGCCAGGGTGCCGAGCAGAATGGCGACCTGCAGGTTGTCGATGTGCAGCGGCAGTGCCAGCAGACCATGACGTTCCAGCTCGCCCACCACAATGAAGGTGATCGAGCCCACCAGCATGCAGGCCAGCGCGGCGTTGGCGCTCATCCGGCGCCAGTGGAGCGCAGCCACGATGGTCGGCAGCCAGGCCACGGCGAAGATGGCACCGGCATAGATGGAGATCCAGTAGATGCCGGCGGGGCGCGAGATCGCCACCGCGCAGACGATCAGTGCCACCACCGCCTGGGAGATGCGACCCAGGACGACCCCCTTGCGCTCGCTGACCTGGCGGTCAAACAGCTTTTCGTAGAGGTCTCGCGCCAGGGCAAAGCCTGTCAGCACGAACAGGGTGGACGCCGTGGACATGATGGAGGCCATCAGACCCGCCAGGCCGATGCCGGCCAGGGTCGGATTGGTGTGTTCCATGAAGCCGACAATCATGGCCCGGTCAGTCGGCTCGATACCCGGCTGAATGACTTGCATGGCGGCGGCGGCAAGAAACACCAGCAGCTGCATGGCGGGGGCAAAGAACACCCCGATCACCGCGACCTTGAGGATCACGAAGTCGTTCTTGGCCGGAAACACGCGGGAGACCAGTGCAGGGGTACAGGCGAAGAACAGGATCCACACCAGGAACTGCGAGATGGACCAGCCCAGCGGACGCTCATTGGCGCCACCGATGGTCCAGAAGCCGGGCAGCGTTTCGCCAAGGCCCTTCATGGCATCAAAGCCCGCATCGCCGATCAGTAGCGGGGCAATGACGAAGGCTATGGCCAGCATGGTGAAGAACATCATGGTGTCGGTGTAGACCACGCCATACATGCCGGACAGCGAGCAGAAAGCCAGCAGGGCCAGGGTAAAGGCGACGATGATCACCGGGAACGGGATGTCGATGATCTCGGCCAGTACCAGGCCCGCACCAATCAGCTGGATGATGCCGTAGCCGAGCAGGCCCACGACCATCAGGATCAACGCCACCACGCTGACCCATTTGTTGTTAAAGCGATAGTCGAAGAAGTCCATCATGGTGCGGCAGTTGAGCGCCTTGAGCTTGCGCCCGATGAAGACCACCGCGATCAGGGTGCCGACCCAGGCACCGAAGGAGCCTAGCGCCGCGATCACCAGGGGCCCCTCGCTGTAGGAAATGCCGGCGATGCCCATCAGGGTCACCGCACTCAGGAAGGTCGCAGCCAGGGTGCCGACGATCAGCAGCGTCGAACCCTGCTCGCCCATCACATAGAAGTCGTCCTTGTTCTTGATACGACGGGCGAGCAGTGCCGCCACCGCCACGTAGGCGGTGAGTACGGTAGCGAAGATTGCCAGAGTCATGGCAGGTCTCTCTTGTTACAGGTTGTGGTTGTGTTAGGGAAATGCGGCAGCAAATGCCTGCGCCGCCAATTCGCTGCGCTGTGGGCGCTTGGCGTCTCGTGGCGCTGGACCGATGTCTTCAGCACTTCCCTTGGGTTGGCAAAGGGGTCAGCCCCGGGAAGTCTCGGGCTGTGGTGACGGGCTCCTGGTTTGCTGAGGGCTGGGCTGCCCAGATTGAGGCGCGCTGTCGGGTTGAGCGCCTTGCTTGAGCCGGCGAATGGTCGGGCGATACTCCCTGACCAGAATGACGCCGACAATCGCGACGGAAAGTGCCGTCGTGAGGAAGGCGTTGGCAAACAGAAACAGCACGTGGGGGTGGAAATCCATCGAAAAGCCTCTTGTTGTGGGGCGGGTATAGCGCGCACGCCTAGCCCGTCCTGTCATCGGGTCAGCGGATCAGGTGTCGGCCAGTTCACACCAGTCCATCAAGGTCAGCGCCATGATTTCGGCCACGGCAAAGACATCGTCCAAGCGAATGTGCTCATCGGGATGGTGGGCCAGTCGAGTGATGCCTGGGCCGAACACCAGCGCCGGAATGCCGTACTGGGACAGCAACCCGCCATCGGTTCCCCAGGGCGAGGCCTGCACCGCCGGCTGGCGGCCGTGGACCCGCTCGAAGGCATCGGCGAGCTGTGTCACCAAGGGGTTGTCCATATCGATGCCCCCTGGCTGCCAGCAGGCACCGTAGAAGGTGACGTCTACCGGGTGGTCGATGAACCAGTCGTCGACCTCTGCCAAGGCTGACATGGCGTCCCGCAGGGACTGTTCGGCAGCCGCCACGGTCTCACCGGGGCCGACACCGATACGGCCTTCCATGGTGATATCGTCCGGCACGCTGGACGGCCAATCTCCACCGGCGATGCGGCCGAGATTGATCGGCAGAGGAATCGGTACACCGGCGTAGAGAGGGTCATCCAGCTCGGCGTTGCGGCGTGCCTCCAGGGCCTGGATCGCCTGAATCACGGGAACGCTTTTCTCCAGCGCGCTGACGCCCTCATAGCGGGTGCCGCCATGCGCCTTGACCCCGGACACCGTCAGCCTGAACCAGCGCGACCCTTGCTGGCGCGGAAACAACTTCTGCTCGCTGGGCTCGGGGATCAGAGCCGCATCCGCGGTGTAGCCTCGCTCCAGAGCCGCCAGGGTACCAGCGCCGCCAGCCTCTTCCTCGACCACGCTTTGCACAATGACGTCGCCCTTCAGGCGGATGCCCAGTGCCATCAGGGTTTCCACCGCTATCAAGGCAGACAGGTTACCGCCTTTCATGTCGGTGACGCCGCGACCGAACAGGCAGCCGTCGCTGACATGGCCGGAGAAGGGGTGATCCTGCCACTGGTCATGATCACCCTCCGGCACTACGTCGACGTGGCCATTGAGGATCAGCGAGCGGCCACCGCCAGCGCCTTTCCAGGTGCCCACGACATTGGGGCTACCGGCCAGGCTATCTCTCTGGCAATGGAAGTAGGGGTTGTCAGCGAGGGTGTCGATATCGATTTCCCACAGGTCGGTATCCAGCCCCAGCGCTTGGTAGCGCTCAGCAATGCGCTGCTGATAGTGCTGCTCGTGGCCGGGAAGCGTCGCCTCCTGAACCCATTCGCTCAGTAGTGAGATGTAGTCATCACGCCGTTCGTTGATGAGCGTGCGAATCTGATCATGCATCGAGACACTGCTCATGGGAGCCAGACTCCCTGTTGGGTTGTCGTTGTAGGGACCATCGTTGTAAAGACCATTGTTGTGAAGACTGTTGCTGTGAAGACTGTTGCTGTGAAGATTGCTGTGAGGACTGTGGCTGTGACGATCGACACTGTGTACGAGCGTGACGGAGAGGCTCGCCGCCATGAAGATCATGGCGTGCATCGTCATAGCGGTGGTTGGCGTTGTGAGCGAGGGGACAGCGCATCGCTGCCCACCTCGCTAGAGCTCGTTTGAGTCTATATCAACTCATTTGAGTCGAATTAGACTCGATTGCTCAGCTATCCTCACGCTCGGCCCTGGCGATGACGGCATCGCACAGCAGCTGGGTACCCAGTGCACAGTGCTCCGGCTCCGCGTACTCTGCCTCGTTGTGGCTGATGCCGTCGCGGCAGGGCACGAAGATCATGACCGTCGGGGTGACATGGGACAGGTGCACCGCATCGTGGCCTGCGCCACTCATCATGCAGGGAGCATCGAGTTGGCGGGCCTCGACGGCATCGCGCAAGGCGTCGATCAGCACCGGGTCAAAGGGCGTGACCGGGGAATGCCAGCGCCGCTCGAAGCTCAGCGTCACGCCCTCGGCCTCGGCGGACTCGTGGGCGATGCGCTCAAGCGCAGCGTCCAAGGCGTCAAGCTCGCTATCGCTGACATGACGAAGGTCGATCGTCAGCTCCACCTCACCGGGCACCACGTTGCGGGAAGGCTCGATGACCTTGAAGTCCCCCACCGTCAAGCGCGCGGCACCTTCGGAGTCGGCCATGACCTCCTCGCGCATGCGCTGTATCAACCGAGTGGCAGCCAGCAGCGGGTCGTGCCGGTAGCTCATCGGGGTGGGGCCAGCGTGAGCCGACTGTCCCGTCAGACGGATGTCGTACCAGCGAATACCTTGCACGCCGGTGACGATACCCACGGCATGGCCTTGTTCCTCAAGTACCGGTCCTTGCTCGATATGCAGCTCGAAGTAGGCGTCAAGGTCGGGTTCGCCCAAGGCTTGATCGCCGGCCTCGCCGCAGGCCTCGATGGCGTCGGCCAGGGTGATGCCCTGGCTGTCCTTGGCGTTGAAGAAGGTGGCGGCGTCCAGGCGGCCGGACCATACGCCACTACCGCCCATGGCAGGAGCGAAGCGGCTGCCTTCCTCGTTGGTCCATACGATCAGTTGCAGTGGACGCCGGGTGACGATGTCGCGCTCATGCAAGCTGCGCAGTACTTCCAGGCCGCCAAGCACGCCGAGAATGCCGTCGAATCGACCTCCCAGGGGCTGTGTATCCAGGTGGCTGCCCATGGACACTGCCGGCAGGTCGTCCTCGCGGCCACTGCGCCGGATAAACAGGTTGCCTGCCTTGTCCCGGCTCCAGCTACAGCCGATGGCTTCAATCCAATCCAGCAGCAGACGCCGGCCTGCTGCGTCTTCCTCAGTCATGGCAAGTCGCCGGTTGCCGCCGTTGGGTGACGGGCCGATCTTGGCCATTTGTATCAGGCTGTCCCACAACCGCTGGGCATCGATATCGACAGGGCGCGACGAAGACGTCATGGCAGCATTTCCTTGTGATGTTGTGTTATGCCACAGCATCTAGCGAATCATGGGCCATTTCGAGAAAAAGATTTATGAAACAATGAGATAAAGTATGTCGCATGGCGCGACTTACGACTGAAAGTGGCTCATGGTTGCCGCGTCAAGCCTCTGTGAGTCGATATCGACTCAGAGATGGGTGTCCTATTCAGGGCAAGCAGGTCTTCAGCTGCCTCGGGGGCGTCCGCGAGTGGGCGAAGTGGTGGGAGAGCGCTGGGAGAGCGCTGGCAAAGTGCTGACGAGTGCAGCAGAGGACCTTCCGATGGACCCCGGGGTGGGGTTAGAAGGGCAAGTGAAAGGAGGCGGTGATCATGTTCAGGTGCTCCAGCTCGCGGTCATCCACTTCCTCGAACTCGACCTGCCCGATCCAGCTGGATGTCATCCAGCGGGCACCAAATCCCTGCACCCGGGTAGAGCCGCTGGTGGAGTCGAAGGTGTTACGCCCGGTAACTGGATCGCTGATCCATTGTGCCATACCGGTCTTGCCGTAGACCCCGAACTGTCCGATCCGGTAGCCGGCCACCAGGCTGCCACCCAGGCTGGTAACGTCCTGCACGTGTTGACTGTCGCTGGCGGTCATAGGGACATCGTCGCTATGTCGATAACGCAACTCGGCGCCCAGGTCCCAGCCGGACACATCTTCTGGAGCCATACCGGCTGTCAGGCGGAATCCAGAGGTATAGCCGTCAGGTGTATGTACCTTGTCACCCTGTACCAGCACGCCGCTGTCGAGT
This sequence comes from Halomonas sp. DP3Y7-2, assembly GCF_019800795.1. Lineage (NCBI taxonomy): Bacteria > Pseudomonadati > Pseudomonadota > Gammaproteobacteria > Oceanospirillales > Halomonadaceae > Halomonas > Halomonas sp. DP3Y7-2. The sequence goes on from NZ_JAHVKJ010000008.1 coordinate 270,271, forward strand.
CTGACGATTTCTTGACCCATGCCAGAAAAGGCCGGTGTCGCCCCCTGGCCCGCGTCGTTGTCAGCCAGGGTGGACGTGGTGGTGTTTTCGTTGGCGCAGACCCCTTGGGCCGCCAGCATCAGCAGGCTGACCAGTAGGAACAGGGTGATCGAGCGTCTCCGCGCGAGCGGTGAGCGTGATGGCGAATCGCTGTGGGCGATGCGCGTGGGTGACATCAAGAAGCGTGGAGCTGTCATGATGGTTGTCCTGGCGGAGCCTCTCCGCTAATGGCGACCCTTCCTGGGGCGGGTCGTGCCTCGTTGTTACAGGCCCCGTGCACGCTGCCGTGCTCGGCGGGGCCGGAATCTCTGTTGCTTGACGACTGTCGCTCTTCACAAGCGCCGCTCTTCACAAGCGCCGCTCTTCACAAGCGCCGCTCTCAACAAGCGCCGATTTCTACGACGTACCGCCAAGGAGGTAGCGCGTGGCGACTGTGACGAATCTCGAGCCGTCACCGGACAGCTACTATCACCGGACTGCCTCTATCGCCAGACAGCTACTATCACCGGACGGCCTCTATCACCTGACAGTCTCTGTCGCCGGACAGTCTCTGTCGCCGGATTTGCGTCATCGGCAGAGCCTTGCTGAGCATGGATAGCCATTCACTATAGACAGTAGCGACCGTAGTATCTACGACTATCGTCGTGGCTGTCCTGTCTGATCTACCTTGCCGTTTGCCTTGCCTTGCCTTGCCGCGTATCAGTCGCCGGTGGTCTGGTTGTCGCGTTCTGCCGCATCAAACGTCGCGGGGCCGAGTGCTGTCCTGGCCTGCACCCAGGCTGGCGTTGGAGCTAAAAATAGCAATCGCTGCCCGTGGATGCTACTCCAGGCTTGCCTGATTCAAGCATTCAGGAAGTGCCAATACGCCGTCAGCTGAGGGCAGGGAAGGTTTGCGTCGCTCGCAGCGTCGAGCAGCGGGCCGAGGATGGCATCGTGCTCGGTGGGGCGACCCGCCTCGATGTCCTGAAGCATTGAGGCGCGATTGGCGGCGGTTTGCGCAATGACCTGCCAGACCCTGGCGTGCCAGGCGCTGTGTCCGTGCTGCAGCGGGTACGACCCGTCCAGCGCTGTTGCGGGAGGGGGGATCTCCAGGGCCGCCAGAATCAGGCGGATTTCATCGATGATGGTGTTCACCTCATCGCGATAGGGGGCTTGTGCCAACTCGCCGTTACGGACTCGGTGGCGTGCCACCAGGGGATTGATGGCGGCATTGACGGCCAGCTTGTGCCACAGCCTGACCGAGATGTCTGCGACGGCCCGGGCATCCAGTCCGGCGTGGCGGAGTTGAGCGGCCAATGCCTCTGCAAGCTCAGTGCCGCTTGGGTTAGCGGTGCCGTCCAGATGACCGATCACGGTTTGCCCGTGACCGGCATGTACCACCCCGTGGTCGTCCTCGAGATAGGCGCCTTCGGTGGTGGAGGCGCATAGCACCGGCCCGGTCCAGGCCTCGGTGATGGGGCGCTGAACGCGCAGGCCGTTTTGCCACAGGATCACCGGCGTCTGCGGGGCAAGATGTCCGGCGACGGCGGCAAAGGCGTCCTGGGTAGCGTATGACTTGGTGGTCAGCATGACCCGCTCGACGCCTTGGCAGGCCTCGCCGGGATCCGTACTGATGGTGAGTAGCAGTCGCTGGTGCTGGCCGTGGGGGTCCGTCAGTGATTGTTGCCGGGGGAGCGGACGTCGGCCGAGCAGCCGCACGGACTGCCCTGCGGCGCTAAGGCGACATGCCAGCAGGCGGCCAATGGCGCCCGGTCCCACGATCAGCGTGCTCATCAGGTGTTCCCCTTGCGTGGCGAGCGGCGCCCCCGGCCGCTGCTGGACTTGCGGTTGGCGCCGCCGTCGGAGGTGGTGCTGGAGGCGTCTCGTGCGCTGGTTCCTTTTTTGGCCCTGGGCTGGCTCCGGCGCCGGCGAGTGCCAGCCCGCTTCGCGGGCGTGGCGGCGGCGACTTCACCCTGAGCGGAGCGCAGGGCGGACTGTAACCGCTGGCTATCGGCGCTGGCCACCAGCGCAGTGAGGTCGACCACCAGCTGAGACACGAAGGGATCGGGCTCCGCTCGGGCTTCAGCGATATCCTCCAGGCGCTGCTCCCACAGCGCCGTCCGTTCAGGCCTGCTGACCGCATCCGGCAAGGAGTGAATCAGGCCGACGCCCAGGCGGGTCGCTCGCAGAGTCTTGGCCTTGCGCACCAGGTAGCCCCGCTCGATCAGTGTTTCGATGATGCCGGCGCGGGTTGCTTCGGTGCCCAGCCCATCGGTGTCTCGCAGGGTGCGCTTGACCTCGGCGTCTTCCACGTAGCGGGCGATGTTCATCATGGCCTTGATCAAGCTGGCGTCGGTGAAGGGTTCTGGCGCACGTGTCTCGCGCTGTTCCACCTCGGCGTTGATGGCCTGGCAGGTTTCCCCCTGTTGCAGGGCGGGCAGCGGAGGCGCCTCGTCACGGGTAGTGAACAACGGCTTCCAGCCAGGTACCAGCAGTGTCTGCCCCGACGCCGCAAAGCGCTCATCCAGGAGTTGGCATTCTGCCTTGATCTCCTGGGTCTCGAGGGCCGGGTAGAATTGTGCCAGGACGTTGCGGGCGATCAGCCGATAGACGTCGGCTTCCTGGGCGGACAGCCGCTCTGCGCTGAAGGGTTTGCCGGTCGGGGCCAGAGCATGGTGGGCGCCGACCCTGCTGTCATCGAAGGCGCGCGAGCGCAGCTGCATGTCGGCGTTGGCCAGCCAGCGTCCCAGCGTCGCATCATCTCGACAGGCGCTGGCCAGCTGCCCGGGCAAGCTTTTCAAGTGCTCTCGGGGCAGGTAGCGGCAGTCGGAGCGTGGATAGGTGATGAGCTGGTGACGTTCGTAAAGGCGCTGGCAGATATCCAGCACCGCCTTGGCCGACAAACCATGACGACGGGCGGCATCGACCTGCAGTGCGGACAGCGAGTATGGCAGCGGGGGAGGCTGGCGCCGGTGACGGGATTCAACCTTGGACACGACACCCTGGCTGCCAGGCAAGCGCGCGGCCAGGGTCTGGGCCGGGGCCTCATCGAGCAGCCGGCCGCGTTCATCCAGCCGATGCTGTTCGGACGGTACCCACCAGGCCTTGAAGGTCCCTGCGGCGACGCGCACCTCTGCCCACAGCACGTGGAACGGATAGGGGACGAACTGGCGAATTTCCTCGTCGCGGCGCACCACCAGCCCGAGCACCGGTGTCTGTACACGGCCTACCGACAGCACACCATCGTGACCCGCCTGTCGCCCTATCAGGGTCCAGGCTCGGGTCAGATTGATGCCATAGAGCCAATCGGCACGCGCCCTGGTCTGGGCCGCGCGATAGAGAGCATGGTAGTGCCGATTGTCGCCGATACGTGACAATGCCCTGACGACCGCCGGGCGGTTGAGGTCATTGATCAGCAGGCGTGCTACGTCGCCTTTCCAGCCCAGATGCTCGATGACCTCCTGGACCAGCAGCTGACCTTCTCGGTCCGGGTCGCCGGCGTGCACGAGTTGGCTGGCGCGCTTGATTCTGGCGCGGATGACGGCCAGCTGACCTCGTGCCTTGGGCCGCGGTACCAGTTTCCACTGACTCGGCACGATGGGCAGGTGGTCCCGTCGCCATGGCTTGAGCGCTGGGTCATAGGCATCCGGGGGCGCCTGTTCCAGCAGATGCCCGAGACACCAGGTGACCTCGGTGTCACCGACGGACAGGTAGCCGTCATGTTTCTGTGCAGCCCCGGGCAAGGCATCGGCGATGGCGCGCGCCAGGCTAGGTTTTTCCGCAATGATCAATCGCATGGCGCACCACAGAAGGGATGTTTCTGGATATTCTTCCAGTATCTGAAGAGCGATGCCAGGTGTACCATGACGTGATTGATGTACAACTCTTATATCATTTTTTTATGCATCGAGAGTGGGCTGACCAGGCAGTCTTGCCATCTCGAGCGCTGCGACCGCTGCCGTTGGTGGCACGAGGAGCATCATGCGACAGGCTGGAAGAACGCGCCGTATGTTGGGTCTGTCGGTGCGCACGGGGACCACGCTACTGCGATCTCGGGTAGGCGGCAATGCCGACTGGCAGGCGCTTGGCGAGTCGCTGTTCGACGGCTTGTCGGAGCTGAAGGGGCCAGCCATGAAGCTGGCTCAGGTCATGTCCCAATGGGATGACCTGCTGCCCCCTGAGCTCGCCGAGGAGCTGGCTCGCCTGCAGCGCAATGCCACTCCGGCGCCGTGGGAGGATATTCGGACGACGCTTGAGCAGGAACTGGGTGAGCTGCAGGCACTGTTTCGTCATGTCGAGCCCGCGCCCTTCGCCAGCGCATCCATGGGGCAGGTGCATCTCGCCACTACCCTGGAAGGGCAGCAGGTGGTGCTCAAGGTACAGTACCCCGGCCTCGAGCAGGTGCTGGAGCAGGACCTGGCACAGGTCCGCCGTATCCTTCGCCTGGGGCGCTGGTTCAAGGTCTCCCAGAGTCGCCTCGATGCCTTGTTCGATGAATTGGCCGAGAGCCTGCGCCAGGAGCTCGACTACGTCGCTGAGGGCAACATGTTGAGGCGCTATCGTCAGCGCTATGACGCCTGGGGCAATATCCGCATTCCCGCACCTGTCGACTCCCTCTGCACGTCTCGAGTGCTGGCCATGGAGTATGTGCCGGGAACACCGCTGCGCGAGATCGAGCAGGTCGATGACGAACGACGGCAGCACGTGGCCAGCACGCTGGCGGACTGGCTGACAGAGGAACTGTTCGTCCATGGCGAGGTGCATGCCGATCCTCATGCCGGTAATTTTGCCGTGGATGATCAGGGTCGCTTGATCCTGTACGACCTGGGGGCGGTGATAGCGGTGCCACCGGAGCGACTGAGGGGCATGCTGGCGCTGCTGTCGGCGACCCTGGAACGGGACCCTGTGGCCATGGATGAGGCCCTTCGAGGACTCGGCGGGCGGCAGGGCGAAGGCGCGCCCTTGGCGTTGTATCAGGAGTCGGCCGAGGCCATTGCCCCGCTGTTTGCGCCGGGGCTGCAGGATTTTGGTGATGTGCGTGTCCATCGGCGTCTGCGCGAGCTGAGTCCCAGAGTATGGAGCGCGCTGGACCGTCTCCAGCCACCGCCCGGCATGTTGATGTTGGCGCGCACGCTCAACGGACATTACTGGAACCTGGTGCGTCTCGAGGCGCGCCTGGATATGCAGAATCGAACAGCGCAGGTCTTTCAGACCTACGCCGGCCAGGGCGTGGGTCTGCCAAGCTGAGCTCTGCACTGTTAGACTGTGCCGTTTTTAATTTCAGGGGAGAGGGCGATGCTGGCGTTATGGGTGGATCAACTGCTGGGCTATGCCTCTGGCGCCCTGGCAGCCATTCGGCAGGATGAACGCTATCCCAGCCTGATGAGCTGGGCGCGGGAGCAAGGCCCGGACTGTGTGGGTGGCGACAAGTCGCTGGCCCAGGCGCTGGCGCCGGAGCTGTGGTCGCAGACGCCGCTGGCTCGGCTCGATTTCGCCTGTGAAACCCTGGCGCGCCCCGGCCGCAACGAGCCTTGCTGGTGTGACTCCGGACGCAAGATGAAACAGTGCTGTGGTGCGGTCAGCCTGCCGGGCCACCTGCCTCCACACCTGATGTGGATGCTGTCGCTGCGTGAGTGGAAGGGCGACGCACTTAAAGCGGCGCTGGCCAGCGGTCGAGCCCCCGCCCAGGCGCTGCTCGAGGCGGGCCTGATCGCGGCGGAGTCCGGTCAGCGCGGCCGTGCCCAGCAGATACTGGAGTCCCTGTTCACCAATGCGGACTGGGAGCGATTGCCCGAGCAGGCGGAGCCGGCCTTCGAGATACTGCTCGACCTGTTCCAGGAGCGCGGCTTCCATCGCAAGCGGGAGGCGCTGCTGGACGAGGTGCTGGAGCGAGGTCCGATGTTCCTGCGCGGGGTCGCCCTCGAGCGGCTGTGCCTGATGCATCTGGACAATGACGATCTGGATAGTGCCCGCGCAGCCTTCGTGCGTGCGCAACAGGCCCTGCCAGATTCGCCGACCCTGGCATACATCGAGGCCATGCTGCTGCTGCATGAAGGCAATGACGAGGAGGCGGTGGAGCGCTCACGCTTCTGGCTGCGTCGTCTGACCCGGCAGGGCGACCTCGATCCCGAGCAGTTGCAGTTTCTTGCCGATCTGGCCGACAACCCAGGCGCTACCCTGGCTGACCAGCTATTGAGCGCTGAAGAGGATCTGGCCGAGCCGCTGGTGGGGCTGCAGACCCTGCTGGCTGAGCTGCCGACGCCTCCGCCGATCAAGGTTGAACAGCAGGATGGTGTGCTGGTGTATCGCTCCACGGCACGGGAAGACACCCTGTTTGCGGCCTTCCAGGAAGGTTTCCAGGTGGACGTGGACCCGGACGCCCCCATGGGATTTCTGGGAGACCCCTGGATCAATGCCAGCGTCTGGTTGCCGGCGCTGTGTGCCAATCCCGAACAGCTCGATTCGCCGGCAGTACTGCAATCGGTGTCGCTGGCATTGACCAGTCGCTTCGGCAGCCTGCCGTGGATGGCGCCCAGCCTGTTCGAGCCGCTGGCCGAACGGCTTGAGCGCTGGCTGCAGCAGGTCAGCCAGAGCGGTGACGGTCCCTTCCAGTGGGATCAGGCGGACAACGCGCAGCTGCTGCGCGCGGGGCTGGCCCTGGTGGTCGGCATGGAGCGCGGGTCGCGCCAGCATTCCCGTGAGTTGGCCGAGTTGCTGCTATCGCTGGACGAGCAGGACAGCCTCGGCTTGCGTGAGCTGGTGCTCGACCAGTTGCTGCGTGAAGGCCGTGACGGCGAGGCGTTGTCGATGAGTCGGCAGGCGTTGGAGCAGGCAAGCGAAACGGATGCCGCTGAGCAGGATGCGCCGCTGTTGGGCATGTACATGGGCCAGGTGCTGGCACTGTACCGACTGGGGCAGCTCGACGACGCGGCGGCCGCGTTGGAGAGCGCCAAGCGCCATAACAGCCATGCGGTCTCTCTGCTGTGCAGCGACAATCCTCAGCGCGCGGCGACGCCTCCCAATGGGCAATTGGCAGAGCCTGGCACCCGTGCCGAAGCCTGGCAGTACCGCACCCTGATGCGTGACCAGTGGCGGACGACTCCAGGGGCGCTGGACTGGTTGCAGGAACGCGGTTCACGCCGCTGAGGTGACCGCCCAGCGAGCGAACGTCAGTCGCACCTTTGCGTCTGACGTTCGCTACCGGTATCAGGCCTCGGCGCTGGGGGTCTCTTCCTTCACTTGGAGGCCTTTACCTTCACTTGGAGGCCTCTTCCTTCACATAGTGCCGTTTGATCCACAGCGCCATCGCCACCGCCGGAAGGCCAAGAAGCGAGGCCAGCACGAAGAAGCTGGGGTAGCCCCAACCCTCCACGACCAGTCCGCCAAAGCCTGACAGAAACTTGCCAGGCAAGGTCATCAGTGACGAGAACAGCGCATATTGAGTGGCCGTGTAAGCGCGAGACGTCAGGCTTGAAAGAAACGCCACGAACACCACGCTGGCCAGACCGTTGCTGAGGTTGTCGCCCATGATGGTCAGCACCAGCAATTCTTTCTGAGCGCCGCTCATGGCGAGCCAGGTAAACATCAGGTTGGTGAGCACGGTGGCGGCAGCCCCTATCACCAGGATGCGTCCGATGCCGAAGCGCACGACCAGGACCCCGCCGAGCAGTCCCCCCAGTAGGCTCATGACCACGCCAAACACCTTGGTCACGGTGGCGATGGTGTCCAGACTGAAGCCCAGGTCAACGTAGAGCGGATAGGCCATCGACGCCATCGCCAGGTCGCTGATGCGGTAGATGCCGATGAACACCAGCAGTCCCAGGGCGCCTAGCCCAAAGCGCGAGAAGAAATCCAGGAAAGGGCAGACCACCGAGCCGATCAGCCAGGCCCCGGTGCGCCGGAACCAGGCGGGTTGGCCTTGGCTGGCACGCAGGAAGCTCCTGACCCTGGGTTCTGCGCTGAGGCGCTGTGCCAGGGGCTTGCGGGGAGGCTCGGGGCGCAGCAGCACGGTGATCATGCCAATGGCGGTCAGTGCGGCCATGCACTGATAGGACAGTTGCCAGGAGCCCAGGTCGGCCAGGTACAAGGCTCCTGCGCCGGCCATGATCAGGCCACCGCGATAGCCAATGATGTAAGTCGAGGCCATAGCTGCCTGCACATCGTCTTCCGCTGACTCGATGCGAAAGGCGTCGATGGCGATGTCCTGGGTGGCGGAACCGAAGGCGACCATCAGGGCGAATAGCGCCACGCTGCCAAGTTGCTGTGCAGGATCAAGCGTTGATAGGCCCACTAGTCCGGCCATCATCAGCGTCTGGCCGGCCAGCATCCAGCTGCGTCGCTGGCCCAGCCAGCGTGTCAGCAGAGGCAACCGAAAGGCGTCGACCACAGGCGCCCAGAAGAACTTTATCGAATACAGCAGTCCTATCCATGAGAAGAAGCCGATGGCTGCCACCTCAACCCCGGAGGTGCGCAGCCAAGTCGTCAGGGTGGAAAACACCAGCAGGAACGGAAGGCCGGCAGAGAAGCCCAGAAACAGCATGGCCAGTACAGGCGGCCGCAGATAGACGCCAAGGGCCTCGATCCAGCGGCGCATGGCCGAAGGGGTGGGCATGTGAAAGCCTCCTTGCATGATGGTCGGCGATCCGAATGGTAAAATGCGCTCAGTATCCCGGCGCTGCTCGGCGAATTGTTGCAAAGCCGCAGGGACGATACCAGCGGCGCGCGACAAGCCGCGTCGGTGGCGAGCCGGAAACTGAGACCAAGACAGACCCCCAGGTCATATCCTTGTCCGCCTGGTGGGTGCCCGGAAGGAGTTACATGAGTCACAGCATCAACGAGACGGTCACTGGTGGCGATTCCACGCCGCGCTGGTACGTAATCCAGTGCAAGGGTGGAGAGTCCTTTCGCGCCGCTCAGCATCTGGCCAATCAGGGCTACGAACTCTTCCATCCGGTGCTTGAAGTGCAGAAGAAGCGCCGCAACAAGCTGACCTGGGTCGAAGAGCCACTGTTTCCTTACTACCTGTTTCTTCGCCTCGACCAGGTCGAAAGCAACTGGCGCCCCATCCGCTCGACCCGGGGGGTGCTGAAGATCGTCACCTTCGGCCTATCGATGCCGGTACCGGTCAGCGACGAGCTGGTCGAGCTGTTGCGTCGGCACGGGCAAGAGAAGGACGAAGGCCCGGGGCAGCTGTATTTCCGCGCCGGCGAGAGCGTCGAAATCACCGACGGTCCGTTCAAGGACCTGAAGGCAGTGTTCGATAGCCACAAGGGAGAGGAGCGCGCCATCGTGCTGCTCAACATGCTGCATCGCCAACAGCGCCTTGAAATGCCTGTCGCCGCCTTGAAGCGTCAGGACTGAGACTTATCTCCGAAAGGAACGCATCATGAAGATTGCCCCTCAGAAAGTGGCCCAGCTCCATTATGTGCTCAGTGATAGCCACGGTGAGGTGCTCGACGACTCGCGTCAGCGAGGCGAGCCACTGGAATACCTTCACGGCCACGACAACCTGATGGCGGGGCTCGAGCGAGCGCTCGAAGCGACCGAGCCGGGTTCTCGTGTCGATGTCACCCTGGCCCCTGACGAAGCATACGGACGCAGGGATGAGTCTCTGGTCCGTGAGGTGGGGCGTCAGGCGTTCCCCGCGGCGGAATTGCGCCCCGGGATGTGTTTTCAGACCCCCGGCGATGCCGGTCCCCAGATCGTCACCGTGGTCGAGGTGAAGGACACCACGGTGGTGATCGACACCAATCACCCACTGGCGGGGCAGACCCTGCGCTATCAGGTCGAGGTGCTGGAGGTACGCGACGCGACCCGCGCTGAACTGGCGAAGGGGCACCCACTGCCCGCGGGTACCGAAGCCTCATCGGTGGAAGATCGCAAGGTGCTGTAGGCCGCTGGCTGACCACCGCTCGCGCTGTCCGCGACCGCCAGAAAAAGCCGCCCTTGGGCGGCTTTCGCGTGAATGGACGACGGCTGATATGGCGGCGGGCGAATGTCGCACAGGGACCCTTGACTCAGGTCAGCACAATTCATCAGGAGGGCGGCTAAGCTTGAACCATCAACACAGCAAGGGGAGGGCAGGGCCATGTATCTCGATGATGCAGTGATCTTCGGTCTGGGGGCTGTCGCCCTTTCTGTGGTCTTCATGGCGGGCTGGATCGCCTTTGTCATTCGCGACAGTCATCGTCGCAAGCGATAGGTTCCGCGTAGACAGGTTGGGTGTCATGTGCACGGAACCCAGCCATTGACCAGCGTCAGGGGAGGGGGAGTCATCCCCCTTTTTCAACCGGCCCTTCGGGGCCGGTTTTTTTTATCTGCAGGATTCACAGCACGGCCTGAGCAGCCCTGCGGCTGTCGCGTCGCCGCCAGGTCAGACTGGTACCAACGGCCCGGACGCCTCAGCGCCCGGGACCGTTGAGGGCCCTGTTACAGGGCGATACGCTGCTTGAGGAAGTCGACGATGGCGTCGGCGGGCACCATGGTGGCGTCACTGTCGCGGCGCCCCTTGTACTCAAGCTCGCCCTTGTCCAGGCTACGGTCTCCCACCACCAGGCGATGGGGAAGGCCCATCAGCTCCTGGTCGGCAAAGCGCACGCCGGGACGCAGGTCACGATCATCCAGCAGCACGTCGAAGCCTGCCGCGGTGAGCTCGTCATGCAGGCGATCGGCCGTTTCGCGCACGCGTTGGGACTTGTGTGCGTTCATCGGCACAATGGCCACATGGAAGGGGGCGATCGCATCGGGCCAGATGATGCCGTTGTCGTCGTGGTTCTGCTCGATGGCTGAAGCCACCACCCGGGTCACACCAATGCCGTAGCAGCCCATCCACGGGTGGATGGCACGACCTTCGTCACCGAGCACGGTGGCATTCATGGCTTCGCTGTACTTGCGGCCCAGCTGGAACACGTGACCGACCTCGATACCGCGCTTGATCGACAGTACCCCCTTGCCGTCCGGCGAGGGGTCGCCTTCGACCACATTGCGGATGTCGGCCACCTGGGGCAGCGCCACATCACGCTCCCAGTTGATGCCGAAGTAGTGCTTGCCGTCGACGTTGGCGCCGGCGCCGAAGTCGCTCATTAGCGCGACGCTGCGGTCGATCACGATCGGCATGTCGAGTCCCACCGGTCCCAGTGAGCCAGGCCCTGCGCCAACTGCAGCACGGATCTCTTCTTCGCTTGCCATGGTCAGCGGGGTGGCCACCTGCTCCAGATGCTCGGCCTTGACCTCGTTGAGCTCGTGGTCGCCGCGCACCAGCAGCGCCACCAGACCGCCTTCGCTGCCCTTGACCATCAGTGTCTTGATGGTCTTTTCGATGGCAAGGCCATGCTGTTCCACCAGGGTGGCGATGGTCTTGGCGTTGGGGGTGTCGACCAGGCGCAGCTCCTCGCTGGGCGCTGCACGGCTGGCGTCACTGCCCAGCGGCGCCGGCAGCGCTTCAGCCTTCTCCATGTTGGCGGCGTAGCTGGACTCGGTGGAGAACACGATGTCGTCCTCGCCGGAGTCGGCCAGTACATGGAACTCGTGGGAGCCGGTGCCACCGATGGAGCCGTTGTCGGCGATCACCGGACGGAAGTCGAGACCCAACCGCGTGAAGATGCGCACATAGGCGTCATACATCTTCTGGTAGGTATCCTTGAGGGACGCCTCGTCCTGATGGAAAGAGTAGGCGTCCTTCATGATGAACTCGCGCGAGCGCATGACCCCGAAGCGCGGACGAATCTCGTCACGGAACTTGGTCTGAATCTGGTAGAAGTTGGCTGGCAGCTGCTTGTAGCTGGCAATTTCCTTGCGCACCAGGTCGGTAATGACTTCTTCATGGGTCGGGCCGACACAGTAGTCGCGCTGGTGCCGGTCCTTGAGGCGCAGCAGCTCAGGTCCATACTGCTCCCAGCGGCCAGATTCCTGCCACAGCTCGGCAGGCTGTACGGCGGGCATCAGCAGCTCCTGGGCGCCGGCGCGATCCATTTCCTCGCGCACGACCCGTTCCACCTTGCGCAGAGTGCGCAGGCCCAGTGGCAGCCAGGTGTACAGGCCAGAGGTCAGACGGCGGATCATGCCCGCACGCAGCATCAGCTGGTGGCTGACGACTTCAGCGTCGGCAGGCGTTTCCTTGAGGGTACTGATCAGCAGGTCGGTGGCGCGCATGGGTCCGCAGATTCCTTCACATCGAGTCGATAGATCGTAGAGCGTCGAGGGATACGGCAGAGTCTTCTATTGCCGGTGATCAGGCGCTGCCTGATATCGGTCGACGCTCGCAATGGAGAGTGTGGTGTGTTGACGATGTCACTCATCAAAAGTGTCGAGCATTGTACGGTGAAGCCGTCGCGGCGGCAAAACAGTGTCATGCAGTGATATAAATGGTGTCGACGTGCGCAAGGTCTGGCCGATGGCGGGGAGCGAACCGGAATCTAGGTGCCGCAGCGGAGTCGACAGCGGGAGTGCTGCGCAGCGTTGGCCAGGTCAGCTAAGTGGTGCAGAAAAACGTGCTAGGATGCGTGCGAGTTTTCTCATGGAAGATGTCGCCAAGGCGGCGGGATGGCCTCCACGGCCGCCCCAGGCAGCGATATCGACCTTGTTACCATCGCGCTAGAAACAGCAAAGGAAGTTGTTCATGTTACGTCCACCCCGTCTGCTTACCGGCCTGGTCCTGGCCACTACCCTGACCTCACTCGCTGGCTGCGGCACCGTCTTTCATCCGGAGCGCAAGGGGCAGATCAGTGGACGTATCGACCCGGTGGTGGCCGTCGCCAACGGTGTGGGCCTGCTGTTCTTCATCGTGCCTGGCGTGATTGCCTACGCGGTAGATTTCTCCAACGGCACGATCTACCTGCCCGGCACCAGCACCACCTCGGTCGATGCATTGCCCATGGGCGAGGCCCGTGATCTGGCGAGCCTGGAGCAGCTGATCAGTGAACGCGCCGGCACCGCGGTGAGCCTGAGCAATGAGCTGGTGCGCGTCGAGCAAGTGGCGACCCTGGACGAGGCGCTGGCGATGGTGCGTATGGCCAGTGACGAGGCGTCTCATGGAGCAGCGCCCACCTCCAGCTAGCTTGGTAACGCGCCTGGGGTCTTCTCAGGCGCGCCATGCCCCCAGGGCAACGATGACCAGTCCAGCGATCAATCCCCAGAAGGCTGATCCAATCCCCGCCAGGGTCAGGGGAGAGGCGGTGACCGCAAAGGTCACCAGCGCCGCGTCCAGATGGCGAGCGTCGGAAAAGGCGGTGGTCATCGCCCCACCCAGGGTGGCCATCAGTGCCAGTCCCGCCACTACCGCAATCAATCCCTCAGGCAAGGCAGCGAACAGCGCGGCCACGGTAGCGCCCAGGGTCCCCAGCACCAGGTAGCCGATACCGGCTGCCACGCCGGCGGTGTAGCGGCGATGCGGGTCAAGGTGCGCCTCTTCCCCCAGGCAAGGCGCCGCGCTGATGGCGGCCATGTTGATGCCATGCCCAGCGAAGGGAGCCATCAGCAGCGACGCCAGCCCCGTGGTGCCCAGGCAGGCGCCGACAGGAGGCGAGTAGCCCGCACTGCGGACCATGGCCAGGCCCGGCAGATGCTGAGTGGTCAGGGCCACGGCGAACAGCGGCACGCCAATGCCCAGACAGGTCGCCAGGTCAAACGCCGGGGAGACCCATTCAGGTCGCGTCAGCATCAGCGAGACCTGGGCGACCTGAAAATCCCCCCGCGCCAAGCTTATCGCGATCCCGGCCATCAGCACCGCGATGATGGCAAGCCTTGGCAGCCAGCGTCGGCACAGGACCCATACGCTCAATAGCAGCAAGGGCATCCAGGGATCGACACGGACAGTAGCGAAGATATCGAGAACGAACGGCAGCAGGATGCCCGCCAGCATCGCTGAGGCCAATGCTGCCGGGACGATGGCCATGATCCGAGTGACCACGCCGCTGGCGGCGACCAGCAGCATGCACACCGAGGCCACGATGAACGCGCCCACGGCCTGGTCGAAGGCGACCCCCGGTAGCTGGGTGACCAGCAGGGCTGCGCCCGGCGTCGACCATGCCGTCAGCAGCGGCATGCGATAGCGCCAGGACAGTCCCAGGGTGGTCAGGCCCATGCCGATGCCCAGGGCCCACATCCAGGAGCCGATCTGTGATGGGGGAATTGCCGCCGCCTGGGCGGCCTGGAAGATGATGGCGGCGGAGCTGGCGTAGCCGATCAGTACCGACACCAGCCCTGCTGCCACGGTGGAAGCATGCAGGTCGTTGGCCAGCTGACGCTTTTCGCGGGGAGTCGCTGGCTCAGCAAGAGTGGAAGACGGCTCGGTCATGGGGCGTGTCGCTGTGTGGTGGGAAGGGGGGGTAGATTGTGCGTTATAACGTCCAAGGCTAGCAGCGGGCGTTATAACGCACAAGCGCTGTGGGCTCGAGCCTCTGTATACTGGTGCGCGTCACGCATTTTCATGAGAGACGACATGTCGGACACTGCCCACCACATCGGCCACCATATCGCCAGCTCCCTCAAGGCGCTGCGCCAGGCGCGGGGCTGGAGCCTGGCACATACCGCCAGGGAGACCGGGGTCAGCAAGGCCATGCTGGGCCAGATCGAGCGTGGGGAGTCGAGTCCTACGGTGGCGACGCTGTGGCGCATCGCCAGTGGTTTTCGGGTGAGTTTCTCGTCGTTGTTCGGTCAAGGCCCCGGCACCGATGACTCGCCGCTGGAGCAGCGCCACTGCAGTACCAGTGATTCGGTGTGGGGGCAGGACAGCGCGGGTATGCAGGCAAAGTTGTTGTTTCCGTACGATCCCCTGCTGGGCTTCGAGATGTTCGAGATTGAACTCGCCGCAGGCGCTGAAAGCGCCTCCAGCCCCCATGCGCCTGGGGTGGTCGAGCACCTGGTCGTGCTCGAGGGCACGCTGGTGTTGGCTGTGGGCGATGAGTGGCACCGTTTGACGGCGGGGAAAGGGCTACGTTTCTGTGCTGACCGGCCGCACCTGATGCGCAACGAAGGGCCCGCGGTGCTGCGTTTTCACGACGTGATCCATTACCTGCCCGGCGCGGCTGGAGGAGCGGCTGGTTGAGGCTCAGCTGGTTGCGGCTCGGCCAGTGTCGCCAGCGCCTCTGGCTGGTATCGCTCCAGTAGAGCCCACAGGCGTGCGCAGGTGTCTGCGTCGAGATTTCCGCTGAAGTCGGCGGGACGAAAGTGAAGCTGGAACGCTCGCAGGGTGGCGCGGGTCGCGTCATCCAGCACGCCGCTGACGTCGATGTCATAGCCCCAGGCACGCAGCGCCCGCTGCACCGTCTCAATCGAGGGGAGGCTCCCTCCTGCGATACGTTGGCGAGCGTCGAAGCGCTGGGCATAGTGGGCCACCCGCTCCGGCTCGGGCCAGGCACCAATGCCGGCATCATGCAGCCGTTTCCAGGGAAATGCCGGGCCTGGGTCCAGCTTGCGCGTGGGCGCGACGTCAGAGTGTGCCAGCACGTGCCTGGCCTCGATGCCATGCCGCTCGATGATATCCCGGGACAGGGCGATCAGCGCTTCAATCTGGCTGTCGGGGTAGGGCATCCAGCCGACTCCCTCGGGGGGCTCCAGCTCGCTGCCGACCCAGGGCTGGTCGGGGCCCTGATTGACAATCTCGATGCCGATGGAGGTATCGTTGAGGCCGATGCGGTTGCCCCAACGGCTGGCGCCGGCGTGCCAGGCACGGCGAGACTCGGGCACCAGCTGAAACACCACGGGTGAGCCCTGGAGTCGGCGTGTTGGCAAAGGCAGTAAATAGTGGCTGGAGACCCGTGGTCCAGTGAGTGCGCGCAGCGAGTCCGCCTGGTTTTCATCGGTATAGTGCAGGATCAAGAAATGCACGCGGCTGTTGTGGCCACGGGCGGGGTGACGATGGTCCACCACATAGCCGTCACGGGGTTCCAGAGCGGGCCTAGAGTAGGCTTGAATCAGCCCTTGTGTGGCGACCCCGGTAGCCATGTCGCAGCCGGCCAGCCACACCGATGCGCCGGCAAGCAGCAAGGGTCTGAGTCGGCGAAGTGTCTGCGGCAGGTGGGGCATCGACGGGTCCTTGATCAGATCCGGGGTAGTGGTCTAGCGAGCCAGCTCGCGCATGGCCTCGTCGAGTCCTTCCAGCGTCATGGCGTACATGCGCTCCTGCACCAGCTCGCGGATGATCCTGGTCGAGGGCGTATATTCCCAATAGCGCGGTGGGTTGGGATTGAGCCAGACCAGTCGCGGGTAGCGCTCCACCAGTCGCTTCAGCCAGATGCCGCCCGGCTCCTCGTTGAAGTGCTCGACGCTGCCACCGGGGTGGGTGATCTCGTAGGGAGACATCGACGCATCGCCCACGACCACTACCTGGTAGTCCGCGCCGAAGGTGCGCATCAGCTCCAGCGTGGAATACCGTTCCTTGTGACGGCGCGCATTGTTTCGCCAGACACCCTCGTAGAGGCAGTTGTGGAAGTAGAAGTGCTCCAGGTGCTTGAACTCGGAGCGCGCCGCCGAGAACAGCTCCTCACAGACGCGGATGTGGTCGTCCATGGACCCGCCCACGTCGAGAAACAGCAGCACCTTCACCGCGTTGTGGCGCACCGGGCGCATGCGCAGGTTCAGAAGGCCGGCGTCCCGTGCGGTGTCGCGAATCGTGGCGTCGATATCGAATTCGTCCAGTGCACCCTGACGAGCGAAGCGGCGCAGACGGCGCAGTGCCATCTTGATGTTGCGCGGACCCAAGGCCTGATCATCGTCATAGTCGCGGAAGCGGCGTTCGTCCCAGACCTTGATCGCACGACGATGGCGCGAGCCATCCTGGCCGATGCGCATCCCCTCGGGGTTGTAGCCATAGGCGCCGAAGGGGCTGGTACCGCCGGTACCGATCCACTTGTTGCCACCGGCGTGGCGTTCCTGCTGTTCCTTGAGGCGTTGCTTGAAGGTCTCGATCAGCGCCTCGAGTCCGCCCAAAGACGTGACCTGCGCCTTTTCCTCGTCGCTTAGCTGGCGCTCGAATTCACGGCGCAGCCACTCCTCGGGGATCAGTGCGTCAATGGCCGCATCGGGGCTTTCCACCGACCCGATCCAGGCGGCGAAGGCGCGATCGAAGCGGTCGAAGTGGCGCTCATCCTTGACCATGATGGTGCGGGCCAACTGATAGAAGGCGTCCACATCGGCAAAGGCAATGCCGGAGTCCACGGCGGCATGCAGGTCCAGCAGTTCGCGCAGGGATACCGGGACCTGCTGGCGCCTGAGACTGTCGAACAGATCGAGAAACATCAGCGCCCCTGACGCCGCACCATAAAGGCCAGGCGCTCCAGCAGGGCCGTATCCTGCTCGTTCTTGACCAGGGCGCCGGCCAGCGGCGGCAGACTCTTGGCTGGATCGCGCTGGCTCAGGGCTTCCCGCGCCACGTCGTCGGCCATCAGCAGCTTCAGCCAATCGACCAGCTCAGACGTGGAGGGGCGCTTCTTGAGGCCCGGCGCCTCGCGCAGCTCAAAGAACACTTCCAGGGCCTGGCTGACCAGCCTTGGGGCGATATCCGGGAAGTGTACGGCGACGATACGCTCCATGGTGGCGCGGTCGGGAAACTCGATGTAGTGGAAGAAGCAGCGGCGCAGGAAGGCGTCGGGCAGCTCCTTCTCGTTGTTGGACGTGATCACCACGATGGGGCGGTGGCGCGCCCGGATCGTCTCGCCGGTCTCGTAGACAAAGAATTCCATCCGATCGAGTTCCTGCAGCAGGTCATTGGGGAACTCGATGTCGGCCTTGTCGATCTCGTCGATCAGCAGTACCACCCGTTCGTCGGCGGTGAAGGCTTCCCATAGCTTGCCGGGGCGCAGGTAGTTGGCCACATCCTCGACCCCGTCGATGCCGAGCTGAGAATCTCGCAGACGGCTGACCGCGTCGTACTCGTAGAGGCCCTGGGCGGCCTTGGTGGTGGACTTGATGTGCCAGGTCACCAGGCGGGTGCCCAGGGACGCGGCCAGTTCTTCTGCCAGCAGCGTCTTGCCGGTGCCTGGCTCGCCCTTGATCAGCAGCGGGCGCTCGAGGGTGACGGCCGCATTGACGGCCTGCTTGAGCGCATCGGTAGCCACGTAAGTGGCGGTGGAGTTGAACGCCATGGAAAAGCATCCTGTAACTGATGGCGGATGTCGAACGAGTGTACGGCGCCGCCGCAGACGGGTCTAGCTGCGCTGCGCGTCGTCACGATAGAGCCGAATCAACGTCGCCGGATCGCTCTCGCCTTCGCCCCTGGCCAGTCGACTGCGCATCAGCTGGGCGGCCAGCGCTGCCATCGGCGTGGCGCTGGCTTGGCGATAACCCTGAGCGGTGGCCATGTCGACATCCTTGAGCAGGGTGCGCAGGTGCCAACTGGGCGCCTTAAAATCACGCTCGGCCATGCGCGGCACCAGCATGCGAAAAGGCGTTGAGTCGGCAAAGCCGCCCGCCAGGGCCTCTGGCAACAGGCCGGCATCGACACCGCTGGACTCGGCCAGTGCCACCATTTCGGCGATCGCTGCGGTATTGCAGGCCACCAGCAGTTGATTGCACAGCTTGGTGACCTGGCCTGCGCCTACCGGACCCATATGGGTGATGCGCGAGGCCAGTGGTTGCAGGATCGTCCTGGCGGCGTCCACGTGGGCTCGGTCGCCTCCACACATGATCGCCAGGCTGCCGGCCTCGGCACCCGCCACGCCACCGGAGACCGGGGCGTCGACCCAGCTGAGGCCGGATTCGGCGGCCAGCTGGGCAAGCTCCCGGGTGGCGGCCGGGTCGGCGCTGGTCAGGTCAATGATGGCGCCACCGGGACCCGCGTTGGCGATGACCCCCTCGGCCCCGAGCATCAGCTCGCGCAGCACCTCGGTATTGGCCACGCAGGTGATCACCACGTCTACCTGAGCGGCCAACTGCGCCACGCTATCGGCGACCCTGGCGCCGGTATCCGCAGCGACGGCGTTGGCCTTGGCTCGAGTGCGGTTGTAGAGGACCAGGGGATGACCGGCCTTGGCTAGCCGGCGGCTTAGCGGGTCGCCCATCAGACCGATACCGATAAAGCCGAGGCGGGGCAGCAACGCGGACATGGTAGAACTCCTTGGCAGGGGAGAAGGGAGCGGCGTCTTGAGTTGGCCGGGCAAGGGAAGACAGCATGCAGCAAGGTGTGTTTGTGGCTCAACTGGGTTGCGCGCTGAGGCCCCGTCGCCTAGCGTGGAAGGCTTTGCTACCGACGCTGCCGCCACGAGATCCGCCATGCTCGAGTATACCTTGGCCCACTGGGTCACCTTTCTGTCGGCAGCCTTGCTGCTGAATCTCTCACCGGGGCCTGACATGGCTTTTGTACTGGGCCAGACCGCGCGACATGGCCGCCGTGGGGGCTTCGCTGCGATGTTCGGGGTATGGAGTGGGGCGGGCGTGCATGTGCTGATGGCGGCGCTGGGTTTGTCCGCCGTGCTGGCAACGTCCGCGGTCGCCTTCGGCCTGATCAAGTGGGTCGGCGCGGCGTACCTGCTGTGGCTAGGCATTCAGGCGTTGCTCGCCCGCCCGTCCAGCGAAACGGCGGCGCCGGCCCCGTCTCTGCCTGGGGCTGCCAGCATCTATCGCCAGGGCGTCGTGATCTCTCTGTTGAACCCGAAGGTCGCCATCTTCTTCCTGGCCTTTCTGCCTCAGTTCGTGGTGCCAGGCGCAGGGCCGGCCAGCCTCCAGCTTGCCCTGCATGGGTTCTTGATCATTGCGGTGGCGGGGCTGATCGAGCCGCCGCTGGTGATCCTGGGCGCCAGGCTGGTCACAGCGCTGCGCGGCAATCGTCGTCTTGGTCTATGGTGTGAGCGAGGGTTGGGGGCGCTGTTCATTGGTCTGGCGGCCAGGCTGGCAATGAGTGAGCGCAGCCCATAACGCTTAAGCCGGAGGCGAGCTCATGCGCCTGAGAATCCTGTCGGACCTGCACCTGGAGCACTTCGAGGGGGATCGCCTGCTGCCCGACATCGAGGCCGATATGGTGATCCTGGCAGGTGATATTCATCTAGGCCTGCAGGGAATCGAGTGGGCTGCTGCGCGCTTTCCCGATCATCCGGTGATCTACGTGCCGGGCAATCACGAATTTTACAAGCATCGCATGGAGCCACTGCGCAAGGAGATGCGTGAGCGCGCGGCCACGCTGGGCATTCACCTGCTCGACAACGCACGACTTGAACTCGACGGCGTGCGCTTTCTGGGGACGACACTGTGGACCGACTTCGCGCTCTACGATGAGCGTCCCGACCCGCAGGACATCCCTGCGGAGACGCTGTCCGCTGCACTCAGGCAGATGCCCGACTTCGCGATCATCGAAGAACCTGATGGCGAGGTCTTCTCGCCGGAGCGCAGCGTCGAGCTGCACCGCGAGAACCGGGCCTGGCTAGAGACCGAGCTCGCCAGGCCCTTTGCCGGCGCCACGGTGGTGGTCAGCCACCACGCTCCCCTGGCCGAGTGCATTCCTGCCCACTATCAGGGCGACCCGCTGTCGCCGGCCTTTGCCTCGCGCCTCGAGTCGCTGATGGAGGGCGTGGCGCTGTGGGTCCACGGCCACGTCCACGACCCGGTGATGCTGACGCTGGGGGACACCCGCGTGGTGGCCGTGCCCGGCGGCTATCCCGGCGAGCGTTCGGAGGACGAGCTGCGCCTGGATCGGGTGGTCGAGGTCGAGAGCATGGCGTCGCAATCCCGGCAGGCCTGAACTAGCCCCCCTGCAGCTGTTCCTTGAGCTTGCTGGGCAGCTTCTTGATGATCAATCGGTCATGTTCTTCGTCGTACTCGATGCTGTTGCCCAGCAGGTGGGAGTCGAAGCTGATCGAGACGCCCTCGGCGCGGCCGGTGAAGCGGCGGAACTGATTGAGGGTGCGCTTGTCTGGCGGGATTTCCGGTGACAGGCCGTAGTCGGCGTTGCGAATGTGCTCGTAAAAGGCCCGCGGATTGTCATCGTTGACCAGGGCGGAGAGCTCATCCAGGGTCATCGCTTCACCGCGACTTGCCTGGTCCTGGGCGTAGTCGATCAGCGCATCGGTCTTTTCCCGCGACGCTTCCTCCTCCATGTCTTCCTGCTCGACATAGTCGCTGAAGGCCTTCAGCAAGGTACGGGTTTCGCTCTTTGGATCGACGCCTTCGCTAGCGCCCAAAAGGGCCTGCAGGTCGTCGGCCAGCTTCTTCGCGCCGCGATCTGCCAGCATCGACAGGTACTGACTCGACGGGCCGCCGTCCTGCCATTGGGTCAGGTTGAGGCGGAAGGCCAGCGACATCTGACTGTGATTGAGCTGCCCGGTGATGCCGACGCGACCGTCTTCACCGATGACGAAACCGTCCCGATGGTGAACCAGGGCGACGAACAGGTGGCGGGTCTCGCCCTGGCGCTGGTCGACCATGAGCAGGTGGCCTCCAGTGGGCAGGTGCGCGTCGACCACGCCCTTGATGGCCTCGCCAAGCTCCCTGGCCAGTGCCTGAAAGTCTCGCTCGCCGTCGAGGAAGGCACGAAACTCGGCAGGGAAGCGGCTGGTGGTCGCCACTACCGGACCTTCATCAGAGGCGGCCAGGCCAGAGGAGCCTGCACCAGAGGTCCCTGTCGCGGAGGAGTCCTCGTCGTCCCAAGGGGCGACATCCTCGCCGCTGGCGTCGCTATTCTGCACGCTCGGGCGATCCGTGGTGCTGGGGGGAGCGTGCTCATTGAGCCGGCCCCAGCGCTTGGCCTTGCCGTGGTAAGCGTCGGTCAGGCGGGTGACCAGGCTGTCCAATGCGTCGCTGTCGGGATGCAGCTCGCTGGCATGCTTAAGCGTTGCCGGGATGTCGCTGGCGCTCTTGTCCAGGCGCTGGATGACGCAGGCAGAGATCGGCATGGAAACCTCGTGACCAAAAAACGGCGGCAGATGATAGCGTACTTGGGGCGTCAGACCGAAGCCGATTCATGGCTTGAGGCGATAGCCGCTGCGGAAGATGGCATGGATGACCGCCAGCGCCAGGGCCATGAACAGCAGAATCATGCCCAGACTGACCCATACGCTGACATCGCCGAGTCCATAAAAGCTGTAGCGGAAACCCGACACCAGGTAGACCACCGGATTGAACAGGGTCACCGTTTGCCACAGGGGAGGCAGCATGTCGATGGAGTAGAAGGTTCCGCCGAGGAAGGTCAGCGGCGTGATGACCAGAAGCGGCACCAGCTGCAGCTTTTCAAAGCCATCGGCCCAGATCCCGATAATGAAACCGAGCAGGCTGAAGGTCAGTGCGGTCAGCACCAGAAACAGCAGCATCAACAGCGGGTGCATGATGGTAAAGGGCACGAACAGGCTGGCCGTTGCCAGCACGATCAAGCCGAGCACAATAGATTTGGTGGCGGCAGCGCCGACAAAGCCCAGCACGATCTCCAGCGGCGAGATGGGAGCCGATAGAATCTCGTAGACCGACCCCGAAAAGCGTGGGAAGAAGATCCCGAATGAGGCATTGGAGACACTCTGGGTCAGCAGCATCAGCATGATCAGCCCCGGCACGATGAAGGCACCGTAGGGAATGCCCTCGACCTCACTGATGCGTGAGCCAATGGCGGAACCAAAGACCACGAAGTACAGCGAGGTGGATAGCACGGGGGATACCACGCTCTGCAGCACGGTGCGCAGGCTTCGGGCCATCTCTGCCAGGTAGAGCGTCTTGACCGAGGTGATGTTCATGGTCGCTCCTTGACCAGATTGACGAAGATTTCCTCCAGCGAACTCTGGCGAGTGTGCAGGTCCTTGAACGCGATGCCGGCGGCGTCGACGTCTGCGAGCAAGTCGGCGATGCTGCTCTCACCGTCGTCTGCACCGTCATAGTGGTAGACCAGCGCATGGCCCTCGTCGCTCAAGGCCAGGTGGTGGTGAGCCAGGGCGTGCGGAACAGCGTCGAGGGGTTCGCGCAAGTGCAGGGTCAATTCCTTGCGGCCGAGGCTCGCCATCAGCGCCTGCTTTTCCTCCACCAGCACCAGCTCTCCGGCACGAATGACGCCGATGCGCTCGGCCATCTCTTCCGCTTCCTCGATGTAATGCGTGGTGAGGATAATGGTGACGCCGCTCTCTCTGAGGCCTCGCACCACCTCCCACATGTCACGGCGCAGTTCGACGTCGACCCCGGCGGTGGGCTCATCCAGAAACAGTACCTGGGGTTCGTGGGCCAGTGCCTTGGCGATCAGCACCCGACGTTTCATGCCGCCGGACAGGGTGATCAGCCGGTTCTTGCGCTTTTCCCACAGGCTGAGCTGGCGCAGCACCTTCTCGATATGCGCCGGATCCTTGGGCTTGCCGAACAGGCCGCGGCTGAAGGACACCGTGTCCCATACGGTGGAGAAGGCTTCACTGGTCAACTCCTGGGGCACCAGCCCGATCAGCGAACGGGCAGCACGGAAATCATCGAGAATATCGTGGCCGTCAACCCTGACGTGGCCTGATGAGGGATTGACCAGCCCGCAGATGACGCTGATCAAGGTGGTCTTGCCTGCCCCGTTGGGGCCAAGCAGGGCAAAGATCTCGCCGCGCTTGATGCTCAGGTCGATGCCCTTGAGCGCCTCGAATCCGCCGGCATAGACCTTTGTCAGCGCCTGGACATCAATGATCGGGGAGTCGCTCATGGGTGCCTTCCCCCGGGGGCAAGGTCTTGGTGCGGCGGGTGAGGCAGTCCTGATGAATGCTCCATGCTGACGTCCTTATCGATGGCCTTCGCCCATCCTAGCGCGGTTGTCTGCATCTGCACACCGGCCCGATCCACG
The DNA here is from genome assembly GCF_019800795.1 of Halomonas sp. DP3Y7-2. Lineage (NCBI taxonomy): Bacteria > Pseudomonadati > Pseudomonadota > Gammaproteobacteria > Oceanospirillales > Halomonadaceae > Halomonas > Halomonas sp. DP3Y7-2. The sequence continues at coordinate 294,005 of NZ_JAHVKJ010000008.1, forward strand.
CCCTGGCCGGTGTGTCCCCTCCGCCGGGGCCGCAGGTTCATGCCGTCCATGGCTGCGGCGGACTTATTTCCTGGCGCTGACGTCAAGCATGCGGGGCAGGACATCCTGCTGCCTGGGATTCATGCGGTGATGAACCGCCATCAACACGTGCCCCAGGGCCATCGCGAACAGCGCCCACCCCAGCCAGCCGTGGAGCAGATTGGCAGGGAGCATCATCCACTCGATCTTGTCGCCGTCAAAGCCTGACATGAGCTCGATGCCGAAGGGCGAAAAGGCGCGCCCGGAGCCATATTGGCGCATCAGCGCCATCGATGGAATCACGACCAGCAGGGCGTATAGCGCGAGATGACCCAGATGCGACGGCAGGTTGAGGCTGGATGGGCGGCGGCGCTGGTTTAACAGCGCCCAGGCCACCCGGCCCAGCATCAGGATCAGAATCAGCAGGCCCACCGGCTTGTGGGTAGCCCAGGTCAGTTTATCCAGCCAGGAATCTTCGAACAGCACTGTGGTGATGGCCGTGACGAGCTGCCACAGCACCAGGGCGGCGATGCTCCAGTGGAAGAAACGGCTGATACTGCCATAACGTTCGGGTGAATCGATGATCGACATAGGGGACTCCTCATCCTCGGTCGGGGCGGTCGATGGTTGTTTTTGCATAGCCTAACTCGGCCCAGCGGGCAGGGCTGGGGAATTTTCCCAATAGAATGTGCACGAAGCTGCAGCCGTGGGTCGAACATGCCGTTCGGCACGGGACGTTACCGGGGCGGATGTAAGGAAGGCGGTGGTGGCGTCATCCAAACACTCTCGTCACCGACGACGTTGTCCCAAGAGGTCTCCTCCATGTTTCCTGAGTCTCCCCTGACGTTGAAACGAATGACCAGCAAGAACAAGGCGTGCGGTACTGTGACTCTGCCCCAGTCGCCCGGGCGCTCGCTGTGGTTGGCGTCGCGGTTGGTGTTCGCCCTGACGCTGCTGATTGCGGTGACGCCCCAGGCGTCGGCACAGAGTGGCGAGCAGGTAACGCCCAGCGTGTCCCAGAACATCATGCAGCAGAAGTGGGTGTCAGACGATTCCAACCTGATCTCCACCGTCGTACTGGTTACCCTGGACCCTGGGGCCAGTCTGCCGCCCCATCGCCACGCAGGGCCAGCCTACGTCAAGGTGGCCGCCGGCGAGGTGATCTCACAGCTTGAGGGTGGGGAAGAAGAACGCTTTGGGCCTGGCGACGAGTGGCGAGAGCCTGAGGGCGTGCGTCATGTGAAGCTGGTCAATGCCAGCGATGAAAGTGCTGCGGAATTGATCGTGGTGATGATCCACACTCGCGGTGAACCCCTGACCCGAGTCGAGAAGACAGTGGAGTAGATAACAGCGGCAGGAAGGGGGGCAGAAGAGGCTGCCTAAGACACTGTTTTAGACACCAAGGCCACGCTTTGGCGTGGCCTTGGTTTGACTAGCATGGTTTGACTAGCTCGGTGTGGCTAGATCGGTGTGACTCGCTCGGCGGGATATCAACCGCGGCTGGTGACTTCCAGCAGGTGGTAGCCGAACTGGGTCTTGACCGGGCCCTGGACCTTGTTCAGCTCGGCGGAGAACACGACTTCGTCGAATTCGCGCACCATCTGGCCGGGGCCGAAGCTGCCCAGGTCGCCGCCCTGGCGGCCGGACGGGCAGGAGGAGTGTTCGCGGGCGGCGTCGGCAAAGTCACGACCGTTCTCGATTTCGGCCTTGAGGGCCTGGCACTTGTCTTCGCTGTCAACGAGGATATGGCGAGCAGTAGCTTGAACCATGGGAAACTCCAATTGAGTGCTGCGGGAATCAATGCTGCGAGAATTAAAGGTGGGCGGAGCTTAGCATGCTGCGGCACACAGGGCATCCTGTCGTCGAGCGGAGGTAGCCGCCAGCGATGCCATGTTGACGATAGAAGTGATGGTGAGGAGTTGCCACGTGAACAAGGTTCTGGTCAGTGCTTGCCTGCTGGGAGACCCGGTGCGCTATGACGCCAGTCACAAGGCCCTGGGCGATGCGCGTCTGAGGCGCTGGCGCGAGGAGGGGCGGCTGGTACCCATCTGTCCGGAAGTGGCGGGAGGATTGCCGACGCCAAGACCTCCCGCCGAAATCCAGGGAGGGCAGGGACGTCAGGTGCTGCACGGGCAGGCAAGGATCGCGGATGACGCCGGGGACGATCCCACCGATGCCTTTCTCCGGGGTGCAAAGCTTGCGCTGTCCGCGGCCAGGCGCCATGGGGTTCGCCTGGCCCTGTTGATTGACCGCAGCCCCTCCTGCGGCAGCACCCAGATCTACGACGGCCATTTTGAGGGCACTCTGGTGGCCGGTGAGGGAGTCACCACGGCGTTGCTGCGTGCCTCTGGCATTGAGGTCTTCGCTCCCCACCAGCTGGACGCCCTGGGAGAGCGGCTGGCCCAGCTCGACGCAGACGAGGCGTTTTGAAGGGCGGGCGTCAGTGAGGGGCCACGCTCCAGGCTCGGACTGCTTGGCTTCCTCAGCCTCCTGTCGCTGCGGGACCGGCCTATGGGCCGCGCGCTATTCCTCAACCTATCGCTTAACCTCGGTGGGCGCTGGCGGAAAACTGACCGTCAGCGTGTGGTGGGCCCGTTCGCGCCTTACCTCGACTCTCGCCTGGGTCCCCGGCATTACGCGGTTCACCAACGCCTTGAGCTGCGCAGGCTGGTCAAGGGGTTGGCCAGCAAAGCGCAGCAGGCGATCACCGACACGCAGCCCCGCAGCCGCGGCGGGGCTATCGGGTGCCACCTCGCTGACTACCAGACTGCCTTCGTCCATGTCGACGCCAACCCCCAGTCGCGGTCCATGCTGAATCATGTCGTTGTGCACCACAAAGATCGCATCGGCGAGCCCGTCGTCGGCCGTGCAGGCCTCGTCCACCGTCAGCGGTAGCAGGCTCGACACCGCGCGGATATCCCGGTGTGAAAGCTGCGTCTCGATGCCCTCGCCGTAGCTGGCATGTCCCATTCCCACCAGGCCCACCGCCAGGTAGCCGTCGTCTACCAGCTCGGTAAGCCCGTACGCCATGGCCGTGTCCCAGACCTGCTGGGCGTAGACGAAGTCATCGATCATTCCTGCATCGAACGCGCGATTGCCGGTTTCGTCACCAAGTTCGGCCGCGTGCTGGGCCAGGCTCTCTTCCAGGCGCTGCCGGTAGGAGGGCGATGCCGGGGCGGGTTCCGGGATGCCGTGACGCTCAGTGGGTGGAACGGCCATGACACCTTGCTCGACCAGGCGTCTGCGCAGCTCCGGCGTGACGTTGAGTGCCTTCAGCGGCAGGCGATGGTCACGGGCAAAGTGCAGTATCGGCAGGTAGAGCGCGGCGTCAAAGCCCCAGTAGCGATACCACTGGCTCTGCTTGAGCAGCTCTGTCTCGTCGATATTTCCAGCCACCCAGGCATCCAGCGCCGCCTGGCTTTCCCTTGGCAGCATCTCCAGGCCGATGGCCAGGCGTGGCTGCTGGGCGTGCAGGGCGCTGATCGCCGCCAGCTGAAAACGATGGTGGGCAGGCTGGTCGTGGCGCTCGCCCAGCAGTACCACCTGCTCGTCCGCCAGCGCCGCCCAGCCCATGGGAGGGGAGCGGCTGGTCAGGCTGTCTCCTGGCGTTCGCCAATCGCCGGGAAGGGCACAAGCGGTGCCCGGGGCGCCTGTCGAGGGCGCGGCGACGGGTGGCTGGGTGTCATCGCCCATAGGGGATGCCAGGGCCATGTTCAGCGGTGCCGACAGTGATACCAGCATCGACGCCAGCGCTGGCAGACATAGCCGGACATGGCGGTGTTGGGACATGGGATGAGTCTCCTGACATCGAGGGTCTTGAGTGTGGCGATGGTCCCCATGGGGATATCGCCGCAGGTGCTAGGGCAGTGCTATCAAAGGCATCGCACGGTCACATTTCAACAACAACCCGATGGTGACGACAGTGGATCATAGTCTTTCAGAGCTGGCGAATCGTCGCCAGGACCCCAATCGCGGCCTGCGTCGCGGCTTGCTCTTTCTCAGTGTGGTGCTGGTCGCCAGCCTGTCCGGCCACTGGCTGATCCAGGATGGCCACTATGGCGCCTACGCGCTGGTACCCACGGTGGTTGTCATTTCCATGGCGCTGATCACCCACCGTACCCTTGAGGCGCTGATGGCTGGGTGTCTTAGCGGTTTCATCATCCTCTCACCTTCCAGCGCCATTCAGGACATGGCGCTGGCGGGGCTGGAGGTCATGCAGCAGCCGACCATGGGCTGGATCGCCCTAGTCTGTGGGCTGCTGGGTGCCTTGATTGGCCTTCTGCAGTTCGTCAGGGGCACCGAGGCCTTCAGCGATAGCGCGGGCCGCCTGTTGACCACGCGCAGACGGGCCATGCTGGGGGCCACGGGCCTTGGCATCCTGATCTTCATCGACGATTACCTCAATGCCATGACGGTATCGGCGGCGATGAAGAAGCTGTTCGATCGACTCAAGATTTCCCGCTCGATGCTGGCCTATATCGTCGATTCCACCGCGGCGCCGATCTGTCTGCTGATACCGTTCTCGACCTGGGCCATCTATCTGGCGGGACTGCTGGAAAGCCAGGGCATTGCTGCCACCGGAGATGGCTTCGCCACCTATCTCGGCCTGATACCGATGCTGTTCTACCCCTTGATTGCGCTGTTGGTGGTACTGCTGGTAGCGCTGGGGGTGTTGCCTGCCCTTGGGCGCATGCGCGCGGCAGAGGCGGGAGATGAGCTGGTGGATGATAGCAGCGCCGAGCAAGCCGACGAGGTGCAGCGCCAGATCACGCCCCGCTTGATCAATTTCGTACTGCCGGTGACCACGCTGCTGCTGGCGACCTGGTGGTTCGGTATCGATGCGCTGATCGGCGTTGGCTTCGCCCTGCTGGTTGCCCTGGCGCTGTATGCAGCGCAGCGGATCGCGCCACTCAATCGCATGTTTGATGAGCTCCTGGGGGGCTTTCAGCAGATGCTGCTGCCCCTCGGCATTGTGTTCGCCGCCTTCCTGCTGCAAACGGTGAACCAGAACCTCGGCCTGACCGAGACGCTGGTGGCCTGGGTCGAACCTTTGATGCAGGGAAGCTGGTTGCCGGGCGTCACCTTCCTGCTGCTGTCCGGACTGGCCTTTGCGACGGGGTCCTTCTGGGGCGTCTACGCCATCGCCTTTCCCATCGTGATTCCCCTGGCCGAGGCGACAGGGGCCTCCATGGGGCTGACCCTTGGGGCGATGATTTCGGCCGGTGCCTTCGGTTCCCACGCCTGTTTCTTCGGTGACTCCACCGTGCTCAGTGCACGTGGCTGCGGAGTGACGCCGATCCAGCACGCCCTGACACAGCTGCCGTACGTGCTGCTGGCGGCAGGTGCCAGTGCCATTCTTTATTTCCTGCTGGGGTAGCCACGAATGCAACGACGTACGGCCTTTGCCTTTCATGAGCACTGCCTGTGGCACGACAACGGTCCCTGCTCGGTCTTTGCGACGCCTGGTAAACATGTCCAGCCCGCCGCCGCGGTGGAACACCCGGAGACCAAGCGACGCCTCAAGAATCTGCTGGAAGTCACCGGACTGATGGATGAGCTGGTGCCGATCAAGGGGGCCCCTGCCGATGAGAGCGATCTGCTGCGTTTCCATACCGCCGAGTATCTGGCGCGGCTGGCGCAGATGAGCGAGTTTGGCTTTGGTGATGCCGGGGAGTGCGCGCCGCTGCGGCGTGACAGCTACGACATCGCCCGTCGCTCCACCGGACAGGCGATTGCCGCCATGGATGCCGTGCTGAGAGGCGAGGCCGACAACGCCTATGCCCTGTGTCGCCCTCCAGGGCACCACGCCGAGCGGGACCGAGGCCGCGGTTTCTGTCTGCTGGGAAACATCCCGATCGCGGTCATGACCATGATGGCGCGCCATCCGCTTAAGCGTGTCGCGGTCATCGACTGGGACGTACACCATGGCAACGGCACCGAGCAGGCATTCTGGGAGCGCGATGACGTGCTCACCCTGTCGCTGCACCAGGACCGCAACTACCCCGTCGACAGTGGAGACATCGAAGATATCGGGGGTGGTGTCGGCCGCGGCTACAACCTGAACGTGCCGTTGCCGCCGGGCTCGGGTATCGGCGCCTACCAGGCGGCCATCGAGCGCGTGGTGGTGCCGGCGCTGGAGCGCTTTCGCCCAGAGCTGGTGGTGGTGGCCTGTGGTTACGACGCCAGCGCCATGGATCCCCTGGGCGGCATGATGCTCAATAGTCAGGCCTATGCGGAGATGACGGCCAGGCTGCTCGATGTGGCGGACAGACTGTGCCAGGGCCGCCTGGTGATGGTGCATGAGGGAGGCTACAGCGAGGGCTACGTGCCGCTGTGTGGTCATGCGGTCATCCAGACCCTGGCAGGATCAGCGATCCAGGCCGATGACCCCATGAACGACGAGATCGCACGCTGGGGCCAGCAGACGTTGCAGCCGCATCAGGAGGCTTTGCTGGCACGCCTTGATGGCTTGGTCAGACACCTGGGGTGACGTATTCTGACCCGATGGATGTTTGCCGCCCCTGCCGTTTGCCCTCGAAGGTGCTGCCACCGAGCGATCTTGCGCCGGTGGCGCGCCTTGCCGACCGCGTGCGTTCGCCCAATTTTCTCGAGGGGTTAGGGGAGGTGCTGGGTGCCTATGCCCCGGGGATCAGCTATGCGGTGATGCACTTCCCCGGCGTGGGTAGGCCCACGGTGCTGGCGCATAACCTGTCGGCGGTGCTCGATCGTCGGGTGCTGTTACCCTACGTGGAGCGCATGTACCTGCTCGACCCGTTTCATCAGCATTGGCAGTCCCAGGCGGCGCCAGGGGTGTGGTGGCTTGAAGAACTGGCACCCGCCGGCTTCCGCGAGACAGAATACTTCGCGACCTACTACCGCAACCTGGGCCTTGAACGGGAAGCCGCCGCGTTCTTTTCGCTGGGAGAAGGGGATGGCATCACGATGTCCTTTGGTGCCTACGGTGCCCTGGAGGAGGGCGCCGATCACGTCACCCTGATGGCCCAGGTGGCCTATCTGTTTCCTCTGCTTGAGTCACTGGTTCGCCAGTTCTGGCTGGTGTCGAGTCTGCACCTGCCGCGGGAGGAACAAACGCCAAGCCTGCTGGCGAGCTTTGGACAGGATCGCCTGAGCGAGCGTGAGCGAGAGACCGCCTGGCTGATTCTGCGGGGACATACCAGTCCGGAGATCGCGAGCAAGATGGGAATTTCTACCGGCACCGTCAAGAATCATCGCAAGCGACTGTATGCCAAGCTGAACATCTCGAGCCAGGCAGAGCTGTTCCGGCAATTTATGCTATTTCAGCACCAGTCCGATGGACGCGCCTGACAGGCCCCGTGTCTGCTACCATGGCGCGCCTGTCCCCTTGACCACACGACCGATGTCGTCCTTGCGCGCATGACTGCTAGCTTGAGCCACACCGAGCGCCTCGCGGCGCTGACCCGCCTGCTTGCCGAGTGGCACTGGCTGTGGTCGCCGACCCCCTTCACCCACGCCTCCATCCCCTGGTCCGACCGCGCGCAGGCCGGGGATATCGCTGCCTGCCTCGAAGCGCTGGATGACCAGCGCTGCCAGTGGCTGCAGCAGCGGCCCTTCGACGACTCGCCGCTGGCGGCCTGGCTACCGGTGGCCGAGCTGAAGCGACTTATCGACGTTGCCCCGGGGCCGCCGGCGATCGACGCCCCCGAGGCCTGGGCGTCCCACGTGGGTGGTCGCAAGTGGGCGCAGATGCTGGCGTTTGCCCCTCAGGTCGAGCAACTGCGTGGCCAGCGCCTGGTCGAATGGTGCGCCGGCAAGGGCCACCTGTCGCGGCTGTTGGCGCGCTGGCACCATGGCCCGGTGCGTGCTCTGGAGTGGCAGCCAGCGCTCTGTCGCAGTGGCCAGGCGCTGGCCGACCGCCAGGGGCTTGAAGTGAGTCTGGTGGAGCAGGACGTGATGCAGCCAGGTGCGGCCGAGCAGCTTGACCACGCCGATCAGGTGGTGGCGCTGCATGCCTGTGGCGATCTGCACGTGCGCCTGCTGCAGTTGGCGCGGGACAAGCGCGTGGCGGTGACGCTGGCGCCATGCTGCTACCAGCGGACCCGGGATGAGCGCTACCGACCGTTGTCCGCCCAGGCCCGATACCAGGCTGAGCTGCATGACCTGGCGCTGGATCGTGAGACGCTGGCCATGGCGGTGCAGGAGACGGTGACCGCCAGCCGGGGAGAGCAACGTAAGCGCGAACGGGCCAACGCCTGGCGGCTTGGCTTCGATGAGCTGCAGCGGGAGCTGCGCGGGACGGACGACTACCTGGCGGTGCCGAGTCTGGCCTACGGGCAGATGCCAGATGACTTCGCCGGGTTCTGTCGCTGGGCCGCCCGGGAGAAGGGGCTGGCGCTGCCTAAGGGGGTCGACTGGGAAGCGTTCGAGCGTCGCGGTGTGGCGCGGCTGGGGCGGGTCAATCGATTCGAGCTGGTGCGCCACCTGTTTCGCCGACCACTGGAGCTATGGCTGGTCCTGGACCGGGCCCTGTGGCTCGAGGAGGCCGGCTTCGAGGTGCGCTTGAGCGAGTTCTGTGAGCGAGCGCTGACGCCCCGCAACCTGGCCCTTGTAGCCACCCCGCAGCCGCCAGCCTGACCGGGCGCAGAGCCCCTGGGCCGCGCTGGATCGCCGTCGTTGAGTCGTCGCGCCGCCGCGGCTGGGCCCCGGCGGCGCGACCTGGGTTCAGCTGCGCTTGCCTCGACGGAACTGCTCGACTTCCCAGGCCTTGGCGCGCTGGATCAAGGGGGTGATGCTGGAGCCCTGGATCAGGATCGAGAACACCACCACCGAGTAGGTCATCACCAGGATGATTTCACGCACATCGATGTTCTTGTCGGGGATCACGTCAATGCCGGCGGGAATGGACATGGCCATCGCCAGCGCCAGACCACCACGCAGGCCACCCCAGGTCAGGATGCGCACGGAGTAGGGGTTGTAACGGCGGAAGCGATGGAAGCCAACATAGGCGACGCGCACGCTGAGATAGCGCGACAGCAGTACCAGCGGTACGGCGGCGATCATCAGCACCCAGTCTTCAGGGTGGAAGCTGAACGATAGCATGGTCATGCCGATCAGCAGGAACAGCACGCCGTTGAGGAATTCATCGACCAGCTCCCAGAAGTGATCGAGATGCTGCTGGGTCTCCTCGGAGAAGCCCTTGCGCCGGGTCCTGTTGCCGATGATGATGCCCGCCACCACCATGGCCAGGGGGCCCGATACCTCCAGGAACTCAGCGAACACATAGCCGGAGGTGGGCACCAGCAGGGTCAGCATCAGCTCCATGGAGTGATCCTCGGTATGCCGGATCAGGTAGTGGAATAGCTGGCCAAGGACGAAGCCGTAGAGGATGCCGCCCAGTGCTTCCTGCAAGAACAGATGGCCGACGCTCATGACGGTGGGGGTCGCACCGCCAAAGGCGATGGCAAACAGCGTGACAAACAGCACCAGTCCAAAGCCGTCGTTGAACAGCGATTCGCCCTCGATCTGAGTGGAGATGCGACGCGGCGCGTTCATCTTCTTGACGATGGCCAGTACCGCGATGGGGTCGGTGGGCGAGATCAGTGCACCAAACAGCAGGCAGTAGATCAGATCGAAGTCGATGCCCAGCCAGCCGACCAGCAGCCACAGGGTATAGCCGATAAAGAAAGTGGAGAACAGGGTGCTGCCCATCGCCAGAATGGCGATTTCCCACTTCTGATCACGCAGGTGGGGGAGCTTGATCCCGAGAGCGCCGGCAAACAGCAAAAATCCGAGGATCCCCTTCAGCAGGAAATCCTCGAAATTCAACTGGTTGATGGCATTCTCCGCGGTTTCATCAAGGGCAAACCAGCCCGCGTGCCCAGCGATGACAATGGCAAGTGACAGTATCAGCGCCCCGGCAGTGATGGCGATGGTGGTCTGGAACTTGCCTATCTTGCCGTTGATCAAGGAGATCACCATCGCCATCGCGGCGAGCAGGCATAGGGTGTCGTACACCGACATGGAGTGAAGCCTCTGAAGTGGTTGGGGTAGGGGGAGAGATAGCGGTGGAAAGCATCGTCGGCAGCGCGGTTGGAAGCTCGACGGAAATAGGATGGGTAACAGGGGCTGACACGGCTGGCGAGACAGCGGCGGTAGCAGCGGATGAGACAGGGGCAGAGACATCGGATGAAGAAGCCCCCGAGACCGCTTTGGCGCTGGCCCGAACCTTGGCCCGACCACCTGGGATGCGGTGACGACCGAATACGGCAAACGGGATGAACATTGCTGTGATACCCGCATGACATGAATGCGTGGCGGGCAGAAGAGGCGATAATGACATGTCCATCGCGACAGCCGGGTCCTGAGCATGAGGCGCGTTCAAGCGCCTTGCTGAAAGCGAAAAAGGGCTGCAAGCAGTGGGGTTCAGGGGCTCGCTGGCTCCTGCCTGGTGGAAGCGTTCCCGGCGGAGGTCAGGCGCCGGTTAAAGGGCGCATCTGGGGTCCTGTCCACTGCATTTCGCAGCGCAGCAAAGTATACGCGGCTCACGTGTCGGTTACAGCCCGGATGTCGCATTTTTTGAAGCTAAAGTGCATGGGCTGTCAGAGATGGCGGACAGCTGCTACCGAGGTATGATGAGCCAGACCGAAACGATCGGACAGCGCTCCTTTCGAGGGCCGCTGCACCGCCCCCAATAACCCGCAGGAGTCCTCATGCCCGAGCATGATATCGCCCGCCATCTGAGCGCCGGCCAGGCCCACCTTCGCGGTATTGATTCCGCCTGGGCGCGACTTGTCGACCAGGTCGGAGACTGCCGACTCACGACCGCAGTGGAGCGCAGTCCCTACGAGTCCCTGGCACGGTCGGTGGCCTATCAGCAGCTGCATGGCAAGGCCGCCGCGGCCATCGTGGGGCGTCTTGTCGCACGGTTCCCGGGACAGGATTTTCCCTCGCCTCAGCAGTTGGCGGCGCTGGCGCCGGAGACCTTGCGGGAATGCGGCTTTTCCGCACGCAAGGTGGCGACCCTGCAAGGCCTGGCCAGTGCCGCGATGGCAGGTGACATACCGGGGCGGGAAGAGGCCGCCGAGATGGACGACGAGGATCTGGTCAAGCGCTTTATCCGGATCAAGGGCATTGGGCGCTGGACGGTGGAAATGATGCTGATCGGGACCCTTGGGCGGCCGGATATCCTGCCGGTAGACGACTTCGGCATCCGTGACGGCACGCGCTACCTGTTCGGGCTGGATCACATGCCAACCCCCGCCGAGACGCGGCGACGTTGCGAGCCATGTCGCCCCTGGCGCACGCTGGCATCCTGGTATCTCTGGCGCGCCAACGAACAGCCTGACTATCGGCGTCTCGGTCAGTAGAAACCGCCACGAAAAGACTGACATGAAGTAACAGGTCTGGCGGTGCCATCCACCCCACGCGATCGTTGTCAGTCGCGCCGTCGGTAAGGATTGGGCATGGCCTGCTCTGGCCGCCAGCGTGAGCGCTCGCCATTGAGCGTCACGATAAGCTGGCGCGGCCCACCATGGTCCCGATGCTCGCAAAGATAGATACCTTGCCAGGTGCCGAGCTTCAGCTCGCCATCGCCCACCGGTATGGTCAGTGCGGGCCCCAATAGACTCGCCTTGAGATGGGCCGGCATATCGTCGCTGCCCTCATCGGTATGGCGGTAGTAGGGAGCGTCCTGGGGCACCATTTGGTTGAAATGGCGCTCGAAATCGCTGCGCACGCTGGGGTCGGCATTCTCGTTGATCGTAAGCGACGCAGACGTATGCTGGATGAACACATGCAGCAGCCCGACGCGCATCGCAGGCAGGTCTGGGAGTGCCTTGACGATCTCGTCGGTAATCAGGTGAAACCCCCGTGGACGGGCGGAGAGGCGAAGGCTATTCTGGAACCACATGGCGGTCGATCTCGAAGCAGAAAAGGATAAACGCTCAGAAGGTAACATCCCGAGAGCTCAAGGTGGGAAGCGTCGTCACAGCAGTGCGGCCAGTTCTGCTGCGTCGGCGGCCACCACCACACCTGCGCCGCGCATGCGGGCCAGTGCCTGCTCGCATTGCTGTGGGTCGATGCCGCGACAACCTGCCAGATTAAGGTAAACCTGAAAGTCGGCGTCGCGAAGCTGCATCACCGTCGTGACGACGCAGTAGTCCAGGGCCAGTCCGCCGACGATCACTCTGTCGACGCCGCGCCCCCGCAGGAATTCGATGACGCCGGTGCTGACCCGGTCACTCAAGTCGTGAAAGCAGGCGCCGTAGGGGTGGCAGTCGGGATCGAGGCCCTTGCTGACCATATAGTCGTAGCCCTCCACCGGATGCGGCAGGCCGTCCAGCAGTTCGAAGCCGCGGGTGCCGACAACCGCATGACGGTACCAGCGGACATCGACATTGGGGCCGGCAATGGCGCTGTCGACCGGCGTCAACAGCTCATCCTGATGCTTCGCCAGCCAGACCGGGTTGGCCGGGTGGGCGTCCCGGGAGCCTACACGCAGATCGGCAAGCCTGGCCTGGGCGTTGAGCTCGTCCACGATGGCATCGCCATCGGCTACCGGCAGCTCGTCGGGACATAGCGGGGTAAAGGTCTTCTGGGGATCGACATCGAAAGAGGCAATCTGGCTCATGGGACGCTCCTGAGTAACAGGCTCTGCCGGGAAGCGGGGGCTTCTGACTAGCAGCTTCACAACTAGCGGGGCTTCTGACGAATGGACTCACGCGCTGGCGAAATGCTGCCTCAGCGTTGCCACATAGGTGTCATCGATGCTCATGCTCTTGCCAGGGTCGTCGGAGATCTTGGCCACCGGCTGGCCGTTGCACTCGACCATCTTCATCACGATGCTCAGCGGCGTGTAAGGGACGCCCTGCTCGGTGGCATAGTCGCCGAGATCATTGGTCAGATAGGTGCCGATGCCAAAAAAGGTCTGGGTCCTGCCCTGGAAGTGTTGGGCGATGTCGAGCGCTCTATCGAAGGTCAGGGAGTCGCTGAAGGTCAGCGTTCGCTCCATCGGATCGATACCAAGTCGCTCGAAGTGAGAGATGAATTTTTCGCCCCAGCGTATCGGGTCGCCGCTGTCGTGGCGCACTCCCTGGTACTGCTGGCTGCGTCTGGCGTCGAAGTCCTTCAGGAAGGCATCGGATGAGATGGTATCGGTCAGCGCCACGGCAAATTGGCCGCGATAGACATCGCTCCATACATCGAGGGCGCGTCTCTGGCTTTCCTGCGCGGGCACCAGTGCCTGGTGCGCCATGATGAATTCGTGGGCCATGGTGCCGATGGCCGGCAGCTGAAACTCCCGGGCCAGATGGTAGTTCGAGGTGCCCGCGAAGTGCTCGGGAATCTCGTTGACCATGTATTCGACGACTTCACGTTGGATGGCATAGGAGAAGCGTCGACGCGTACCAAAGTCGGCGAAACGGAACTCGGTCAGACCCCTTCGCTGCACTTCCGTCTTGAGCCGCTCGACCTTGTGGCGCAGGGTGCGTCCGATCGCCTCCTCAGGGACCTCTCCAAAGCGCCGACGGTTGCGTATCTCGCTGACGATGGCCAGGACCGGTATCTCATAAAGAATGGTGTCTAGCCAGGGCCCCTCGACCTCGATCGCCAGTTGGCCGGCGTCGATGGCTACTGTGACGTGTCGCGCCGGGTCGAAGCGGAAGCGCTTGAGGTAGTCGACAAAGGCAGGCTTGATCTCGCCGCGTGTGCGCAGGTAACGCAGTTGGTCATCGCTGAAGCGAAGTCGCTGGAGCTTGAGGATCGCCTGTCTGACGTCGTCGGCGTAGGCGGCCAGGTTTTCCTGGCTGCGGCAGTGAAAGCGGTACTTGACCCAGGCAGTGGGGTAGCGCTCGAAGACCACCTGCATCATGTGGATCTTGTAGGCGTCTGTGTCCAGTAGGCTGGTGATCAGCTCGTCGCGGAACAGCGAGCGATTGACGCCGGCAACCATCGGGTTGCGCTTTCCAGCAGGGAACCTGGGCAGGCCGTTCATGGGGGCGCTCCATACTGTCAAGTATTTTGACTAAATGCAGTCTGCGTGCTGCATGTTCTTTTGTCAAACAGTTTGACTGTAGTCCGGTGTCCTTTACACTGGCGGCACAGCATCTGCCTTGAGGTACGCCATGATCGTCACCCTGGATTTCGTCTGCATCCGGCTCCATCCAGAGTCTCGGGCACCGGAAGTGCTGTTGCGAAAGCGGGAGACGTCACCCGAACCTGGGAGCTATGGCCTGGTCGGCGGCTGGATCCGCGAGCAGTCCCAGGGGCAGACCCAGCCACAGATCCAGCCACAGACCCAGGAGCGGACCCAGAAGCCAGGCGAAGGAGGAGACAGCTGTCTCGATGATGCTGTGCATCGTATCTTGCGCGACAAGGTGGGGCTAGCGCCCAGCTATCTGGAACAGGTCAGGGCCCAGGGCAGTCTCTACCGCGACATAGCGCGAGGATGGTCCGTCACCATTCCTCATCTTTGCCTGTTCAATCGCACCGAGAACGATCGTCTTGCCCTCCAGGATCACCTGCGTTGGGCCTCGCTGTGGGACCTGTTGGACAGCAGGGTGCCTCTGCCGTTTGACCACCTGACGCTGGTCAGCAGTGCGTATCAGGCCTTCGTCAACAAGATCAAGTACTCGTCGTTGTTGCTCTACCTGCTGCCGTTGGAGGTAACCATCGGTGAGATCGTCGATGCCTACGCCACCTTCGGTATCGAGGTGAAGAAGCAAACCGTCATCAACCGCTGGATCAAGGCAGGCCTGCTCGAAGAAACCGGCACCACCAGAGCGGTCAGCAGCAAAGGGCCACCTGCGCGCCTGTTTCGCCTGACGGAACCCACCCTCAGCTACTTCGAGAGCGCCATTGGTAAAAGCCTGCCCGCCGCGCCAACTACCATCTCTGGCCAGCGATGCAAACGGCTCGTGTGAGCTTCACCCCACCAGCAATGGGAACAGAGGGTGGTCCATGGGGCTTCCTGCCGGCAGCTGTTCATCCAGGCCTGGAAAAGGAGGAGAGGTCGTCCAGCGTCGCGGGGCGTGGACCATGTCATCGCCGAGCAGCCGGACGGAGAAGGCGCGGCGACGTTGCGGCCCCCTGACCCCACCCGCTGCATGCAGCGTCAGCATGTTGAAGAACACGGCGTCGCCGGGCTCCAGCGCCCAGCCCACAATGGGGTAACGCTCGCGATGGGCCTCGATGTCAGGCAGGTCGGCAAGACTGCCTTCAGGAAACCACTTCGCTTCGTTGTCCATGAAGGTGCGGGGCATCAGCCACGGACCCTTGTGGGACCCCGCCACGAATTCGAGGGTTGAGGCCCGCGGTACCGGGTCGACCGGCAGCCACATGCTCAGGTTCTGATGCCCCTCCACGTTGTAGTAAGGCTGATCTTGGTGCCAGGGGGTGCGCTGTCGGGTACCCGGCTCCTTGACCAGCACATGGTCATGGTAGAGGCGTACCTGGCGCGAGCCCATCAGTCGCTGGCCGATCAATCCCAAGGGCGAATCAAAGATAAAGTGACGATAGGCCGGGTTGTCTTGCCAGTTGCAGAAATCCTCGAAGAACCAGCCTGGATCGTCTGGACGACTGGCCACCTTGGCGCGGGGGCTAGGATGCTGGATGTTGTGCTCGATGCCTTCTGCCAGTCGGGCGAGTTCTTTTGGACAGAAGATGCCCCGTAGGCAGATGGCGCCGTCTCGCTGAAAGTCTGCCACAACGTCGTCATTGACGATGGTGTCAGGATGTATACGTAGGTTCATGTGCACTCCGCTTCAGCTGAGCCAGGAATCGGGAAGGCGAGCGCTGCCAATAGACGGGTAAAGAACTGCTCGCACTGAATGACCTGCTCAAAGGTGATGTATTCATCGGGCCGGTGGGCCTGGTGGATGCTGCCGGGGCCACAGATGACCGTCGGCGCACCTAACTGGGCAAACAGCCCGCCCTCACAGCCGAACCCCAGCGCCATAGGCTGGGCGGGGCTGCCGGCCAGGTCGGCGATCCAGCGTGGGAACTCGCGTCGCCGCTCATCCAGTGCCGGATAGTGCCCCAGGCTTTCGAGCTTCAGGGATCCGCGCTGAGTTCGGCCGGCCTGCGTTGTGTCTGTTGCCGACCCAGCGGGGGACGGTGGTTCAATAGGAAATGAGGCGCGGGTCCTCGGCAAAGAGGCCGTGTCGTGAGAGCCCGTGCTCAGGCATCCAGGAGGTCGGGATGCATCGGTCCCGGATTCCAGTGGGTCACCATCAGCGGAAGGCGGATAGAGCCTTTGCAGGTACTCGCGCAGTTCCTCGACACGCTGATCGGGCAGGCAGCGCATCTCGATATCCATCTCGCAGCGTTCCGGGATGCGGTTTAGTACGGTGCCGCCGTGAATGGTGCCGACGTGCACGGTGGACCAGGGAGGGTCGAATCGAACGTCGTGCAAGGCCTGTTGGCGTTTTTCCTTGGCCAGCTGGCGCAGATCAAGTAGCACATCGGCGGCCAGGTCGATGGCATTGATGCCGCGTTCTGGATAGCCGGAATGGCCACCGACGCCGTTCAGGACAGCGCGAAGACCCACGTGGCCCTTGTGAGCAGTGGCAACGCGCATCTCGGTGGGTTCGCCGATGATGACGCCTCTTAGTCGCTCCTGTTGCCTGGCCAGCACTGGCAGCATCAGCGGGGCGCCCTGGCAGCCCACCTCTTCATCAAAGGACAGGGCCAGGATGACCCCATGGCGCGAGCGATGTCGCTGGTGCCAGGCCGTAAGTCGGGTCAGCGCGACGCCAACAAATCCTTTCATGTCAGCGGTGCCGCGGCCGTAAAGCCGGCCCCGGTGTCGACGCGGAGTAAAGGGTGGGGTGATCTGCCAGTTTTGGTCGTCCGCGGGCACCACATCTGAGTGTCCCGAGACGATGATCGCGGGCGCCTCCCTGGGTCCAAATTCGGCGATAAGGTTGGCCTTGTCACCCGTGCCGTTACGACACAGCGTGACGGTCACGCCTCGCCGTTCCAGCCAGCCTGCGATGAACTCGATCATCGGCAGATTCGAGTGTCGACTCGTGGTATCAAAAGCCACCAGGCGTTCGATCATGGGCACGCTGGCAGGTAACGCGATATCGGCCAACCCTTGTCTCCTCGCAGGTGTCAGGCAGCAGGCCACACGACCGTCGTGGCCAGCAGGACCAGTAGCGCGCCCAGTCCATACAGCAGCGCGATCAAAGGCAGCATGAAGCGGATCCAGCGGGTCCAGGGAATGCCCGCGATGGTCAGGCCAGCCATCAGCCAACCTGCCGTCGGGGTGAACGCATTGGAGATGCCGTCACCAAACTGGAATGCCAGCACGGCCACCTGCCGATTGACCTCGGCCAGGTCGGCCAGCGGCGTCATGATAGGCATGGTCAGGGCGGCCTGGCCGCTGCCAGAGGTGACGATGAAGTTCATCGCGCTCTGCATTGCAAACATGCCCAGGGCAGCGGCGCTGGAGGAGGTGTCGCCGATGATGGACGACAGGGCGTGGATGATGGTGTCGATGGTATCGCTTTGCTGGACGATAACGACGATGGTGAAGGCCATTCCTACCGCCAGGGCACCGTCCACCATGTCCTTGCACCCGGTGGAAAACGAGGCTGCCAGGCGGTTGGCGCCCATGCCGGCAACTCCGCCGGTAACGATGCCGAGCACCAGGAAGACCCCAGCCATTTCCTTGAGGTACCAGCCGAAGGCGCTGACGCCGGCGATGATGGCGATCAATGCCAGTGCAAAGGCGCCCAGGATGATCAGGTGACGAGGGGTCAAGTGAATGTGTTCGGCACTGACTTCGCTGGCCTCGGGTGGTGCCAGGCCATAGACCACGCTGCGATCCGGCGAGGCCTGAACGCAGCGCGCATAGAGCATGACGTAGCCAATGCTGACGGCGACAAAGGCCAGCCAGCAGATGATGCGGTAGCCCATGCCGGAAAATAGCGGCAGTTCAGCAATGCTCTGGGCCACACCGACATTGAAGGGGTTGAGGCAGGAACCGGTGTAACCGATGGCGGTTCCAATCAGCGGGATGGCGGCGGCGACCACGGCGTCGTAGCCCACCCGGCGTGCCAGGGGCAGCAGGATGAAAATGTAGACGATGCTGCCTTCGATCATGCCGTAGGTCCCGGAGCACACGGCGAAGAAGGTCATCATCAGCGGGATGATCAGAATTTCCCGGCCCTTCAGGCGCTCCAGCAGGAAGTTGACCAGCCCCTCCACGGCACGGGATTGGCGCAAGACGCCAAAGGTGCCGCCGACAATAATCAGAAAGAAGATGATGGAGGAACCACTTTTCATGCCTTCGAAGAAGGCATTGAAGAAGTCGAAAGGACCGATGCCGTGATTGTCGATCAGCCGGTAGGTGCCTTCCACGATAACGGAACGGCCCTGAGCGTTGGTGGCGCGCTCATAGCTGCCACTGGGGATGAACCAGGTCACCACGGCGGCCAGCACCGCCAGCAGAAACAGGATGACAAAGGCGTGGGGGAGCGTCTGATTGGCATTCATGCTCGGCCGGGCGGCCGCATTTCCCTGCGGGTCTTGGGTCATCGCTGATATCTCGCTGGCTAGAATGTCGGTAGACGCGGGCCCGCCTTGTTTTGTACTGCCTTGTCGTTCTCTATCGCTCCTTGTCGCCCCCTGTCGCCCCCTGTCGCTCCTTGTCGCTCCTGTTAGGGCCCTAGAGTCAGTCTGTCCGAGTTAGCTCACCGAGATGCGGTTACGATGCGGTTACATAGCAGCCAGGAAACCCCCAAGGACGCTCTGCCAAGGACGGGGCCGTGGTGTTGCTACGGGGCATCCTTCACGAGATAGGTCGACTCATAAGCCCTGACTGAACGTGAATGGCAGGCAGTGCAAAAGGGTATGGTCCGTATCATTCTTTGGGTTTAGCTCTCTGTGGCGCGCTATGTCGAGCCATCAGGCTCGACTGGGCAGAATGGCGCCAGATATCAGCTGATAAAGCGCACCACGATCAAGCAACTCGATGGCGACCTGGATGTCGGGGGCGAAGTAACGGTCGTGATCGTAGTGCGCCACGTGCTGGCGCAGGCTGTGTCTGGCCTGCTCCAGCAGCGGCGTCGTGGTGAGTCCGTCGCGCATGTCCAACCCTTGGCAGGCGGCCAACCACTCGATGGCCAGCACGCCTCTCACGTTGGCGGCCATGTCCCCGAGTCGGCGCGCCGCGGCAGGAGCCATCGAGACATGGTCCTCCTGATTGGCAGAGGTCGGCAGGCTGTCGACGCAGTGAGGATGGGCCAGTGCCTTGTTCTCGCTGGCCAGTGCGGCGGCGGACACCTGCGCGATCATGAAGCCGGAGTTGATACCTCCGTTGTCGACCAGAAAAGGCGGCAGCCGCGACATATGAGTATCCATCATCAGTGAAATCCGGCGCTCGGACAGGGCACCGATCTCCGCCAGTGCCAGGGCCAGGTTGTCGGCGACCATGGCGACAGGTTCGGCGTGGAAGTTGCCGCCCGACAGAATGTCGCCGCTGTCGGCAAACACCAGAGGGTTGTCGCTGACGGCGTTGGCTTCGATATCGAGGATGCGGGCGGCGTGGCGCAGCTGATCCAGTACCGCCCCCATGACCTGTGGCTGGCAGCGCAGCGAATAGGGGTCCTGGACTCGGTCGCAATTGGCATGGGAGTTGCCCACGGCGCTCTGATCCTCAAGCAGGTCGCGGAAGATCCGTGCCACGTCGATCTGGCCTTGCTGGCCGCGCAGCTCGTGAATACGCGCATCGAAAGGCACCCGTGACGCCAGGCTGGCCTCGACGCTCAGCGCACCGCAGACCAGCGCACTTGCCAGCAGGTCTTCCGCCTCGAACAACCCCTTGAGCGCCAGCGCGGTAGAGACCTGGGTGCCGTTGAGCAGCGCCAGCCCCTCCTTGGGGGCCAGGGTCAGCGGGGATAGGCCAGCAATGTCCAGCGCGTCCCGTCCACTTAGCACCTCACCGCGATGGCGGGCCTGGCCCTCACCCAGCAGCACCAGGCTCATATGCGCCAAGGGCGCCAGGTCGCCAGAGGCGCCGACGGAGCCCTTGGCCGGAACTAGCGGTGTCACCTGGGCGTTGACCAAGGTGATCAAGGCCTCGATCACCTCCCGACGTATTCCGGAAAAGCCCCTGGCCAGGCTGTTGACCTTGAGGGTCATGATCAGCCGCACCAGAGCGTCGTCCAGCGGCTCGCCAACGCCGGTGGCATGGGACAGCACCAGCGAGCGCTGCAGGTCGTTCAGGCGGTGTCGATCGATACGGGTGTGGGCCAGCAGGCCGAAACCGGTGTTGATGCCATAGGCGGTGCGATCTTCGCGTATCACCGCATTGACCGCCTCGACCGAGGCATCGATGGCGGCCTTGGCGGTAGGCGGCAGGGCGATGGCGAGGGGGCTCTCCAGCTGGCGCCGTGCGTCCTCCAGGCGAAGTTGACCGGGGGTAATGACGAGGGTGGGCATGCTGATGAACTCCCTGTGAGGTGACGCGATGAGCGGGCGTTACCTCGAGTCTAATGTATATACATTAGACGCTCCATGCTTCGCGCTGGAGGTGTCTGCTCCAGCACGACATGGCCGCAGTTCTACGCTGCAACGGCAGCTGACTGGACGGCACCGCTTTGGCGAAAGACTTGGCTACAGGGTGGCCCAGGGACTGGTGTTGCCCTCGTCAAGCACCCGCCGCAACGTCGTCAGTGCCGTTGTCAGCCGTGCTCTGCTGGTGGCTGCGCCGACACACAGACGGATGGCCTGTGGTGCGGGGTCGCTGCCGCTGCAGAAGGGCTCAGGTGTCGCGACCAGCACTCCTTCGCGTTGCAACAGCGTCTGTACTTCGCTGGCGCGACGGCCCTCTGGCAGCGGCAGCCAGAAGTTGGCGCCATAGGGCAGACTGCGCGGTTCCAGGTCGGCCAAGGTGCTCTGAGCCAGGCGCTGGCGAGCGGCCAGTTCCTGCTCCTGCCAGGCCAGCAATGTGGTATAGCGAGGTGAGTCGATCCAGCGACAGGCGACTTCGGCCATCAGCGGTGGACACATCCAGCTCTGGGCGCGCATCAGGCTGCCGATGCGCTCGCGCAGCGTGGCCGGCATCTGCAGAGTGCCGACCCGCAGCCCGCCGGAGAGAATCTTGGAGGTGCTGAATATCTGTAGCGTTCGATGGGGGACCAGGCTGACCAGCGAAGGGCCCCGCTGCGCTGCCGGCACATATTGCACCGCATCTTCCACCACCCAGAAATCGTAGCGTTCGGCCAGCTCGGCGAGATGCTGACGTCGTTGGCTCGACATCACCGCGCTGGTGGGATTGTTCTGATCCGGTGTGACGTAGATCAGTCGGGGCACCTGTCGCCTGCAGCGCTGCTCCAGCGCATCGGTGTCCAGACCATGCTCATCCAGCGGAATGGCCATGGGCCGCAGGTGAGCATGGCGGCTAGCGGCATTGAAGCCAGGATAGGTGAGGGCATCCGCGGCAACATGGTCGCCAGGGCGGGTTAAGGCTCTTAGACACAGGTCAAGGCCGTGCTGTCCTCCCTGGGTGACCGCCAGCACCTCGTGCAGTGGGAAGCCAAGGGCCGCCAACCATTGGCTGAGGGCCTGGCGGTGGGCCGTCGTGCCGATATCCGGCTGGTAGGCAGCCGCCATGGCAATAGCGGCGGGATCCTGGCTGACCTCCACCAAGGCGTCGCGCAGGCACTCGTCGCGCCATGGATGGGGGGGCGCAAAGCTCAAGCTCAGGTCAATCACGTCGGACTGATCATCCGCGACGTGAACGCTGAAAGGTGGCTCGTGAGAGTCCGTATCACGGACATAGGTGCCGCTACCCACCCGTGACATCACCCAGCCTCGCTGCTGCGCCTCGGCGTAGGCGCGGGTAATGGTGCCCACGGTGACGCCCAGCGCGTCGGCCAGGGTCCGTTGCGGGGGCAGTCGATCGCCGGCGGCGAGTCGGCCTTGGTCGATGGCATCACCGATGGCCGCGGCGATCTGGCGATAGCGGGCCGATCGGGAGTCGAGCTCGAGGGAGGGGATCCAGATTGTCATGGTGACAATAAACCCTTTGACGCCAATTGTGGCCTGAGTATGCTTTCTTTCATGGGGGCAATTTGCCGTGATTCACACCATAATGCAAAAAATGTAGGGGTACAATTGTGGAAGAGACCGTTAGCCAGCTCGCCTACCTGCTACCCGCGGCGCTGTTCATGGTGTCCATGACCATCACGCCAGGTCCCAATAATGTGATGCTGACCGCCTCCGGCGCCAACTACGGCTTCCTGCGTACCCTGCCGCACCTGTTCGGTATCCTGGGCGGCTGTTTTGTGCTGTTCGCCTCGATTGCGCTCGGGCTCGGGGTGGTGTTCGAGCGCTATCCGGTGGTGCAGGGCGGGCTCAAGCTGATTGGCAGCCTGTACCTGTTGTACCTGGCCTGGAAGATCGCAACGGCCCCGCCGCCGGACCTGCGGGT
This sequence comes from Halomonas sp. DP3Y7-2, assembly GCF_019800795.1. Classification (NCBI taxonomy): domain Bacteria; kingdom Pseudomonadati; phylum Pseudomonadota; class Gammaproteobacteria; order Oceanospirillales; family Halomonadaceae; genus Halomonas; species Halomonas sp. DP3Y7-2. The sequence continues at coordinate 316,437 of NZ_JAHVKJ010000008.1, forward strand.
CGGCGATGCCCGCCCGTTGACCTTCGTGCAGGCGGCGGCATTCCAGTTTGCCAACCCCAAGGCGTGGGTCATGGGCATCGCGTTGATGGCCGGGTTTCTGCCGGACGGTGGTAACCCCTGGGTCAACGCGCTGTTGCTCGCGGGCGTGGCGGAACTGGTGGGGCTCCCGTGCATTGCCCTGTGGGCAGGGTTTGGCACCGCCATCGGCCGCCTGCTGACGACCGACCGAGCCTGGCGAGTGTTCAACGGGCTGATGGGCGCTCTGACCGCAGCTTGTGTAGTGATGATCCTGCGCTGAGGGTCAGGCCGGGGAGCGTTACCTGCCCCGGCAAGATCGACCGTGCTGGCAAGCCAAGCGGTTCTAGCAAGCCAAGCAGTTGGAGCAAGCCAAGCAGTTGTAATAAGCCCAGCGATAGGCGAATGAAGGGGCTTAACCGCTGACTTCGCAGTTGACCGGCATGCGCCTGCCAATTGTCCAGGTGGCTTCATTACCCTTGCCGCGGAACACATGCTGGCCATTTTCCGAGGCGTAGCTCATGCCCGAAGCGACAGGCTGACGCTCAAGAGGATAGCGATCGCCGTGCATCCGGACTTCCGCCGAATCGGGACTGTCGAAGACAATCGTGAACTGGCTGCCATCCTGGCAGATGTAATCGGCGGAGGGTGAAGCTGCCTCATCTGCCGGGGGCTCATTTCCTTGCTGTCCTGTGCCGGCGCAGCCGGCTACCAGCAGGGCGAGGGCAGCAGCGGGAATCCAGCAAACCTTCATGACGTTTCTCCTTGTCGAAAGTCCTGTCGCAGAGGGTGGCGGCCATCGCTGGCCGCCTTAGCTTGGTGTGCTCGCGGAACGTTAAGTTCCGCGGCGGCGCTGTCCATGATGAGCCGTCCCGGCCGCTGGCGCCAGGGTGTGATGGCACCTGGCGGGGCCATCAGGACCCTGAGTCGGAGTCTGGAGCCTCGCCGTCATCGCTGACGTTGCTCTCGTCCCTGGTGTTGGCTGACGGCTGAGCCGAGGCGCGCTGTTTCCTGGTGCGCTGGCGCTGGGCCTTGTCTTCATGGGTGTCGTCGGGCACCAGGGCGAGCAAGGTTTCACCGGTGTCCGCATCGAAGCTCTCGTCCTTGTGCATGACCCTGACGTCGCCGTCTTCGGCATAGGCGGAGATCACCCGAGCATCCGGGTTGTCTCGGCGATAGTCGTCGAACGAGTAGCTGTCGCTAAGGCGTGTCAGGCGCACGCACCAGCCTTGGCGAATCCGTGAATTGGCCTCTTCATAGTCGAGCTCCTTGGCGAAGAAACGCCCTCCCAGCGTCTGTTCGAGCTGGTCGCCGCCGACGCCTCCGCCGGGAGCAAAGCGATAGACCCGGTGATGTCCGAACTCCGGAGCGTAGTGCATGCACAGCAGCGCGTTGTAGTCATCGTTGTCGGTCAGCGCAACCATACTGTCGAAGCGATTGAGCTCCAGCGTCAGCTCGGCTTCCTCGGTGAGCACTTCGCCGTAGTAGGTCGGGATATCGCGTCCTCTGACCTGGCGCAGGTGATTGTAGTTGCGGTCCGCGATCAGTACCGGTCTTCCCTGGGCCTGAATCGCCTCGGCCAGGGCCGCGGTAAAGGGATTGGCGCCGACGATCAGCAGCCCCTTGGTGTCGGTGGACTGCAACTTGAGCCGGCGTGCCAAGGGCTGCAGCGAAAAGCCATGCAGCAGGACGGTCACGGCGACAATGGCAAACGCCAATGGCGAGAGCAGGGCGGCGTCCTCGACGCCAACATCGCTGAGGCGGGCTCCAAACAACCCGGCGATGGCTACCGCCACCACGCCTCTCGGGCCGATCCAACCCACGATCAGCTTTTCCGAGAAGGGCAGGTCGACCCGGATCAAGGCCAGGAATACCGCCACTGGCCTGACCAGCAGCAGCACGACGGCGACGAACACATACTCGCGCATGCTCAGGGTGGCCAGGGTTCCAAGATCCACCTGGGCAGCCAGCAGGATAAACACGCCCGACACCAGCAGGACGGTGATGTTCTCCTTGAAGCGTCGAATCTCGTCCAGGGACGACAGCGACGAATTGCCGATCACTACCCCCATCACCGTGACCGCCAGCAGCCCGCTTTCATGGAGCAGGGCATTGGGCAGCGTGTAGGTCGCCATGACCAGAAAGATCATGACCGGGACTTTCAGGAATTCGGGAATCTGTCCGGCCTTGATCGCGCGTATCAAGCCCCAGGCCGTGGCCAGTCCGACCGCAGTGGCGACGACAATGCCCAGCAGCATATGGCCCAGGGTCACCGACAGGTCGTGGGATGAATACATCACGATGGTGATCTCGAAGGCCAGCACCGCTGCCAGAGCGCCGACCGGATCGTTGAGAATCGCCTCCCAGCGCAGGATCTCACCGGGACGCCGCTTGAGACTGGCCTGGCGCAGCAGCGGGATGATGACCGTGGGGCCGGTCACGATCAGGATGCCGCCCAGCACCGATGCCGAGGCCCAGGACAGACCGCCGATGTAGTGTCCCGACAGCGTGGCCAGGCCCCAGACCAGCGGCCCGCCGAGAAACACCAGACGCTTGACGGCGAGTTCAGCCCCTCTCAGACGGGTCAGGTTGAGGGTAAGACCGCCCTCGAACAGAATCATGGCCACGGCAACGGCGACCAGGGGTTCCAGCAGGTCGCCGAAGACGGCGTGGGGGTCGAGCACCCCGCTGACCGGGCCGATGAGCACACCGCTGAGCAGAAGCAGGACAATGGCGGGCACTTTCCAGCGCCACGCCAGCCACTGCGCACCGATACCGAGCGCCGCTATCAAGCTGAAGGCGAGAACCGGGGACATGGTGACTTCCTTGTTGTGAAAATTGTGGTGAAAACAGAGACCTTTGATCCACACGCTAGGCGGCTGCAAGGCGAATCACAAGGCGCGGTGTAAACGCTTGCCTGGGGTAGGTGAAGCCAGGTCGTCGCGACACTGGATCAGCGAATGGTGCGGCGGGAGCTCGTGACTGGCGTGTCGCTGATATCGCTGGAGGGAAGCAGTCGAGGGTAGGGACGACTGGGAAAGGTAAAGCCCGAAATAGAGATGATCTTGTCTCGTGTCAGCGACAGGGTATTGGTCGGTAGCGGGGCGGCCAGATCAAAGTCGTGTCCGCCGGTAATGACGATACGACGCCTTTTGTCTCGATATCCCGAACGTACCGGAATCACACCAATGCCTCGGGAAATCACGCTTTCTTCATCTGGCTCCGGTAGCAGGGTAGGTAGCCCGATATACACTTTGTCGTTCTCGAGGCTAATTAGAGCGTAGGTGACCTGTCGATACGTTAGCCGTTTCAGTATCGCGGCCAGTGCCGCCCTGTCCTCCGGGTCATGTCGCTTGATCTTTCCGCAGCGTAGATGGGACAAGACGTCTCGTCTGGCACGGTAGATCGCGGCATTGTGGGCAAAGTCAATCTTGGCCTGAGTCTTGATGGTGATGAGCTGGTGTTCGATGGGGGCCTTATCTTCGAGCAGCAGCTCCACTTGTCGCTTTCTGGCCCGACGAAGCCTCTGGGCACCTAGCCAGTTGACCCGTTGGCAGGTGAAAGCGGTCAGCCAGGTCAGCACGATGGAGCAGAAGGACAGGGACGCCAATTGTAGCGACGCCAGGGTGGACGGATCGAGCTGACGACCCGGGTACAGGCCCGACCCCATCAGGTTTGCCAGGTACAGAAACAGGTGGGTGTCAGGTAGAAGGGTAATGCCTGTCCAGTGCCCGATGGACGTGCCAATGGCAGGAAGCAGATAGCCAAAAAGTGCCGCAACGAAGGCAACGATCAGAATGCCGAACTTGGCAGCCCGGATGTACAACAGCCAGCCATGATAGAGGCTGATGCGAATCTGCTCTCTGGGGCTTTCGGTGATGTAGATGTAGCCGCAGACCAATACGGGAAAGATCAGCAGGCCGATCATGGTCAGCGACTGGCGCTAGAGAATATCGTGATCAAGCCGCTGCCGCTCCAGTTCAGCGGCGTCCTTGCTGGCGTACTTGCGGACCACGATGGTACCCGATGGCGTCACCTCGACGTCATCCCAGCCGACCGTTTCCGCAGCCTCGATGGAGGTCGTCAGCTGCTGTTGAATCTGTTCCAGTACGAGCTGCCCTTCGCTACTCATGGCAATGCCTCTTTTTTCGCGTACCTTGGATAAAGGCTTCGCGCACCTTGGATAGTAGCATGTCCGCGGCGCCGCATAGCGAGCAAAACACCGCGAGCAGGGCGTCCAGGGCAGGGCGCCTAGGGCAAGATCAGGGAAGCGGGCATCAGCGATCAGCGGCCCCTGACGGCGCCGCCGATCGCTCAGGTGTTCGTTAGCCTTTGGCGACCATCGCCACCCCCGCCTTGGAGCGATTCGGGCGGCCGATGGTGTGGGTGATCCAGTCACCGACGGCGGCGATGCGAGCGAGATCGACCCCGCAGTCGATGCCGAGTCCCTCCAGCAGATACACCACGTCTTCGGTGGCGACGTTGCCGCTGGCGCCCTTGGCGTAGGGACAGCCTCCAAGGCCGGCCACCGAGCTGTCGATGACCTGGACACCGTCTTCGAGCACCGCCACCAGGTTGGCCAGGGCCTGGCCATAGGTATCATGGAAATGGGCCGCAAGTCGGGTGACCGGCACATCCCGGGCGACGGCTTCGAGCATGCGCCGGGCTTTCAGCGGCGTGCCGGTGCCGATGGTATCGCCCAGCGATACCTCGTAGCAGCCCATCTCATCCAGCGCTCGTGCCACCTTGGCCACCTGCCCAGGCGCGATGTCACCCTCATAGGGACAGCCCAGGACACAGGACACATACCCCCGTACCTGGATGCCCTCGGCCTTGGCACGTTCGACCACCGGGGCAAAGCGCTCGAGTGATTCGGCGATGGAGCAGTTGATGTTCTTCTGCGAGAACGATTCAGAGGCCGCGCCAAACACCGCGACTTCCTGTACGCCACATTCGATGGCAGCCTCCAGCCCCTTCAGGTTCGGCGTCAACGCCGAATAACGCCGTCCGGGCTGTGCTGCTCCCTCCTGCATCAGGGCCCGCATGACCTCGCGATGATCGGCCATTTGCGGCACCCACTTGGGGGAGACGAAGCTGGCCGCCTCGATATGGCAGTGTCCCGCCATGGCCAGACGCTCGATCAGTTCGAGCTTGGTTGCCGTGGTGATCGGGTCCGGCTCGTTCTGCAGGCCGTCCCGCGGGCCCACCTCGACAATCCGCACACTGTCGGGAAAGGCCATCAGAGAGCCTCCTTGTCATGCACGCTGTCGGCGGACTGGGCAGTGAAGTCGAGCAGCACATCGCCCTGGCCGACGGTGTCGCCAGCGGCGTAGCGAAAGGCCTCGACCGAACCGTCGGCAGGCGCGGTCAGCGTGTGCTCCATCTTCATGGCTTCCATGACCATCAGCGCGTCGCCCTTGCTGACCGCGGCGCCAGGCGCCACCAGCAGTGCCACGACGGTGCCATGCATCGGCGCGGTGAGCGTCGATTCCACCTCGTGCTGGCCATGATCGATGGCATCAATGCGACGCCAGCAGAGGCGCACTTCACCCCCAGGGCTCGACAGCACAATGGTATTACGCTGCTGGCCTTGCCCCAGCAGGCGAGCCTGCAGCCGGCGGCGATGACCGTCCAGGGTGATCGCCACCGCATCGCCGGGCAGCTCAGTCAGGCTGGCAGATACCTCGGCACGAGATTCCCCGGGACCCCGGATGCTGAGCTGCCATGCCTGATCGCTGGCGGCGTGCCGCCCCTCCACCACGCACAGGCTGGATGGCTCGGCCTCAGCGGCCTCCCGTGGATCGCACAGCGCGATGCGGATTTGACGGGGGCCATTGACGCGAAAGCCATCGTGGCGATCCCAGGGAGAGTCACTTTCCGACTCCCGGGACAATTGGTGCAGTGCCACCAGGGCCGCGCTGGCCAGGCTCTGCTGGTCCAGCCCGCGGCTGGCAAACAGGCTTTCCTCATGGCGCTCGATAAAGCGGGTGTCGAGATGGGCGGCCTGAAAGTCCGGGTGGTTCGTCAGCCGCTGCAGGAAGCCTCGGTTGGTGATCACTCCCTGCACGTCCAGGGCGGCCAGCGCGCGATTGAGACTGGCCAGGGCAGAGGCACGATCCGGACCGTGGGTGATCAGCTTGGCCAGCATCGGATCATAGTGCATCGATACCGTGTCGCCAGTGGCCACCCCGCTATCCAGGCGCACCTGAGCGGAGCTCAGGTCGGCCCCGACCAGATCCAGCGCGAAGCGATCGAGCACGCCGGTGGCAGGCAGAAAGTCCTGGTCGGCATCCTCGGCGTACAGGCGCGCCTCAAAGCTATGGCCATCGATGGACAGCTGGTCCTGGCGCAACGGCAGCGGCTCATTCATCGCCACCCGCAGCTGCCATTCCACCAGGTCCTGGCCAGTGATCATCTCGGTCACCGGGTGCTCGACCTGCAGCCGCGTGTTCATTTCCATGAAATAGAAGGCGCCGTCCTGCTGTGGCGAAGCGCCGGGCGTCGCGTCGAGCAGGAATTCCACGGTGCCCGCGCCGACGTAACCGATCTCCTGGGCGGCGCGAACCGCGGCATCGCCCATGGCACGTCGTAGCGTCGCCGTCATGCCGGGAGCGGGCGCTTCCTCCAGTACCTTCTGGTGACGGCGCTGGACACTGCAGTCTCGTTCGAATAGGTACACCCCATTGCCGTGGCGGTCGCAGAACACCTGCACCTCAACGTGGCGGGGTTGGGTCAGGTACTTCTCGATCAGCATGCGATCGTCATTGAAAGCGGCTCTGGATTCCCGGCGGCAGCCTTCCAGCGCCGCCTGAAATTCGCTGCCGCTTTCGACCACGCGCATACCCTTGCCGCCGCCGCCAGCGCTGGCCTTGAGCAACACGGGGTAGCCGATGGCGTCCGCCTCGCGCTTGAGCAGAGCGTCGTCCTGGTCATCGCCGTGGTAGCCAGGCACCAACGGTACGCCGGCATCCATCATGCGTGCCTTGGCGGCGGACTTGTCGCCCATCGCCTTGATGCTGGCGGCGGGAGGACCGACGAAGACAATGCCGGCGTCCTCGCAGGCCCGCACAAAGGCCTCGTTTTCCGACAGGAAACCATAGCCCGGATGAATGGCGTCGGCGCCGCTGCGGCGAGCAGCGTCGATCACCTTGGCGATATCCAGGTAGCTTTCCCGAGCGGCCGCCGGGCCGATATGGATGGCTTCGTCGGCTTCGCGCACGTGGCGGGCGTCGGCGTCTGCATCTGAATAGACGGCGATGGTCTTCAGGCCCATGGCGCGTGCGGTACGCATCACGCGGCAGGCGATCTCACCGCGATTGGCCACCAGCAGGGTGTCGAAGCGCAGCTGGTCAGCAGTGGGGGTCGAGCTCATGAGGCGCTCCCGCTATGGTTGGAGGTGCCCGCCCAGGCAGGGCGGCGCTTTTCGAGGAAGCTGGAAAGCCCTTCCTGGCCTTCGTCGCTGACGCGCAGGCGGCTGATGACCAGGCAGGTGCGCTCCCGTGTGGCCTGTTCGTCCGGCGCTCGAGCGACCTCAGCGAGCAAGGCCTTGGTCGCTCGACTGGCCTGGGGAGAGGTGGCCAGCAGGGTCTCGAGCATGCTCTCTACCGCGTGGTCCAGGGCCTCTGGTTCAACGACCCTGTGCACCAGATCCAGTGCCTGCGCTGTCGTGGCGTCCATCACCTCTGCGCTGAGCGCATAGCGGCGCATCTGGCGGCTGCCGATGGCGCGCAGCACGTAAGGGCTGATGACAGCTGGCGACAGGCCAATCTTGACCTCGGACAGGCAGAACTTGGCGCGCTGGGACGCCAGCACGATATCGCAGCAGGCGGCGAGGCCTACGGCTCCGCCAAAGGCGGCACCTTGTACCCGGCACAAAGTGACGCAGGGCAGGGTGTCCAGTCCGTGCATCAGGCGCGACAGCTCGCGGGAATCGGCCAGGTTGTCGTCGACGCTGTAGTCGACCATGCGCTTCATCCAGTTGAGGTCGGCACCGGCGGAGAAGCTCTTGCCCTCCGAGCCGAGCACCATGACCCGGACCTCGCCGCGCTCTGCGGCGGCGCGAACTCGGTCCAGGTGGCGATTGAGCTCGCCGATCAAGGCATCATCGAAGGCGTTATGGACCTCCGGACGCGTCAGCGTCAGCCAGGCCACCCCCCTGGCATCAATGTCTAGTGTCGATGTCTGAGACATGTCTGCATCCTCGGTTACATGCGGAAGACGCCGAAGCGCGTCTCTTCGATCTCGGCATTCATCGCGGCTGCCAGTGACAGCCCAAGCACGTCGCGGGTCTGGGCAGGGTCGATGACGCCGTCATCCCAAAGCCGCGCGCTGGCGTAGTAGGGGTGGCCCTGGTGCTCGTACTGCTCTCGGGTCGGCTGCTTGAAGGCCTCTTCCTGCTCTGCTGTCCAGGACTCCCCGGCGCGTTCCAGCTGCTCGCGCTTGACCTGGGACAGCACCCCGGCCGCCTGCTCGCCCCCCATCACCGAGATTCTGGCGTTGGGCCACATGAACAGCAGGTTGGGCTCGAAGGCGCGGCCGCACATGCCGTAGTTGCCGGCACCGAAGCTGCCGCCGATCAGCACCGTGAACTTGGGCACGCGGGCACAGGCCACCGCAGTGACCAGCTTGGCGCCGTGCTTGGCAATGCCTTCATGCTCGTACTTCGAACCGACCATAAAGCCGGTAATGTTCTGCAGGAACACCAGGGGAATGCCGCGCTGGGCGCACAGCTCGATAAAGTGGGCGCCCTTGACCGCGCTTTCAGAGAACAGCACGCCGTTGTTGGCCACGATGCCAACGGGGTGGCCGTGGATATGGGCGAAGCCGGTGACCAGCGTATCGCCGTAGTAGCGCTTGAACTCGTCGAAGTCGGAACCGTCGACAATGCGGGCGATGACCTCACGTACGTCGAACGGCTTCTTCAGGTCGGTGCCGACGATACCGTACAGCTCGGCCGGATCGAGAGCGGGAGGACGCGGTGGCTGCATCGCCAGTCGGCCACGCTTCTGCCAGTTCAGTCGGGCGACACAGCGCCGGGCGAGCTGCAGGGCATGGGCATCATTGTCGGCGTAGTGGTCGGCAACGCCGCTGATCTTGGCGTGGACATCGGCGCCGCCAAGATCCTCGGCGCTGATGGTTTCACCGGTGGCAGCCTTGACCAGGGGCGGACCGCCAAGAAAGATGGTGCCCTGTTCGCGCACGATGATGGACTCGTCCGCCATGGCGGGCACGTAGGCCCCCCCGGCGGTGCAGGAGCCCATGACCACGGCGATCTGGGGAATACCCTCGGCCGATAGGGTGGCCTGGTTATAGAAGATGCGGCCGAAGTGGTCTCTGTCGGGGAACACCTCGTCCTGGCGTGGCAGAAAGGCACCGCCGGAGTCCACCAGGTACACGCAGGGCAAGCGATGCTTGCGGGCGACTTCCTGGGCACGCAGATGCTTCTTCACCGTCAGCGGGAAATAGGTGCCCCCCTTCACGGTGGCATCGTTGGCGACGATCACACACTCGACGCCGCTGATGCGACCGATCCCGGTGACCAGGCCTGCCGCCGGCACATCGCTGTCGTACACGCCGTGGGCGGCCAGAGCCGACAGCTCCAGAAAGGGCGACCCCTCGTCGATCAAGTGATCGATGCGGTCGCGTACAAACAGCTTGCCGCGGGATTCGTGGCGACTGCGTGCCTTGTCACCGCCGCCGCGACGAATGGCGTCGGTCAGTTCGTTCAGCTTGCCGACCTCGGCACGCATGGCCGCATCCCGAGCCACAAAGTCTTCGGAACGCGGATTGATTGCGGTATCCAACATGGCCATCTGGTGGCTCCGTAGGCAAAAGAGGGGCGACGTACGCCAGCATTCACAAGGCGCTGAACGCGCTCTGCTCCGGGGTCAACGTCGGGTTCAGGCGGACTCGTTGAACAGCTCGCGGCCGATCAGCATGCGCCGGATCTCACTGGTGCCCGCGCCGATCTCGTACAGCTTGGCGTCGCGCAGCAGGCGACCCGTCGGGTACTCGTTGATGTAGCCATTGCCGCCCAGCAGCTGAATGGCATCCAGTGCCACCTGGGTAGCCTTCTCGGCGCAGTAGAGAATGACCCCGGCGGCGTCCTTGCGTGACGTCTGATCGCGATCGCAGGCCGCGGCCACCGCATACAGGTAGGCGCGGCAGGCGTTCAGGGTGGTGTACATGTCGGCAATCTTGCCCTGCACCAGCTGGAATTCGCCGATGGACTGGTTGAACTGCTTGCGTTCGTGGATGTAGGGCACGACCACATCCATGGCGGCCTGCATGATGCCGATAGGGCCCGCCGCCAGCACGGTGCGCTCGTAGTCGAGGCCGCTCATCAGCACGCGCACGCCCTTGCCGACTTCGCCCAGCACGTTCTCCGCGGGGACCGCGCAGTCCTCGAACACCAGTTCACAGGTGTTGGAACCCCGCATCCCCAGCTTGTCGAGCTTCTGGGCGGTCGAGAAACCGTCGAATCCTTTCTCGATGATGAAGGCGGTGATGCCCTTGGACCCGGCGTCCGGGTCGGTCTTGGCATAGACCACCAGCACATCGGCGTCAGGGCCATTGGTGATCCACATCTTGTTGCCGTTAAGGATGTAGCGATCGCCTTCCTTGCGCGCGCGTAGCGACATGGACACCACATCGGAACCGGCTCCCGGCTCGGACATGGCCAGTGCGCCCACATGCTCGCCGGATATCAGCTTGGGCAGGTACTTGGCCTTCTGCTCGGCGTTGGCGTTGATCTTCAGCTGATTGACGCACAGGTTGGAATGGGCGCCGTAGGACAGTCCGACGGATGCGCTGGCGCGGGAGATTTCCTCCATGGCGATGCAGTGGGCCAGGTAGCCCATGCCGCTGCCGCCATCTTCGTCGGGAACGGTGATGCCCAGCAGGCCCATGTCACCGAATTTCTGCCACAGATCAGCGGGAAATTCGTTGCGCTCGTCGATCTCGGCGGCGCGAGGGGCGATCTCGTCGCGGGCAAAGGCATTCACCTGATCGCGAAGCATGACCAGGGTTTCATCGAGGCCAAAATCGAGCGGGGTATAGGGGCTGAACATGGCGGGCTCCAAAGCGTCTTGAATGGTCGTTGCGGTGGCGGTCAAGACCACGACCATCGGCAGTGATGTAGGGCTGAAAAAGCCGATCAGCGGCCGTCGAGGCAGCGGCTGGCGGAATGCTAAGAAGACTAGGCAAAGTTGACGTTAACGTAAAGTGCAGCTTCTGCCGCTTGCGACCAAAGTGGGGGGCGACATCGTCTGCAGGGGGGAATCGATGGACCTGGGGGGAGCCACGGGCAGAGTAGCAGTCGGCGCACAGATCAAGCTGCCCTCAGAGGCCTCTTGGCTTTGGGCTAAGGCCCCTCGGCTTTGGGCTAATTGGGCTAAACCCCTGGCGAAGCCGGCCAGGTCGGCTGATGGTCAGCCGGCTCAGCCAGCGTCAGTCCTCGCCCTGCCAGTAGTCCACGGTATCCTTGCGCAGGCCGGTGTGCTCGAAGCCGCGGCTGGCCTTGTCGCCCCCCGGGGCCGAGCCGGTGACGACCTGGAACTTGCCGGAGTCCGGATACTCCGTCACGTCCGGGGCATTCATGCTGCTGATGCATAGATAGGTGAGAGGCTCGTCGGAGTCGTTGATGATCTGATGGGCGCAGTCGGGGTCTGCGGCAGGTGCCGCGATCAACTCGCCTTCGACGATCGGATAGCGCTTGTCGCCCAGGCGCACGCTGCCCTTGCCCTTCAGCACCACAAACATCTCGTCGTTGTTGTGATGGAAATGAAAGGGCCAGGCGTGGCAGCCCGGCGCCAGGGTGACCCGGCGACAACCGAGATCGCGCATGCCCAGCACCGGCGTCAGGTTGATGATGCTGGCGTCGACCTTGTCGCCGTGCTGGTGGTGTTCTCGGGCAATCGGGCAATGGCAGAGAGAGAGGATGCGTGCGCGCATTGAGGGTCCTTGTGTGTGCAGCGGACGGACGAGCAGCCCGCAAGTGGAGCGTCGTCCGTCCTGCGTCGGTCCTCATTGCAGCCTAGACGCCGGAGCCATGCAGCGCTATTTCGACAGGGCTATCTCGACAGGGCTCGCGGCGTCGATCAGGATAGGCTTACTGGGCGTCAGCGTTGGGGAAGAACAGCTGCTGACCCTTGACCTCGAAGTCACCGATCGCCTGCTGGCCTTGTTCGGACAGCAGCCAGTCATGCCACTGGTCCGCCAGGTCATGCTTCAGCTCCGGGTGACGCTCCCGCGACAGCTTGAGGCTGCCGTACTGGTTGAACAGGACGTCATCGCCTTCAAACAACAGCTCAAGGTTCTGGCGGTTATCAAAGGCGACCCAGGTAGCGCGGTCGGACATGACGTAGGCATCCATACCCGCGGCAGTGTTGAGTGTCGCGCCCATGCCGCTCCCCAGCTCGCGATACCAGTCACCGCCAGGCTCAACGCCAGCGGCATCCCACAGGCGCAATTCAGCCCGATTGGTGCCGCTGTCGTCGCCGCGAGAGGTGAAGGGGGCTCCACTCTCTGCGATCAAGCTGAAGGCAGTGGCTGCACTGTCGGCGTCGCGGATGCCGGCCGGATCGTCGGACGGTCCGATCAGTACAAAGTCGTTGTACATGACGTCATCGCGCTGACTGGCGTAGCCGTCCGCCACGAAGGCTTCCTCACCGGCAGTGTCGTGTACCAGCAGGCTGTCAGCGTCACCGCGACGGGCGATTTCGAAGGCCTGGCCGGTGCCCACCGCGACCACGTGCACGTCGATGCCGGTGCTGTCGGTGAAGGTCGGAATAATGGCGTCAAACAGTCCAGAGTTCTGGGTGGATGTGGTCGATGCGAGGGTGATGAAGGGGGCCTCGTCCTGAGCCAGTGCGCTGCTGGCACCGAGCATCAGCGCGCACGCCGCGGCAGCGCTGGTGGCCGCACGACGAACCTGCATGGAAGACAGCCTGCGCGACGATGGGGTATGGCGATGTGACATGGTGCAGTTCCTTGCGTAGATCGCACGACGGGTGTCGTGCGGTGGATGAATGGGCCTGAAGCGTCGTCACCACCGTGGCCTCGATCTAGTCCAGTAGCTCTCCCGCGATAAAAGCGCTGGCTTCCTGGGTGACGGGGCGGCTGAAGAACAGGTTGGCCGGGCTTTGTTCGACCAGTCGGCCCCGGTGCAGCAGGATGACGTCGTCGGCCAGACGGCGCGCCTGGTGCATGTCGTGACTGGACATGACAATCCGCACGCCTTGCTGATGAAAGGTCTCGATGGCACTCTCCACCGCCCGAATGGCGGCGGGGTCAAGCGCCGAGGTCGGTTCGTCAAGGAACAGCACCTCGGGCTCCAGCAGCCAGGCCCGGGCCAGTGCCAGACGCTGCTGCTCTCCACCTGACAGCACTCGAGCCGGGCGTTTGGCCAGGCTTTCCAGACCAAAGCGCTCGAGAGCGGCGATGGCGCGCTGGCGCCGCTGTCGGCGTGGCACATGATTCACCGCCAACGCATACTCGAGATTGGCCAGGGCGCTACGTCTGAGCAGGACCGGACGCTGAAATACCATGGCCTGGCGGGGAGCCGAACCTTCCCATTGCAGCTGTCCCTGGGTGGGCGAGAGCAGGCCATGGGCAAGACGCATCAAGAGGCTCTTGCCCGCGCCATTGGGGCCCATGATCAGGGTGCGCCGATGACCGTCGAGAGTGAGTGACAGGGGGCCCAGCAGGCGCTGACCAGCGGTCGAGAAGCCGACCCGGTCGAGGGTGAGGCGAGGGGCCGAGGCTGGCGCCGACAGCGTCATCGTGGTCATCCCAGCTGCCTCCTGGTGGACTCGCCGATCAGGTGGGCGAGGGCGTTGATCAGCCCTACCAGGGCCAACAGCACGATGCCCAGACCCAGCGCCAGGGGCAGGTTGCCCTTGCTGGTCTCGAGCACGATGGCGGTGGTCATCACCCGGGTAACGCCGTCGATGTTGCCGCCGACGATCATCACGGCGCCCACCTCGGCGCTGGCTCGTCCAAAGCCCGCCAGCATGACCGTAATCAACGCGAGACGGGCGTCCCACAGCAGCGTCGGGATACGGCGTACTCGGGAAATCCCCATGGATGCCAGCTGCTCGGCGTATTCGCCATGCAGCTCCTCGACCTTCTGCCGGGTCAGCGAGGCCAGAATCGGCAGGACCAGAATGACCTGTGCCACCACCATGGCGGTGGGGGTAAACAGCAGGCCCAGGGAGCCAAGGGGCCCCGCCCGGGACAGCAGCAGATAGACGGTGAGGCCTGCCACCACCGGTGGCAGGCCCATCAGCGCGTTAAGGGCGATGATCAGCGGTGCTCGACCGGGGAAACGGTACAGTGCCAGCGCCGCGCCAAGGGGCAATGCCAGCGCGGCAGCGATGGCGACTGCCGTCAGCGAGATGCGCAGGGACAGGCTGACGATGGTCAGCAGGTCGGGATCCAGTCCAACAATCAGGTCCAGGGCGGTGGCAAAGGCGGAGTCGGTCATCACGGCTCGTGTCAGGTAGGGTCAGAACGGCGCCGCGGTCGCGGGATGCCCTTGATATACCAGCATAATGTGATGAAACGTCGGCATGCGCATCCGGGCACTGAAATTTATGCAGCCTGAAACATCTTCGTGCATAGTTAGCGGCTACATCTTTCGGCTAGTGGCTCGTTCTGAATCAGTGAACCAGCGCTTCGAGACAGACGACCAGCCCCGTAGAGCAAAAGGGAGGCAGGACCATGGATGACGTAGCGTTCCCGACCTATCTGACCACCTCGGAGGTGGCAGACTATCTGCGGTTGAAGCCGCGCAAGGTCTACGACCTGGTGCGCCAGGGGCAGATTCCGTGCAGCCGGGCCACCGGCAAGCTGCTGTTCCCGCGGCAGGCGGTGGATCTGTGGGTCATGAATCACCTGGAGGGGGATCAGGCGGCCAGCGTGGGACCTCAGGAAGTCCTCGGTGGCAGTCAGGATCCGCTGCTCGACTGGGCCATGCGCGAGAGCGGCTGTGGTCTGGCCAGCCTGTGCCAGGGCAGTGGTGACGGTATCCAGCGACTGCTGGCCGGCAAGGCGAGCGTGGTCGGCGCGCACCTGCTGGATGCCGATGGCGGCTATAACGATCCTGCGCAGCTGGGACTGGGAGGCATGCGTGACCTGGTCGTTGTCCACTGGGCACGTCGCCAGCAGGGGTTGATGCTGGCGGCGGACAATCCGCTGGGTATCTCGGGTCTTGGGGACCTGACCCGGGGCGACGTCCGGGTGGCACGTCGACCGCAGGGCGCAGGGGCCCATCGCCTGCTGCAAGGACTGCTGGATCGGCAAGGCATCTCGATGGACGCCCTTGGCCTGCTGGAGCAACCCGCCATGAGCGAGGATGATCTTGCCCTGTCGATTGCCCAGGGCAGGGCAGACGCGGGCCTTGGTGTCGAAGCGGCCGCGCGACGTCAGGGACTCGCCTTCCTGCCGCTGCAGCAGGAGTCCTTTGATCTGCTGCTGCGCCGCAGGAGTTACTTCGAGCCGCCGCTGCAACGGCTGCTGGCGTTCGCACGGCAACCCCGCCTGCGTGAGCAGGCCGAACAGTTCGGCGGTTACGACGTCTCTGACCTGGGAGCCGTTCGCTTCAACGCCTGATAGCGGTGTGACGCCGTCCCGCGAGTGCAGGGCAGGCTAAAGCGTGGCTCAAGGCTGTCGGTCCGTTGTGCGATGAATGATCTGTGGTACCAGTCGCTCCGAGAACCCCGCGGCAAAGGACCAGAAGATCAGTTTGGCGACGTCCTCTCCCTGGGCGGGATAGGTTCGCGAGAGAAAGTGAAGAATGTCATCCGTAGTAGGCGGTTCGGGGAAGGCGGCGATGTGATAGCTGGGGAACAGGTGCCCTTCGATCAGGCCGGCCAGGGTAAGCGCGTAGAACACCAGCGCAAAGGTGCCTCCGTAGATGGGCACCACCAGCACGGTCGCCCAGGACTGGGTGAGCAGTCGCAGTTCGGTCGACGAGATGTGCTTCAAGCGTTGCTGAATACTGACGAAGCCTCCGATGATGCCGCATTCGAACACCAGCCACGAGATCATCAGGCGCTGCTGAAACCACAGCGTTGCCGCGAACAGGGCCGCCGTGGCCAGCAGACTGATAATGATGAACACCAGCAGTCGCCTCGACACCACCAGCAGCATCTTGGTGCGATTGTCGTACACGTGCCGAACCCCGCAATGTGGCATCGCCGTACCAGCGTCTCTACCTCACTATAGACCCAGGACAGACGCATGACAGACCCAGAACAGACGCTGGCTACGGCGGCAGGGCGTGTAGGCTGAACCGCTTCCCATGCGGCGCAGGATCGTCGTCTTTACTCCTCGCGCATGGCTCTTGCCAGCATGTCGGTGACCGGTTTGGCCACGTAGCTGGCAAAGCTGCGCTCGCTGGTGCGAATCATCACCTCCGCTGGCATGCCGGCCATCAGACGCATGTTGTCGGTCATGTTGGCCTCGCCCTGTTGCGTGACCTGGATGCGCACCTTGTAGTAGCGCTCTCGGGTGGCTTCGTCCTCGAA
Organism: Halomonas sp. DP3Y7-2; assembly: GCF_019800795.1. Lineage (NCBI taxonomy): Bacteria > Pseudomonadati > Pseudomonadota > Gammaproteobacteria > Oceanospirillales > Halomonadaceae > Halomonas > Halomonas sp. DP3Y7-2. The sequence continues at coordinate 332,981 of NZ_JAHVKJ010000008.1, forward strand.
ACTGTTGGCGCTGACATGGACCACCTCGCCATCGATGACGTTGGACAGACGCTGGTTGAAGGCGCTGAAGCGAATCTCCGCCGGCTGCCCCAGGTACAGATGGTCGACGTCGTGGTTGGCTACCCTGGCCTCGACGATAAAGCCATCGCCCATTGGCACCAGATCCATCAGCGGATCGCCTCCGCGGATGACCGCTCCCAGGGTATGGACCTTCAGTCCCACCACGGTGCCGGCCACAGGCGCGGTAATGGCCGTGCGTCTCAGGGTATCGGTAAGGGCTACCAGGCGCTCCTCCGCATCGGCCACTTCCGACTGCACCTGACGCAGGGCCTCGCCGACCTGTTGCTGGAATTCCTGCAGGCGAATCTGCTTGTTCAGCACGTTCTCGCTGATCTGCGCGCGCAGTCGGGCTACCTCGGCCAGATGACGCGCATTGTCGCTCTGGTACTCGAGGCTCTCCCTCTCCATTTCGCGCATCCGCTGGCTGCTGATCAGTCCATCCCGGAACAGCTTGCGGTGATTGGCCACCTCACCATTGAGCGAGTCGATCCTTCGCTGAGTGATCTGGCGGGTGGCCTCGAGCCCGGTGATCTGCTCGTCCAGCTGCAGAATCTGCTGATCAAGTGCCGCCAGGGTGCCGTCCAGAGACTCTCGACGGACCTCGAACAGGCGCTGCTGCACCCCCAGCACCGCCTGGACGCGGCCATTGTCGGACTGACGCAGAGCGTCGGGAAACACCAGCTGGTCCGCTCCTGCCTGCTCGGCCAGCAGCCGTACCTCGCTGGCCCTGGCGATCAGATAGTCCGCCTCGACGATGCGGCTCTGGGCCCTGGCTTGGGTGTCATCCAGCGTGATCAGCACGTCGCCGGCATCGACCTGACTGCCGTCTTCCACATGAATACGCTCGACGATACCGCCCTCCAGGTGTTGCACCGTCTTGGTGAAGCTTTCCACCGATACGGAGCCGGGGGCAACGACGGAAACCGCCAGACTGGCCATCACCGACCAGCTGCCGAAGCCGCCCAGCGCCACCAGCAGGATGAGCAGGCCAAGGCGGCGGTAACGTTGATCTTGCAACGGCAATTCTTGTTGAGGGGCACCTGCGGGATTCATGATCAGGTCTCCTTGCTGTCGGGACGGACAGTGGACGCCGTGGATACCGGCGACGCCGATTCAGCGGGCACGGCCGCGCTTCTGCCACGTGCGCTGGGGCGCAGGGTGGTGACGGGGGAGACCCGTCTTGTTCCCGCCGCCACGGCGGAGACAGGCTCTCGACGCCCCGGTGGCGTGAGCGATGCCACGCGTCCCTCCTTGAGCACGAGAATGCGGTCCACATTGGCCAGCAGGCGCTGACGATGGGTGATGATCAGTGCAGTGGTGCCCTGCTGGCGCAATTCGATCAGGCATTGGGCCAGGGCCGCTTCGCCGGCATCGTCCAGGTTGGCATCGGGTTCATCCAGCACGATCAGGGCAGGGTTGCCGTACAGCGCTCGGGCCAGGCCGATACGCTGGCGCTGACCAGCGGACAGCGCGCTGCCACCGTGATCCAGCCAGGTGTCATAGCCGTCCGGAAGCTTGAGCACCAGTTCGTGCACACCGGCGCGGCGGGCGGCCCGCACCACCTGTTCCGGGTCCACGTCCTGAAAGCGCGCAATGTTCTCGGCGACGCTGCCATCAAACAGCTCGATGTCCTGGGGCAGGTAGCCCAGATGCGGCCCCAGCGCCGTGCGTTCCCATTTATTGATATCGGCGCCGTCCAGGCGCACGCAGCCCAGCTGGGTGGGCCACAACCCGAGCACCACCCGAGCCAGCGTGGACTTGCCTGCCGCGCTGGGCCCCACCACCGCAATGTGTTCGCCCTTGGCCATGCGCAGGTCGATGTTGGTGATGGTGGGCAGCTTGACGCCGGGAGGCGCTGCGCTGACGTCGTCCAGCGTCAGCTGTCCTCGCGGGCTTGGCAGCGGCATCGCCGGCGGATCGGCAGGAACCTCGTCCAGCAGGGCTTCCAGCCGCCCCTTGGCGGTACGCGCGCCAGAGAATCCCTTCCAGCCATTGATCATCTGGTCGATAGGGGCCAGCGCCCGGCCCATGAGAATGGAGCCGGCGATCATCATGCCCGGGGTCAACTCACCGCGCAGAACCAGAAAGGCACCGACTCCAAGAATCAAGGACTGAAACATCAGCCGCAGCACCTTGGAGGTGTTGGTCAGCAGGCCTGAGCGGTCGCTGGCCATGGACTGCAGCACCAGGTATTCGCGATGACGTGCTGCCCAACGCCCCTGGATGCCTGGCAGCATGCCCATGGCATGCAGCACCTCGGCATTGCGCAGATTGCTGTTGGCCAGATCCTGTGACTGCACGTGGCGACCGTTGGCCTCTGTCAGCAGCGGTTTGGTCAGTCGTTCATTGATCACGGCAATGGTCGCGAGGATGATCCCGGCCACCAGAGCGAACACCCCAAACCAGGGATGGAAGAGGGCCAGCACGCCGATGTAGATCGGCACCCAGGGAGCGTCGAAGAAGGCAAACAACCCGTTGCCCGACAGGAACTGGCGCAGGCTGGTCAGGTCGTTGAGCGGCTGGGCGGAGGGTTTGCCGGGGCTCGCCAGGCTGCGCTTGAACATGGCGGCGTAGAGGCGTGGGCTGATCAAGGTGTCCAGTCGGTTACCCACCCTGACCAGGATTCTCGAGCGCATCAGCTCAAGTCCCCCCATCACCATAAAGAGAAACACCACCACCAGTGTCAACATCCACAGAGTTTCCTGGCTGCGGGTGGTCAGCACGCGGTCGTAGACCTGCAGCATATATAGCGGCGGTACCAGCATCAGCAGGTTGATAAACATGCTGAACAGCGCCACATAGCCGAAGCTTCTTCGACAGAAGGCGAGGACCTTACGCAGGTCATTCTTCTCTGCAGCCATGATGGTTCCCCCTGACATCACCCCTCTTGCGGGGATGCTGTTGTTGTCGTTATCCGTGGTTTTCTTTTTTTAGTGATGTGTGGCGCATCTTCGATCTATTGATGTTCTCTTGAGTGTTCTCCTGAAGACCCTCGGAAGTGTTCCGAGATATTGGTCCGTCCAGGTGATGTGATGATGGTGAAAAACAGCCATGAAACGGAAACGGGTCTCGATGGGATAGTAGCGAAAATATGGCCAACCACAATAGCGATGACAGCAATGAAACCAATGTTTTCTTCGGCTTTTGCAGAGAGGAAAGAATGCGATGGTATCCCTGAATAAAGGGTGTTGGAGAAAAGTGGAGCTTAGTCTGCTTTTTTACACGTTAAGTCTCATCGTTGGGTTGGTTACTGCTGGTGCTGTCAGTGCTATTTAACTGAGTTTTTTCAAATATGAAGTCTAGTGTTTTCAGTTTAGATAACTAAAAAAATCAATAATTACAATGATTTGAACGTTACACATCTTCCTTTATTGAAGGCTAAGTGGCGTTAGCGTTAGCGCTGTCAAAAAAATCTTGCTGTATGTCGATGGGGTTATAGAATCAGTGAAGGTGGGCTACATCTTATGAGTTTTGCTGTTTCGAGCATGGTGGCTAGTGGAGCATAGAGGCTAGTGGAGCTTGGCTAGTGGAGCTTGGCTAGTGGAGCATAGTTCCGAGTGACAGCTTTTCTACATGGGGTGGGTTCCAAGGGTGTGGTCAGTAAGGGTAAGGCCGGAAGAGCACCAGAAAGAGGAAAGGATGTTCTCGCGAATCGCGGAAACATTCGTTACCTCAGTAATGCAAGGGTAGTCGTAAATAAGACCAAGCTTTGGCAGTGGATGCCGACAATAAAATGTGGTTCGTCAAGGACTGATCATCCGATATCATCGTCAGGGGACAGCTCATGTTTTCCATGTCATTTGTTGGTCGCGGTCGCAAGTCCTTTCAAAAACGCCTGGAAGACAAGGCGCATTTCCTAAATAAAGATTTCGAGTTGCATGACGTGGTGGTGGCGCCCCATCCCGGGCGCTGGCAAGAGGCTGTCGCGGCCGTGCGCATGACATGGGAAGACGCGTCAGGAGCGAGAAGCGTCTTCGAGAAATTCGAAAGACCCTTCGTGTTCGAGCAGTTGCCGACGCCCCCCATTGGCAAGCTGGGAATGATGATCGAGGCGCTCGACGCCAGAGGAGCGCTGCTCCCCGGTGTTGCCGCCCTGCGTGAAGTGCTGGTGCAGGACGCCGAGGCCGATACCGATGATGGAGCAGAGCAAGGCTCCACGGATCCTGTGGCAAGCCACCCTGAGCCAATCGATCCAGCCGTGGGCAACGACCCGGGATCGTCAGCGCAGGATGTCGACGGCCCGCAGGCGGGCGCCAGCGATGGTGACGGGGGAAGCGACGACGCTGACATGGACAGCGCGTCAGGGGTGGCGGGCTCTGCCGCAGCGTCCTCAGGACCTGCTTCAGGTGCCTCTCAAGACACCTCTCCAGATACTTCTCCAGACACTTCTCCAGATAATTCTCCAGGTGCTTCTCAAGACAGCCTTCCAGACAACTCGGCAGCTCCCTCGTCAGACCCCCTGCCTGCAGCGGCTGCGGCCCCGGCAATAGTGGCCCTGGCGGCCCCCGTGGGCTTTTCGCTACGCATCCAGGCCGAAGACGATGATGCCAGCGACGGCGCATCGGCCAGTATCACCGGAGATACTGGCATCGCAGTGGTCAGTGATCCGGCCAACCCGGATGCGGCGGACGCCGAGGGCAATGCCTACGTGGACTATGGCGATGGAGTGGCCGGTGGCGAGAGCCTTACCTTTACCTTCGACGTGCCCGAGGCCGGTGAATACGACCTGGTGCTGCGCTACGCCATGGGCGCCGGCAATCGCCCGCTGCGCCTGGACGTCAACGGTGAGCTGTTCGACCGCATGTTCGACCTGACCTCCACCGGCGATGACTTCACCAACTTCGAGCTGACCCAGCCGGTACGACTGACCCTGGAGCAGGGCACCAACACGATTACCTTGACCTCCAACGGCGCCAGCGGACCGAACATCGACTATCTCGAGATCACCGCCCCGGACCCTGACCTTTACGTGGTTCAGGGCGAAGATATGCTGTTGTCGCCCACCGAGGACGTGAACAACAGCGGCACCAACCGGGTGGCCACCCTCGACACCATCGCTGACTTCACCAACGGCAACGAGACCTTCCGGGTTGGTGCCGAAGGAGAAGCCTACCTGGATTGGGCCTTTGGCAACGCCAACGCCACTGCCGACGTTACCCTGGACATCGCCACCGCTGGCACCTACGCCATCAGCATCACCTACGCCACCTCCAGCGCTCGCCCCCTGGACCTGATGCTGGTCGACGGCGGTAGCACCACCACCCTGGCCACCTTTGACTTTGCGCCGACGCTGGAGCCGGTCTACTACCCGGACGATACCGAAGCCGATATTGCCGCGGCCAACCGCCCAAGCCAGAGCGGCGGCAACCTGCAGAGCGAGTGGGAAGGCTGGACGGTCGAGACGGTGGAGGTCGAGCTGGCCGCCGGCAGCAACACCCTGCGCCTGGGCGGCTACACCAATGGTCCCAATATCGACAAGATGGAGCTGGTGCTGGTCAGCGCCGCGGTCACCGGGCCCGATATTGCGCCCCAGGTGGTCCAGGCGGAAGACGCCGAGCTTGGTGCCGCCAACGATGCGGGCACCCTGGTGCGTGATCCGGCCAATCCCGAGGACGGGACCGGCTTCCAGGGCCTGCGTCCCGACTACTCCGGGACCGGCTATGTGGACTTCGGCAGCGTACCGGGCGACAGCCTGACCTTTACCGTGAACGTGGCCGAGGCGGGTCAGTACGACCTCAACTTCCGCTACGCCAGCAACGGCGACCGGCCCATGGACATGGCGGTCAACGGCGGTATCGCCAGCGCCCTGGCCTTCGTCACTACCGACCCCAATGCCACCAATGAAGCGCCGGAAGGCTTTGACGTGTGGTCCTATCAGACCCAGACGGTGGCATTGCAGGCGGGCGACAACACCATCACCCTGGCGATTCCCAGCGGCGCCGGCAGCGGCCCCAATATCGACCGGCTTGAGCTGACCACGGCGGGCTCCGGCCCGGTGGGCGATGTGGAAGGGGACGAGGGCGATGACCTGGCCTTTACCACGCCTGACAGTGTGGTCAACGCCGCAACCGTCGACGCTGTGTCCTTTACCGTCGCGGGGCTTGATGACGATATCGTCTACGTGGGCTTGAGCTTTGATGACGGCGTGAATGTAGAGGAGGTCACTCCGGACGCCAGCGGTGCCTTCAGCCTGGACCTTTCCGGTCAGGCCGACGGTCCGCTGTCGGCCACCCTGATTGTCATGGACGCCTATGGCAACCGTGGGACTCGCGAGCTGGCCCTGACCCTGGATACCACCGCCGACGAAGGCGGCGATCTGGCACTGGCCGGCCCGGCAGACCCGGTGGCCCAGGCGGATAGTGCCGCCGTGACCTTTACCCTGGCTGGGCTGGATGCTGACGCCGACAGCGTCGAGGTCAGCCTGGATGGCGGCGCCACGCGCACCCCGGTCGGGGTCGATGGCGACAGCCTGCAGCTTGACCTGTCCGGTCTGGGCGGCGGCAGTCATCCCATTGTGCTGTACGTGACCGATCTCGCCGGCAATGAAGCCACTACCTCGACCCAGGTGACCCTGGAAGACGACAGCGATGCTCCGCTGACGCTGGACTTTGCCGCGGGGCCGATCACGTCCTACGGCGGCAATCAGGACAACCCCAGCCAAGGCACTGGCGCAGCGTCGGAAGATGCAGGGGCGACCCTGGCCTTGACCGACAACGTCTGGAAGCGGGTGGCCCTGGGTGAAAATTACCAGATTACCGCGGATACACGGCTGACCCTGGAACTGGATGCCTCGAGCTCCCCGGTATCGGAGATCATCGCCGTCGGTATCGACCCGGACGACAACCCCTTCGGTGGTGGCGGCAGCCTGTTCCAGCTGGGCGGCACCCAGACCCAGCAGGGCTTTATCGACCTGCGGGGACAAGGCACCGATGATGATGGCGATGGCGTCCTGACCTTTACCATCGACCTGTCGTCCCTGGCCGGCTCGACCATCGACTCCCTGGTGTTCGTCAATGACGATGACCTTGGCGCCAAGGGCAGTGCGCGTTTTTCCAATGTGACGCTTAGCGAAGCCACCAGCGTGGACACCAATCAGGCCCCGGTGGTGGTCGGCGGCGGCGTCGCTGACCTGGTGCTGGACGAGGGCGCAACGCTGGAGGTGGATCTGCCCTTCGAAGACGCCGATGGCGACGACCTGAACTATCGCTTCGAGGTGGCCGACAGCGACGGCGCGCCCGTCAGTGCCGCTGGCCTTGCCATCGATGGTAGCGTACTGGGTGGCAGCCTGGATGACCTGGTACCGGGAGTTTATACCGTTACATTGTTCGCCGACGACGGGGAGTTCGAGACCTCCGACAGCTTTGTGCTGACCATCGAGAACGTCAACGACGCGCCGGTGGCCGAGCCCGCCGCGCTGGAGCCATTCTTTGGCGAGGTAGGCGAAAGTTTCGTCCAGATTACCCTGGCGGATTACGCTGTGCTGTTCTCTGATCCCGACGGGGACGACCTGACGCTGAGCGTCGAGGACCTACCCCCGGGTCTTGAGCTGGTCAATGGCGTGATCCAGGGCACCCCGACCGAGGGTGGGGCCTTCAGCGTGACGCTGCGGGCCACCGATCCGGGCGGCCTGTCGGCCATCCAGGTGCTCGACTTCCAGATCGCCGGTACCGATATCGGCGATGTGGTGACCATCGAGGCGGAAGCCTTCAGTGACCTGGATGCCGCCAACCTGATCGTCACCGCCAATACCAGCGCCTCCAACGACCAGCTGATTCGCCTGACCAGCACCGCGCCTGCCGCCATCGGTACCGACCTGGCCGCGGCCGGGGTCGAGCCCGGCTGGTATCGGGTCACCCTGTACGTCTTCGATGAAACCGACGGGGAGGGCGAGCTGACGCTGTCCATCGATGGAACGGCGCTCGAGGCTCGCCATCTGTCGAGTGACAGCCTGACCTCCGACGTGGTGCTCAGTGACGACTTCGGCACCCTGGTGGGCAGTGGTGCCAGGGGCAACGCCGGCCAGAGTGGTAACCGCAAGGCGATCGTGTTCGAGACAGCGGTCGAGATCACCGCCGACTCGCAGCTGGGGCTTGAATTGCGTGGCCAGGGCGGCGAGCTGATGCGTATCGACTCGGTGGCGTTCGAGCGCATCGAAGAGCCGGTCAACAACGCGCCCACCATCACCGGGCTCGGCGCTAGCGTCAGCGTCGACGAGAACTCGAGCGCGGTCGCGACGCTCACCCTGGACGACCTGGATGGTGACACCCTGAGCGTGACCCTGGAAGGCGTCGACGCTCCGCTGTTCAGTTTCGATGCGGCCACCGGCGTACTCAGCTTCGTCAACCCGCCCGATGCGGAACTGGCGGTCGACGCCGATGAAGACGGCGTCTACGAAGTCACCGTGGTCGTCAGCGACGGGGAAGACAGCGTGTCCCAGGCGACCCTGATCACGGTCAACGACCTCAACGAAAGCCTGTCCATCGCACAGACGGCGCTCGACGTGGACGAGAACCTGATCGAGATCGGCGCCATCGCGGTACTCGATGAAGACGGTCAGCCTGCCGCGCTGAGCGCACCGGTGTTCGCCATCACCGGTGGCATCGACGCACCGCTGTTTACCATCGACCCCGATACCGGGGTGCTCAGCTTCACTTCGGCCCGTGACTTCGAGCTGGCCGTGGACGCCAACGAGGACAACGTCTACGAAGTCGAGGTCAGCGTCACCGACGATGGCCTGACGACCAGCGAACTGGTGTCGGTGAGCGTCAATGATGTGGACGAAGCGCCTTTCTCGCCGCTATCGCTGCAGGCCGAGGATGGTGCGGTAGAAAGCTTCGACGTGGATGCCAACGACGCTGATACCCAGATTCGCGATCCCAGTAACCCGGAGCCCAACCAGCCCACCGGTCTGCGCCCCGGATTCTCCGGCAGCGGCTACCTGGACTTTGGCGACACCCCCGGAGACAACATCAGCTGGCAGGTCGATGTGGCCCAGGCCGGGCAATATGACATCAACGTGCGCTACGCCACCAATACCGATCGCCCGCTGGATCTGGTGATCAACGGTGGTGATCCGCTGGTGCTTGCCATGGCCAGCACCGACCCGGATGGTACGGGCCCGGAAGAGGGCTTCGACCACTGGGCCTTCGAGACCATCACGGTGACTCTGGAGGCGGGCAGCAACACCATTGCGCTGGCGATCCCGGCAGGTGCCAACACCGGCCCCAACATTGACCGCATCGAGGTTACCGAGGGCGGAAGTGGGCCCATCGTGATCGATGACAGCGCCGATGAAGACGGCGATCTGGCCCTCGTGGCAGCCGACGACAGCCTGGACGATAGCCAGCTGGCGACGGCGGTGTTCAATGTGTCGGGTGTCGATGACGACGTCACCACCGTCGAGGTGTCTTACGACGGCGGCGCCACTCGCATCGAGGTGACGCCGGATGCCTCGGGCAACGTTACCCTGGACCTCAGCGGTCTGCTTGATGATCAGAGTGGCGATCTCACGGTGACGCTGATCGTCACCGATGCAACAGGTAACGAAGCCAGCGTCGATGAGGTCGTCAGCTACGATGATGGCGCTGTGGTGGTGGCGCCGATCACCCTGCAGGCAGAGGACGCCGACATCGTCGACGTCGGTGGCACCGCCCAGGGTGAAGTCACCCGGGTGGTCGACTCGGCCAACCCTGACGACTTTGGCAACTACCGCCCCGGCGCGGTGGGCGAGGCCTATCTCGACTTTGGTACCAACCCCGGTGACCAGGTCACCTTCAACGTCAACGCGGTGGAGGCGGGCAGCTATACCGCCACCATTCGTTTCGCCAACGGTGGTGACGCCCCACGGCCACTGGATCTGACCGTCAATGGCAGTGGCCAGGGCCAGCTCGGCTTCCCCAATGCCACCGGTGTCACCGAGCCCTGGGAAGAGTGGCAGACCCTCGAGGTCACGGTGGAGCTGGTGGAGGGCGCCAACACCTTCACCCTGACCATTCCCGCCGGTGCGGTGAACGGCCCGAATATCGACCAGGTGGTATTCGACTTCAACGACGGCGTGACCCAGCCACCGTTCAGCTTCAGCATCGAAGGTGAGGCGCTGGATATCGTCGACGCCGATAGCGATACCCAGGTGCGCGACCCGAGCAACCCCGAGACCAACGCCGCGGCAGGCGCGGACGGACTGTGGGATGGCTTCAGCGGTGCCGGATATCTGGACATGGGCGGCGACGTGGGCGACGCCGCGGAATTTCAGGTCAGCGTGGACCAGGCCGGGACCTACACCCTGGAGGTGCGCTACGCCAACGGTGCGGGCAATGGCGCCGACCGTCCGATGACTGTACTGGTGGACGGGGCGAGCCAGGGCAGCCTGGCCTTCGCTTCCACCGGCGGCGACCCGGTGGGCTGGGAGAACTGGACCACCACTACCATCGAGGTGGAGCTTGCGGCCGGCGATAACACCATTCGCCTGGCCAACGAAGGCACCGCGGGCCCCAACATTGACCTGGTCACCGTCAGCCGTGACGGCGTAGCGCCGCCGCGCCCGGTGGAGCCAGGCGACCGCTTCTCGGTGAAGATCAACTTCCAGCCCGAAGGCACCGCGGTGCCCGATGGTTACATCGCCGACAACGGCAAGGCCTTTGGCACCCAGTCGGTGACGGTGGATGGCCAGGTGCACCAGTATGGCTGGGTCACCGAAGAGTCGATCTACGATAGTGACCCAGGCACCGAGCCGCTGGATATCAGCTCGCTGACCAGCGTGGCGGTGAATGACCGCACCGACGATATCGCCGGACTCGACCCGCGCCAGGGCACCTACGCGCACTTTGACCAGCCCGGCAACTATGTGCGCGCCGGCTGGGAGATCGAGCTCGACGATGGCTACTACGAGGTCACCATCTCCATCGGCGATACCAGCGGGCCTTATGACAGCAACAATGTGCTCAACGCCGAAGGACAGCTGTTCAACGACCCCTTCACCCCGTTCCGCCCGGACGACTTCCCGGCGGACGGCAATCCCGCCGATGACACCGAGGGCGTGCGCTCCGACCTGGTGACCCGCATCGTTCAGGTCACCGACGGTCGCCTGACCCTGGACTCCATGGGACTCGATAACGAGAACACCGAGATCCAGTACATCGAGATCCAGGCGTTGCCGGATCTGACGCCAGGAGATGGACGCGAGGCGGTCGAGGACTACGCCTTCTTCACCGACGCCCGAGCCATCGCCGGGGTGGGGCAGAACGAAGTGGAGGTGGATCTCGACCCGGACGATGGGAGCATTCCCACCGGCGTTGATCCGACCTCTGATATCTTCGTCGGCATCTCGGTGGTGGACGGCCGCGGCGGGGCATTGCTGGAAAGCCTGGCCGATGGCTCCATCCGCCTGTTCGAAACCGTGACCGGCCAGGAGGTCACGTTCAATGCCAATACCACCGGTGGTTTCGACTCCCTGACCATCTCGCCGAGCCAGTCGCTCAAGCCTTTCACCAGCTACACCCTGGTGATCGATGGCTTCCAGGATCGCGGCCCCAACGATGATGCCAGCGCGCCGACCCGGGAGTTCCAGAAGTACACCAACACCTTCGTCACCGGCCCTGAGCCGGAGATCGTGGCCCGTGATGTGGCCTTCAATGATGTGGTCGAGCTCAACGGCGCTGCCGATGGGGCCTTCGGCTTCACCTCGCTGGAGATGAGCCCCGACGGCGCCTTCATGTACATCGCCACCATCAGTGGCCAGTTGCTGCGCTACGACGTGGACCCCATCGATGGTTCACTGTCCAACCGGCTGGAGCTGAGCCTGCCCAACGACTACTTCGATCAACCGGGAGAAACCCAGCAGCGGGGCATCATTGGCCTGGTGGTCGATCCCACCGACCCCAACGTGCTGTGGATCACCGATAACTACCCGATCCCGCTGTCCGGACGTGACAACGGGGTGCCGGACTTCAGTGGTCGCATCACCAAGATCACCCTGGACGATGGACCCGGCTTCTCCGGCACCGCCGAGGCCTACATCACTGGCCTTCCGCGCTCCAACGGTGACCACGTCACCAACAGCCTGGAGTTCCGGGTGAACCCGGACTACGACGCGGACTCCAACCCGGATGTGCCGACCCACTTGCTGTACCTGATCCAGGGCTCCAACTCGGCCATGGGGGAACCTGACAGCGCCTGGGGCAACCGCCCGGAGCGGCTGTTGAATGCGGCGGTGATGGAGATCGATCCGACCCGCGATGTGTCGAATGGCCCCTTCGATGTGACCACCGAGCCGCTGCCCGACAACGGGCTCAACCAGCGCTTCGATGATCCGGACGGCCATCCCAAGGACGACCCCATTCCCATGGGCAATGGCGAGTTCCTGGTGTTTGATGATCGCGGCGTCGCCACGGTGCAGGATGCCGACGGAAATGTGCTCGAGTCCTACTATGACCCCTATGCTCCCGATGCGGTGCTGACCATCTTCGCCACCGGGGCGCGTAACGCCTACGACCTGGTGTGGCACTCCAACGGCTACCTGTACGTGCCGACCAACGGCTCGGCCGCCGGCGGCAACGTGCCGGATGATCCGAATACGCCGGAGGACGAGCGCTACACCAACGTCGAGAAGCAGGATGACTACCTGTTCCGCATCGAGGAGGGCGGCTACTACGGCCATCCCAACCCGCTGCGTGACGAATACATCTTGAACGGCGGCAACCCCACCGGTGGCAATGATCCCAATCAGGTCGACAAGTACCCGACGGGCACCAACCCTGAGGGCACCTATGACATCGCCGGGGTCTATTCGCTGGGCGAGAACCGTTCGCCCAACGGTGCGGTGGAATACACCAGCGGTGTGTTCGGCGGCAACCTGCAGGGCAACGTGTTGTTCACCGAGTACTCCGGCGGTGACGACGTACGCTCCATCACCCTGGACGCCAACGGCAACGTCATCGGTGACGACGTGCTGCGTGACCCCGACGGCAACGTCATCACCTACGTCGATCCGCTGGATATCATCGAGAACCCGGCCACCGGTCAGCTGTATCTGCTGACCCTCAACCGAGGCAACGGCCAGAGCCAGATCATCCGCCTTGATCCGGTGCCGGGCGGCACCACCGATCCAGTCGATCCGGACCCGGACGACGACCTGATCACCGTCCTGACGATTCAGGCCGAGGACGTGACGCCGAACGATGGCACCTCGGTGACCATCGCCACCGGCGCCGATGCGGAGATCGAAATCCGCGATATCAACAATCCGGAGACCAACCAGAACCTGCCCAATGGCCTGCGTCCCGGCGCCTTTGGCCTGGATGGCAACACCGTGGATGACGATGGCGTGCCGGGGGGCTATGCCGACTTTGGCAGCACCAACGTCGACTTCATCACCTTCAGCTTCGAACTGGACCCCGGCCAGGCCGGTGAGTCGGTGCTGCGGGTGCGCTATGGCAATGGCTCGGACATCGATCGCCCGCTGGAGGTCTTCGTCAACAACGTGTCGGTGGGGGTGGTGTCCTTCCCGCCGAGCCAGGATTCCAGCATCACCGATCCTGACGCCCGCTGGTCCGACTGGCTGACGGTGGACATCACCGCGGACCTGGCCGCCGGCCTCAATACCGTGCGCTTCCAGGCGACCCAGGACACCGGACCCAACATCGACCAGCTGGAGATCCTGCGTGAGGAGGACACCACGCCGGGCTTCACCGTCTACGAGGCCGAAGACGCCGTGCTGGGCGGCGCCGTGTTCGTGCCGGAGAGTCAGGATGACCGCAACGCCTCCGGCGATGGCTTTGTCGACTTCGATGGCGGCGGCGATCAGACCATCACCTGGACGGTGGATGTCGCCGAAGACGGCAGCTACGAGATCGGTTTCCGCTATGCGCTTGCCGCCAGCAAGGCCGACCGACCGCTGGGACTGACCATTAATGGCACCGACCTGGGCCAGCTCAACTTCGTCGGCCAGAGCAATGACGCCGAGGACGACTGGTTCTTCCAGGAGGTGCTGGTCAATCTGCAGGCGGGCAGCAACACCATTACCCTGACCGCGCCGGGGGCCGTGGGGCCGAACATCGACCTGCTGCGGGTGCCGGACAATGGCGGCGATGTGTTCATCCCGGTCTACGCCGACGTGTCCGACGGCGCGCGGATCGAGCTTGAGGATGGCGCCAGCGCCCGCACCGTCAACGAACTGACCGCAGACTTCTACTTCACCGTAGACAGCGATGGCCTCTATCGTCTGGACCTGGCGGCCAACGCCGGTGGCGACAATGGCGGGTCGCTGGCGCTGACACTCAACGGTCAGGCCGTCGACAGTCTGGCCTATCCGGGGGTGGGCGATGCCGGCGAAGAGGGCGTCTATGTCGAGCTCGAGGCCGGCGTCGAGTACAACCTGCGGGCAGTGTCCGCCGTGGACGGCGCGGATGATCTGGACTACCTGGATGTCACGCCGCTGGCGGGTAATGCCAACGCCGACATCGAGGTGCAAAGTGGCGACGCGGCCTTCTATGCCAACCGGCTGCACTTCAGCTATCTGGAGAACAACGGTGCCTCCAACCCGGACCGCGAGTTCAAGGACAGCGCCACGGTCACCATCAGCAACAGTGGCAGTGAACCGCTCGATATCCTCGAGGCACAGATCGACGGGCCCTTCGTGCTGGCCGATCCGGGCGCGTTCGACGGCCTGACCCTGGCCCCCGGGCAGTCGCTGACGGTCACGGTACTGTTCGACCGCGACGCCTACACGCCTCCTGCCAATGACGCCGGTGACGGGGTGTTTGAAGGCCGCATTCGGCTGGTCACCAACGACGCCGACTCGCCGGTGGCCGAGATCGCCATGGCCGGCTTCTGGCAGGCCCGTGACGAGGGCGGCTGGGAACCCAACGTCAACGAGATCTGGGAGGTATTCGGCTTCGGCAACCGCATCGCTGGACTGACCACCGTGGGCGGTGGCGAGAATTCGGTGCTCAACGACTTCGACCTGTACCGTCCGGTGAACGACGACGAGGTGCTGTCGCGCTACTGGTCCCTGGCCGATGGCGTGGACCAGGCCAAGATCACCCAGCTGGCGGCCTTCCATGGCAACGGAGGGGCGACGCTGGGCATTCATGCGCCGGGCAACAAGGGCCAGGACATCATCTTCTCCAACCACCAGGGAGACAATAATCAGACCCTGCTGCCGCTGGTCAACAACGGCAACTTCGCCACCGCGACCTTCGGCAGAGGGACCATCCCCGATGGCTGGGCCGGCGATGAGGTGTTCGGTATCGAGGTGGCGGGACTGTCCACCGACCCGTCGCTCAACCCCTCCGGGGGCGGCACGCCGCCGGCGGATGCCGATGGCATCGAGCGGGGCTATACGGTGCGCATGTTCCGGGCCCTGGACGAAGATGGCAACGTGATTCCCAATACCTACCTGGGGATCATGGACTACACCGGCATCAACTATGACTACAACGACAACGTGTTCGTGATCGAAGGCGTCAAGCCGGTCTCCGGCGGCTCGCTCACGGTCACCAACAACGATGGCGTGCCGTCCAACGATCGCCTGGTGATGTCGCGTATCGAGAACCCCGTCAATGCGGCCCAGGAAGTGCATGACGAGGTCACCATCACGCTCTCCAATGACGGCTTCGATGCGCTGACCATCAACGCTGTGGCGGTCAGTGACCCCAGCCTGTTCGAGCTGACCCAGGCCTTCAGTGCCGTGGTACTGGAGCCCGGTGAGTCGGTGGAGGTCACGGTGCGCTTTATCGCCGATGACCCCAATGACGGTTCGCTGTACGAGGCCAGTCTGATCATCAGCTCGAGCGACGCCGATGAGGCCGAGAAGGTGATCGAGCTGGCCGGTATCAGCCAGAACCAGTCCGAGAGTGGCCAGGAGCCGACGGTGCAGGAGATCGTCAATGCCTTTGGCTACACCACCGACGTCGCCGAGGGGCAGATGAACCAGGGTGGCCTGGTGGAAGCCAACGGCGACGAGATCCTGGCGCCGTTCTTCCAGCGCGCCGACGGGGCCTCGCCGATCACCATCACCCAGCTCGCGGCCTACCATGGCCAGGGCGACATCGCCCGACTGTTCATCCATGACGTGGACAGCCGCGACATCAGCGAGATCATCGCCCACGACGAGGCCGACGGTCAGACCCTGCTGCCGCGCACCCTCAATAATGGCGACAATCTGGCGGTGGCGACCCTGGATCGGGATGATCCGTTCGGCTTCTATGCCGAGATCTCCGATCGTCCTGGGTACATCTCCTGGTCGGATCCCGACGCCAACCTGTACGAGGACACCATCGATGCCATCGGCATTCCCGGCGCCAACCTCAACTGGGACGAGAACGACGGCCACCTGATCCGGGTGTACGTGGCCAAGGACGCCGACGGCAACGTGATTCCGGACACGTACATCGTGATCCAGGACTACGCGGGGGTGAACTACGACTACAACGACAACATCTTCCTGGTGCAGAACGTCACGCCGTACGATCCGACCGGCGTCGAGGACGCCGACGGTAACGGCCGGGTGGATCTGTACGATGATGATGACGGTGACGGGACGCCGAACTTCCTTGATGATCCGACGCCGGTCGCGCAGACCGCCTTCAATGACACCCAGACCGCCTGGACGGTGGGCGCCGATGGCCTGGATCTGGAAGCGCGCTTCTACGACAACGGCGGCCAGGGGGTGGCCTACAACGACTCGGACACCACCCATAGCGGCAATGCCTTCCGCTCTGACGAGGCGGTGGACATCTCGACCCCGTCGCTGGCCATCGGCTTTGTCGCCGACGGCGAGTGGGTGGAATACACCCTGAACGTGGAGACCGCGGGCACCTATGTGCTCAACTTCTCGACCTCGGCGGTGGCCGGTGGCAAGACCATCACCGCGGCGTTCGAGCAGGATGGCGCCTTCTACACGGGAAATCAGTCGGTGGCACTGCCCAACACCGGCAGCTTCACCACCTTCACCGACGTCGGGCCCTTGAGCTTTGACCTGGAAGAGGGTGAACAAGTCCTGCGCCTGACCTTCAACGGCGGTCAGCTCGACCTGGCTTCCTTCAGCCTGGATCTGGTGGAGCCGGTGGACGATGGCCAGTCGGCGTTTACCGATGATGGTACGCCCTGGCAGGTGGGGGCGGACTTCAACCTGGAGGCGGTCAACTACGACGAAGGCGGTCAGGGAGTCGCCTACAACGACTCAAGTCAGGCACAGCTGGGTACCAATCCCCGTGGCGATGGGGTGGACCTGGCGGGTGGTGGCAGCGTCATCGGCTGGATCGAGAACGGCGAGTGGGTCGAGTACACCCTGAACGTGGAGCAGGCAGGCACCTATGATCTCGCCTTCCTGGCTTCCCTCGGCACCACCGCCGGCGGCCAACGCAGCATCACCGCCAGCTTCACCAAGGGCGATGGTACGCCTTACGCGACGGCAGGAGCGGTAGAGGTGGATCCCACCGGAAGCTGGACCAACTTTGTCGAGACCGCGTCGACCCAGGTCACGCTGGAGGCCGGCGAGCAGGTGCTGCGCCTGACCTTCAACGGCGGGTCCATGGACCTGCAGGGCTTCTCACTGTCCAAGGACGGCCAACAGGCCTTCAATGCAGGAGGTAACGCCTGGCTGGTGGACGCTGACGATGGCCTGTCCCTTGACGCCGTGCTGTTCGACGAGGGTGAGCAGGGTGAAGCCTACAACGAGCTGAGCCCGCAGCAGTTCGGCAGCAACTTCCGCGATACGCCGGTGGATATCGTGGGGCAGGGCGACGCGGTGGGCTGGATCGATAACGGCGAGTGGCTTGAGTACACCATCAACGTGGAGCAAGCGGGCAGCCACACCCTGTCCTTCGTGACCTCGGGCCCCAATGGCGGGCGCAGCATCACCGCTTCGCTGGAACAGGACGGTAGCGTTTACGAGCAGGGTAGCGTGGCCACGCCGGTGACCAGTGACTGGGGCGTCTACGTCGATACGGCGGCGATGACCCTGGACCTGGAGGCAGGCGTGCAGGTGCTCAGACTGACCTTCAACGGCGGTTCCCAGGATCTGGCCTCGTTCCAGCTCACCCGGGATCCCGACGTGGCGGCGGCCAGCCTGGCTACCAGCAGCCTGTTGCTGGCAGCGGACGACCCTGTTGTCGATGCCTCCAGCGACGATGTGGATGACCTGCCGATGAGTGACGACGTGGGCGTGCAGGGCGTACAGGATGATGCCGGCCTGTAAGCCAGAGACGACCGGTGACGCCCGCGGTGGGTGAGGCGGGCGTCACCGAATGACGTAAAACGACCAGATGCATGGTCTAAGGGAGGTACCCCTCAGGGAAACGCAGCATCCTCCCTCAGGGCGGTGTCATCGGCGGAGGCTATCAGGGAGGCTTCTGTCGGACATGTCATGGTGTCCCGTGCCGGCAGGGAGCTGGCCCTGCGCGGATCGTCCCCCTGAACCTTGATCCGCGCAGTTTTTTTTGCCTTTCTCATGGTGGTTGGGTGGCGGTGCTATTGCTTGCGCAGGCTTCATTCCTTGCGCAGGTGTCATTCCTTGCGCAGGCTTCATTCCTCGCGCATGGCCCTGGCCAGCATGTCATTAAGCGGCTTCAGCATGTAGCTGGCAAAGCTGCGCTCACCGGTACGAATCATGACCTCTGCGGGCATGCCCGCGACGAGTGTCATGCCCTCAGGCAATACGCTAGTGATCGGGTCTGTCACCTGTACGACGACCTTGTAGTAGCGCTGCCGACTCGTTTCATCGTCAAAGCTGTTGGCGCTGACATGGCCGATGGTGCCCGCGACCACCTTGGTCAAACGCTGATTGAAGGCACTGAAGCGGATATCGGCGTGCTGACCGACATGCAGATGATCCACGTCCTGGCTGGGGACCCGTGCTTCGACCACGAAGCGGTCGTTGGACGGAACCAGCTCCAGCAAGATATCGCCACCGCGAACCACCGCGCCGATCGTGTGCACGTCGAGTCCGACCACCGTGCCGGACACCGGCGCCACAATGTGCGTGCGCGTCAGCCGATGATTGAGCGCGACCAGACGCTCTTCGGCGTCGGCCACCTCGGCCTGAACCCGCCGCAGGTCCTCGCCCACCTGTTGCTGAAATTCCTGTCCCCGCACCTGCTTGTTCAGTACCAGCTCGCTGATCTGAGCCTGCAGCCTGGCAATGTCCGCTGCATGCCTGGCGTTGTCGCTCTGGTACTCAAGGCTTTCGCGCTCCAGCTCGCGCAGCCGCTGACTGCTGATCAGGCCGTCGTCAAACAGGCGGCGATGGCTGGCGATGTCCCGCTCCAGAGAGTCGATGCGCAGGTCGGTAATCCCCCGGGTACGCGCGAGCCCCTGGATCTGCTCCTCCAGTTGGATCACCTGTTGATCCAGGGCAGCCAGGGTGTCCGCAAGGGCCTGGCGACGTACCTCAAAGAGGTGTTGCTGCACCGCCAGCACCTCACGCACGCGCTGTAGCCGGGCGGCCGTCAATTCATCGGGAAAGGTCAGCATGGCGGCATTTGTCTGCTCCGCCAGCAGGCGAATCTCACTGGCACGCGCGATCAGGTAATCACTGTCGGCAATGCGGCGTTCTGCCCGTGCCAGGGTGTCATCGAGGCGGAGCAACAGATCACCATGCTGCACCTGATCCCCATCCCTCACGAGAATGTCGGCGACGATGCCCCCCTCCAGATGCTGAACACGCTTGGTGAAGCTTTCTACCGATACCGCTCCGGGCGCGACCACGGCCACCGCCAGCTGAGCCGTGGTTGCCCACAGCACAAAGCCACCCAGGGCGATCATCAGCAGCGCAAAGCCCATGCGGCGATAGACATACAGCGCTGTCGGCGGCCCGTCTTGCGATAGGGCTGGCGATAGGGCTGGTGAAAGGGCTGGCGATGGGACCACGGGAGAGCCGCCGGCGTCTAAAGAGGCCGGGGTCTTAGCGGACGCCTCGGTGGATGAGCCAGGCGAAGGCAAGGTCATGACGGGCCTCCTGCCGATGCCGATCGGTGTGGTGTTACCCGTTTGATCACCTTGCCGGGCAAGGTCTTGGCCCCGACCGGGCCACCGTCGGCGCTGCGGCGGGCGTGCAGCGCGGCCGCCTGACCGTCGCGAAGCGTCAGGATACGGTCTACCCGATCCAGCAGGCACTGACGGTGGGTGATCACCAGAGTGGTCGTCCCCTGGCGGCGCAGCCCATCGAGTGCCTGCGCCAAGGCGCGTTCGCCAGCGTCGTCGAGACTGGCGTCAGGTTCATCCAGCACGACCAGGCAGGGATGGCCGTAAAGCGCCCGCGCCAGTCCGATACGCTGACGCTGACCGGCAGAAAGGCCTAGGCCCTGTGGGCCGATGAGGGTGTCGTAGCCGTCATCGAGGGACAGAATGAGCTCGTGCACGCCGGCCAGGATCGCGGCCTTGACCACGGCCTCGGCGTCGACGGCGGCAAACCGCGCGATGTTATCGGCAATGGTCCCCGCCAGCAGCTCGACGTCCTGGGGCAGATAGCCCAGGTGAGGCCCCAGGGCGTGACGCAGCCAGCCGAGAATGTCGGCGCCGTCGAGACGCACGCAGCCATCCAGGCTGGGCCAGATGCCCAGCACGACCCGCGCCAGGGTCGATTTGCCTGAACCGCTGGGACCCACCACGGCTAGCTGTTCCCCGGGCGAGAGCGTGAGGCTGATGACCTTCAAGCTGATGTTCTGGGATCCCGGTGGACCGGCGCTGACGTTATCCAGGGTCAGCGAGCCTCGGGGACAGGGCAACGCCATGGCCTCACCTGCCGTTGCCGCGCCAAGCAACAGATTCAGGCGCTCTGATGCATTGCGCGCTGCGATGAAGGACTTCCAGCCGTTGATCAGCTGATCCAGTGGCGCCAGCGCGCGGCCGAGCAGAATCGAGCCGGCGATCATCATCCCTGGGGTCAACTCTGCGACCAAGACCAGCCAGGCGCCGAGCCCTAGGATCAAGGACTGGGACAGCAGCCTCAGCGCTTTCGACAGATGGGTCAGGGTGCCTGCGCGGTCGCTGGCCAGGGACTGCAGGGTGAGGCCTTCCCGATGTATCGCCTGCCAGCGATGCTGGATGCTTTCGACCATGCCAAGGGCATGCAGCACCTCGCTGTTGCGCAGGTTGGCCGCGGTGGTATCTCGATTGGACACCTGTCTGGCCCCGGCCTGCTTGAGCACTTCCCGGGTCCTGGCCTCGTTCAGCACCGCCAGGGCCAGTAGCAGCGCTCCGGCACACAGGGCGAACAGCCCGTAGTACGGATGAAACAGCGTCAGGATACCTAGATAGACGGGTATCCAGGGGGTGTCGAGGAACGCCGGGACCGCTGGGCTCGAAAAGAACTGACGTAGCGTGGCAAGGTCATCCAGGCCCTGGATGGAGGCAGCTCTGGGATTGGTAAGTGCCTGCCGATAAAGCGATTGATGAAGCCGCTGCTGGAGCTGTTCATCGAAACGATTGCCCAGCCTCACCAGCAGGCGTGAGCGCACCCAGTCCAGGCCGGCCATGATCCCGAACAGAAAGATCACGACAAGCGTCAGCATGATCAAGGTATCGACGCTGCGACTGGCGAGCACCCGGTCATAGACCTGCATCATGTAAAAAGAGGGGACCAGCATCAGCAAATTGATGGCGATGCTGAAGATGGCCACATCCACGAGCCCCCTGCGACAGCCGCGCAGCGCTGCGCTAACGGCAGATGCCTCGCGGGATAGAGCATTGGCCTGGGACGGGGGGAAGCGCATGGCGATGAGCTCTTGGCAGCGTGAATGGGGCACCTGCGAAAAGCCTGGTGGCTCTCGATGGTAGGGCCTGGTTCGTCGGTCTGACTCGTCGTTCTGGTTCGTTCTGGTTCGGCAGGTTGATTCAGTCCGTTCGCTCGGCAGAGCTTTAGTCGAACGACAACGGAGCTCTGGCAGAGCGACAGTAGAGCCCCTGCAGCATGACAACAAAGCTTTCGCACAATGACGCACACAGCAATGTACTGTGTTCCAGAAAAGGCAGTTCTGACGTCGTTGTCTACCCGCCAGTATTATGTAGACATATTTGAGTAGGAATCTAGCGATTCTTTGTCGTAAGCCTGGTTCAAGTTTTCTTTCATATATGACTTTTTAAGCACAAATATCTCGATCAAAGGTGATAAATTATTCTGTTTTTGCTCTTCGATTTTTCTCACTTCTGAAAATTAGAAAGTATCAATTTCGCGAACTATTTTTCTCATATAGTTGTTTCATAAGGATAAATTTTTCTGTGGCACAGGTGTTTCCTGGCATGTTTTTGTGCTTTTTGGCGCATTGTTTTTTTGATTGCCTGTTGGTGTAAAAAAAGTAGTTTCCAAATGGCATTTTTCTCAATCAATGTAAGAATATTGCTATTTATTTTTCTGTATAAATTGCGCTTTATTGTGCCCATTGCGAAATTTATGGATGGGGAGGGTGGGGTGTGAGCGATGAAATCCGTATAAACGATGTAAGCGGCAGGAATGATGTCGACGGTGTCAGCGATGTAAAGGATGTCAACGAGGTAAGTCGCGAAAACGCGGTTAACGATGTCGACCACCTGGGGCAGGCCTTGCCGCCGTCCTCGGCGGTGGCGGCCCCAACGGTGATCAGCGAGCGGAGCGTATGGCGCATCAACTTTCAACCTGAAGCCTCTGCGGCAGTGGACGGTTCTGCCGTAGACAGCGGCAAGGCGTTTGGCGAACAGGCGATCGAGGTCGGGGGGGTGTCCCACCAGTACGGCTGGGTCAGCGGCGCCAGCATCGCCGATGGCATCGACAACGGCACCACTCCCATGTCGCTGGTCGATGTGGATGCGTCCTTGCTGGTTGACCGCTCGGGGGACTTTGACGGGTTGGACCCTCGCCAGGCCAGCTACGCCCAGATGACGCGTGATGGTGGTGTCGCCGTCAATGCGGGATGGGAGATCGAGCTGGCGCCGGGCTTCTATGAGGTTACCCTGGCGGTGGGGGATGTCTCCGGCCGTTTTGATGCCTTCTATCAGGTCAACGCAGAGGGCGCTTCGCTCATCGATGGGTTTGTGCCTGCGCGGCCCGGCGACTTCCCGCTGGATGCCAACGTTACCGACGATACCGATGGCTTTCGCACGACGCTGGTGACCAGGGTGGTCGAGGTCACCGACGGACGCTTGACCCTGGACGCACTGGGCGCGGATGCCCGCAACGTCAAGCTGCAATATGTCGAGATTCAGTCGTTGCCGGACCCCACCCCAGGTGATGATCGTGATGCCGTCGATGACTATGCCCGGTTTGTCGGTGCCAGAGCCGTGGCGGGCGTCGGCAGCCAGGCAGTGGAGGTGGCACTTGATCGGGATGATGGCGGTTTGCCTACCGGGGTGGATCCGGCCTCGGACATCTTCGTGGGCGTTCAGGTGGTGGAAGGCAGGGGAGGTGTGCTGCTGGAAAGCCTGGCGGATGGCTCCGTGCGCCTGTTCGAAACGGTCACCGGTGTCGAGGTGAACTTCGATATCAACACCACCGGTGGTTTCGATTCCCTGACCCTGTCCCCGGTTGACCCGCTCAAGCCCTATACCAGCTATACCCTGGTCATCGATGGTTTTCAGGATCGCGGTGACAACAGCGATATCGATGCGCCAACCCGTGACTTCCTCAAATACACCAACACCTTTGTCACTGGACCGGTGACCGAGAGAGACGCGGACGTCGACGTTGCCTTCGAGGGCACCGTCGAGCTCGACGGTGCTGCAGATGATGCTGTTGCCTTTACCTCACTGACGCTCAACGGGGCAGGCGACACCCTGTATGTGGTCAGCATGGGCGGTCAGATCCGACGCTACGGATTAGACCCGGAAGATGGCTCCCTGGGGCCAGGTGAAGTGCTGGACCTGGGATGGGATCCATTCGCGCAGCCTGATTCGGTGACGGACAATGTGCGCCGGGCCATCATCGGCGTGGCAGAAGACCCCTCCGACCCCCAAGTGCTGTGGGTGACCGATAACTATCCGGTGCCGCTGTTGGGACAAGTGCGCAGGGTGCCAGACTTCAGTGGTCGGCTGTTGAAGATCACCCTGGACGAGGATGGCAGCTTCAGCGGGCAGGTTGAGGTGTATCTGACCGGCCTGCCGCGCTCTGCGGCGGACCATGTCAGCAACAGCATCGAGTTTCGCAAGAACCCAGAGTTTGACCCGGATTCCCCCGACGCCGGCCCCGAGTATCTGTTGTACCTGACCCAAGGTTCCAACACGGGTGTAGGGGGCGTTGACAGCGCCTGGGCCAACCGGCCCGAGCGCCTGCTATCTGCCACGGTGTTGGAAATTGATCCGAGCAGAACGCCTCCCGAGGGCGGATTCGACGTCACGACCGAGCCCCTGCCCGAGGATCAGACCCGCTTTCGCGACGACGATAACAACCTGAAGGATGATCCCATTTCCATGGGAGACGGGCGGTATCTGGTCTTCGACGAGCGCGGCGTCGCCAGCGTCCAGGACGTCGATGGTAACGTCCTGTCGACGTTCTACGATCCTTTCGCAGAAGACGCGGTGGCCAAGATCTTTGCCACCGGTATCCGTAACGCCTATGACCTGGTGTGGCACTCGGATGGCCGGCTGTACGTGCCTACCAACGGGGGCGCCGCAGGAGGCGTGGTGCCGGACGACCCGGCGACGCCACAGGATGAATCGCTGATCAGCGTGGGGCTCCAGGACGATTTTCTGTTTACTGTCGATCAGGGGGGCTATTACGGCCACGGCAATCCGTTGCGGGATGAGTACATACTGGATGGTGGCAACCCGACCCGCTTTGAAGACGCCAACGAGGTGTCGACCTACGCGCCCGGCACCCAGCCGGATCCCAACTATCGGGTGGAAGATACCTACGCTCTGGGACCCAACCGCTCACCCAATGGGGCCACCGAGTTCACCAGCGACATCTTTGGCGATGCCCTGAAAGGCAGCCTGCTGTTCACCGAGTTTTCCGGCGGCAATGATATCCGCTGGATACGCCTGGACGATAACGGCAAGGTCATCAGCGACGATGTGCTGCGTGACAGTGACGGCGGCGTCATCCGTTACAACAGCCCCCTGGATATCATCGAAAACCCGGCCACCGGGCAGCTGTATCTATTGACCTTGAATCGGCGTACCGGCGAAAGCCAGCTGGTCCGTCTGGATCCGGTATTGCCAGAACCGCCTGAGCCGCCGGAGCAGCCTGTGAAGCTGGCTACCATCCAGGCCGAGGACGATACCCCGAACGACGGTACCAGCGCCACGCTGTCAATGACCGGCGATGTCGCGATCTTTCAGGGCATAGCAGAGGGCACGCCAGGCCTGCGACCGGGCAGCTACGGCAACGATGGCAATCTCGATGATCGCGACGGTGTCGGTGGCGGCTATGCCGACTTTGGCGTCAGCGCCCAGGATTGGATCACCTTTGGCTTCACCCTGGCGCCGGAGGAAGCAGGCTACAACGTGCTGCGCATCCGCTATGCCAACGGCGGCGGCAAGGAACGCCCACTGGAGATATTCATCAACGGCGAAAGCCATGGGCTGGTGAGCTTTCCGGCTGCCCCGAGCCTTCCCAGCCTGGATGAAAGGTGGAACCTGTGGATGACCCAGGATGTACAGATCGACCTGCCGTCGGGGGAGGTCGAGGTTCGCCTGCAATCCCTGGGCAGGGCGGGCCCGAACATTGACCAGCTCGAGGTGTGGCAGGGCGATGTGTTTGGGCATACGAGCTATGAGGCGGAAGAAACGATGCTTCAGGGTGTGGTGCCAACGTCCGATGACAGTGGTCGTGATGCTTCTGGCGAGGCCTATGTCGCGCTGTCTGACGCCCAGGAGCAACGTATTACCTGGGCGATTCGGGTCGAACAGGACGGACACTACGAGCTGGGGTTTCGCTACTACCTTCCCGCGGATGGCGAGCCGCGTCAGCTGCCGTTCTCGCTCGATGGCGTCGAGCTGGCGCCGCTGCAGCTTGCGGCGGACAGCGAGACTGCCGATGACTGGGTGTACGTGAACGTGGAGGTATTCCTGGAGGCGGGAAGCCATGCGCTGGCGTTGGCCTCAACGGGGGGGAGTGCGGTCGACGTCGACCTGCTATGGGTGCCGGATCTGTCACGGGAAGCCATCCGGGAGGCTATCAGCCACCCGGCAGACGCCACCGATGGGATGCGTATCGCGCTGGATGACGGCGTGTCTGGCCTGGTCTCCAGTCCGCGCACCGCCGATGCGTTTTTCACGGTCAGCGAGTCAGGCCTATACCGACTGGACATGACGGTGGGCGAACCGGGGGACGAGATCGACGTCACCCTCAATGGGGAGCCATTGCCGCCCGAGCTGCAGACCGACGATGGCTCTGGCGGGGTGTTCTGGTACGTCGAGCTTGAGGCCGGTACGGAGTATCGCTGGCACCTGATATCGGATGATGACAGCAGCTCCCGTGTCGAGGCGGTGGAGGTAGCGCCGGTCGCTGTGGCAGAGGGGGCCGACGTTAGCCTGGTGAACGCCGAGAGCCAGTTCTTCCACGACCGACTGCTGTTCAACTATCTGGATATCAATGACTTTGCGGCCCCTGATCGGGATTTCAGGGAAACTGGCCTGGCGCGCATTACCAATGAAGGCAGCGAACCCCTGCAGATTCTGAATGCGATGCTCGATGGACCCTTTAGGCTGGCCGATGCCGACGCGCTGCAAGGGCGCGTGCTGGCAGCAGGCGAGTCCATCGACATCACGGTCATGTTCGATCGTGACAGTTACCAGGCGCCCGAGCGCAATGACGATGATGGACGTTTCTTTGGCCGGCTAACGCTGTTGACCAACGACGCCGACTCGCCGGTGACGTCCCTTGAGCTGGCGGGCTTCTGGCAGGCCCAGGACGAGGGCGGTTGGGAACCCACCGTGGATGAGATCTGGAGCGTTGCCGGGCTTGGCAACCGCATCGGCGGGCTGCCCCTCGCCGGTGGTGGCGGTGGGCCTGGCTCGCCCCTGTACGACTTTGGCTACTATCGTCCTGTCACTGACGAGGAGGTGCTGTCGCGTTACTGGACCTTTGCCGACGGCGTCGACAGCGTGAGCATCACCCAGCTCGCGTCCATGCAGAATCCCGGTGGGGCAGCGTTAGGGGTACATGCTTTCCAGGATACCTCCCAGGATCTCAGTCTTCTGCCCCACGGCCCGGACCAGAACCAGTCGCTGCTGCCACGCACCTTTGGGCGTGGTGAGTTTCCGGAGGTCACCTTGCAGCGCTCTGACATACCGGAAGACTGGACCGGGGATGCGCTGTTTGGCTTCGAGATCGCGAGGCTGTCGTCAGACCCGTCTCTCAACCCCACAGGCCAGGGCACGCCCCCAGCCAATGGCCCTGATCTGGAGCGAGGCTACTTTATTCGTCTGTTCCAGGCCCTGGACGAGGAAGGCAACGACATCCCGGATACCTACCTGGTCATCCAGGACTTCAATGGCGGGAACTTTGACTACAACGACAACATGTACGTGATCGAAGGCATCAAGCCGATGTATGACGGCGATGGCGTGGTCCCGACAGCCCTAGTGACTGGACAAAGGCCCGACCAGCAACCCGACCAGCAGCCCGTTGCGGACGTCACCATGTGGTCAGAGGAGGCGCCGCAGGCAGACGTGTCGCCACAGGGGGATCTTCGCCCGTGGGTTCTGCAGCAAGAATCAAAACAGCAGGAGGCTGAGCAGCAACGCCAGGCACCACCGCCCTCTGACGATATGGCGGAGGTTCAGGGCCTGCCCGATTCCGGGAGCGATATCTGGTGAATGCGGGAGTGATCAACGTTGCGACGTCTCCATCTGGCGACATATGGTGTGCTTACCCGGCGACAGAGGTGGTTGTACGAACTTTTCGATACCCTACGACGATATCGCCTCTATGGATTGTCACAGTGAATCGATAACCAGAGGTAAGAGTATCAGTGTCAATAGGGGATCAAGAGTATGCCGATGGTAACTTCTGCTGCGAAATGGCTGATGCCGCTTCTGCTGATCATGACCGTTGCGGGCTGTAGCTACGAACCGGCGCGAATCTCGTCTGAGCCGCTGATCATCCTTGACGATGACCACCGCGGGCATGGCGGCCATCACGACGGCGACTTCTGTCCGCCGGGGCAAGCCAAGAAAGGCCGTTGCTAGGCTCTGCTGCGAGCAAGGCGCCGTGGTGAGCCGTCGCACCGACGGCTGGCAAGCGCCTTGGGATGGATGTCAAAGGTTGACCGACGTCAATCAAACGGGTGGCCTGCTGGCGGTGGCAAAAACGCCAGGTCAGGCCACGCCGAGCTGGCCTGCTGCGGCCAGCTTGGCGGTGATGATGGTCCCGGGAGTGGTATCAAGGTCGGGTTTTCCGGCACTATCATGGGGTAGACTCGCTCAGGAGCAGGCTTGGCTTGCCTTGGCCTGAAGTGCTTTGGCCTGAACTGCTGTGGCCCGAGCTGCTGTGGCCCGAGCTGCTGTGGCCCGAGCTGCTGTGGCCCGAGCTGCTGTGGCCAGGGATAGACTCGCTCAGGTACCGTTTCGTGGAGATGGTGCCGAAGTGGTGCCCCAGGGTACGCAAGACACGGGGAGCGAGGTCGCGTCATCACCGGAGACCGATGTAGATGAAACTGTTTTACCATCCTGACCAGGAACGTCACGCACCCCCTCAGTTCTTGAAGCGAGGCGTATTGAGCGATTCGCCCGAAGGGCCGCGTCGGTCAGAGTTGCTGAGCGAAGGTCTCGCCGAGGTCGGCCTGGCGCTGACCGCACCCGCAGAAGTCGACAGTCCCAAGTTGAGGGAGCGGCTCAAGGAGATCCATACCGAGCGTTACCTGGATTTTCTCGAGACGATTCATTCCCGTTGGCAAACGCTGCCCGAGGCCAC
Organism: Halomonas sp. DP3Y7-2; assembly: GCF_019800795.1. Classification (NCBI taxonomy): domain Bacteria; kingdom Pseudomonadati; phylum Pseudomonadota; class Gammaproteobacteria; order Oceanospirillales; family Halomonadaceae; genus Halomonas; species Halomonas sp. DP3Y7-2. Next base: position 361,863 of record NZ_JAHVKJ010000008.1, read on the forward strand.
CGACTTCGTGGCGCCCAACGTGCATCCCTGCGGTGGCGGCAAGCATTATCCGCGGCACCCGGTGGGTCAGGCAGGCTGGCATCTGCACGACATGGCCTGCCCGCTGACCGCCACAAGCTTTCAGGGCATTCTGGCCAGCGCCGCGACGGCTCAGGCCGCCGCTGAAAGCATCGTGTCGGGCGCAGGCACGGCGTATGCACTGTGTCGTCCGCCGGGGCATCACGCGGGGCCAGATCGCGCCGGGGGCTTCTGTTATCTCAACAATGCCGCTCTCGCGGCCACCGTGCTGCGTGAGCATGTGTCCCAGGTGGCCATCCTGGATATCGATCTTCATCACGGTAACGGCACCCAGGACATCTTCTACGACCGCGGCGACGTCTGGACCGGTTCACTGCACGCTGACCCTGCGGACTTCTATCCCTACTACTGGGGTAGCGCAGAAGAGACCGGCATCGGCCCTGGGCTAGGGGCCAATCTGAATGTCCCGCTGCCGGTGGGCAGTGGCATCGATGCCTTCCAGGCCGCTCTGGACGAACTGCTCGATGCCATGGCGAGCTTTAGCCCGGATGCACTGGTGCTGGCGCTGGGGCTGGATGCCCACAAGGATGATCCTCTGGCGGGGCTGAGCCTCGATACTCAGGACTTTGTGACGATTGGCCGCCAGGTGGGCGAGCTGGGCCTGCCCACGGTGCTGGTGCAGGAGGGCGGTTATCCGACCCCGGCGCTGAGCCGTAACCTCGCTGCCTTTCTGCGCGGGTTCACCGATACCTGAGGGCGCTGGACGTGAGTTTGCTGCGGCGACTTTACTGCGGCGGCCTAGCACAGTCGCCTTAGCCGCTGACGTCCTCTAGAGCTGACGTTCTCCAGAAAAGCGCCACAAAAAAGAAAAGCGCCACGACCGATGGACGTGGCGCAGCAATCTTTTTGCTTTCTTTCCTCCCTGAGGCACTATCCCGGTGCCTGAACTCCCTCGATGCGTCCTGCATCGTCGCATCCGTGACGCTCATGGGGCAGTATCCGTTGCCCGATGTTGCCTGAACACGAGTGTAGTATGTCCTGCCAATATGACAAATCCGTCAACGCCGCGTGATGCTTTGGTGACATCCCGCAGCCAGCGCTTTTCTGGTATCCTTCGCGCCGACTTTTGCGGGAAACCTGCGCTATTCCTGGCTTTGCGCCGAGGTTTTCCCCTCCCTCAACCCTCGTAACCCCAACTCGGATGTTCCTATGAACGCTGTAATTATTGCCGTTCTGGTGATGGTGGGCCTGTCGCTGGCGCGGGTCTCGGTGGTGCTGGCGCTGGTGGTCGGCGCCCTGGTGGGTGGCCTGGTCGGTGGTCTGTCCATCGAGGATACCCTGGCGGCTTTCAATGACGGCGTAGGGGGAGGTGCCAAGGTGGCGCTGGCCTATGCCACGCTGGGGGCCTTCGCGGTGGCGATTTCTCGCTCGGGCCTGCCTGACCTGCTGGCCCGACGCCTGATCACCTTGCTGGGGCAGGAATCCAGTGCATCTCGCCAGGCCACGGTCAAGTATCTGTTGTTGGGCAGCGTCCTGTTGGTCGCGGTATCGTCCCAGAACCTGATTCCCGTGCACATCGCCTTTATCCCGATCCTGATTCCGCCGCTGCTCAAGGTCATGAACCAGCTGCGTATGGACCGTCGCGCCGTGGCCTGTGCCCTGACCTTTGGCCTGACGGCGCCCTATATGCTGCTGCCGGTGGGATTTGGCGCGATCTTCCTCAACGATATTCTGCTGGCCAACATCAATCAGGCCGGGGAGAGCCTTGGGCTCGAGATCGGCCGTGCCATGGTGCCCATGGCGATGGGCGTGCCCGTGGCCGGCATGTTCCTGGGATTGCTGGTGGCGGTGTTTCTGTCCTATCGCAAGCCTCGCGACTACTCTGAGGCCGAGCTAACCCACCATGCCCACGGCCATGAAGCGGGCGACACCGAGGAGCCCCGCGCGCTGGGGCTGATCATGTCGGTGGTGGCCATCGTCGCGGCGCTGGGTATTCAGCTTTACACCGGTTCCATGATTCTGGGGGGGCTGGTCGGTTTCTCGCTGCTGTCCATGGGCGGCATCTTCCGCTGGCGCGAGGCGGACGACCTGTTCACCAGCGGCATGCGCATGATGGCGCTGATTGGCTTCATCATGATCTCCGCCTCGGGTTTTGCGGCGGTGATGACGGCCACCGGCGATATCGAGAGCCTGGTCAGTGCCAGTGTCGAGGTCATCGGTGATAACCGCGGCCTGGCGGCGCTGCTGATGTTGCTGGTCGGTCTGTTCATTACCCTGGGCATTGGCTCCTCGTTTTCCACCATCCCCATCATTGCCGCCATCTTTGTTCCGCTGGCGGTGCAGTTCGGTTTCTCCGATCTGGCGACGGTGGCCCTGGTGGGTACCGCGGCGGCGTTGGGTGATGCGGGTTCACCTGCCTCGGATTCCACCTTGGGTCCGACCTCGGGGCTCAATGTGGACCGCCAGCACGATCACATCTGGGATAGCGTCGTGCCGACCTTCGTGCACTACAACATTCCGCTGGTGGCCTTTGGCTGGCTCGCGGCGATGACGCTTTAGTCCTGGGTGCCCGTTGAGGCCCTACGCAGACGTCCTTGCCAGCGTAAGCGGCTAACGTAAGGGCTAACCTAAGCGGCTAACGTAGCCCCGAACGACAGCGCACACGCGATAGACCAAAACAGTGCCCGTGCTCCCGCAGCACGGGCATTGTCGTTTCAAGGGGGGGAAAGGGTGGCTGTAAAGGGTGTTTGACGATATCGCTTACGGGTTGTGCTGATCCGTCACTTTGGTCCAGGCTAAGGGGCAGGGAGTCGCGAGATCGAGTCGTTGAACACAGCCAACGGTCGGCAAGACTCGGCGCTGAACTCTCTACAGGGAGAGAAAGACGTTCCTGACGGCAGGTGTTCCAGAAGGAACGTCGTACCCGATGGAAAGACACTTCACATGGAAAGGAGCCTCTAGATGATCAAGGCAACATGGTGGTTAGGCGCTAGCCTGCTGGTGGCGGGTGCAGCACATGCCGCGACCGAGGTGGAGATGCACCGTGTCAGTACTGACGGCGTGGGTGATAGCGTCGGTACCATCACCTTCGAGGATAGCGATCATGGCCTGCTGATTACGCCTGCCCTGGAAGGGCTGGACACCGGAATCCACGGCCTGCACGTACACGTCAACCCGGATTGCTCCCCGGAAGAGAAGGACGGGGAAGTGGTGGCTGCTGCCGCTGCCGGTGGGCACTATGACCCTGAGGAAACCGGCACCCATCAGGGCCCCTATGGCGATGGACACCTGGGGGATCTGCCCGCGCTGTCCGTAGGACAGCAGGGCGAAGCCGAGCTGACGACCCTCGCCCCAAGGGTGAAGGAGTCTGACCTGAGCGGCCGCGCGATCATGATTCATGCCGGTGGCGACAACTACAGCGACGAACCTCACCTTGGTGGTGGCGGAGCCCGCGTCGCCTGTGGGGTCATTGACGGCTAAGCGTCAGCCCGAGCGGGTCGCGATTAGTGTCGCGATAATGTCGCGATAGTGTCGCGACCCGCGTTTATGTGAACGATGTTGTCGTTCTAGTCGATCAATAGCCGCTCTACCCAGGGAAGAGCCGCTCTAGCCAACCAAGGGCCGCTCTAGTTGGCCAAATGTCGCTAGCGGTTGTCGTCGGAAGGAAGGTGGCTTTCCAATGAGGATAACCAGCCTCGCAGCAACGAAAGCTCCTTGCGCGAGGGGGTAGCACGGGCGAACAGGGCCTGCAGCTGCTCTTCGGTTTTCGCGTGGGGCTGGGTGATAAAGCCACTGCGTTGCATGACGCGGCTCAAGTGGCTCTGGAAATGCCCCACCTGCTCACGTGTCGGCGGTGTCGCGATAGAGCTGGCACCAGCGTTAGACTCACCTGCGTGCTTGCGCCATGCCCGCCTGACCTCGTAGGACAGCACCTGTACCGCCTGGGACAGGTTCAAGATGCCGTAGTCAGGATTGGCAGGAATGCTGACCTGATGCGAGCACAAGCGAATCTCATCGTTGGTCAGGCCGTAGCGCTCGCGGCCGAACACCATCGCCACGGGACTGTTGCGAGCATCTTCCACCAGGTCCTTGGCCAAATCGTCCGGCTCGTCGTAGTGGGGCAGTGGCAGGCTACGCAGTCGCGCGCTGGCGCCGACCACCCGCACGCAGTCGCCAATGGCATCTTCCAGCCGCTCGACCACTCTTGCTCCCTCGATCACATCCAGCGCGCCCGCCGCCAAGCGGCTGGCTTCCTCATCCGGAAAGGCACGGGGATTGACCAGCACCAGGTCCGTCAGGCCCATGGTCTTCATGGCGCGGGCGGCGGAGCCGATGTTGCCGGGATGATAGGTCTGGACGAGAACGATGCGGATATTGGAGAGCATTCGACAGCAAATCGCAGTAGAGACAGGGAGCGCCATTGTAGCCGCCAGCGGCCTGGCGGGGAATGAGCGGGCTTTCACGCCTTGTCTGTCCTGGTCTTTTCTCAGTCGCTACAGCGACCTTCGCCATGTCTCCAGGGCGGCGATATGGCTGGGGCTGATGCCGCAGCAGCCGCCGATAAGGCGAGCACCGCGTTCGAACCAGCGTGTGGCGTAGTCCAGGTAGCCCTGGGGAGTGATCTGGCGGTCCTGGGTCAGGGTGGCATTGGCCTGATGGGCTGCGGCAATGGGTGCGAAGCTGTTGGCGTAGGCGCCCAGCGGCAGCGAGCAGCGCAGGCGTCGCATGGCGTCACTGGCATCGATCAGAGCCTGCTCGATCACCTCTGGAATCGAGCAGTTGAAGAGAATGGCATCGGCACCGCCCTGGCAGAGTTGTGTGACGGCTTCTGCCACGCTCTCGCCGGAGCGCAGGCGCGCCACGTCGGTGATATCGTCCTGCAGGGTCAGGGCAAACCAGCGTGGTGCATCGCTATTCGCCAATACCTCCTGGACGACAGTGATTTCTTCCAGGCTCGACAGCGTCTCGGCCAGCCACAGGTCCACGAAGGGCTCTTGAGCGCGGTAAAGGTCCGTCAGCAGCGAGCGTGCACGATTGGCGTCAAACAGGTCCGGGCGGTAGCTGCCCATGACGGGGGGAAGGCAACCGGCAACCTGGGCGCGGCTGCTGGAGGCCTCGCTGGTCTGGTCGGCCTGCCATTCGCTGATGGATCGCGCGGCTAGCCGGGCGGCTTGGGTGGCAAGGGCGATACCCTGCTCCTGATAGCGTTCTTCGCCGAGATGGAAGGGCACGCAGGCGTAGCTGTTCACCGTGATGACACGCGCGCCAGCATCAAGAAAGTTGCGGTGGGCCTCGACCACACGATCAGGGGCTTCGATCAGCGCCTGGGCGCTCCACAGCGGTTGTGAAAAGGGCGCGCCGATACGTTTCAGCTCTCGCCCCATTCCGCCATCCAATAGCGTCAGTTCCATCGCTTGCCTACCTCGAAAAAGCCGGGACATAGTGAACCACGGCAGGGGTCGTTCGATAAGTGAAATGTCCTCAGCGTGGATATGAGGCGGATCGATGAAGAGGGCGATGGCAATGGCTATGGCAATGGCAATGGCAATGACACCTAAGCGTCGGGCATAAAAAAGCCCTGCCGCAGGGGCAGGGCTTTTGTGTTTGCTCTAGGGCTAGTGCTCTAGGGCTGGCACACCAGAGGCAAGTCGCAGCATTGCTGTTCATTACCTCTGGGTGCGGGGCCGGGCAGGCTAGCCTGCCCGTGGGGGCACTTACATCATGCCGCCCATGCCACCCATTCCGCCCATGCCGCCCATGTCCGGAGCAGCGTCTTTCTCGTCCGGATCGTCGGCGATCATGGCTTCGGTGGTGATCAGCAGGCCAGCAACGGAACCAGCGGACTGCAGTGCAGTACGGGTCACCTTGGCCGGATCCAGCACACCCATGTCGAACAGGTCGCCGTACTCGCCGGTCTGGGCGTTGTAGCCGAAGTTGCCTTCACCGTCCTTGATGCGGTTGACGATGACGGAGGCTTCCTGGCCAGCGTTGGTGACGATCTGACGCAGCGGTGCTTCCATGGCGCGCAGGGCGATGGCGATACCGTGGGTCTGGTCTTCGTTGTCACCCTTGAGACCAGCGATCTTGGTCAGGATGCGGATCAGGGCAGTACCACCGCCAGGCACGACGCCTTCTTCGACGGCTGCACGAGTGGAGTGCAGGGCGTCTTCGACGCGAGCCTTCTTCTCTTTCATCTCGACTTCGGTGGCAGCACCGACGCGGATGACAGCAACACCACCGGCCAGCTTGGCGACACGCTCCTGCAGCTTCTCGCGATCGTAGTCAGAGGAAGTCTCTTCGATCTGAGCGCGGATCTGGTTGACGCGTGCTTCGATGTCGCTGTCGTTGCCAGCACCATCGATGATGGTGGTGTTTTCCTTGGACATGGTCACGCGCTTGGCGGTGCCCAGGTGGTCCAGGGTAGCCTGCTCGAGGTTCAGGCCGACTTCTTCGGAGATCACAGTGCCGTTGGTCAGGATAGCGATATCCTGCAGCATGGCCTTGCGACGGTCGCCGAAGCCAGGCGCCTTGGCCGCTGCCACCTTGACGATGCCGCGCATGGTGTTGACCACCAGCGTTGCCAGGGCTTCGCCTTCGATGTCTTCAGCGATGATGACCAGCGGCTTGCCAGCCTTGGCCACGGCTTCCAGAGTCGGCAGCAGTTCGCGGATGTTGGAGATCTTCTTGTCCACCAGCAGGATGAACGGATCTTCCAGTTCCACCGCCATGGTGTCCTGGTTGGTCACGAAGTACGGGCTCAGGTATCCGCGGTCGAACTGCATACCCTCGACCACGTCCAGCTCGTCTTCGAAGCCGCGACCTTCATCGACAGTGATGACGCCTTCCTTGCCGACTTTCTCCATCGCTTCAGCGATGATCTCGCCGATGCGAGTGTCGCCGTTGGCGGAGATGGTGCCAACCTGAGCGATAGCCTTGGAGTCGGTGCAGGGCACGGACAGAGCCTGGATTTCCTTGACCGCCGCAACGACCGCCTGGTCGATACCGCGCTTCAGATCCATCGGGTTCATGCCGGCAGTCACGCCTTTCAGGCCTTCGGCGACGATGGCCTGTGCCAGAACGGTAGCGGTGGTGGTGCCGTCACCAGCAACGTCGGAGGTCTTGGAAGCGACTTCCTTGACCATCTGCGCGCCCATGTTCTCGAACTTGTCCTTCAGTTCGATTTCCTTGGCGACGCTGACGCCGTCCTTGGTCACGGTCGGTGCGCCGAATGACTTTTCCAGCACCACGTTGCGGCCTTTCGGGCCCAGAGTTGCCTTGACGGCGTTGGCCAGAACGTCAACACCACGCGCCATGCGCTTGCGGGCATCATCAGAGAACTTGACTTGTTTCGCTGCCATTTTCTGTACTTCCTTTGAATCTAAGCGTCAAAAGTGAACGTTGAAACGACCGAGTCAGTGGCGTGGGCTCAGCCCTCGACGACTGCCAGGATGTCGGACTCGCTCATGATCAGGACTTCCTCGCCGTCGATCTTCTGCTTCTCGACGCCAAAGCCATCCTTGAAGATCACGGTGTCGCCGACCTTCACGTCCAGAGGACGTACGTCGCCGCTCTCGAGAATCCGGCCGTTACCGACGGCGAGCACTTCGCCACGAGTCGGTTTTTCCTGGGCGTTGCCCGGAAGCACGATGCCGCCTGCGGTCTTCTGCTCTTCCTCAACGCGACGGATGACGACGCGATCGTGCAAGGGACGGATGTTCATTGCTCACGTTCTCCTGATGGTTTTGCTAGGCCGGGGCATCCACCCGCGGCGGTTCATTGTTCACTCTCGTCGTGACGCAGATCGCGGCGAGAGCTGGAGGTCATGGCCAGGCTGCCGATGAAAGTGGCAGGCCTTTGTCGGCCCTCCTGTCAAAGGCGAGGGAGCAACCCCCTCACCGAAGCTTGATGCTGATCTGGTAAGTGGGGCTGGTGAAGGGGCTTTCAAGGGCGAGGACGAAATTTTTTTCACACTCATGCGCCCCGTCAGCGCATCACGGCACAACCTTGGCGCAAACTTGGGCATGCCCACGGGCAATCTCCCCCCGCAAGGGTGACGATAGGGATAACGACAGGGGTGATGAGGGGGATGATGAGATGTAGAGAGGGGACAACAAGAATAGCGAGAGGGCTGAGGATAATGCTGGAGGGAGCGCTGAGGATAGTGCGGGAGATAGCGCTGCAGGGAGCGCTGGAGGGAGCGCTGAGGATAGCGCCATGAAAAGGGGCGAAGACAGGGGCCGTTAACGCCCCTATCTCCGCCCCTGTCTCCCGCAGGCTTAGCGTCCTCCGCCCCTGTCTCCCGCAGGCTTAGCGTCGACGATCGTCCTTGCTGATAAATTCGCCTTCGATGGGGTCGCCGTCACCGTTGTCGGAGCCCTGCTGCTGCCGTTCTTGGTGCTGGCTGGTGCCAGCGTCCCGGCCAGAGGCTTGCTCCCAGCCATTGGCTGAACCGGCGCCGAAGTCAGAGCCTTGCGAGCCACCGTAGCCAAAGCTAGAGCCACCCATCTGGAAGCCCTTCATGCGAATGCCAACCTTGGCCAGCAGCTTTCCTAGCAAGCGACGAGCGTCCGGGATCAGGCACATGAAGCCAAGGGCATCAGACAGAAAACCTGGGGCCATCAGCAGCGCACCGCCAAAGATCAAGGCAGCACCGGTCATCAGCTCCGAGGAGGGGATTTCGCCGCGGGCCATGCGCTCCTGGGCGCGGGCGAAGGTCGCCACACCCTCACGACGGATCAGATGCAGGCCGATAAAACCGGTAGCCAGCACCAGGGCGAGGGTCGACAGCAGACCGATCTCACTGCCGACCGAAAACAGCACGGCGAAGTCGAGCAGGGCAAAAATGGTGAAGATAAGAAGGAAGGGCATGTCAGCTCCGCGTTGTGGTCTGTTGAGAAGATGGGGGTGAAAGGCGAAGAGTTCAAGCATCAACCTCTGGCGCTGATGCACAGTGCCCGACGGTCGCTCGCACCGGCGCCCCCGCCACCGCGTGCTAGTGGTCGGTCGGTGGCTGTGAGCGTCTGGGGCGAGCTGCAGCTGTCACTGCATCGCAGTGGAATATTGTCGTTTGCGTTTTTGCGTTTTTGCGTTTTTGCGTGAGTGACGTGAGGTCGACTATCGACTCGGACGCATTGGTCGGTGCGTCAATGGCTTATAGCGGGTATGCCATCGCCTGCAAACTAGCGTTTGGCGCGAGCCGGGTGTCGGAAGGTAGCGCCGCGCCGGGAAACTTGGCATGCTGCAACGCAATAACTGCTCGTTGTGCAGCGTTCCGGGTCCCCGATCCGTGGAGCACGCGTCGGCGAGCCACCGACCGGCCTGTCAGCCATGGCACGGCTGGTGCTTACCAGGGGAAACCGTATGCAGTTGGAAAATGCCGTCATTGCCATCACCGGTGGTGCTCGTGGCCTGGGACTCTCCATGGCCCATCATCTGGGCAAGCTGGGTGCCCGGCCTGCACTGATCGACTTCGATAATGATCAACTCGACAAGGCCGTCAACGAGTTGGTGGACGCCGGTATCGATGCTCGCGGGTTCGTCGCCAATGTGGCGGACGAAGCGTCGGTCACGGAAGTCTTCGCCGACATTCGCCAGGGTATGGGCCCGCTGGATGGGCTGATCAACAATGCCGGCATCCTGCGCGATGGTCTGCTGGTCAAGGCTCGCGATGGCAAGGTAGAGAAGACGCTTGGGCTGGATGCCTGGCAGGCGGTCATCGACGTCAACCTTACCGGCGTGTTCCTGTGCGGACGGGCTGCCGCCGCTGCCATGATCGAAGACGGCCGTAACGGCGTTATCGTCAATATCTCCAGCATCTCGCGGGCCGGTAACATGGGGCAGAGCAATTATGCCGCCGCCAAGGCCGGTGTGGCTGCCTTGACCGTGACCTGGGGGCGTGAACTGGCGCGCCACGGCCTGCGTGTGGCTGCCGTCGCTCCAGGGTTTATCGAAACCGAGATGACCGCGTCCATGCGTGAAGACATGCTGGACAAGCTGACGGCTGGAGTACCGGTACGCCGCTTGGGGGCTCCCGACGAGATCGCCAAGACCGTGGCCTTTATCTTCGACAATGACTACGTCAATGGCCGCGTGATCGAGGTAGACGGTGGTCTGCGCCTCTAAGCGTGGCCGTTTCGATCTAGCGCTAGCGCCTGATGACCTGCAAGCACCCGCCACGTCCCGTGGCGGGTGCTTGCGCGATGAACGCTATTCTTGGTGACGCCGATCGTGACGCCGACAAGTCAGTCGGTACTGATTTCGTCCTTGAGCCGCGCCACGGTGTTGGCGCCAATGCCTTTTACTCGAGTCAGGTCCTCTGCGCTGGTGTAGGGTCCATTGACCTGGCGGTCTTCGACGATGGCTTGCGCCTTGGTGGGCCCAATGCCCGGCAGCTCGGCCAGCAGCTCAACACTGGCCTCATTGACGTTGATGGGCGCAATGGCGGGGCCTTCTGCAGCGAAGGCCGGATGGGCCAGGCTCAGCCAGGCGACACTAAGCCAGACCAGCGTCCCGACCGTGAGCCCATGGAGCCGGCGACGACGGACAGTGCGTTGAGTGGTAGACGTGCGGTGATGGATAGACGCGCGGTGATGGATAGACGCGCGGTGATGGATAGACGCGCGGTGATGGACAGACGGGTAGTCATTGAGTGTTGGCATGAGAGACGTCCTGTTGTTGTTGGAAATGGGCGGCCAAGCGCTGTGTGTCATCAATAGCAGCAGCACCTGTGCCAGAAAGGCCGCGCCGTCGATCCTTTAGGTGTGCGCCAAGCCCTCCCGAGTGAACAGTCGTTGGCGTTGTCCTGGTGGCCGTCGGCTGTCTTCTCTCACCTTAGGGTTAGATAAGAAAACTCTGTTATAAGAATATTCGTAATAAAATATCAGTCATCTATGAAGATCTGAGCCAGCCAAGCGGCAGCGCGGGTGGCGCCAAGGCTGATATACTGCGGCGATTTGGCGCCCTTTGCCTGCTGCGGGCTAGCCGGTAGCGGGCCTGGCTCAAGGCCTCAGTATTGCCCCCCGCGCAAGGGCAGTACTCCCGGATCAGCAGGGCGCCAGCGCTTCGTTCACTTCTCGCCGGAGGCCGCCGTGACCCCCTCATCTCCCTTGATCATCGCCCTCGACTACCCCTCCATGGACGCCGCCTTGTGCATGGCAGACCGGCTGGATCCGGAACGCTGCCGCGTGAAGGTCGGCAAGGAACTGTTTACTCGCAGCGGGCCAAGCGTGCTCGACGCCCTTCACGGTCGCGGCTTCGAGGTATTTCTCGATCTCAAGTTCCACGACATTCCCAACACGGTGGCCGCAGCGGTGCAGGCGGCGGCAGAGCAGGGCGTGTGGATGGTCAACGTGCACGCCTGTGGCGGTCGTCGCATGATGGAAGCGGCCCGTGAGCGTCTTGAGCAGAACGGTCTGTCCACCCACCTGATCGCCGTGACGGTGCTGACCAGCATGACCGCCGATGAACTGGCGACCACCGGCGTGTCGTCGCCGCTGGACGAGCACGTGGAGCACCTGGCGAAGCTGGCCAAGGACAGCGGCATGGATGGCGTGGTGTGTTCTGCCCAGGAGGCCGCCCGTCTGAAGGCAGCTTGTGGCGACGATTTCCTGAAGGTTACGCCGGGCATCCGCCCGAGTTTTGCTCAGGCGGGGGATCAGCGGCGGATCATGACGCCCCGGCAGGCGATGGACGCGGGCAGTACCCATCTGGTGGTGGGGCGGCCCGTGACTCAGGCAGAAGATCCGATGGCCGCTCTTGCGGCGATCGAGGACGAGCTCAAGGGCTGACGCTCTGTTGTAGCGCTATTCGCCCTCGATGCCAGTGATCGGTTTGGTGGTGCCCCAGTTGCGGCAACGGGGGCACTGCCAGTGCAGGTGCTCCCCCGAAAACCCGCAGCGTCGGCAGCGATGCCGCGGCAACGCCTTCAGCAGCGGCTGCGTGTGTTGACGCAGTAGATCAAAGCGAGTGTCACCGGCGTCAGCGCCGCTGCGCTGGTAAAGGCCCATCAGATAATCGACGCCGCCCAGGCTCGGCTCCTTCCTTAGCTGCTCAGTAATCAGCTCGATGGCTTCGTCATCGTTGCCACGCACCTGCCTGAGCGTCTGGGCCAGCAGCACAATAACGCTGGTGCAGGGGTTGAGCTCCAGCAGGCGCCGCAAGTGTTCGATCAGGCCCTCGGCATCGTCCAGCAGCTGATAGGTGCGCTCCAGCGGCTCCAGCAGGGTGGGGATGAACACCACATCCTGCTGGGGAATGCGGTCAAGAAACTTCAGCGCCTGGCGGTATTGGCCGGTGTCGTGGCACAGCTTGGCATGCACGAGATTGGCTCGGATGCAGCGCTCGTCGATGGACAGCGCTTGCTTGAGGTGCTTGCGGGCGACCCCGTGGCTATTGGAGGTGCGGGCTATTTCCGCCAGCTCGCAATGCCAGTGGGCTGCCGCGCGGCGCAGGTCGTCGTGCTGGCGGGTCAGCTGCGGTACGGCAACCTCGATGGCGTTCTGCCATTCCCCTTCACGCTCGAACAGGTCCACCAGCAGCCGCTTGGCGTGGTGGCGAATCTCGGCGTGGGTGTCCTCCTTGACCAGGCCCTTGAGCAGCCGTTCGGCACGGTCATGCAGACCCAGGTGCAGGAAGTCGCGGGACAGCTCGAGCTGGACCCAGGCGCCCTGGTGGGCATCGAGGAATGGCCGGGCGAGCAGATTCTGGTGAATCTTGACCGCTCGGTCGGCCTCCCCGCGAGAGCGGAACAGGTTGCCCAGGGTGACATGGGTCTCGATGGTGTCGCTGTTTACTTCAAGCGCGGAGATAAACGTTTCGATGGCCCTGTCCTGCTGGTCGTTGAGCAGGTAGTTGAGGCCGACGAAATAGTCGCGATGCAGGCTGGGGGCAGGGCGTTGTTGCGGACGGCTTTCCCGCCGGCCGAGCGCCCAGCCAATGGCGAGGGCGACGACCAGCAGGCCCAGTAGCAGGAGATCCGGCATTCAGGGCAGTTCCTTCATCTCCTGCACTCGAAGGCGGTCGAGTTCCTTGCGCTGCTGCTGGTTGTGGCGCTGGGCGCGGGTCAGCAGCGTGCGCAACCTGATGTAGACGCCAGTCATGGCGAGCATGCCGAGCAGGACGCCCACGGCCAGGGAGGCCAGCAGCCAGACGGACAGGGATGCCTCGGGCAGCTCGAACCAGATCAGGTTCAGCGGCAGGGCCTGCTGGTTATTGGTCGCGAACAGGATACCGATGATCAGTACCGCCAGCAGAATGATGGCCATGATCAGGCCTTTTAGCCAACGCATGTGTGACTTCCCGTAGTGAGACGAAGAGAGGTTGAGCCAGAGATAACGGAAAACGCTGGCGCGAGTGGGCCCAGACGTTGGTCGCTAGTATCCCAGCGCACGGCTGGCATCGACCTGTTCGCGCAACTCCTTTCCTGGCTTGAAGTGTGGCACGAACTTGCCTTCCAGCTCCACCGCTTCGCCGGTCTTGGGGTTGCGTCCAACCCGTGGCTCCCGATAGTGCAGAGAGAAACTGCCGAAGCCACGAATTTCGACGCGCCCGCCATCGGCCAGGGTGTCGGTGATGTCATCCAGAATGAGGCGCACCGCAGCCTCAACGTCCTTGATTGACAGCTCGGGCTGCCGCATGGAGATCTGCTCTATCAGTTCGGACTTTGTCATCGGTTATCTCCGTGAGTCCCATCTGGGTGATGAGCGCTGGTCAGGCCAGTGTCGAGGACCGCGTCGATCGCAGTCCCTTGTTTTTAGATAGCATACTTTTCAAGTGTTGATAAAACAACGCACTACATTGATCGACATTCGTGGCAGGCCCTTGCCCGGCATCACCTTTTTCGCCGCCGTGCGGCTGCCCGCCGTTGGTGCCTGCGCTATACTGGCGCCACACTTAACATCCCAGACGAGGTTCCCCTTGGATCAACCGTCTTCCGCGGCCTCCCAGCTCGAGGCCGAGCGCAAGCGCCTGCACTGGCACTCCCGTCGCGGCATGTGGGAGCTGGACCTTCTGTTGCTGCCGTTTTTGGAACACCGCTACGATGAGCTTGATGAGGCCGACAAGGCCGCCTATCGCGACCTGATCACCGAAGAGGATCAGGACCTGTTTATATGGCTGATGCGTCGCGAATGGCCGGAAGAGCCGACTCGCCGGCGTATCGTGCAGATGATCGTGGACTATGCAGAGACCACGGGTCACGGCCACAATCGGGGCCTCTGACCGACAGCATCTCGCCCATGGTGCAGTGGTGGTGGCGGTCAGTCTGATCGTCGCCATCGTCCTGCCTTCCCCGCTCGGGGGATATGCTGTTGCCTTCCTCGGTGCTGTGCTGATTCGCAGCGCCCGCCATCCTCTCCTCGGTCAGTTGCGCTGCCTGCCTGGGCCACAGGCCACGCCGAACGCGTCGCCTTCCGCCATTTTGCCCGCGACGTCCCTCACTCTGTCTTCCCCGCTGTCTTCCACACCGCCTGTGTCGAGGTTGCAGACGTACCTGAGCCCCTGTGGCTGCCCTGGGCGATTTCCTGGTCTATGGCCCTGTCGATGGCGCCGGTGGTGGCAAGGCGTCATGACGTTTGTCGCCGGGCTGGCGTCCGTCTCAGTGCCTGTTCCCGGACACTGGCAGTGGGGTCCTGACGTCTGTCAGGACGGGCGTGGACCCGTCACCGCCTCAGAAGACAGTCACGCTTCCTGGCAAAACATCGACCTTTACTGCATCAGTGTGGGTCATTACCTGATCGCCCTGCGCTGGCATGGCCGAACCCACTGGCTGTGGCATGACGCCGTGGACCCCGGCGAATGGTGGCAGCTCAAGCGTTACCTGTTGGGAATGGAGGCCTCGAACAAGGGGCGCCTGGCGAGCGAGCACGATGGGCGATACGACGAACAACGCGACGAGCTATAAGACGAGCTATACGACGAGCAACGCGACTCGTAGTGCTACCAGGAACGCGACTCGTGAGAGGACGACGTTCACGCGCCGTAGCATGATGACGAGCGGGGCTAGCGGGCACCTAGAAGGGCAGGGTCAGTTGCTGACGCGCCTCTTGTGGCACCAGCCTGACGCCAACCCCAAGCAAGCGCACCGGGCGTTGTGCCCGCTGCCAGGCCTGGTCCAGCAGCTGCGCAAAGGTCCCGGGGTCAGGTTCCAGGCCGCGGGACTCCAGGGTGGTGGTGGTGAAGTCATCGAAGCGTACTTTCACGAACACGCCAGCCAGGGGCGGCCGACCGTTGCGGTCGATGCGCGCCTTGAGCTTTTCGCACAGCTCCACCAGTGCCAGCTGGGCGGCGCTCAAGTTGGGCAGGTCGCGTCCGTAGGTGCTTTCGACACTGATCGACTTGCGTTCACGCTCTACCTTGACCGGCCGCTCGTCGATGCCGCGGGCCAGTTCGTACAGGCGGCGGCCGAACTTGCCGAATTCGTCCAGCAGGCGATCAATGGGCTGGGCGCGCAGCTCTTCGCAGGTGGTAATGCCCAGCGCATCCAGGCGCGCCCCGGTAGCCGGGCCCACACCGTGCAGCTTGCGCACGGGCAAGGCCAGCACAAAGGACTCGACCTGGTCCGGGGGGATGACCGTCAGGCCGTCTGGCTTGTCCCAGTCGCTAGCGATCTTGGCGAGAAACTTCGACGGTGCAGCCCCGACGGACACAGTGATGCCGGTGCGGGCCAGGCACTGTTCCTTCAGCCAGCGGGCCATCCAGGTAGCGCTGCCCTTGAAGCCTGCGACATCGGTAACGTCCAGGTAGGCCTCGTCCAGTGATAGCGGCTCTACCAGCGGCGTCAGCTCGTGGAAGATGGCCTGGATCTGGGCGGAGACCTCGCGATACTTGTCGAAGTTGGGTGGCACCAGCGTGAGTTGAGGACACAGGCGCAGGGCGCGGGAAGTCGGCATGGCCGAATGGATGCCGAACTTGCGCGCCGGGTAGTTGCAGGTAGTGATGACGCCACGCCCCTCACGTGCGCCACCCACGGCCAGCGGGATATCCCGTAGGGCCGGGTTGTCGCGCATCTCGACGGCGGCGTAAAAGCAGTCGCAGTCGGCGTGAAGAATCTTGCGTACCGGTTCCGTCATGGTCTGGCCTGGCAGCGGCGCGGCGTCTAATCATCCATCCGAAAGGGTGAGGCGGGGCTTCGGGCTAGCTCAGCGTCAATCTCAGTGTTGACCGCAGTGTTAACCCCAGTGTTAACCCCAGCACCAACCTTCGCATTAACCTTCCTATTAACCTTTCTATTAACCCAGGGCCTGGCCGTTACCACCGCGAATGACACCGACTCCAACGCCCTCGATGTCCAGGCTGTCCCGCCGCAGGTCCAGGGTGATGGGAGCGAAGTCGGGGTTTTCCGCCTGCAGGGTGACGTGATGTCCGTCGCGCTGGAAACGCTTGACGGTCACCTCGTCCTCGAGGCGTGCCACCACGATCTGGCCGTTGCGAATGCGTTCAGTACGGTGCACGGCGAGCAGGTCGCCCTCCAGAATGCCAACGTCCTTCATCGACAGGCCGCGCACGCGCAGCAGGTAGTCGGCACGCGGTGTGAAGTAGTCAGGCGGCAGCGGGCAGTAACGATCGATATGCTCTGCCGCCAGGATGGGGCTACCCGCGGCGACTTCACCGATGATCGGCAGGCCCTGGACGGGACTGGTGTCCTGGGGCGCATCGTTGGCGGCAGTGGTGTCGGCTTCCTGGGCTGGCAGACGAATGCCCCGCGAGGTGCCGCGAATCACCCGGATGGCGCCCTTGCGTTCCAGCGCGCGCAGGTGCTCTTCAGCGGCGTTGGGGGAGCGAAAGCCCAGTGCGCGTGAAATCTCCGCACGGGTCGGCGGGTACCCCAGCTCGTTCATGGTCTTGACGATAAAGTCATAGACGTTCTGCTGGCGAGGGGTCAGGGGACGTGTCATGCGGCCTCCCACGGGCGGCGGTGAGTCAGGACGGCAGCGGCAGGGTAGCCCCAGCGTGCTGCCAGACAGCGGGTACCTCTAGCACCCTTGGTGAAGTGTACAGTATGGATGCCTATCCAGTAAAACGGTGATCTGCCTCGAATTTCGCGTTCGGGGTGAGAGGCGTCGTGGCAGTGGTATGAGCGGTCTGATGCACACGTTTCAAACACCGTCTGCGATGGTTGATTGTGCGTAGAGAGCGCCTCCCTTACACTCCGGCTAACATTCAAACAATTGTTTCCAACTGCCCTGACTGACTGGACGGAGCCCGCGAATGGCCCAGACCGATACAGTGACTCGCATTCTGGACACCGCCGAGGTCCTCTTCGCTGAACGAGGTTTCGCGGAAACGTCGCTGCGCAACATTACCGGCAAGGCCAAGGTCAACCTGGCCGCCGTCAACTACCACTTTGGCTCCAAGAAGGCGCTGATCCAGGCGGTCTTCTCGCGCTACCTGGACCCGTTTTCCGACCGCTTCCACGCTGCCATCGATGAGCTGGAGCGTGGATACGGCAGCAAGGTCATTCCGTTGGAAGTGCTGCTGGAAACCATGGCCAGGACGGTGCTGGAAGTCCCGGCGGAGCGTCATAGCCTGAAAGTCTTCATGCGCCTGCTGGGGTTGGCCTATAGCCAGGCCCAGGGGCACCTGCGCCGCTATATCCAGGACCAGTACGGCACCGTGTTTACCCGCTTTGTGGCGTTGGTGCGCAAGGCGACCCCGGAGCTGCCGGATTCCGAACGGTTCTGGCGCCTGCATTTTGTGCTGGGTACCGTCATCTTCACCTTGTCTGGCCTCGATGCCCTGCGCGACATCGCCGAGAAGGACTACGACGAGCACGTGTCGGTGCGTGACCTGGCACGCCGGATGCGGCCAGTGGTGGTAGCGGCCATGAAGGCTCCCTTGCCGGAGCCGCCGCAGGCCAGTTCTCAGGCCTGAAGCCATAGCCCGAAACGAGAGCCCGAAACTAGAGCCCGAAACTAGACCCAAAACCAGGCCCGACACCAAAGCCGCATCGGAACCACCCGGGCGGTGACGCGTCGAACAGGCAACACGGCAGGCATAGCTGCAGCGTAAACAAACAGGGAGAGACGATGCAGACACCGCGACTTGAAGCATTGCCGCCCGCCGATAGCGTGTGGGTGGAGGTCGATACCTCCACCCAGCAATTGACGCTGTGGCGGGGCAAGCAGCCGGATTGGCAGTGCCTGGTGTCGACCGGCGTTGCCGGCACTGGCCAGCAAGAGGGCAGCGGCCAGACGCCGCTGGGCTGGCACTATATTCGCGCTGCTATTGGGGGTGGAGAGCCAGTGGGTAGCGTCTTTCGTGGGCGTCGGCCAACCGGAGAGGTGTTCGACACCGAGCTGGGACGTGACAACCCCGAGCGGGATTGGATACTGACGCGCATTTTATGGCTGTGCGGCCTGGAACGGGGCGTCAATCGCGGCGGTAACGTCGACTCTCAGCGGCGCTACATCTACTTCCATGGCACTCCACCGGACAAGCCCATGGGCGTGGCCGACTCCCACGGATGCGTTCGGCTGCGGGACGACGACCTGGTGAAGCTGTTCGATCAGGCGCCCCCTGGGACTCCGGTGTGGCTGCATGATTAAGGTATCCGTTCAAGAGGTCTGTCAGGCCTCCATTAACGGACTGAGCTGATAGCTCTTGGATAGGGCTTAACGACACCCTCGACGCGTCGTGCCTGGATGAGAGCCCGTTACACCACATTGCCCAATTGGAAGATGGGCAGATACATCGCCAGCACCAGGCCGCCGACCACCACCCCCAGCACCACGATAATCAGCGGCTCCAGCAGGCTGGTCAGGGTATCGACCCGGTCATCTACCTCGCGCTCATAGTGGTCCGCCACCCGGCTTAGCATGCTATCCAGGGCGCCGGCTTCTTCCCCGATAGCCACCATCTGCAATGCCAGTGACGGAAAGCGCTGTGTTCGCCGCATCGCCAGGTGCAATCGCTGGCCGCTGGCGACATCGGCCTGCAAGGCCAACACTGCCCGGCGATAGACATCGTTGCCGCAGGCGCCGGCGGCCGTTTTCAGTGCGGTTACCAGCGGTACCCCCGCCGCAAAGGCGGTGGCAAGGGTGCGGCAGAAGCGCGCCACCGCCGCGTGATCCAGAATCGTCCCCACCACCGGCAGCCTGAGCGACAGGGCGTGAAGCTTGAGACGCGCCGCCTGGGACTTCGCCACCCGCCAACGAACCGCCGCGACCAGGGTGCACAGGCTTCCCAGCATGACCAGCCACCAGCGTTGGGCAAACTCCGACAGCATAATGGTCCACTGGGTCATGGCAGGCAGGCTCGCGCCCACTCCGTCGAACATCTGCTCGAATTGGGGCACCACCTTGATCAGCAGGATCGCGCTGACCGCCATACCCACTGCCACCACCGTGGCGGGATACCAGAGCGCCTTGCGCACGCGCCCCTTCAGCAGCTCGCGTTTCTCCAGGTGATTGGCCAGGCGATCCAGCATCTGGTCCAGGGTGCCCGACTGTTCGCCTGCCGCAACCAGATTGACGTACAGGCTGTCGAAGGCGGCTCCCTGTCGGGACAGCGCCTGCGCCAGGCTGGCTCCGGCACTGACATCCATGCCCAGGGCCTGCACGATCAACCGCATGGCGGGGTTGGACAGGCTGTCGGCAAGCACCCGAAAGGCCTCCAGTAGCGGTACACCGGCAGTCAGCAGGGTGGCCAGCTGACGGGAGAACAACATCAGGTCCCTGGGCTTGATCTGGCGTTGGTAGCGGACCAACTTGCCGGCGGGTTTGAGCTTACGCGGCGTGATGCCCAGCAGGTGCAGTTGACGCTGTGCATCGGGTCGCCCAGAGGCCAGCAGCATCCCAGTGCAGGCCAGACCCTGGCGATCTTCTCCCTTCCACTTCCAGCAGAGCTGTCGTTGCTGCGCGGACCTTGATCGCCCAGCGGTATCTGCTCGAGCGCCTGAGCGCCCATCAGGCCTGACACCCGGGCCGCCGATGGGGTGATGAAAAGCGTCGACAGCAGGGGGAGGTGAAGTAGCGCGCTCCCTGCCGGTAGGCAAGCCGGCGATGAGGCGGGTGCTCTGATCCGTTCCGCTGTGATCATCTCCATGGCCGGCACCAGAACCAGAACCAGCACCGGCACCAGAACGAGGATCAGAACCGGGACCGTCGCCATCGGACGGGCGGTGGTCCCGATACACAGAGGAGGAGGGCGAGGACGAACGGTCGCGGAAGGGCACGTGGTCTGCATCTCGCTTCAAGAGTTAGAGGAAGAACGAAAGCCGCTACGCCGTAGTGATACGGCAGACCTCCGTCAGACTGGTGACGCCTTCCATCACCCGTTCCAGGCCACTGCGGCGCAGATTGGGAAAGCCCTGGCTGCGGGCGAGGGTGTCGAACTCGTCGGCGCTACCACCGCTGAGAATCAGTCGGCGCATGTGCTCGTCCACCGGCACGACCTCGAACAGCCCCACACGACCCTTGTAGCCCTGGGTGCACTGGCGGCAGCCGACGGCGTCATAGAAGCTGCCCTGCTGGGCCTGTAGCGGACTCAGCCCGTGGTGGATGAGCACATCCTCAGGCAGCTGTACCGGTACCTTGCAGTGGGGGCACAAGCGCCTTGCCAGACGCTGGGCCACGATAAGGGTGACCGCGCTGGCAATATTGAAGGATTCGATCCCCATGTTGGCGAGCCGGGAGAGCGTATCGGCGGCGGAGTTGGTGTGCAGCGTCGATAGCACCAGGTGGCCGGTCTGGGCTGCCTTGATCGCGATTTCGGCGGTCTCCCGATCGCGAACTTCTCCCACCATCACCACGTCCGGGTCCTGGCGCAAAAAGGCCCGCAGGGTGTGGGCGAAGTCCAGGCCGATACGTGGCGCCACATTGACCTGATTGATCCCAGGCAGCTTGATCTCCACCGGATCTTCTGCGGTGCAGATATTGCGCTCGGTGCTGTTGAGCAAGTGGATGCCCGTGTAAAGAGTGACCGTCTTGCCGCTGCCGGTGGGGCCCGTTACCAGGATCATCCCCTGGGGGCTCGCCAGGGCCATCTCGAACTGCTTTCGCTGGCTGGGTGAAAACCCGAGCTGTTCAATCCCGATACGGGCGGTAGCGGAGGTCAGCAGGCGCAGCACGAGTTTCTCGCCGTATACCGTAGGCAGGGAGTTGACGCGAAAATCGATATCCTCGCCGTCGTCCAGTTGGACCTTGATGGTGCCGTCCTGCGGGAGGCGCCGTTCGGAGATATCCATGCGTGCCATGACCTTCAAGCGCGAGGCGATGCGACTGCGCAGGTTGAACGGCGGCTGAGCAACTTCATGGAGCAGCCCATCAATGCGAAAGCGAACGCGAAAGCGGTCCTCGAAGGGCTCGAAGTGGATATCCGAGGCGCGCTTTCTGACCGCGTCCCGCAGGATGGTATTGACGAACTTCACTACCGGGGCATCGTCTGCCTGGCTGGTGAGGCTAGCCGTCTGGCCGCTGCTAAGCTCCTCGTCGAGCTCGCCGTCATCTCCCGCTACTCGGCGCGGCTCCGCCCGGCTGAAACGCTCACCGCGACTCTGGCCCTGCGCTGCGACGGATTTGCTACGGCTTGGTGGCGCCTCAGGGCCAAGCTCGTCAATCGCATCGGCAATATCCTCGGCATTGGCCTCGCCCAGGTAGGCATCCAGCAGCAGGGAGAGCTTGTCCATGGGCGCCAGCGCCGGCTTCAGCGGCTTGCCCACCACAAACTGCAGCTCACCCAGGCGCGCAAGCGTGGACGGGTAGGGCACGGCGACGTGCAGATGGTCGTCATCCAGGACCAGGGGCAGTACCTGGTGTTCCCGCAGTAACGCCTGGGGAAAGTGGCTGAGGGGCGGCAGCTGCTCCGCCACCACCGTACTTAGATCGGTAAAGTCGAGGCTGTACTCCTCCGCCGCTGCGCGAGTCGCGGGACCGGGTTCGACGCGTCCCGTCTCGACAAGATGGCGTAGCAAGGTGCTGCCTTTGGCCAGGGCGTCGTGCTCGGCGCGTAGCGCCTCCAGCGGTGGCAACAGGCCCAAAGCCACCAAGCGCTGCCCCAGCCCGCTGTGTGGCCCCTGGGCGTGTCTGTCCCCCATAGTCTGATCAAACGGCACAGTGATTCCTCTGCGAGCCCGTATCCAACGTCGACAATAGCGCCAGTTTGCGCCTCTGCGAGTGGTCAATTGCGCCGCAGCGCGTGTTTTGCGCTAGCAACCCGACGCATATCAAGGTTTCAGCGCGCTCAGCCCTGCGCGGCACGAGGTCCGGCGTACTATCCCGATATTCCCCGCCGCACCTCCCGGTTCGGCGATACGTCAAGTCCCACTGAGGAGATAGTCGTCATGGATGCACACCATCGGTCACACGCGACGACAGCGTGCACTGAAGTCCGGATTGCGAGTGCCATGCAAAAGCCCGGCGCCACAATCGCAGCTGCCGAACCACGCGCCGCGGTGCAGGCACAGCCGACACAGCGGCAAGGGCAGGGTGGCTTCACCTTGATCGAACTGCTGGTGGTCGTGGCCATCATTGGACTGTTGTCCGCCATCGCGATACCGCAGTACACCAACTTTCAAAAGCGAGCAGCGGTGAATGCCTGCAAGGAAGAGCTCGCGGCCGCACGAACGGCGCTGTCGATAGAGGGAACCCTTGCGGAGGTGGACGTGGCTAACACGGGGCTCAAGGACGCCTATTCCTGGTCAGCCTGTTTGGACACCAGTGTGAAGTACACGGCAGGCGTAAACGGAACCGGGGGCACGGCGGATAAGGACGGTGAGCTATACGCGACCCCCTCCTCAGAGAAATTCAAGACGGAAGCGGTGAAGTTGATCATTCCTCCCGTTATGGATGTCGATGACGCTCTCGGCAGTTAAGCGTAAATACCGAAGTAAACGCCAAAGGGTCGCTAATGTCCGACAGATCCACTGAAGAAAATCGTATACCGTCGGATTTTCCGGCGATTGTGCATCACGGTGGCGCCGACGGCGTCACCGGGAGCTGCCACAGGCTCCAGATCACCCCACACCAGGCCATTCTGATTGACTGCGGGCTGTTTCAGGGCAGCGACCTGAAAGGGCAGAGCAGCTTCGAACGCCACCAGATCGAATTTTCCGTCGATGACGTCGTCGCACTAGTCGTTACTCACGTGCATATCGACCATGTCGGACGGCTTCCCTATCTTCTGGCCGCTGGCTTCACCGGCCCCATAATTTGTACCCCGCCCAGTGCCAAGCTACTACCGCTGGTAATTGAAGACGCGCTGAAAATCGGCTTTACCCGGGACAGAAGACTCATCGAGCGGTTTCTTGATAGAGTCGAGATGCATCTTGAGCCAAGTCCTTATGGTGTCTGGAAAAGTTGCATAGACGAAGAGCAACTCAAGGTCAAGGTGCGTCTCCAGAACGCGGGGCATATACTCGGTTCTGCATACGTTGAAATTGATGTTGAGGACCAGCGCGCCAGTCTGGATAATCGCTACGTCTTTTCGGGGGACCTGGGGCCGCCCGACACTCCGCTGTTGCCGGACCCCACCCCATTGGAAAAAGCCGACGTCCTGGTGCTGGAAAGCACCTATGGGGATCGTCGGCATGAAGGCCGCAGGACGCGGCGCGCACAGCTCAAGGAAATGATTTATCGTGCACAGCGCGAGGGCGGTAGCGTGGTCATTCCGGCCTTCAGCATCGGCCGCACGCAAGAGCTCCTCTACGAGATAGAGACCCTGCTGCACGACCTGCCGGGCCAGCACGAGGCAGAAAGCCCTGGCGCCGAGCCCAGCGAAACGCCTCCGATACACATGGTGGTGGTTGACTCACCACTGGCCGCCAGGTTTACCAAGGTCTATCGAGAGCTAAAGCCCTGGTGGGACAGTGAAGCCAAACAGCGGCTGGAGGACGGCCGTCACCCCCTAAGCTTCGATGGCCTTGTGACCATCGACAGCCACGACGACCACCTCGCTATGGTAGAACGGCTGGCCGAGACGACTACTAGCGCCATCGTGATCGCCGCCAGCGGTATGGCCACCGGAGGTCGCGTCGTCAACTACCTCGCGCGACTGCTACCCGACCCCAGACACACCGTGCTGTTCGTCGGCTACCAGGCTGACGGCACCCCAGGGCGAGACATCCAGAGGGCAACACCAGGCAGCCACGTCCGTCTCGAAGACAAAAAAGTCGCCGTCAACGCCACGATCAAGACGATCTCCGGCTTTTCCGCCCATGCAGACCAACAAGACCTGCTGAACTTTGTGCGAAGCGCCAAGGAACCGGTAGGGGAGGTGCGGTTGGTGCATGGGAGTGAGGGGGCGCGGAGGGGGTTAGGATTGCTAATAGGTGAGGACCTAAGAAAACATGTAATTACATGACAAGTTTTAGCCTATTTAGCTTTCAATAGTTAAGTTTAAAAAATTGACGAAAGAAGCGATTTAAATTAATTAATGAGTGGGCAAAGGCAATGTAGAGTCCAAGCTCGTGCTGTTATAATTAATTTTTTTGCTAATAGCAAATCAGCTAAAATTAAAATATGGATAAAGCTTTTTCAGTTTTAATCAAGAATCAGTGTAAAGAAAGTAAGTGCGCGAAAAATATTAAAACAAATGTGGCATACTTAAGTAGGCTATAGGATGATGTGGCTGGAAATTTGAAATGTTCCTAGCGAAATATATGTTGGTGAGATTTTTGCTAAAAGGAAAATATTAGACTTCCTAGTATTTAATATATAAGATAGATTAGGCAGCAGGGTGAAAAGTTACAAGCTATTTTACACCGTTAATGTAAAAGCTTAAGGCGCGCAATAATAGAGCTGACTCTTGATATTTATTAGTAGTCACCGTGCTAAATTTTAATAGCAATTCCTTAATAAAGGAAAGTTAATGCTTCATTTTGTTTTTACTTTGCTAGCATTGTATGCATTGGCTACGGCTTTAACATGCTGGTATTACCGTATAAGTTTCATTGTTTTTTTTCTATTCTTTTTCTTTTTAGTAAATGTGTTCGGCTTCTTTTTTGTGGACGATAGCATTGCGTTTAAAGATGACGCGAAACTTGTAGTGATGTCACTGTTGTTTGGACTAGTAACAGTGTTTCTCTACTTTTGTTTGAATTTCTTATTCTCTACCAGCGTTACAAGAAACATGATGATAAGTCCTCCTTTGCGAGTGGGTGCATACCCTATTCTATTTTTTGCACTCGCTACTTTAGGTTTTTTGGCTTTCTATATTAAAGCTGGTGTAACACTCGATGGCGACTATAACGCAAGAATTCAAAAAAATGCTGGGAACGGTGCCTTAGTAATATTGATGTATGGGTATTTAGCTGCGATTGCAACATATTTGGTCGGCGGTAAAGCAGACAATCTACGAGGGTTCTTGTTGATATCGACCACTGCTATTGCATTTGGTGGCGCCTATTACTTGCTGATTGGAGGCTCTAGAAATCTAATAGCAGCTTCTTTATTTATCGTGTTAATCTGGCTAATAGCAACTAAGAAAATTAAAATTCCAGTTGCAGCCGCTTGCGGTTTGGTACTGTTCGCAGCGCTACTGTTATTGGAGTATTATCGCTATGCGCTTAGCTTGGAAGGTTTTACATTTAATAAGGGTTTAATTCTGTTTTCAGAGAGTTTGTCGCCTTCGCATGCAATTAGAAATATATATAGTTGGCTTTCCTCTACATCCTATAACTTGCAACATCTCACAACCTTTTTTAATGAATTTGCTATTGTTGTCCCAAGGGCGATGTGGGAAGACAAGCCCATTAACTTCATGAATAATGGCTATTACTACACCACGCAAATTCTCGGCCTAGATACAAATCTTACAATATCACCCACTTTGGTTGGCAGCGCAATAATTATGTTTGGGGAGCACGCCTATTTATTTTCTCCCATTTGTGCGGTAGTTCTGTATGCATTTGATAAGATGTTATTTAGCAGAAGAGTGTTGTTAAAGTCCTTCGCCCTATGTCTTTTACCATATGTTTTTTTCATGGTGCGAGATGGGTTGGAAGTATTCTTGTATGTGGGCATTAAATTTTTAATCGTGTTTTTTTTGGCAATGATGATTTCTTTATCACTAAAAACGGTTAAGGAAGTCTCGCGGGTTTCTAAAAGTGAATTATCTTGATCGAAAGTAAGTTTTTTATATAGTGTGCTTGGGAGCAGTTATAAGCTTTAATATAACTGTTGCAACGTTAATTTTTGGTCGCAAATTAACTAAGCGTGTTATAAAATAACTTGTCCTCCCTTTACTCTTCGCTGCTCTGAATGCCGACGCTTATATAGATGTGTGTCCCTTTACTTAAATAGTTTTTAGTTGCGACGCGTATTATGCGAGTACGGTAGAGGGGCTCAGGAGGCGGCATAGCCCTAAAACTTATTCGGTCGCTTGCGACTGTAATGGTGCATATAGAGATAGAGCATGATCTTTGTTTGCCCAAGCGATCCAATGTATTTGCGCGTCACTGCATCATCGGCTTAGTGTTCGATGACCTTCAGCTTGAAATGTTTGACGCACAGCAGAATGTAGTAAGTACTCAGCTTACCTTCCGGTCTCTGTTGTGGGACTCATGGATAGATTTTCTCCCAATTCAGACTAGGTCGCAAGACGGTGAATGGCAGAGCCCTACGCGAGCATGACAGCCTTACACCTACTTGCACTCCTAACAATCGTAAGATAGAGGGCTGCGCTTTCTGTGTATGCGGCTTTGCTGTGTATGCGGCTTTGGCGCAACACGCAATCTAAGTTAAGATAGCCTTAGGCAGGAAGCCACTCTAAGGCCTGCTTCAAAAGCTCTGCAGGCTCAGTATTAGGTGAATACGGCAGGGAGGATAGGCACCGTTAGAGATTGCAGAGTGTCACCAAGCAGTCTTACTAAGCTATCTCTGTCTGCGGGGGATCTCATCAGCAGTTGCTTTTGTTGAGCTGGCACCGGATTGTTTAGCGCATAGATCTGGATGTAGACCACGCCTAGCTTCTCTACGGATATTGGTAGTTTTATGCTGACTTTGGATCTTTATGCAAGCTCTGCACGCATTTTCAATATTGGGTCCTCCGTGTTCCCCCAGGTGTCTTCTTTGAAGATAATTAAATCATGCTAGCGAGTAATTCAAAAGGCAGTGGCCTTCACCTTACAGTTGAGCTTTATATAAAGCGAGTCAAATAGATGCGTCGACATCTCTTAGAGTGGTTTGTATGGATTTTTTCAGCGGCAGCACAGGGTGGTAGTAGGCTATTGGTGCTTGCTATCGGTTTTTTTAGCACCAGTGTGAATCTCGAAGTAGGATTGATAGTAAGTCTAGTAAGTGTATATAATATAATATTTGCGTCTTCCACAATTCAAATTATTTCCAGAGATCAATTAAAGAGAAAGTCAACAAGTTTAAGTTTTATTTTATCCGTTTGTTTAATACAATTTGTAGTAGGGATTAGCACTGCTATATATATGTTGAACAATGTAGGCTCAATAGTATTGACCGGTTGTTTGCTCATAATTTATGCACTTCACTTGATAGTGCGGCAGTCACAAATTGTATTAAGAAAGACTCGAAGGTTGTTTTTTTTAGATATTGCGATGTTATTTGCCGTATTTTTTTGTGTTATTGGGGCAATCAGTGATGCATCTTTGGCAAGTGTTGCTGCAACAATTGTGTTTTGTTGGATTTTGGCGGGCTATATCAATACAGAAGTAAAGAGTGTAAGCTCCTCCGATGTTAAATCATTTTGCTATGTTGCTGTATCTAATCTGTCGACGACAGCCATGCCATTTATAATGCCTATTATGACAAAAGCATATGGGCTTAGTAACGCAGAGATAGATTTTTTAACTGTCACAGCAGTTTTAGCGTCCATGTTAATAGTATTCCCGCGTGCAGTGTTTAACAAAAAGCTCGGAGGAATAGTCATTGAAGATGGCCAAGATGTGGTTATGCATCGGCGTCATTACTCTAAGTTAATAATTGGATATTACTTATTTTTTTTAACTTTGGCCATTCTATTCAGTTTGGGCTTATCAATGATAGACAGTAGTCTGAAAGCGCCAAGCACTGTAGTGGTTATACTTTCATTTTTGCTTCTTTTACAATCTTTTTTTGGCGCGTTAAGCTTCTTTGACATAAGCATTGTTGCAATTTCTGGAAATGAAAGCACAGTAATGCAAACTAATTTTAAGCTCTTAGCTTTTTTTGCAGTTAGCTTCCTTGTTATTTTGCTTCTTCGCGATGTACTGGGAACGCTCGGCTCAATTGCTTGCTATTCTACCATATTAGTTGGCTACATTTGGCGCTACAAATATTTGGGTAGGTCTCTAGAGGTTATATAATGTCTTTTCTGTTTGTTAATAGGAAACCGAGTAGTGCTTTTGCTAAAGTCATATCCGCATATAAAACGATAAATGAAGATATCGTAGGTGGACAGTCTGTATATTATGCGTATGACTCTTCAATCTGGGGCGATGTTCCAGTTATCGAGAAAAATGGAAAATCACTTTTGTTATCTGGTTGGTTTATATTAGATGACAAGCTAAATGATATAAATTTACTGCATGACGAAATTATTTTAAACGGCCTCGAAAATGCACAGAGTAAGATACAGGCCGGTATCTTTACCGCAATTTTTTTCGACTCCACAGCAACGTCTGATGAGTTTACTATCTTTCAAGACCCGGCAAGTTTATTACCCCATTACTGGACTCAAGAAAAATCTGAACTAGTAGTTACACCCGAATGCGGTGAAATTATTTCCTCTGAAGATACATGTTTAAC
Source organism: Halomonas sp. DP3Y7-2 (assembly GCF_019800795.1). Lineage (NCBI taxonomy): Bacteria > Pseudomonadati > Pseudomonadota > Gammaproteobacteria > Oceanospirillales > Halomonadaceae > Halomonas > Halomonas sp. DP3Y7-2. The sequence continues at coordinate 390,569 of NZ_JAHVKJ010000008.1, forward strand.
TGAGATTTTGGTTAAGAAGGGGCATCTCTTTGGGGATAATACTATTGACAAACAAGTAAAGAAGATTCTCCCATTTGAGCATTTGGTGATTAAGCGACAGGTAGTAAAAAAAGTAGACAACTCTAAGACATTTCATGATTACGTGTTTGGCGGTGTGAGACACGAAGATTTTTTCGATAGTTTTAAGAAAGTTAATCGACCTCTAAAGCCTGATGTATGTGCATTGTCTGCGGGATTTGATTCTCGCTTAATAGCACATCGATTTGATCCTAGTGCCTTTTATACTTGGGGCCCCAAGCATAGTCAAGATGTAATTGTAGCTGAAAAAATTAGCAACAATAAAGAAAAGCCTCATTTTTCATTTTCGTTTACGGATGAATTTGTAAATGACATTGATGATGAAGTTTGTTGTGCTCTGTTTAAAGGTTCAGTATTGAATCCTAATGCACGATTTTTGTGCAACTACCGAAAAGTAAAGAATGAATTTAAATCCAGTGTTTTCAGCCTGGATGGTTATTTAGGAGATGTGCTTCAGCGAGGAACATATAACAACTTTAAAGGCACTTTAGGAGAATTTTTGAAAATTTTCCCAAAGTTTTACGATTATTTAAATATATCCGATAGGTATGTTCTGCGCTCTAGATATAGAGAGCTTGGAGAAAAAGACTTTGACATGCTTTGGGAGGATTATAAAAAGAAGACAGATATATTGTGTGATGAGGACCCGTATACTAAAGTAACTTTTTATGAGTTTTTTTATGGACGAGGAGGACGATACATTTCTACTGGCGGTATTGTTATGAACAGCCTTTTTTTTAATGTTGTACCAGCTTTTTGTTCTAAGTCCTCATTAAACTATTTTTTCAATCAGAAAATGACGGATGCATTAGAGTTTAAAACTTTTAAAAAAGTTTGGTCGGACATTGATGATGAAGCTATAGTAGAACTGAATTCTGAGGGAGGGTATTCATCTAAAACTCCGAGAGTTTTGATCCCTCTTATGAACTTCCTTGGCAGACTTAACACACGCTTCAACCCAAGAAGGAAGAATTATTCTAGAGGTGGCCGATGAACTGCCTACACATAAGTAATATGTATCCATCAATAAAGTTCCCAAGCTTTGGGACATTTGTTAAGGAAACAGATGACATTTTATCGACCGTAGCTCATGTAGAGAGAGTAGTTATAGATAGTAAAAAAAAAACAACCAGAGATAAAATAGGTCAATATTTTAAGTTTTATGTTAATATTATTAAAGCTGTTGTAAGGAAGAAGTGGGATGTCATTTATATTCACTTTCCCTCCCATACTTTTATCCCTGTACTTATTTCTATTTTTTTTATAAAAAGTAGAGTGGTCATCAACTTTCACGGCGGCGACGCTTTTAATCAGCCTGGACGATCTACTTTCTTTTTTAAAATTAAAAAAATAATTAATCATATAGCGATTAAAAAATCGCATGTAGTTGTTGTGCCTAGTGAGCATTTTAAAGAGCTGGTTTGTAGTAAGTATAATACGCCGAGGTTAAAAGTTATCGTAAATTACTCTGGCGGTGTTTGCACTGAAAAATTTCGCTACGTGAAGCGTCACGATCTTTCGGAGAGGAAGATTAGGGTGGTGTACGCAGCTCGTATGGAGAAGGTAAAGGATCCTTTGCAAGTTGCTAAATGTGTAAGTAATAACTCTCGGCAACTTGAGAATTTTTGTTTTTCATTTGTCGGTTCTGGCACATTGAAAGAGAAAGTTGTAGACGTTTTGTCATCAGCTGAAAATTGTTCCTATTCAATAAGCGATTCCGTAGCGCACAAAGAAATAGAGAAACTATTCAAGGACAATGATTTTGTTATTCAATCGTCAATAAGTGAGAGTCTTGGCCTTGTGGTTTTGGAAGCTATGGCCACTGGTTGTATACCTATCTGTAGAGACATTCCCGCGTTTAGAAATATTATTGATGATAGAATTGATGGGCTGCTTTTCTCAACCGAAGCTGACTTGCTTTACTGCTTCAAATATATTCAAAACATGAATAGCATTGAAGTAAGGGAGATGTCGCGAAAGGCTAGAGAAAAAGTTGTGAGCCGTTATTCTAGGTCGCGTTCCATTGAGATTATGATGAAGAGTGTATTGAACATTGAATCCCAATAGCACTACCCCGAAAGTACTGCTTGTATATGGCTGCGGGGGGCATAAAGCGCAGGCATTTAGGCTTTATGAAGCCCTAGAGGCAGGCTTGGACAGCAACGTTGTGTTTACCGTATCGGATGACCAGTATGTTCCAGAATGGTCTTCTAAACATTATAATGTTGTAGAAGTAAGATCGAAAACTAGTAATAACTATCTATCACTTTTTTCTCGTGCTCTCAGTGTTTTTCGAGATGCTGTGCGTGTTGGTAGAGAAAATAACATCTCGTGTGTTATCTCTACCGGACCTGGTATAGCTGCGATATTTGCCTTGTACATGAAATTTAGTCAAAAGTCGACTATTATACATGTGGAGACGTGGTCTAGATTCTATAGTACATCGATTACTGGAAAGGTAATGTATCGATTTTCGGATCTATTTTATTATCAGAATTTGAGTTTAAATAAGTTTTATCCCAAGGGTAAATACTGCGGCAGGCTATGAATATATTTGTAACTGTTGGAACAACTAGCTTTGAATCGTTAATAGCGAGTGCGCTCGCCCTAGCCAGAGTCGAAGAATATACTTTTAGAATTCAAGATCCTAGCCAACAGCGCGAGAGGGGGGTAGATGATAGCTGTGTTGTACAGCGTTTCTACGATGATGTATTACTCCAATATGAGTGGGCAGATTTAATAGTGACCCACGCAGGTGCAGGCTCTGTATACGCAACACTAGAGATGGGAAAGAAAATAATTGTTGTACCTAACCTAGAGCGAGCAGATAAGCACCAAGCAGAGTTGGCTAAGTATATTCAAGAAAATAATTATGGCGCTGTTCTTTGGGATGTGAATCAGCTTGGCGATACTATAAAAATTGCTTCTAAGAGCAGTTATCGTCCTTATGCGCGGGACAGGTTTTTCGTCGGTAATGAGATCGTAAAGGCAGTTAAGGCGTCTTTGAGTAAAAAAAGATAACTTTTAATTATGTGATGCTAGTTATTTTAAATAGAGGTCCTTGTGAACTTGAGCTTTGAACGTCGTCACTCTCGCTGGTACGAGAGGTTGTTGTTAGGCCTACCATTTCAATTTTTTGTAGGTTTACCCCTCGTAGTGCTATTGCCATCGTTTGAGCGTTGGGGGTGGGGGTTCTGGAGCTATTTGTCTGACAATCGATTAAACTCTATAGCTGCGATTTGTCTAGCATTTGTGGCTACTGTTTTTTGTCTTAGGCGCTTCTCTAAATTTCCTGGTGCACGGGTTGCCGCTTATGTAGCACCTACGGTGACCCTCGCTTTCCTAGTTGTCGTTGCAATTCTTTTTTTTACTAGAGAACCGTATACGAGGCAGGTGCTTTTTACCGGCTACTTGATGTGTCTATTATGGTTCTTTTCCGGATATTTTGTAGGGAGAAGATATAGACAATTGAAGATTGGTGTCGTGCCGGTTGGAAACGCCATTGGGCTTGTCTCGTATGCCAAAGTTGAGCTTCGGCAGCTAACCTCCCCCGAGCCAGACGGAGTTCGCTATGATGCAATAGTTGCTGATCTTCGTAGCGATTGCCTGGGACCTGAGTGGGAACGGTTTTTGGCGGAATGCACACTTTGTCGTATTCCAGTTTATCATGTCCGTCAGATTCAAGAGTCCATGTCAGGTAAAGTTCGAATTGATCATCTGTCAGAAAATGAGTTTGGCTCTCTTATGCCCTCAGCATTTTACTCTAGTTGCAAGAGGCTAGTAGATCTTCTTGGTGCTGTTTTGCTACTTCCACTCCTTACTCCGGTCATGCTGCTAACAGCGATTTGTATTCGTCATGAGAGCGAGGGGCCTGCACTCTTTCTTCAACAACGTATGGGCTATAGAGGAAAGCCTTTCAAGGTTTATAAATTTCGCAGTATGTACATCGATCAGAAGGGCAAGGGATTCACTGACGGAGAAGACGATCCGCGAATAACGAAGGTTGGCCGTGTCATAAGAAAATATCGTATTGATGAGCTGCCTCAGCTGTTTAATGTGATAAAGGGAGAGATGAGTTTTATTGGGCCCCGACCGGAGTCTATGGAGCTTTCAGAGTGGTATGAGAGAGATGTACCTTTCTTTCGTTACCGTCATGTGGTGAGGCCTGGTATATCCGGCTGGGCCCAGGTCGAGCAGGGGTATGCAGCTGAAGTTGAGGGAATGATTGAAAAGTTACAGTACGATTTTTACTACATTAAACACTTCTCTCTGTGGTTGGATGTCTTGGTGCTATTCAAGACAGTAAAGACTATCGTAACTGGGAATGGCGCAAGGTGAGTGTCTCTGTGGGCATGAATAATAAGCAAAGTCTTGTCACTCCGTTTGGTAGTGGTTTTTCTCCGCGTTGGCTGGGTGCAGTACTTCTCTTTTTGACTTTTGCGTATGCCGCTCTTCGGATTTATACTCCAGATATTGGACAAAAATCTGGTACTGTTATCGCAGTTATTGCATTGGTTGTCATACTATGGAGAGGACGTGAGCTCAGGTCTAGTTCTGTATTCTGGTGTCTGCTTGGAGTGGTAATTGCTCAGTTGATAAGCTGGGTAGCAGGTTACTATCACCACCCGGATTGGCTTCCAAGCAACCCGGAAATTGATCGTCTCGGTAAATGGTTTTTATTTGTTGGCGTGGCGTTCTGGCTTGGTGGCAGTTATTTTAACGTCAAACTTGCGTTGTCACTTGCTTTGTTAGGCTTCCTGGCGACGTGTTTTTTCTTTGATGGTTCGCTGGAGCAGTGGGTAAGGGGCGTGCAGGGCCATAGGATTGATCTCGATATCAGAAATGCACAGCATACCGCAATGTTTTTTGGTGTGGCATTAATCGGATTACTTTGTTTTGTCAGGCTATGCTTTTCCGGTGGACGCATAGCTTGGTTAACTGGCTCGGCTTGGGTCATTGCCTTTGCGATATGCTTGCTTGGTGTCGTGGTTACTCAAACACGTGCAGTATGGCTAGCTATGGTAGTTGTCACTTGTTTGGCATTTTGTTTTTTCGTGGTGGCTGCGTTAAGGGGTAAATTTTCTCGTAGTGCCCGACGCCAAGGAGTTATTGCGATCTTCAGTGTTGTTGCCTTAGCTGTTATCGCTGGCATAACATTTCAGGACACGCTTCAAACACGTCTCGCAGCTGAAAACTCCGTGATGGCTCATGCTATGCAGGGTAACTGGGAAGAGGTTCCTTATAGCAGTATTGGCACGCGTCTGCATACGTGGCGCGCAGGATTGGAATGGTTTGCGGAGCGACCCATACTGGGTTGGGGCGGCGAAGGTCGCGGGCTTGTGATTGACCATACCGACTGGCTTCCGCAGCAGATTAAGGATGAGTACGGACATTTGCACAACACCTTGCTGGACTTTCTTGTTAGCTATGGCCTGCTAGGCCTGTCCGTGATCAGTGTGCTCGTGGGGTGGACGGGGCTCGGAAGTTACAAGTCCTGGAAGGCTGGGGTAATGCCTACGGAAGTGCTTGTTTTTGGTTGGGCGTTTTTCGTTTACTACTTTATTGTGAGTCTGTTTGAGTCCTATAGTTTTTTCTGGACAGGCTCGTACATTCAGAATGTGGTGATGGGTGTGGTCGTCACCTTCATCTGGCGCTGGCAGCTTGAGACCGGCAGCTCGGTCTTTACGTTTGGACGCAAGCGAGCTGCCACATAAGCAAGATTCGGCCTGAGCAAGCCGTCGCGTGAGTTGGTATGGGTCCCGCGACGGTCACCACTTCAGTTGGATCGAACAGAAGATCTCATGAGCCTTCAAGTGGGTCTGAAAGTAGTCATGACCGCTGTACTCTTTCCACTGTTCGATAGGTACGCCGGTTAGCCATCGCATTAGCCGCCGTTTCCAGCGCCTTTCAAGCCCTGGCTTGCCTCCAAGATCATGCATGGAGTGCAATGCCAGGGCTTTTTGTTTCTGGGTTTCCAGGTCTAGCCGTGTGCTCATCAGCCGCCATTCGCCAAGTCTGGATGTTGCCAGCTGGGTGGGCCATACGCCGGCAGCGGCGTGAGCCGGGCCTCTTGGGAACCCTCGGGTGCTCTTTAGGTGGTTGGCATACAGCAACATCGTCTCTGGCGAGTGCTCGCTTTCTTGCATAGCGGCAAGAAGGTGTTCGGTGGTGGCTATGTGGTCTGTGTGAGGGTCTAGCTCAGGGTGCGGTGTGATAACGGTGGTGGGTTTTATCTGGTTGAGCAGGGCGCTTAGGTCCTGCTGCAGGCAGCGCCCTGTGTTGGTGGCTTGGCCATCGCTCGGCAGTGCCAAGCGATTCCATCGGCGAAACGTGTCCGGTGTGACATCTCCCGCGCTGTGTGAAGGCTGTGGCACGTCGGGGTCTGCATAAAGTGCAGCCAACGTGTCATTGAAGTAGCCAAGCATCACCAGTTGCTGAGCCGGGACGCCTGCCAAAAGAGGCGTTGTAGCGCTGTTCCAGGTCCGGATGAAGCCCTTGCGTCGTGATGCTTCCTCGAGGCTTTCATCCATGTTGGTCCAGTACTGCTTGTCGAGCTTCTTGAGCCGCTCCCCGGGGGTAAGGGTCACGATCCACGTATTCTGGGGGTGTTTGGCGTAGAGACCGAAGGCGGCAAGCTCTGCGTCATCGGGGTGAGGCGCGATGATAAGGATCGGACCACTATCAAGATCAGGCTGCGTGAACCCTAGCAGCCTTGCTTGGGTGTCCAAGCGCAGGTGCGAGAGATCAAGCCGTATGTCCTCCAGGCCGCTTATGCCTGTCAGGTTGATAAGGCGTCTGCCTACCTCATTAGGCTCAAGATACTGTGTGAAGAGAGCGATGCCGTCCTGGTGGATTGTTACCGCGGGGAGCTTCCAGCGCGAACTCGCGCGATAGCTGACGTCCAACATCCACGTGGTGCTGCCGATGCTCGGTAACCCCTGATGAGCCTGTCGTTCTGTGCTGTCTACTGTCAGGTGCCCGTCCCTATCGATTGTGGCCGTATATTCCCAGTCAGGTGTCAGGGGGAGTTGGTGGTCACGTTGATGGGGCATAGAGCACGTCCGTTGTCTCAGGGGCCAATGCTACAAGATCGCTGATGATCCTCAGGGCTTCAAACGCTTTTACCATCGAGTCGTCGATCGTTACCGGATCCGTTACCGCCTCACGCATCTTATCCGCCAGTGCCTCGATCGTCGGCGCGGCAAGCAAACGTGCCTGAGGTCCGGTCAGTACCTCGCCAATACCTCCAGGCACATCGCAGGCAACGCATTGCGTGCCCAGTGCCAAGGCTTCTATCAGCACAATGCCCAGGCCTTCAAAGTTGGAACTCAGCACAAGGGCGGTCGCATCCTTCATCCACGGGTAGGGGTTGTCCTTCTGGCCAAGGAAATGCACCTTGGCGGCAAGCCCCAGCGCCATCACCTGGGCTTCCAGGTGTCGGCGTTCGGAACCATCACCAATGATGACGAGGTCGTGCTCAAGGCCCTGGTTCACGGCCAGGTGAAAGGCCGCGATCAGGCGTTGTTGGTTTTTCACCGGTACCAGGCGTGCGACGTGCAGCAGATAGGGTTGATGCAGGTGCATATCCTTATCGGCGTTGGCCATTCGCCTGATCGCGGGTATAGGGACCGCGTTGTAAAGAATCTCGCCACGCAGCGGTGTGACGCCCTGGCGCTCCAGGTAATTACCTACTTCCTTCTCGACCCCGCGGGAGACAAACAGCAGCTTCTTGTTCTGGTAGAGCGCTCGTGCCAGCCAGCGCCCCTTAGCATTGGCGGGGAAGCGTCCGGTTACGGCTTCTACCACGCGCCAGGTACGCTCATCATCAAAGGCCCATAGGTTCTCGAAGGCGCCCTGACCCCGTATCAGAATCAGGTCAAAGTGTCCATATGTGTTCTCCAGCGCACCGATGTAGCGCTTGAATTCCTGAGAGCAGCGCTTGCCCCGCCAGATAAAGCCCGACTGCTTGATAAGTGGGGTCAGTAGCAGCTTGTCGGCCAGATGACACAGTCGACCCAACCCCTTGCGGCTGGCTCTATCCACGTCATGGTGGTGGGTCTGGAAGGGGGCATCCGAGGGGAGGGCGCTGGCCCCTTTCAGCACCAGCAGGTGCGTCTCGTGTCCTGCGCTCTCCAGTGCGGTCGCCAGGGTCTTGGTGGCCTGTTCGATACCGCCGATGCCCATGCGTCGCAGCACCAGTAGAACGCGCTTTTTATTTGCCATCTTTCACCGCCTAGCCTGGTAGGGCTTTCCTTGTGTTAGAACCTATGCGGCGGCCCAGCTCAGACGTTTCGGTTGGCTTTCGCCACAAAGTGTTCATACAGCAAAGTCTAGCAAGCCCGCAGGGGGTCGCGTCTCGGTGGAATGAGGCCTTCGCGTGTTTCAGCAAATTCACATATAGCGAGTCGCCGTTTGGTCGAGGGCGGTGGTGTAGCGGATGCTGGCAGTACCGCGAGCCGTGAGTGATCGGTAGGAAGGCTCGATCACGCATAGTGATCTGTGTTCTCATTAGCCTCTTTTCGTTGGCAGGTGGACAAGGCGCCTTTCATGAGAACGCTGGTAGTAGTGAGATCGCTCAAGATGGGCGGTATGGAGAGGGTGGCCGTTAACCTGGCAGACGCCTTCCATGAGGCTGGCCATGAAAGCCATCTGGTCAGTTTTCGCAAGGTGAAACGCCCCCTGGCTCCGGAGCACGAAGGAGTCACCGTGCACCATCTGCCACTGCAGCAGCGGAACCGTCTGACGCTGATTGGCTATGGTCTTGAGGTGATCGCTCGCTTGATTCTCAATCCGTTGCTGGGCAGGGCGCTGTTCCTGGGCAATGGGATCATGGGTGGTGTTGTGTTTCGCCACTGGCTGAAGCGTTTCGAGAAACAGTACGGCAAGGTGGATCGCATCGTGTTTCGGGGCATCGGAACCTTCGAACTGGTGTGGAGCTTCAGCGACAAGCGGGCTCGCTACGTGTTGGAGAACATCTTTCACCTGAAGGGGACGAGCCGGCGCAGAATGCTGTTTGCACGCTGTCTGTATCACCGCCGGGACCTCGTTGCGGTGTCGGAAGGGGTGGCCGAAAGCCTGCGTGAAGCGCAAGCGCTGTGGAAGTTTCGGCCTCGCTCCTTGACGGTGATTCCGAACCCTTGCCCCATTCGTGCCATTCGCAGGTCAATGCACGAGCACAACCCGCAGATACCTGAGCAGCCCTACCTGCTGAATGTGGCCAGGCTGGTACCCGCCAAGGGCCATGATTTGCTGCTGCGTGCCTATGCCTTGTCGGAAACCCAGATGCCGCTGGTGCTGGTAGGCGATGGGCAGGAGCGGGAAGCGTTGGAACGCTTGGCGGAAGAACTGGGTATTGCTGAGCGAGTCATCTTTGCTGGTAATCAGCAGAATCCCTATCCGTGGATGCATCGGGCCAGACTCTTCGTGTTGAGCTCTCGCTTTGAAGGTATGGGTATTGTGCTTTTCGAGGCACTGGCCTGTGGAACGCCTGTACTGTCAGTGGATTGCCCTGGCGGTGTGCGGCAAATTCTCAAGGGGGAGCTTGAGAGCTGCCTGGTAGAGCGAGAGGCTTCGTCACTGGCGGAGGGGATCAACCAGGCAGTGGCGAGCCCGAAGCCGGCCATCCGCGACGCTTGGCTCCAGGACTTTATGCCGGAGAGAGTGGCCGCTGCCTTTATAGATAAGTGAGCGTCAGTGAATCACAGAAGGTTTGGCGAGACACTGGTGCTGCATCGGAAGTGGTGGTAGAAGGCGTAAGCTTAAAGAGTAGCGGACGGTAGGGCAGGCACCGTAAAGCAAGGAATAGCAAAGCAAGCAATAGTAAAGGACGGAAAAGTAAGGGAACCAAGAAATGAGCGGAGCCACCGAAAAGTAGTACCGCAGATGCTACGGGCTGTCGTGGCTTTGGTCGCTCCCAAAGATCTTTAAGTGATCCGCCACACGGCTGGCGACTTCAGCCCTGTTGTCTTCTCCACGTAGCTTGCCGGCGGTGAATGAGGACGCGATGGCGCGCCATTTGCGCTGCGCTTGTCGTGGCAGTCGGCGGACATGGGCATCTACCCACACCAGTGCTCCGGAGGGGGCAATAAGCAGATTGTTGAAGTGCAGGTCGCGGTGCACAAAACCGGCTTCTGCCAGTTGAGCCACCTCCCGGCTGAACCGATCCAGAAAGTCAGCTCGTTGACTCGGTGTAAACGCCTCGAATGCATCGCCGCCAGATACCGCTCCTTCCACTCGTTCCATCAATAGCAGCGAAGCGTTGCGATTGCCTGGGTTCAGGCTGACGCCCCATCCATGGCAGCGGGGTGTGGTCAGCCCGGCGTTGTCCAGAATACGCATGCTCAGGTATTCCTTTCGCGCGTCTGACTGGGCAAGCCAGCGTTTCTCGAGGTAGTCGCGGGTCAACCATTTGAAGGGCTCGAGCGTCTTCGAGAACTTGTCCGGTACCACCTTGGCCAGAATCCTGCCGTCCTCAGAGACGAAGAAGCGACTGGAGCCGACCGCCTCAAACGCTTCCGTCGTGGTTGTCTGGGACAGTGCCAGGCGCTCGGGCAGGCCCTGGGTATGAAACATCAGGTAGCGGCGGCGCCGATCGTTAAAGGGAATATCCAGCAGTTGCATGGTGTTACGCCTGCTTGCTGACGTGCAGGGATTCGAACTTCGGCAGCACGTTCTCCTTCAAGAACTGCTGGTAGTGACGGGGCTCGACAGTGACGGGAGCCGAGGCCATGCGGGCCATGGCACTGGCTAGCCCATCTTCATCATCCCGGTCGATCAGAAAGTCGCTGAGTTCCTGGGTCAGGATTTCCTTTGGGCCGCTGGGGCAGTCAACGCTGATCACCGGCGTGTGCAACAACAGCGCTTCAATCAACACCCGTGGCAGCCCCTCGGCGTCAGAGGTCAGCACCATCGCCAGGGCGTGGCGAATAAAGGGGTAGGGGTTTGCTGTATAGCCGAGTAGGTGAACGTGTTCACCAAGGGATAGCTCGTCGATCAGCGCCTTCACCGCCGCCTCATTCTCCGGCTTGCCTTTGCCCAGCAGCACCAACGGCGTGGTGAGCCCGTGTTCATCACGTGCCTTGCGGTAGGCCCGCAGCAGTCTGTCCTGGCGTTTCCGGGGCTCGATGGCCGCCACGGACAGCAGGTACTCCCCCTGGCGGATGCCTGCCGGTAGGGTCAGCGTCTCCGCCGCCATCTCGACAAAGGGCTCGCGCTCGTAGGGGTTATAGATGGGGATAATGGTCTCGGCCTTGAGGCCGACGACGTTTTCCAGGTTTTCCTTGACCCCCTGGGACACCGCGATGACCTTGCGACCGCCGTAGAAGCGTCTCACCTTGTCGAAGGCCTTTTCTCGGGCCTCTGGCCGACTGAACTTGGCGCTGACGTCGGACTTGATCCAGAAATACAGGTTGTCCCGGTCCAGGTGTCGCGTGATCTTGTCGCAGGAGCAGGAAATCACGACTTCTGGTCGCCAGGCATCCAGGGCCTTGCCTATCTTGCGGGCCTGCCATTTCTCGGTCAGTACAGTTGAGGTTGCCTTGGTAAAGCGCGTGACCACTGCCAGGTTTTCGATATCGAGGCCCGGCGGCAGGCGATGTTCCACCTTGTCGCGCAGCGTGAAGACCTTGACCGCGTGGCCGCGCTGGCGCAGCTGATCCGCCGTGTACAGAAGGGACTTCTGGGCACCGCCCCCATAAAGGTCTTCAATGACAAAGGCGATGCGCTGTGATTTCACGGTTGGCTCCTGCAACGGGTGGGTCTCGCGTGATGATGTCGACGCGAATGCTATCATAGCCACTGTCGCGATGGTCGCTAGATGAGCATGTCATGATCGTCATATGCCTTTTGCGGAAAGTGCTCGACAGATGGCTGACCTCGTACCCCGTTACCGGGTTACAATGGCGCCGCACTTGGCAAGGACTCTGCGATGAAACTCTTGATTACCGGTATGGCGGGCTTCATAGGTCATGCCGTGGCGAAGCGGCTTAGTGGCGCTGGTCATAGTATTGTCGGTATCGACAACCTCAACGACTACTACGACGTTGCCCTGAAGCAGGCGAGGTTGGATGATCTGGCTTCATGCACTGACGTTGCCTTTCTCCCATTGGACTTGGCTGACCGCGCTGGCATCGCAACGCTGTTTGAACGCGAAGGTTTTGATCGCGTCATCCATTTGGCTGCCCAACCTGGGGTGCGGTATTCGATCGACAACCCCCACGCCTATGTCGATGCCAACCTGGTGGGGCACCTCAATATTCTGGAAGGATGCCGTCACAGCCGTGTAGAGCATCTGGTCTATGCCTCGTCCAGCTCGGTATACGGTGCCAACGACAAGGTCCCCTTTGCGACTGACGACGATGTGGACCATCCCATCAGCCTGTATGCGGCCACCAAGAAGGCCAACGAGCTGATGTCCCACACCTATTCCCACTTGTATGACCTGCCGACCACCGGGCTGCGGTTCTTTACCGTCTATGGCCCCTGGGGGCGTCCCGACATGGCCCTGTTCAAGTTCACCCGGGCGGTGCTTAACGGCGAAGCCATGGAGGTCTACAACCACGGCCAGATGTCACGCGACTTTACCTATATTGACGATATCGTTGAGGGGATTGTGCGCGTGCTGGAGGTGGTGCCGACGCCAAGAGGCAGCACCGAGGTCACCACGGACACCGCGTCTGCGCCCTACGCCCTGTACAACATCGGTCACGGTAGCCCGGTATCGCTGATGGACTTTGTGCGCGCCATCGAGAAGGCGACGGGCAAGCAGGCCATCTGTGATTACAAGGACATGCAGCCGGGCGACGTGCCCCGTACCTGGGCGGATACCGATGCCCTCTATCAGGCTACAGGGTATAAGCCCCGGGTGCAGGTAGAAGAGGGCGTACGTCACTTCGTTGAGTGGTATCGCGACTTCTATCGCGTTTAGGGAAAGACTGCAGAAACGCCGGCGCTGATGATGCCCTACGTTGCTGGAGGCTCGTTCGCTTCACCTATTGGGCATGTTCCCCGGGAGCTTAATTTTAAAGGGCTTTGGTCTCCTGGGGTCGGCACGGGAGAAGGGGCCTGGCGTGGCGCCCGGTTTACTGGTGCCTGCAGAGCCTGTTGCCGTGACGACACCGCCAGGGATGTCTCCCCATTGATATAGGCCTGGCTTTTGCTGTGCCAAATCTATGCCGAGGTTGCTATCCTTGGCCGATCAACCAAGCAGTGAGTGAGTAGCAAGGAATGAAGATCACCATTTTTGGCACCGGTTACGTGGGACTGGTCACAGGGACCTGCCTGGCAGACGTTGGCCATGATGTCGTGTGCATGGACGTGGACGCAAATAAGATCGCTCGCTTGGAAGGTGGTGAGATCCCCATTTTCGAGCCAGGCCTCGAGCCGATGGTCAAGGCCAACGTGGCGGCAGGCCGACTGGTCTTTACGACCGATGCCAAGACGGCAGTGGACCACGGCACCCTGCAGTTCATCGCTGTCGGCACGCCGCCGGACGAGGACGGCAGTGCGGACCTTCAGTATGTGCTGGCGGTGGCCAAGACCATCGGCGAGCATATGCAGGATGATAAGGTGGTGGTGGACAAGTCCACCGTACCGGTCGGCACCGCCGACAAGGTCAAGGCCATGGTGCAGTCCCAGCTTGACTCCCGCGGCGTGGCGTTGAACGTGGACGTGTGTTCCAACCCCGAGTTTCTGAAGGAAGGTGCCGCTGTCGAGGATTTCTCCCACGGGGCTCGTATCGTGGTGGGTACGGATTCCGACAAGGTCAAGCAGCTTATGCGGGAATGCTACTCCCCGTATATCCGCCTGCAGGAAAAGCTGATGTTCATGGACGTGCGCGCCGCGGAGCTGACCAAGTACGCTGCCAACGCCATGTTGGCCACCAAGATCAGCTTTATGAACGAGATCGCCAACCTGGCGGAGCGCCTGGGGGCGGACGTGGAGCAGGTGCGCCGCGGTATCGGCAGCGACCCGCGCATTGGCTACCACTTTATCTACCCCGGCTGTGGTTACGGTGGTTCCTGCTTCCCCAAGGATGTACAGGCGCTGGAGCGTACCGCCCGTGAGGTCAGCTACCAGGCCGAGCTGCTTGGCGCTGTCGAGGCGGTTAATAATCGTCAGAAGCAGACGCTATTTACCAAGCTGGCAAATGCCTTTGATGGTGATCTGAAGGGGCGCACCATCGCCGTGTGGGGACTTTCCTTCAAGCCCAATACCGACGATATGCGTGATGCGCCTAGCCGCACCCTGATGGAGGCCCTGTGGCAAGCCGGTGCCAAGGTCCAGGCGTATGACCCTGAGGCCATGCGTGAAGCCCGCCGCATTTACGGCGAGCGTGAAGACCTGATGCTGGCGGGGGATCGTATTCAGGCAGTGAAGGGCGCCGACGCCCTGGTGATCTGCACCGAGTGGAAGGAGTTTCGCTCCGTCGACTTCAGCTGGTTGAAGGAACAACTGGCAATGCCCGTATTGATCGATGGCCGCAACCTTTACGACCCAGAGATCGTGCGCCAGGCTGGGTTGATGTACTTCGCAGTAGGGCGGGGGGACTCGCTGGTTGAGGCGGGTTGAGGCGAGTTTAGATTGGCCGAGGTTGGTCGCGGCATAGCAGCCCCTGATCTTGCTCCCCGAAGCAGGCCAAGCCAAATAGAAAACCGCCCCGCAGGCCAAGCCTGCGGGGCGGTTTTCGTTGATGGTGCTGCTGGACTCTTAACTTATAAGAGAGCCTCTTGGCTTACTAGCCTCTTAGCCGCGCTGCTGGGAGGCCTTGCGCACGGTGCCGGCAAACTCTGCGATAAAAGCGGCCATCACGGCCAGCATGCCGCCCAGCACGATCGCCAGCGCCATGATCAGGGCCTTGCTGGTACCAACGGGTACCCGACTCTGAGCTGCGACTCGCTGCACATGGCCTTCTGCTAAGTAAGCGAGGTCTTGCTCGATGTCTACAATATTTGCAGTGTAGGTTGCGACTAGTTCCGCAGCGCTTTCTGATGTGGATTGTTTTGCTGCTTCCAGGCTTTCCTCTGCACTTTGCAGCTGTTGTTCGAGCGTGTTTTTCCGCTTGGCAAGCAATTGATCTTGATCCTGCTTCACGGTGTCTAGCAGGGTTTGGTGGTATTCCTTGACCAAGGCTGCGCTGTCCTCATCAGCTTCAGAAGAGATGGTGAGAAAAGCGACGTTGTCAGGTGCCTCTGCTTGCGTTTCGAAGGAGAATCTGGCCAGCCCCTTGGCTTCCAGAATGTCGGCAGCGATCGCATCGAAGTAGTAATTTTCAATCTTTGATACCACGCTCTTAGGTGCTTCCAGAACGCCTACCCCTGAACTTCCGCTCGGCTGGCGCTCGGCCACGTTGTAGATGGATACATAGCGATAGGTGTCGGTCTTGCTCAGGGCGAACGCTAGCGCTGCCAGCACGACGACCAGAAAGATCACCGCCATCATCTTCCAACGGCGAACCAGGATGAGCGCGATATCTACCAGGGATATCTCATCATCCGCAGGCGGCCTGGGGAAGTAGTGCTCTGGGGGCTGGGTGGGGGTGTTGGTCATTGCCGTGTGGTCCTTGCTGGTACATCGCTGTGAAAAGCGTGACGGATGGCGAAGTGTCATGCTTCCTGCCTGGCTCTCGGATGGCTCGACACATCAGGCGGAAGTCAGTAGCTGAGGATACAGAAGCCGCCGTCCGGCGCAAGCGTGTTTAGGCCTAAGCAAAGGTATAACGCGGGTGTGAGGAGCAGGGGGAGAGTCGTACGCTACGAGCCAGATCGGAGCCGCCCAGTATCAAGGGCCGTATTGTCTCCTACTCACCTTGTTCTCTCTCACGTCGTTTTCTTGCGAGTCGCTCACTTGCATGTCTTGGGGCAGCGCGACTGTCGTGCGGCATTCAGTTGTATTTCCCCCCCTTGCTAGTCCTTGTGTTTCCCTCTCTGCTGCCATGAACTCCACCACTTGTTTTGCCGCTCAGCCCCAATGGGCCTGCGCGCAGCAGTCGTGCGATGCTGGCGGCATCGGTAGGGCGGTGGTAGTAGTAGCCTTGCAGCAGGTCGCAGTGCATCTCCTGTAGCAGGGCTTCCTGCTCGGCGGTCTCGACGCCTTCGGCGATGACTTCAAGGCCCAGGCGGTGGCCAAGAAAGATGCTGGCTTCCATGATGGCGCGGTCCTTGGGGTCCTGGGTGCACTCGGCTACGAAGGTGCGGTCGATCTTCAGCGCAGTGACGGGAAGGAACTTGAGGTAGCTCATGGAAGAGAAGCTTGTCCCGAAGTCATCGATGGCGATCTTGTAGCCCTGGTCATACAGGCAGCGCAGGCTGTCCAGCACGCTCTGGCCGGCCTCGATCAACACGTTCTCGGTCAGCTCGATGCCAATATCCTGGGGGCCGAGCCCGTAGCTCTCCACGCAACGGGAGCACTCCTCGAACATGCCCGGCATCATCGCGTGCCTGCCCGAGATATTGATGTCGACCCTGACCCGCCTTAGCCCTTGCTGGCGCCAGCGCTGTTGTTGCTGGCAGGCGTGATGCAGTACCCAGTCTTCCAGTCGCGTGATCAGCTCGCTGCGTTCGGCCACCGGAATGAATTCCCCGGGGGAGATAAACTCGCCTTCCGCGGTGGTCCAGCGCAGCAGCGCTTCCATGGAGTCGATGTAGCCGCTGCTGGCGGACACCTGAGGCTGATAGGCCAGGCTTAGCTCGCCCTCCTTGTCAGCCTTGCCATCCTGATCCAGCAGGCGCTGCAGGCTCGCGGCGATCCTGTGCTGGCGCACCATGGCAGCGTGAGCCTCAGGGCTGAAGAAGCGGTAGGTGTTGCGGCCTTCCTGCTTGGCCCTGGTCTTGGCCGCATCGGCGTTACCGACCAGTTCCTGTACCGCGCTGCCATTGTCGGGATAGAGGCTGAGCCCGACCGATGCATTGATGCGCAGCTCCCGGTTCTGGATGCGCATGGGCCTGGCGATGGTCTCAAGAAGCCGGTCGGCCACCTGGGTGGCGTCATTGGCTACGTCGACTCGTGGCATGGCCAGCACGAATTCATCGGTGCCAAAGCGTGCCAGCAGGTCATGGCTGCGGCGAAAGGACTTTAGCCGCCGGGCCGCTTCCTTGATGACCTTGTCCCCGTATTCGTAGCCGTGGGTGTCGTTGATCTCGTTGAAGCGATCCAGGTCGATAAACAGGATCAACAGGCTGTCGTCATGTAGCCGGCATTCTTCGAGCATACCCGCCAGGTCATGTTCGAAGGCGTGGCGGTTGGGCAGCCCCGTCAAACGGTCAAAGCGGGTCATGTAGTCCAGGTCGCGGCGGGCCTGGCGTTCGCCAGCCAGGTCGATGTCGATACAGAACATCAGCGGGTTGTCGCTGCTCTGGGCAAGCATCACGTGGTGGGAAAAGACCGGCACGGTGGCGCCGGAACGATGCTTCAGTTCCAGTTCTTCCGGGGGGATTTCGGTGCCGTGGCAGACCCACGCCTGATGAGCGTCGATAACCGCAGACACCATGGCATCGGGAATCAGCAGCTCTTCCAGCCGGCGGCCAAGGGCTTCCTGCTCGCTGTAGCCATACAGCGCCTGACTGGCGCTGTTCCAGTAGATGACCCGACGATCACGATCGTACCCCTGCACGGCCACCCGCGAGAGGCTCATCAGCAGCTCGCGGAAACGCCATTCACTGAGCGTCAGTGATGGAAGCGCCGGCGCCTCGCCCTCGCTCTGGCTCAGCCGCTGATCGCTAGTCTGCTTGCGACTGTCCTGCTCGGCGATGCGCTGCTTGGCGCGAGGATAGGGTGGAAGTCTGTCACCGATGTGCAATGGCGTCATACCCCTGTGCGGTCAATTACGACGTAGCGGAGGAAGAGATTGCGTCGAACTGCACACGTTGTAATGGACATGCATATGTAGCAAGTGTCGTACAGAAAGTCCCGAAGCGCGACCTAGGACGGTATCAGGAACATGAAAAGTGAGTTTTACCATGCCGGCGGCATGGGTGGCGATACCAGCAAGGCGGTAGGGTTTTAGTCTCCGGTTTTGCGTACAAACCGGCATTTGACCGGCCCCAAGGGCCTCCACATGATCCTCGTTGTTGCGTAAGCAACATCCATGAAATGCGCGTGAATGCGCATAAAAACGAGGAAAATGTCATGAAATCAATCAAAGAGATGAACGTCGGCCGCCATCTGGCGCTGGTGGAAGACGCCGGTGCGATACAGGAATGGTATGAGACACCTGCTCCTGGCTATTGGGAGTCATCGGTCCACGAGGAATTGGCGTCTCAGTCCTGGAGCAAGACGACGCTGGCGCGGATTGAGCTGGCTGCGTGGCAAGCCTTCGTGGCGGATCTACCCCGCGACCCCTACGTCAACCAGCGTTGGAAGCGGATGTCCTGGCTGCACCTGAACGATAGCGGTGAGGTCGAGACACTGGGTGAATGCCCGATGGCTCAGGGAGGTCGCTTCAATGATGCGGCCAGCATGGCTGATCGCCTGCGTTACTACGAGCCGCTGCTGCCGGCCTTTACCGAGCGTGAGGACGTGAAGGCCTTCGTCAAGTCGTGGGCAGAGCTGTGGGAGTTGCCGGCCAGGTCACCCATCCTGATGCAGATCACCGGGGTGAGAGGGGATGGCTGCGTCGACCCGCTGCAGGGGCAGGGAATCCACGCCGACGGCTGCAAGTACCTGAGTATCGTGGTGCTCAGCCGTGACAACGTCGAGGGCGCGGTCAACACCCTGTACCTGGACAAGACCGGACAGCAGGAGGTGGGCCGTATCACCCTGGCCCCGGGTGAGATACTGCACTTGCGCGATGATCAGCTGTTCCACAGCGTGGACAGCATTCGCCAGTGTCGCGAGGACGCCCCGTTCGAGCGCTTCATCATTATCATCAACGCCTGCTTTGTAGACGAGTTCCAGAACCGCATGCTGCGCAGGCACTTTCCCGACGCCACCCTCAACGTGGCGGTACACGACAGCTAAGCGACCTGTTCGCCCAAGCCGATGCTGTTGGCTGAACGCACGCTTTTGCGTGAGCGTTAGCCGTTTGGCACCGGCGGGCGGCAACCACTCAAGGAGGTAGCCCCTGACGTCATCGCCGATGGGCCTGTGCCCGTCGGCGATGATCCTGTGGGTGATAGCCCTTTCTCAAAGCCTTTCAGCAGAGGCTCATCGAGCTTGAATCGCCCGCTCGAGCCTGGCCAGGCGGCCCGGCTCCAGGGCGTCGGCCACTGCGGTGATGCGCAGTACGTGCCCCAGCGCCGGGTGCGCGGGTCGCGCGATCAGCTTGCCCTCATTCAACAGGTCGGCGTGAACCTGGCGCGCCGTGTCGGCGTCGGCCAGGCGTATTCCAATGAAGTTGGTGCCGCTTTCCAGTACGTCGGCTCCCAGTGCCTTGAAGTGCTCTGCAAGGCGGCGACGACGCTCCAGCACCGCCTGGATGTGTGCGTCGGTCTCGTCCTGGTGGTCGAGCACTACCTCGGCGGCGGCCAGACTCAAGGTGGACACCGCATAGTGGATGCGCACCTTCATCAGCATCGCCAGGGTGTCGGGTTCGGCGATGGCATAGCCGACCCGCAGGCCCGCCAGGCCGTGGGCCTTGGACAGCGTCCTGCACCGAATCACTCCCGGCAGGGCGCGGGTAAAGGCGGGTTCTGCCGCATCATCCCGAAAGTCATGGTAGGCCTCGTCGAGCAGCAGCCAGCAGTCCTTGGGCAGCTCTGCTCGCAGCCGTTCGACTTCTGCCACGGGATGGACGTGGCCCGTGGGGTTGTCAGGGTTGGCCAGGTACACCAGGCGAGCCTGATGCTGGTGGGCGGCCTCTATCAGCGCATCGATGTCCGGTGCCAGGGCGTCGGCGGTTTCGTGATAGTCGACTTCCACCAGCCGACACCCCTGGCCCTGGGCGAAGTAGCCAAAGGTGGGGTAGGTCCCGGCGGAGCTGACCACGGTAGTGCCGGTGGGCGCGGTGGCCCGCAGTACCAGCGCCAGTAGGCTGTCGCAGCCGGCATCTACCAGCAGGGTATCCAGCTCGAAGCCATGCAGGCGGCACAGGCGTTCACGCACGGCCAGGGCTTCCGCGTCGCCATAGCAGTAAACGTGTTCGGCCATGGCGTCGCCGAAGGCGTCACGCAGGGCGCGATGTGGCATGTCGAGCCCCTCGTTGGAGCCGAGGCGATGAGGGATCTCCTTGCCGATCCGGCGCTTGAGCACCCAGATACCAGGGAAGGGGTTATCCGGTCCCGGGGTGTAGAGGTGATCAGCGAAGGCGGGGGTGTCGGAGGCCATAACGTATCCTGTAGAGGTTCCTGTGGTCGGTGGCAGTAAGCGTTTGAAGCAATGAGCCTTTGGGCAATAAACGTGGGTGCTTGAAAGCCGGAAATCCAAGAGCCGGGTATTTAAGAGCCCGGTAGCTAATGTATCAACCAGGTCGTCAATGATCCTGGGCGGCTGTCCATGGCACGACCTTGTGTCGGTTAAGCAGTCCCAACGGGTCGAGGCTGCGCTTTAGCGTCGCCATCAGCGCCAGTTCTTCAGGGCTGCGCGAGATCGACAGCCAGTCGCGCTTCTCCAGCCCGATACCGTGTTCGGCCGAGATCGAGCCCTGCCGGTCGGCCAGCGGGCGGTACAGGCAGGCTTCCACCCCGTGGCGGGTTTCGGCGTCGTTGCTGCCGACGCCCACGGACAGGTGCAGGTTGCCGTCGCCCAGGTGGCCGAACACCGCCAGGCGCGCCTGGGGCCAGCGTGTGGTCAGCGCCGACTCGACCTCATCCACGTAGTCCTGCATGGCGGCGATGGGCAGGCTGATATCGAAGGCCATCAGCGGGGACAGCGCCTCCACCAGGCCTTCGATGTCGTCGCGAATCGCCCACAGCCGCTCCCGCTGGGTGTCGGACTGGGCGATCACCGCATCGCTGGCCCAGCCCTGTTCGAAGGCGCTTTCCAGCGCGCTCTCGAACTGTGCCTGGTGGTGCGGCCCATCGCCGGACAGGGATTCCACCAGCGCGTAGTAGGGTGCGTCCAGCTCTAGCGGGGCGCTATGGCGGCCATTGGCGGTGATCAGCGTCAGATGATTGCGCCACATCGCCTCGAAGGCCGCCAAACCGCCGCCCAGTCGGTCTCGCAGGTGTGCCAGCAGGGCGGTCATGGAGGCGAAATCCGGACAGGCGATCAGTGCCGTGCGGGCATCCGACAGCGCCGGCTGCAGGCGAAGCACGGCGCGAGTGACGACGCCCAGGGTACCCTCGCTGCCGATAAACAGCTGCTTGAGATCGTAGCCCGCGTTGTTCTTGAGCATCGGGCTCATGGCGCTGATGACCTGACCATCGGCCAGCACGGCCTCGAGCCCCAGCACTTGTTGGCGCATCATGCCGTAGCGGATGACCCGGTTGCCTCCCGCATTGGTGGCGATGTTACCGCCAATGGTGCAGCTGCCGCGGGCCCCCAGGTCGAGAGGAAACTGCATACCGACCTCTCTGGCCGCCTCCTGCACCTGCTGCAGCGGTACGCCCGCCTGCACGGTGATGGTCCCGGCCAGTGGGTCCAGGTCCTCGATGCGGGTTAGCCGTTCCAGCGACAGCACCAGCTCGTCCGGCTCTGCCTCGGCGCCGTGGACCAGGCCGGTCAGTCCGCCGTGGGTGACGACGGGCTGGTGCACCTGGTGGCACAGCGTCAGTACCTCAGCCACTTCCTGCGGCGTGCCGGGCCGGACGATGGCAGCAGCCCGGCAGGCGGCGCCGCTCAACCAGTCCACCTGGCGGCGGGCCACGTCCTCGCCGGTCAGGACCTGGTTGTCGCCGAGCCGCTCTCTCAGGGTGGCGAGCAGCGCGTCTCTATCCTCGGCGGACGCGCCCACTGACGAAGACGCTGGGGACGAAGGCGACGAAGAGGCCGAAGAAGAGGCCGAAGAAGAGGCTAAGGAAGAGCCGGAGAGGGGAGATGTCGCTTCCGTCATGATGAATAGGCCTCCTGCTGGCTGCCGCTACTTCCTTCGTTATGGCTGTCGCTCTTTTGTTCGCTCTTTCTTTCAATATGACTGTCGTGACGGCTCCCGTGTTCGCTCTTGCGTCCAGGGATCGCTGCCAGCAGCTCCTTGGTGTACTCCTCCTTGGGGGTCAGGAAGACCTCCGAGGCGGTGCCCTGTTCGACGATGCGACCATGCTGCATGACGATGATCCGATCGCAGATTTGCGCCGCCACGCGCAGGTCGTGGGTGATGAACAGCAGCGACAGCGAGAAGCGCTGCTTGAGGTCCTCCAGCAGTTCGAGCACCTGAGCCTGGATGGACACGTCGAGGGCAGACACGGCCTCGTCGGCCACGATCAGCTCGGGATCCAGCGCCAGGGCCCTTGCGATACCGATGCGCTGGCGCTGGCCGCCGGAGAACTCGTGGGGGTAGCGGT
Source organism: Halomonas sp. DP3Y7-2 (assembly GCF_019800795.1). Lineage (NCBI taxonomy): Bacteria > Pseudomonadati > Pseudomonadota > Gammaproteobacteria > Oceanospirillales > Halomonadaceae > Halomonas > Halomonas sp. DP3Y7-2. The sequence goes on from NZ_JAHVKJ010000008.1 coordinate 413,020, forward strand.
CTGCGCTGCCGCCGAGCCCGACCAGTTCCAGCAGTTCGTCGGCCTTGCTCAGGGCATCGGCTTTTGGCACACCGTTGGCGATGGGCCCCTGGGCGATCGCCATGCCAACCCGAGTGCGCGGGTTGAGGGAGGCATAAGGGTCCTGAAACACCATCTGTATCCGGTGGCGCTGTTGGCGCAGGGCATCGCCGCTCAGCGCCGACAGGTCTTCGCCTCCGATCAGGATTTCACCGCTGTCAGGACGTTCCAGCCGGACGATGCAGCGTCCCAGGGTCGACTTGCCGGACCCGGATTCACCGACGATGCCGATGGTTTCGCCCCGGGACAGGGTAAAGCTGACGTCGTCCAGGGCGCGGACTTCCCGAGACGGCTTGAACAAGCCCCCGCGAGAGCGGAAGACCCGATTCAGCTGGCGCACCTCCAGCATGGGCGCCGGTGGCTGCGACTCGCGCCGGGGTGGGGCGGCGTCGGCAGGTATGGCCTCGATCAGCGCCCGGGTGTAGTCATGCTGCGGATGGTCGAGCACGTCGTCTCGGCGGCCCAGCTCGACGATGTGCCCCTGACGCATGACACAGACGCGATTGGCGATTTCGGCCACGACGCCAAAGTCATGGGTGATGAACATGACCGCCATGCCGCGTCGCTGCTGCAGCTCCGCGATCAGCGAGAGAATCTGTGCCTGGGTGGTCACATCCAGGGCCGTGGTGGGCTCGTCGGCGATCAGCAGGCGCGGCTCCAGTGCCAGCGCCATGGCGATCATCACGCGCTGGCGCTGGCCACCGGACAGCTCGAAGGGGTAGGCGCGTATGGCGCGCTCCGGCTGCGGCAGGCCGACTTCCTTCAGCAGCTCCAGGGCTCGGGCCTGACGCTGCGCGGGTTTCAGCTCTCCGTGGGCCTCGAACACTTCGGCGATCTGGTCGCCGATCCGCATCAGCGGATTGAGCGCGGTCATCGGCTCCTGAAAGATCATGCCGATCTGCTTGCCGCGCAGGGCCCTGTGACGCTTGTCATCCAGGCTCAACAGGTCGATGCCTTCGAACAGGATGCGCCCTGCGGTGGCACGCACCCCCTTGGGCAGCAGCCCCATGATGGTATTGGCCGCCATGGACTTGCCCGAGCCGGACTCCCCCACCACGCAGAGGATTTCGCCGGGGCTGACGTCATAGCTGAGGTCTTCGACCGCATAGTCGCGGTCGGCCCCTTGGGGCAGGGCAACGCTGAGGCCTTCGATGCGCAGAATGGGCGGCGTGCTGTGGTCGTTGTTGGTCGCCATGGTTCAGCGCTCCCGAGCCAGTTTGGGGTTGAGGGCGTCGTCCAGTCCCTCGCCCACCAGGTTGAGGGCGAGCACCGTAAGCAGGATCGCCAGGCCAGGGAAGAACGATAGCCACCAGGCCTGGCGAATCACCGTGCGTGCGGCGCCGATCATGTAGCCCCAGGACATCACGTTGGGATCCCCGAGACCGAGGAAGGACAGCGACGACTCCAGCAGGATCGCGGTGGCGACCATCAAGGACGCCAGCACGATGATGGGCGACAGGGTGTTGGGTAGGATCTGGCGCAGCATGATCTGCAGGTTGCTCTGGCCGACCAGGCGCGCAGCCTCCACGTATTCGCGCTGGCGCAGGGACATGAATTCCGCGCGTACCAGGCGCGCCACCGGTGGCCAGCTGACGATGGCAATGGCCAGCACGATGGACGTCACGCTGGGCTGCATGATCGCCACCAGGACGATGGCCAGGGCAAAGTTGGGAATGGTCTGGAAGAACTCGGTGAAGCGCATCAGCGCATCGTCGACCCAGCCACCGTAGTAGCCGGCAATGGCGCCCAGGGGCACGCCGATGGCCAGGGCAACCGCGGTGGAGACCAGGCCGATCAACAGCGATACCCAGGCACCGTGCATCAGCCCGGCGGCAACGTTGCGTCCCATGGTATCGGTGCCGAGCCAGAAGCCTTCCTGGGCCATGGGTGGCAGAAACGGACGTTGGACCATGCGCCAGGGTGATTCCGGAAATAGCAGCGGGGCGAGTACCGCCATCAGGATGATCGCCCACAGGATCAGCAGGCCCACCAGGGCGCCTCGGTTCTGGGCAAAACGGGCAAAGAACGTCATGCGGCAGCCCCCTTGATACGTGGATCCGCCAGGCGATAGACGAGATCAGTAAGGATGTTGAACAGGATCACCAGGGCGGCAGAAAAGAAGAAGATGCCCAGCAGCAGGTTGTAGTCGCGCTGCATCAGTGCCTCGTACATCAGGCGGCCGATGCCGGGCCAGGCGAACACGGTCTCGGTGAGGATCGCGCCGCCTACCATCTGTCCGGCCTGTAGCCCGGCCAGGGTGATGATCGGCAGCAGCGCGTTACGCAGGATATGACGACGCTGGATAACCTGCGGCGCCAGGCCCTTGGCCCGGGCGGTCTTGACGAAATCCTGCTGGGCGGCGTCGAGCATCGAGGCCCGGGTCATGCGGGTGTAGATGGCCATGAAGAACAGGCCCAGCGTGGTGGCTGGCAGGACCAGGTGCTTGGCTACATCGAGGGCGTAGCCCAGCCCCTCCAGATTGGCACCTACGGTGAACATGCCGTAGGCGGGCAGCCAGTCCAGGTACACCGAGAACAGCACCACCGCCATCAGCGCTACCCAGAACAGCGGTGTGGCGTAGAACAGCAGCGCCAGGGCCATGATCAAGGAGCCCGAGGCCTTCTTGACCCGCATGGCGGCCATGGAGCCGGCCAGGATACCGAGGCCCAGCGACAGCACAAAGGCGGTGCCGGTCAGCAGCAGGGTGGCTGGCAGGCGATCCATAATCAGATCCAGTACCGGCATCTGCTGGCGATAGGAGTAACCGAAGTCCAGGGTCAGGATGCCGGACACGTAGTGCCACAGCTGGACGTACATGGGCTGGTCCAGGCCGAAGCGCTCGCGTAGCTGGGCGATGAAGGCCTCGTCCGCGGCGCCGGCTTCACCCGCGAGGATGGCGGCGGGGTCGCCGGGGGCGAGCTGGATCAGCACGAAGTTGAACACGACGATCATCAGCAGCACGACGGCTGCCTTGATCAGGCGCGACACAATAAGTCGGGCGTAAAGCATGATGGGTTCTCGCGCAGTCATTCGGGGCCGCGGGCGACCCCGTCATCTGGTCGGGAATCTGGCCAGCCACCGGGCCGACGAGCAGGTCGTCGGCCCGTTTGGGTGTGATCAGTGGGGGATCCGTCGGCAATCAGTCGGCGATCCAGGCGTCCTTGAAACCGTCATTGACGCCCACCGCCGATGTCACCAGGTCATTGACGTTACAGCGGTAGATGGTGGGGAAGCCGAGCTCGAGCAGCCAGCCCAGGGGAGCGTCCTCCAGCAGGATGCGCTGCACTTCGTGGTAGAGGCGCTCGCGCTCGCTGTCCGGGTAGGCGGTGGCGGCGCTGTTGAACAGCTCATCGACCTCGGGGTTCTGGTAGCCTTCCACGTTGTTCCAGGGCGAGCCCTTTTCGGCGTTGGTCGACAGGTAGGTGCGTGAAATGCCGAGCGCCGGATCGCCGTACTGATACAGGTAGGTGAAGGCCAGATCGTAGTCGCGCTCGCCCAGGCGCTGGTTCCAGCCACCGACGTCGGTCGCCTCGGTGCGTACATTGATGCCGACTTCCTTGAGGTTCTGCTGAACGGCTTCGGCCCAGCGATTCCAGGTCTCGCCATAGGGCAGCGGCAGCAGAGTGATCTCTTCGCCGTCGTAGCCCATCTCATCCAGCAGCTGCTCGGCCTTGTCGGGGTCGTAGGCGTAGCCGTCGAGATCCGGATCATTGAACTTGGCGTTGGAGCCAAAGGGGCCTGCCGGCACTTCGCCCATACCGTTCCACAGCACGTCGCGGGCAAACTCGCGGTCCATGGCGTACATCACTGCCTGGCGGAAGCGCTTGTCGGCGGTCGGTCCTTCGCGGTTGTTCATCCACAGCATGGCGAAGGGACTGAAGTACTCGTGGCCCTTGTCCGTCACGCAGGTGTTGTCCATGGCGGTCAGCCGGGGCACGTCGAAGTTCTCTACCGTTCCGTAGGGCAGCACGTCCACGGTGCCGTTCTCGTAGGCGACCGCACGGGAGGCGCCGTCGGGAATGATGTGCCAGTTGATCCCGTCCAGGTAGGGCAGGCCCTCTTCGTAGTAGTCGTCGAAGCGGGTGAGCTTGATCACGGTGCCACGGTCCCAGCTGTCGAACTGGAAGGGGCCGGTGCCGATGGGGTGGTTGTTGGCGTCGTTATTGCGGAAGTCGGTGCCCGCGTAGATGTGCTCCGGCACCATGGTGAAGGTGCCTGCCTCGAAGGAGATCAGGAAGGGGCCGAAGGGTTTCTTCAGGGTGAACACCACGGTGTGCTCGTCGGTCGCCTCGATGCTCTCCACGTGCTCAAGCACGGCACGGGCACTGGGATTGAGCTCCCGGTGGAAGACGTCGGCAGAGAACACCACATCGTCTGCGGTGAAGGCCTCGCCGTCATGCCACTTGGCGTTTTCCTGCAGGTAGAAGGTGTAGGTCAGGCCGTCTTCGCTGACGTCCCAGCGTTTGGCCAGCTGCGGCATCGGCTCCATATCGGTGGAGTAGCGCAGCAACCCCTCGTAGATGTTCCCCGCCACGGTGCGCGTGGGCGCGTTCTGGATCATGCCCAGCACCAGGCCGGGGGGCTCCGGCTGAATGATGGTGTCGATGACACCACCGCGCTGGGGCTGTGCCGACGAGCTGTCGGTTGTGTCCTGGGCCAGTGCCGAGGAGGCGGGCAGGGTGGCGGCCAGTCCCAGGGACACCAGCGTCGAGGTGATAAGGGGAACGGCGAAGCGGCGAGACGTCGCAGACATGGGGCACCTTTTTTTGGCAGTTGTTATGAGTGATTGTTGTCAGTGGCTGTTCTAGAACCTAGCAGTGCTGATCCAAACTGTCGACAGTCGTCAATCGACTGTTGTTGATGGTCGACTCCGTGCATACTGGATCGGTACGGTACCCGCTGTGCCAGCTTCCTGGGCCATGGCCCACGCTTCAACGCAAAGGATGACCATGCCTTCAGATGCCTACCCCGCCCCCTTCGTGATTCAACGCAACCTGGTGGATCAGGTGGTGGATTACCTGACCGAGTCGATTCTGGCGGCGCGCTTTGCGCCGGGGGAGCGGCTATCAGAAGCCGGACTGGCCAGCGAGCTGGGCATCAGTCGTGCGCCGGTGCGTGAGGCTGCCAGGTTGCTGGAAAGCCGCGGATTGCTGGTGTCACGGCCACGACGTGGCTTCTTTGTGCGCAGTCTGGATGTGGCGGAGCTCAACGATGTCTTCGACCTGCGTATCGGTCTTGAGCGACATGCCTTCGAGCGGGTGATGCTGCGTTTTGATGAGGACATCGAGCAGAGCCTCAAGCAGCAGATCGAACGGTTGTGTGATGTCGCCTCGGGTCACGATGAAAGTGCCAAGATCGAGGAAGATATTGCCTTCCACCGGCGGGTTTTCGAGCTTGCCGGCAATCCCCGCCTGCTGCGTGCCTTTGACGACCTTAGCTTCGAGCTGCGGCTGTGCATTACGTTGATCACACGTACCCACGACACCCCGGAGAGCATCGCGGCGTCGCACTGGCGTCTGCTGGATGCCCTGCGCAGTGGCGACCCGGAGCGTTGCCGCGAAGAGGTCGACTATCACATTGGTGTGGCGCGTGATTCCGTGATCGAGCGCCTCGCCGACGGCCACAGCAGCGTCAACCACTCAAACAACCACCAGTGAGATTGATGTAGATCAATCCCTGCTAATTCCGCGGTTACACAGGCTTGTGCCCATCCTGCATGAAAGTGCATAACTGGTGTGCGAGATGGATCATCGGCACCGGCCTGGCCGCTTCGACACTCATCTCAACCTTGGATACTTCCGCCAATGACAACGCCCCTATTGTCTACTGAGGCGCTGGACGCCAACGAGCAGCGGCTGCTCGATGTGTGTGACGAACTGATGCCCGACACCCTGGCCCTGACGTCGGATCTGGTGCGCGAATACAGCGTGCTGGGTGCTGAAACTGGTGTCTTGCAGGTGATGGAACAGCACTTGCTGGGCATGGGCCTGACGGTGGAGCGGGTGCCGCTGCCGGATTCGCCGTCAGGCGCTGCTGACGATCGCTACAACCTGGTGTCGGTGATCAACGGTACATCGAATCGGCCGCACCTGATCTTCAACGGGCATCTGGACGTGGTCCCCGCGGAGCCTGTGTCGATGTGGACTAGGTCGCCGTGGGAGCCGTGGCAGCAGGATGGCTGGCTCTACGGACGCGGCGCCGGTGACATGAAGGCGGGCATTGCCGCCATGGTGACCGCGGTGACCGCCATGCAGCGGGCAGGATTCGATATCCGCTTTCCGCTCACGCTGCAGACGGTCATCGAGGAAGAGTGTACCGGTCACGGGGCGCTGGCCTGCCTGGCGCGGGATGGACGGGGGGATTTCGCCCTGATACCAGAACCCTTTGGCGCCACGCTGACCACCGCCCAGGTCGGGACCCTGTGGTTCAAGGTGACGCTGGAAGGGGTGCCGGCCCACGTGCTGGACACCTCTGCGGGCAGTAATGCGATCGAGGCCATCCAGGCGGTGATCGCGCCGCTCAAGGCGCTGGAAGCCGAGCTGAATGCCGGGCGCGAGGCACCCTATGACGCCGTCGAGCACCCGTTCAACTTGAACATTGGCCGCATCGAAGGCGGCAACTGGGCCTCCAGCGTGCCCTGTCATGCCACCCTGGAAGGGCGTATCGGTTTTCCGCCGGGGGTGGCAGCGGAGGAGATCATGGACAAGGTGCGCCAGTGCGTCGACGCCGCGCGAGAGGGCATGGGGTCTGGGATTTCGGCACCGGAGCTCAGTTTTCATGGGTTCCGCTCCGAGGGGCACCAGGTCAACCTCGATCATCCGGGCGTGGCGCTGCTGGCGGACTGTCATCGGGCCCTGACCGGTGAGGCATTGCCGTCGGTGGCATTGACCTGCACCACCGACCTGAGAGCGTTGAACCGCCATGGTATCTCTGGCACGTGCTATGGCCCCGTGGCCGAGCGCATCCATGGCGTGGATGAGCGGGTGGAGATTGCGTCCATTCGTCATACCCTGCGGGCCTATGCCTTGTTCCTGTATCGCTGGGGGCAAGCGGCCGATGGCGTTGCCTAGCCGAGATCCGTCCACCTGAGATCTCGCTGCGCGCACGTTCCTGCCGAGGCCAGTGGGGTTGATCTGGGGCGGGCACCGGACATATCGGCGCCGTGCCGTTACATAACCTTGTCCTGAGTCGGGATGGCTGACGTCGTTGACTGTCACCCTGCGGGACATGGCTTCACGGAATGAAGTGCGCAGGAGGATGCCATGGTCACCCAGGCAGGGAGTAGTGAAGGGCGCGAGCAGCAGGACGTCGCCTACACCGGTCGCCACGATGAGACCGGTAGTGATGACAAGGAGGGCAGCCGTAGCTGGCCGCTATCGCTATATGACGAGCTGGCAGCGTACATTCAGCCGCCCCCCAGCAGGCTGAGCCCGCGTGGCCGGCGATGGTTGATCGACGCGGAAGGCTGCCGCCTGTTGCCCTATCACGACCTCACCGGTGAGACGATCGATGAGTGGCAGCCCGGCGCCACCATTGGCGTCGGCCACCTGATCGAGGAGGGGCAGTGGTCTCGGTTTGCTCGGGGGATCGACCTGAACTGGGCGGATTCGCTGCTGCGTCGAGATCTCCAGGACATCGAGCAGGGCGTGCTGGCGCGGCTGGAAGCGTGTCGCCCATGGGTCGGGGCGTCGGGGCTCGGGCAGCATCAGTTCGATGCCATGGTGCTGCTGGCGTTCAATATTGGCGTGGGCGCCTTCAGCCGGTCCTCCCTGGCCAGCATGCTGTGTGATTCTACTGTGGAGACGCCCTATGCCACGCTTGAAGACGCCTGGCTTGCGTGGAATCGAGCAGGTGGTCAGGTGCTGGCTGGCCTCAAGCGTCGACGTGCCGGCGAATGGAAGATCTTCAGCGCAGCAGATTATGGACCGGCCATCGGCAACGATTGACCACGGGACCTACTGCCCACCGAGCCCGGGCTGGGTGCACAAGCCTGGTGTACGTGTAGGCCGTGAGTGGCGCCGAGCGCGCTCGTCCCTGGCCCTGGGTATCGCGCTGGGGCGGGCGACCCGTCAGGGAGTCGAGCAACCGCTCGCCCAGCGCCATGCCCATCGGCGCCACGAACCGTCCCTTCTTATTAGACTCGTCTTGTAGGCTCATCTTGTAGCCCCTTTTTGTCGTCCCTTTTTGTCGCCGCTCTGGTTAGCGATCAGTGTGCCAATCGTGCTTAGCGAACGTCTCCCTTGGGCCGCCGCGACGTCGTTGACGTTGGCAACGGCGCATCCCTTTTCGAGCAATGCCCTCCTGTGGCCCCTCCTGTTACCCCCTCCTATTGCCCCTCCAATAGCCGTTGCTTACGCGCTTTGCTCCATGGAGATGTCGGTAAACGTTAGAAGCATGTGACATAGCCCTATTTTTCTGACTTTTGGTGTCGGACTTTAGCCACAAATATGTGCTCTTTAGAACCTGTGTTTTTCAGCGTGTCGCCTGGGTATTGGGTTGAGTGTAGTATCAATTAGTGAATGATAAAAAAGTAAAAATAGTGTGACGCTGGGGCGTAAAATGACGACATTGTCGAGGTGGGGATTACGGGGCCTTGTGGTTGGAGTGGCGGCGCTTTCAGTCTTGTGGGGGCGGCACTGGTGGCTAGTGGGGCGCTATCTAGAGAAGACGGATAATGCATACGTATATGCCAATGAAGTGTGCATCCGATCAGAACTTGTTGGCTTGGTAAGAAAGGTATCGATTGCTGACAATCAGCGCGTTCATGCTGGTGATATCTTGGTGGAACTGGATGCCACAGATGTCGAGCAGCAGCTGGCTCAGGTTCGCGCGGATGAGCGAGTCGCTCAGTCACAGTTGGCCCAGGCTGGCCGCAGCATCGAACGTCAGCGTGCCGCTATCGATGAGGTGCGGGCACAGGTGTCCGCCGCAGAAATTCAGCTGGAGCAGGCGCTTAATCACCTGGAGCGCTCTCGTTCACTGGCGTCGCGTCAATACGCCTCGGAGCAGCAGCGCCAGGATGATGAGGCGAGTGTGCATATGGCGACGGCCAACCTGGCGGCACGTCGGGCGGCGCTGACGTCGGCTCAGCGTCAGTTGGACGTTGCACTGGCTGACGAACAGTCGGCGGAGGCGCGAGTCGCGTCCGCTCAGGCCGCTGTAGAAGTCGCGCGGCACCAGGTGGAGAAGGCCACGCTTCGGGCTCCGCGTGATGGGGTCGTTGGTGCTATCACGGTCGAGGAGGGCGACCTGGCTCAGCCATCCCTGGCCCTGATGTATCTGGTACCAATCGATTCGGCCTATGTGGTGGCCAACTTCAAAGAGACGCAGACCGAGCGTATGCGCATTGGTCAGCCCGTACGCCTACATGTAGATGCTTATCCTGAGATCGACTTTGAGGGCGTGGTAGAAAGTCTGGCGCCAGCCACTGGGGCTCAATTCAGCCTATTACCAAGAGATAATGCGACCGGAAATTTCAACAAGATCGTGCAGCGCGTGCCGGTCAAGATTCGTCTTATCGGGCCCGGTAGGGAGTTGGGGGCGCTGCGCGCTGGTCTGTCGGTAGTGCCAGAGGTAGACACCCGGATAGTGGATGGGGACCCACTAGGCGTGCGCCTGAGAGTGGATCATCAAATGGTAATTGATGCGGGCCTGGCTCAAGAGCCTGAGGCATGAGCCAAGGTGCGGTGTCGGTCCCCCAGGGGTTGGATCAGGCGAGTGAAATGCCCCCGTGGCGGCATCGGATTGGATTCATCGCCGCGGTATTCGGGATGTTCATGGCGATCTTGGATGTCCAGATTGTCGCTAGCTCGATGAATGAAATTCAAGCCGGTGTCTCGGCGAGCAGCGAAGAGATCTCTTGGGTACAAACGTCGTACCTGATCGCTGAAATCGTCATGATTCCCTTATCGGGCATGCTCACTCGCATACTGTCTACGCGGGTGGCATTTGTACTCTCCTGCATAGGTTTCACGCTGGCCAGTCTTGGCTGTGCGCTTGCCACCAGTATTGAGCAGCTTATCGTCTTACGCGCGGTCCAGGGATTTATGGGCGGAGCGATGATTCCGATTACCCAGGCCATAAGCTTCTCGATATTTCCACGCCGAGCCATGGGCGCCGTGCAGGCCGCTATTGGTATGGTATTGACCGTAGCACCCTCGGTGGGCCCTACCGTGGGAGGGTATATCACCGAGTTTTCAAGTTGGCATTGGTTATTTTTGGCCAATGTGATCCCCGGTGCGATTGTCAGTTGGGTGGCGTGGCGATTCCTGGATATCGACAAGGGAGATCATGGGGCCGCCCATCGTCTTGATATCTGGGGGCTGATGCTAATGGCGATTTTCCTGGGCTGTCTCCAGTATGTGCTGGAGGAGGGGCCAGGAGATGACTGGTTTGAAGATGACGTCATCCTATCGTTGTCGCTAGTTAGCGCCGTAGCGGCCGCGGGCTTCTTTTTTAGTACGTTGCGACACCGAGAGCCGATTGTGAGACTGAATGTCTTCGCGGATCGAAACTTCTCGCTAGGCGCTTTGCAGGGATTCGTTGTCGGTATTGGCCTTTATGGCCTGGTTTACTTGATGCCGCTGTTCTTTGGTTATGTCCGAGGGTTTTCCAGCCTGCAGATCGGTGAAATCATGGCGGTAACGGGGATTGCGATGTTCTTTACCGCACCAGTGGCCGGTCGCCTTTCTACCTCCGTTGATCTGCGGCTCATGCTATTTTTCGGCTTCGTGCTGGTCGGTATCGCCATCATCATGAATGCGTGTCTGACGACGGAGGCGGGATTCGAGCAATTCTTCTGGCCTCAGGTGCTACGTGGCGTGGGCCTGATCTTCTGTATTATTCCGGTGTCGCGTATTGCTTTGGGGACGCTGCCAAAGGCGGAAGTGGGCAATGCCAGTGGGCTGGTCAGTGCTGTACGTAACCTGGGAGGGGCTGTGGGTCTGGCGCTGGTGGATACGATTCGTGATTTTCGCGAAGACTATCATTGGTCTCATCTGATCGCAGCGGTGTCCCAGGGTCGCGAGCCCGTCATTGAACGTCTCGACGGTTACGAGAGGATGCTGACAGGGCATTCGGCAAATCCCATGCAGGCATCCGTGGATCTCATCAGTGATGTCGTCGCAAGGGAGGCTCAAGTACTGGCGTTCAATGACATCTTTCTGTGGCTTGGCTGCTTGTATCTTGCCTGTGCTCCTCTGGTATTTCTGTTAAGGCGTGCTGGGAACTGAAGACGCTGGTGGCTGTGCCACTCGACGGCAACGACTGTCCCTGGGACTTACTGCCCACCGAGCCCGCCGAGGAACAGCTGGGTGCACAGGCGAGCGCGCTCGTCCCTGGCCTGGGCATCGAGCTGGGGCGGGCGACCCACCAGGGAGTCGAGCATCCACTCGCCCAGTACCATGCCGGTAAAGATGCCGGCGGCGGCGCGCGGGTCCTTGACCGTCAGTCGACCTCGCTGATGCTGGGCGTTGAGGTAGTCGGCCAGTTCGCGGCGGGTGCGGTCGGGGCCGTGGTCGAGAAACAGTGCGCCGAGATCCGGGGTGCGTTCGGCCTCGGCAGCGATGCCACGAATCAGGCGGATGTTGGCGGCGGGCAGGGCCAGGTCCATGAGGTCTCGGGCGAGTTCCGTCAGCACCTCTTCAGGCGGTCGCTCGCCAGCCTGACCCAGGCGACTCCACACGCTGGAGGCCTGGGCCTCCATCGACGCCACGAACAGCCCCTCCTTGTTGCCGAACAGCTTGTAGAGCGTGCTCAGCGACCCTCCCGCTCGGGCCACGATATCGTTGACGCTGGCACCGGCGTATCCCTTTTCGAGAAAGACCTCCCTGGCGGCTGCCAACAGACGCTGTCTGCGGGCTTCTCCGCGTGGCGTAAAGCCCTGATGGGCTGAGTCGTTGACCGACATCTGCTCGTCCTCTTGCTGATGATATCCCGCCGTCCGATGGCTGGGTTCTGCTTACGTGACCTGCTTGCCTATACCTGCTGACTTACACCGGCGTACTTGTATCCGCTTCCTTTCCCCGTTTCGTGCTGCGGTAAAAGCCCCGGTCTCGCGGACCTCGCCCTTGTTGCTGCTGTTGTTGATGTTACCGATGCCGCTGCTGGCGAATGGCCCAGCCACCGGAGACAGCAGCGGGGTGATCGACGCAAAAAGCACCGCGACGTAAAAGTGTAGCATGCGCTACACTAATGCGGTTCATGAATTTGCGCTGTCGAGGGCCGCGCCTTGCTGCCCCCTCCCGGTGCTTCGATGAAGAAGCGCGTGGGTCGACACAGGCGGCAACTAGACAAGCGTAAGACAGGGTACGTGGGGGACGAGATGACGCGTGGCAAGAAGGCAATCGTGGCACTGGCCGGGCTGATGGCCTTGGTGGCGCTGATCTGGTGGGGCATGAGCTGGTGGTCGACGGGCCGTTACTTGGAGGAGACGGATAATGCCTATGTGCATGCGGATGCGGTCAGTCTGCGCGCTGAACTATCGGCGTTGATCCGGGAGCTGCCGGTGATGGATAACCAGCAGGTGCGCGCTGGTGATGTTCTGGTGAAGCTGGATGACACCGACGTCAAGCAGCAGCTGGCTCAGGCCCTGGCGGACCAGCAGGTTGCTCGTTCCCAGCAGGTCCAGGCCAGCCGGCAGATCGAACGACAGCGTGCGGCCATCGAAGAGGCGCAGGCCCAGGTGGTTTCTGCCGAGGCGCAGCATGCTCAGGCGCTTCGTCATCTGGAGCGCTCGCGCTCGCTGGCGTCACGCCAGTACGCCTCGGAGCAGCAACAGCAGGACGATGAAGCCAGCGTCAACGTGGCCGCGGCCACGCTAGCGGCACGCCGGGCGGCACTGACCTCGGCCCAGCGACAGCTGGACGTTGCGCTGGCCGACGAACAGGCGGCGCAGGCGCGTGTCGTATCCGCACAGGCGGCAGTGGAGGTCGCCCGACACCAGCTGTCAAAGGCGACGCTGCGGGCCCCGCGCGATGGCGTTGTCGGTGCCATCACCGCGGAGGTCGGGGATCTGGCGCAGCCCTCGCTGACCCTGATGCACCTGGTGCCGGTCGAGTCGGCCTACGTGGTGGCGAACTTCAAGGAGACCCAGACGGAGCGCATGCGCATTGGTCAGCCGGTGCGACTGGCGGTCGATGCCTATCCCCAGGTGCATTTCGAGGGGGTGGTCGACAGCCTGGCGCCGGCGACGGGGTCCCAGTTCAGTCTGCTGCCCCAGGACAATGCCACCGGCAACTTCAACAAGATCGTGCAGCGGGTGCCGGTCAAGATTCGACTGACCGGGCCTGAACAGGCACTGGGCGTGCTGCGTGCGGGGTTGTCTGTGGTGCCTGAAGTCGACACCCGTTCCCTGGACGGTGATCCCTTGGGCGCGCGGCACCAGGCCGAGCGCGAGCAGACGCCCCCGGTAGCGGCGACGCTGGCAGGGCCAGGCGCGTGAGTCAGTCCCCAGCGCTTGCCTCCGCGGCGCCTTCGGGCGCCGATGAACTGCCCCCCTGGCCTCAGCGTATTGGCTTTATTGCGGCGGTATTCGGCATGTTCATGGCGATTCTGGATATCCAGATCGTGGCCAGCTCGCTGAACGAGATTCAAGCCGGCGTTGCCGCCAGTAGTGAGGAGATCTCCTGGGTCCAGACGTCCTACCTGATCGCCGAGATCATCATGATTCCGCTGTCCGGGATGCTGACCCGGATTCTCTCGACGCGGGTAGCCTTTGTGCTGTCCAGCGTCGGCTTCACCCTGGCAAGCCTGGGATGCGCCCTGGCGACCAGCATCGAACAGCTGGTCATCTTGCGGGCACTGCAGGGCTTTCTTGGCGGGGCGATGATCCCGATCACTCACGCCATCAGCTTCTCGATCTTTCCGCGTCGGATGATGGGCGCCGTTCAGGCCGTGATCGGCATGGTGGTTACCATGGCGCCGTCGGTGGGGCCCACGGTGGGGGGCTACATCACGGAGATCGCCAGTTGGCATTGGCTGTTTCTGGCTAACGTGATTCCAGGTGTGCTGGTCAGTTGGGCGGCGTGGCGCTTCTTGGATATCGACAAGGGCGACCGCAGCGCGGCCAGGCGTCTGGACGTGCTGGGGCTGGCGCTGATGGCGGTGTTTCTGGGGTGCCTTGAGTACGTGCTGGAAGAGGGCCCCGGGGATGACTGGTTCGATGATCACCTGATCCTGATGCTCTCGCTGACCTGCGGCCTGGCCGCCATCGGCTTCTTTGTACGCACGCTGCGCCATCGGTATCCGATTGTGGGCCTGCACGCGTTTGCCAACCGCAACTTTGCGCTGGGCGCCGGCCAGGGATTTGTGATCGGCATCGCCCTGTACGGGCTGGTCTATCTGATGCCGCTGTTTTTTGGCTATGTGCGCGGATTTTCCAGCCTGCAGATTGGTCAGGTCATGTTCGTGACCGGGGTGGCGATGTTCTTCACCGCTCCCGTGGCCGGTCGGCTGTCCGGCAGCGTTGACCTGCGCGTACTGATGTTTGTGGGCTTTGTGCTGGTGGGGGTGGGCTCGATCATGAACGCCTGCCTGACCTCAGAGTCCGGGTTCGAGCAGTTCTTCTGGCCGCAGATCGTGCGCGGGGTGGGGCTGATCCTGTGCATCATTCCGGCCTCGCGCATTGCGCTGGGAACCTTGCCGCGTGAAGAGGTGGGCAATGCCAGCGGGCTGTTCAACGTCATGCGCAACCTTGGTGGGGCGGTCGGTCTGGCGCTGATGGACACCGTGCGCGACATCCGCGAGGACTATCATTGGAGCCAGTTGATCGGTGCAGTAAATGAGGGGCGCGGTGTCGTGCTTGAGCGGTTGCAGGGATACGAGAGCTTGCTTGCCGGTCATGTGGCGGATCCGCAGCAGAGCGCGCTGGCGCTGGTCGGGCAGACGGTGGCGCGTGAAGCCCAGGTACTGGCGTTCAATGACATCTTCTTGTGGCTGGGTGCCCTCTACCTGCTTTGCGCGCCGGTGGTCCTGCTGGTTCGGCGGCCAGAAGCCTGAGCCGCCACTTGCGAGCATTGCCTGGGGCTCGCCAGGGTCAGGTCTTGGTCGTGTATAGCGCGAAGGCGCCTAGGCTTGCCATCAGCAGGAATCCCGCCAGGCCCAGGCGTCCCCAGGGCAGGCTGGCCGTGCCTAGGTGGATGATGGTCGGGTCTCTAGGCGAGTAGCGCACCGTTATCTGACTGCCGACGGGGTAGGCCGCCAGGTAGGCCTCGGCGTCCTCGCGGCGTTCGAAGGAGGGAACGCCATCAAAGCCACTGTTGTCGGAAGTTACAAGGCGACCCTCGAGTCGGCCTTCGACGGCCACGCGTGCCAGATATCGCTTGGCCTGTTCATCCCGCTCGCGCTGATGGCGCTGTGCTTCGGCCAGTCTGACGCCGGTGTCGGTGACGGTGACCTGGGCGCTGGGCCAGCGGTTGACGTCCCGCACCTTCCAGGCCCCGACGCCTGCAACAATGGCGCCAACCAGGGCAGCGAGTGACACGATCAGCAGCGGATGAGGCATGGCGGTATCCTGCGAAGACATTGAGATGGTGGTACAGGCAAGGAGATAACGATGACGATGATGGCCTCCCTGAGGAATTGGATCAACGATGTGGCGCAGCCGCAACACGCCCAGGCAGACGTCGATCTGTCCTTGGCCACGGCGGTTCTGCTGTGTGAGGTGGTGCGGGCAGACTATCGCATGGATGACAGCGAGATCGCGCTGATGCGCGAGCAGCTGCAGCAGCGCTTCGAGCTGGACCCGGCAGCGTTGGACGAGCTGATGTCGTTGGCTCGCCAGGAAGCAGAAACGGCCGTTGACCATCACCGTTTTGTGCGTGAGCTGAGAGACCGAACCGGGTATCAGGAGCGGGTCGCCCTGGTGCAGCAGATGTGGGCGCTGGCCTTTGCCGATGGAGAGAAGGATGCCCTGGAAGAACATCGCATCCGTGCCCTGGCCGAGTTGCTGCATGTCAGCCACGGCGATTTCGTGCGTACCCGTATCGCCGAGGAAAATCGCGCCGCGGCGCGGTGATCAAGGTAAGGACGCCTGCATCAAGCGAACTTGAGCAGCGACGGCATGGATAAGCTCAAGCGCGCTTGGTGTTTCGTTTTCTGGGTCTTTTGCTTTCAGTGTCCTTCGCTTTCAGGTCTGTCGCTCGCAGGGTCTGTCGATAGCGCTGTCGTCATTCGGAGAAATTGTAGTGGGTGAGACTGGCTTTTGTGACAGGTACACTGGATCATCCTGTTGAACGCGATCAGGGATAGTAAAGTTTTCTGATTCAGCCAGTGCGAGTCGAGACAAGGAGACGCAGATGTCGCGCAAGATGGTGGTAGTGGGTGCTGGGATGGTGGGCGTGTCCGTTGCTTGGCATCTGAGCCAGCGAGGTCATCAGGTGACCCTGGTGGACCGTCGCGAGCCGGGGCGTGAGACGTCCTATGGCAATGCCGGCATCATCCAGCGTGAGGCGGTTCGGCCCTATGCGTTTCCTCGCGACCTCGGCACGCTGCTGCGGGTGGCTCCGAATCGGCAGATCGATATCCGCTACCGCCCGGGTGCGATGATGGCCAACGCGGGTACCTTGTTGAAGTACTGGCAGCACTCAGCGCCGGCGCGGTATGAGCGAATTGTGCCTGAGTATGCGTCCTTGATTTCAGGCTGTATTGACGCCCATGCCGCCATGATTGCGGCATCGGGCGCTGAGGAGTTGATTCGTCGCGACGGTTGGCTGGAGGTGTATCGCAGCGAGGCCGAACTGACGGCGCGGCACGCCCAGGCTCAGGCCGATGCGCAGCGCTTCGGGATTCGCTTCAAGCGACTCGACAGAGCGGAGCTTGCCCAGCTGGAACCCGGCCTGGCGAGCGGCGCTGGCAACGACAGCGGCAAGGGGCTGGCCGGGGCCATTCACTGGCTGGACCCCTGGACGGTGGCCAGTCCGGGGGATCTGGTCGCTGCTTACGCACGGGCCTTTGTCGAGTCCGGGGGCGAGATCGTGCAGGCCAATGTGGACGCCGTGGAGCGCACTGGCCAAGCCTGGCGGGTGTCACTGGGTGGCGGTGCAGTCAGCCGCCAGCTGGACGCTGACGGTCTGGTCATGGCGCTGGGGCCCTGGACGCAGGAGTGGATGACGGCCTTGGGCTTGAGGATTCCGCTGTTCGTCAAGCGCGGTTACCACATGCACTATGCCCAGCCTGACGAGCGGGCGCTCGGTCACTGGGTCATGGACGCTGAGGTCGGCTATCTGCTGGCGCCGATGCGCCAGGGCGTTCGCTTGACCACCGGGGCCGAGCTGGAGCGGCTGGAGGCGCCGGCGCACCTAGACCAGCTGGAGGCGGCGGAGCGCAAGGCGAGGGAGCTCTTCCCCCTGGGGCAGCGGCTGGAATCCACGCCCTGGAAGGGTGCCAGGCCCTGCACGCCAGACATGAAGCCAGTGATTGGCCCGGTGCCGGGACAGGATGGCCTGTGGCTGGCCTGTGGTCATGGGCATCAGGGCTTCACGCTGGGCCCTGTTACCGGCAAGCTGCTGACCCAGCTGATCGAGGGGGAGCCGGCGGATATCGATATGACGCCCTTCAGGGTCGATCGTTTCTAACACGCTGTCCGGTTCAGAATGCAAAAGGGCCACGATGTTCGTGGCCCTTTTGCTTCTCACTGCTTTCCGTTCTTTCGTCTGGCGCTCTCGCTTTTCAGGCAAAGCCCCATAAGGGCTGCGTGAGGTGGCGTTGTCATGGTGAGGGGCGGGTTCAAGTGTTGTCTTTCTGCGGTTCGGCGGCTGTTGATTCGCCGGAAGTGGGGGGCAGTGCGCTGGCGCTTGCAGCGCTCACGTCAGGGTTGCTGTCAGCGTCGTCATCGCTGCGCTCTCCGCGGCGTTCAGCGATGGACCGGGCCAGCAGTTTCATCAGCAGGGTGACGAGAAAGACCAACCAGCTGGCGGTGGCCAGGACGTTGAACAGCAGCATTTTCTGCGCGCCGCTCAAGGGCGTGATCAGGTGATCGATGACGATGGCAAACAGAAATGCCAGGTTCAGCGGTAGCGCCAGAATATGCATCCACATCTCGGTGCGCCGCTTGCGCACGTGATAGCGACTCAGCATGACGCGCACCGGGCGATGCACAAAGCTCAGCAGGATCATGGTGCCCAGTATCAGCAGGGCAGCCAGTGCCGGCTCGGCGCTATCGATATGCAGTGATACGCTGATCGACCAATACAGCATCAACCACATCAGTCCCGCCAGGGTGGCGACCAGGTCGGCGTAGTGACGTACCTTGGGCATTGAGCTCTCGCTAGGGCTAGTCGGTAAAAACGGGGCGCAGGGGGTTCCTGGGTGACAGGCGAGGCCTATTGATTGGCCCTGAATGCCTCGTTCACTCTCCATGGCCATCTGGATGGCCACTGCCTTGTTCCGCGTCTTGTGTCGGCCTGTCCTGCCGGCGCCTTTCGCCTGTCAGGATAGTGCTCGCAGGAGACACTTGCGCATGATACGCGAAATATCGTGCTTTTGTGGCGATGAGCGGAGGTCGATCGCTTTGCGGTATACTGCGCCCGACCTTGAACCACTCGATGACAGGACAACAAGTGACTTCCATTACCTTGACCCGCCCGGATGACTGGCACCTTCACCTGCGCGATGGCGTCGCGCTTGAGTCAGTGGTAGCGGACACCGCGCGCCAAATGGGGCGTGCCATCATCATGCCCAACCTCAAGCCGCCGGTGACAGTGCTGGAGCAGGCGCTGGCCTATCGCGAGCGTATTTTGGCGGCGTTGCCGCAAGGTAGCCAGTTCGAGCCGCTGATGACGCTGTATCTGACCGACCGTACCACGGCGGAAGATATCGAGCAGGCCTGGGCTAGCGGCAAGGTACAGGCGGTCAAGCTGTATCCGGCAGGAGCCACCACCAATTCTGATTCCGGTGTGACCGATCTTAAGCATTGCGACGAAGCGGTGGCCACCATGGCACGCCTGGGCATGCCGCTGCTGGTGCATGGCGAGGTGACGGACCACGAGATCGATATCTTTGACCGGGAGAAGGTCTTTATCGACCGGGTGATGAAGCCGCTGCTGTCACGCCACCCCGAGCTCAAGGTGGTGTTTGAGCACATTACTACCGCCGATGCGGCGAGCTTTGTGGCCCAGGCCCCGGCCAATGTGGGGGCGACCATCACCGCCCATCACTTGCTGTATAACCGCAACCACATGCTGGTGGGCGGGATTCGTCCTCACTATTACTGCCTGCCGATCCTCAAGCGTGAGCGTCACCGTGAGGCATTGATCGAGGCAGCGACTTCTGGCGACACCAGCTTCTTCCTGGGCACTGACAGCGCTCCTCACGCTCGCCACGACAAGGAGAGCGACTGCGGTTGCGCTGGCGCTTACACAGCGTTGACGGCGATTGAACTGTACGCAACGGCATTCGAGCAGGCCGGAGCACTTGATCGCCTTGAGGGTTTTGCCAGTCACCACGGCCCGGATTTCTATGGGCTGCCACGCAACGCAGATCGCATTACCCTGGACAAGACCGAGTGGCAGGTGCCTGCCGAGCTGCCCTTCGGTGAAGGGAAGAGCCTGGTGCCGCTGCGTGCCGGTGAAACCCTTGGATGGAAGATGCGGGAGCAGTGATCCTCCCGCTGTCGTTGGCCTGGTGCTGGCGATGACGTGATCAGAAAACGACTGGACGCGCGGTACATCGCGTGTTCTGGCCAAAATGGCGCGCCCTCAGGGGCGCGCTTTTTTTATGCGCATAGTCTTCTCGCTAAGGCCTGGCATTCGGGCCGAAACAGGATCACGAGACATAAATTGTTGTACGTGGTGCGCAGCGTTGTACATGAAAAATGCGGGAGGCGACATCGCCGACGGTGGGGCAAGCCAACAAGCTAGTACCAGAGGTCGGGGGAGTTTTTGTGCAGTCTGGCTTTTCTCATAACGCGGATATTTTTGTAAGCACGCTAATAGGCGTGAAAAAGCAATAGCATAGGAGAAGAAAAAGGGGAAGACGGGGTGGTGGAGAAAAAGAGGTAGCTCATTGTCCTCTGGTACAGTATTGAGATATCTCGTGCGCATGTAATGTCGTATCTGCACAGCTGTGTGCGTGCGCCAAAAATTATACAGCCCCCAAACGCTATAGAGAGACGCCCCTATGATCATTGCCACCGTTGTTCAGCTTGTTGGTCAAGCTTGGGCCCGTGATGCAGAAGGTAACCTGAGAGCCCTGGCAGAGGGTGACCAGCTTCGCGAGGGCGAGGTGGTGATTACCGGCAATGGGGCGCGCGTCAGGCTCGAACAGGTGGACGGTGCGCCCCTGGTCGAGATGGAGAGCAATGCTCAGATTCTGCTGACTCAAGATGTCGCTGAAGGCAGTGGCGAAGGCGAGCAGGCGCCGGTACTCGAGGACCCTGACGTCGCCAGGGTGCTGGCGCTGCTGGAAGAAAGCGATGGGGATCTGCTGGATATCCTGGAAGCACCGGCTGCGGGGGCTGCTGGTGGCGCTGGGGTCGAAGGCGGGCATGATTTCGTGCGTCTGCTGCGTATTGTTGAGGAAGTGACGCCGCTGTCATTCGAGTATGGCTACCAGCGAGTAGACGAGGAGCTTCCTCAGCAGGAGGGCGGTGGTTCAGACGACGTTGATGAGCCGGTCACGTTGACTGGCTTGGACGGCCCGCAGGGGGGCACCGGCGGTGCCGTGGGCACTGGCGGCGCAGCCGTTGGCTTTGCATCCGCTGAGCAGACCGTCAGCGAGTCCGGGCTTGCCTCAGGTAGCTCGCCCGCTGCTGGCAGTATCGTCAGTGGCAGCTTTGGCGTCAGTGCGCCCGACGGTTTGACCTCCATCACGGTGGGCTCCAGTGGTCCGATCAGCCTGGACCGGCTGAATGGACTTGCCGGTAACCCGCTGGTCATCAATACCCCTCATGGCACCCTGACGCTGACCGGTTATACCGGCGGAACCACGGGTGGCACCGTCAGCTATACCTTCGAGCTCACCACGCCGGTCGATAATGACAGCGCGGATGGTGCCACCGGTGACGGCCTTGTAGAGAGCATCGTGATCACTGCCACGGATACCGATGGCAGCACCACCAGCGGCTTTCTCGATATCGCGATTCTCGATGATGCTCCTCAGGCCTTCGACGATACCGCCGAGACCCAGGAAGACACCCCGGTCACCTACAACGTGCTGGCTAACGACGTTGAAGGCGCGGACGGTGCAACACTGACCACTGCGACGTTGCGTGACCCGAGTCAGGGCAGCGTATCGATCAATGCCGCGGGGGATGTGACCTTTACCCCGGCACCGGGCTTCGAAGGCGAGGCGCTGATCGACTACACCATCACCGATGCCGATGGTGATACCAGCGACGCGGTGTTCAGCGTCACGGTGGCGGAAGACTCCACCCCGACCATCAGCGTGCCGGATGACTCCCCGAGCACCGAAGGCGGTCAGTTCAGGGTCAGCGAAGCGGGCCTGCCTGGCGGCAGTGCCGCGGGCGACGGCAGCCAGACCACCAGCGGCACGCTGCCCATCACCACCGGTGGTGACAACCTGGCCTCGCTGGTCATCAACGGCGTTAACGTCACCGCTGGTGGCACTGTAGTGGGCGACTTCGGCACGCTGACCGTTAGTGTGGGAGCAGATGGCGATTACAGCTGGAGCTACACCCTCGACGGCAGCACCCAGGATCACACCAGCCAGGGCACCGGCAGCGATGACCTGGCGGATCAGTTCGCCATTACGGCCACTGACAGCGACGGCGACGAAGCCTCTACCGACCTGACCATCCAGGTGCAGGACGACGTACCGGTGGCGGTGAATGACAGCGCCAATACCGCGGAAGACACCCCGATCACCTATAACGTGCTGGACAATGACACCCAGGGCGTAGATGGGGCAACGCTGACCGCAGCGACGTTGCGTGACCCGAGCCAGGGCAGCGTATCGATCAATGCCGCGGGTGACGTCACGTTTACCCCGGCACCGGGCTTCGAAGGCGAGGCGCTGATCGACTACACCATCACCGATGCGGATGGTGACACCAGCGATGCGGTGTTCAGCGTCACGGTGGCGGAAGACTCCACCCCGACCATCAGCGTGCCGGATGACTCCCCGAACACCGAAGGCGGCCAGTTCACGGTCAGTGAAGCGGGCCTGGCGGGCGGCAGCGCTGCGGGCGACGGCAGCCAGACCACCAGCGGCACGCTGCCCATCACTACCGGTGGCGACAGCCTGTCCTCGCTGGTCATCAACGGCGTTAACGTCACCGCTGGCGGCACTGTAGTGGGCGACTTCGGCACGCTGACCGTTAGCGTCTCCGACGCTGGCGACTACAGCTGGAGCTACACCCTCGACGGCAGCACCCAGGATCACACCAGCCAGGGCACCGGCAGCGATGACCTGGCAGATCAGTTCGCGATTACGGCCACGGACAGCGACGGCGATGAAGCCTCCACCGACCTGACCATCCAGGTGCAGGACGACGTGCCGGTGGCGGTGAATGACAGCGCCAATACCGCGGAAGACACCCCGATCACCTATAACGTGCTGGACAATGACACCCAGGGCGTGGATGGAGCGAGCGTCTCTGCGGCGACCCTGCGCAATCCCAGCCAGGGCAGTGTGTCCTTCAACAGCGAAACCGGTGAGGTGACCTTTACCCCGGCACCGGGCTTCGAAGGCGAGGCGCTGATCGACTACACCATCACCGATGCCGACGGTGACACCAGCGACGCGGTGTTCAGCGTCACTGTGGCGGAAGACTCCACCCCGACCATCAGCGTGCCGGATGACTCCCCGAGCACCGAAGGCGGTCAGTTCACCGTCAGCGAGGCGGGCCTGCCTGGCGGCAGCGCTGCGGGCGACGGCAGCCAGACCACCAGTGGCACACTGCCCATCACCACCGGTGGCGACAGCCTGGCCTCACTGGTCATCAACGGCGTCAATGTCACCGCTGGTGGCACTGTAGTGGGCGACTTCGGCACGCTGACCGTTAGCGTCTCCGACGCTGGCGACTACAGCTGGAGCTACACCCTCGACGGCAGCACCCAGGATCACACCAGCCAGGGCACCGGCAGCGATGACCTGGCGGATCAGTTCGCCATTACGGCGACAGACAGCGACGGCGACGAGGCCTCCACCGACCTGACCATCCAGGTGCAGGACGACGTACCGGTGGCGGTGAACGACAGTGCCAATACCGCGGAAGACACCCCGATCACCTATAACGTGCTGGACAATGACACCCAGGGCGTGGATGGGGCAACGCTGACCGCAGCAACGTTGCGTGACCCGAGCCAGGGCAGCGTATCGATCAATGCCGCGGGGGATGTGACCTTTACCCCGGCACCGGGCTTCGAAGGCGAAGCGCTGATCGACTACACCATCACCGATGCCGATGGTGATACCAGCGACGCGGTATTCAGCGTCACGGTGGCGGAAGACTCCACGCCGACCATCAGCGTGCCGGATGACTCCCCGAACACCGAAGGTGGCCAGTTCACGGTCAGCGAAGCGGGCCTGCCTGGCGGCAGCGCCGCGGGCGACGGCAGCCAGACCACCAGCGGCACGCTGCCCATCACCACCGGTGGCGACAGCCTGGCGTCACTGGTCATCAACGGCGTTAACGTCACCGCTGGCGGCACCGTGGTAGGCGACTTCGGCACGCTGACCGTCAGCGTCTCCGACGCTGGCGACTACAGCTGGAGCTACACCCTCGACGGCAGCACCCAGGATCACACCAGCCAGGGCACCGGCAGCGATGACCTGGCGGATCAGTTCGCGATTACGGCGACTGACAGCGACGGCGACGAAGCCTCCACCGACCTGACCATCCAGGTACAGGACGACGTGCCGGTGGCGGTGAATGACAGCGCCAATACCGCGGAAGACACCCCGATCACCTATAACGTGCTGGACAATGACACCCAGGGCGTAGATGGGGCAACGCTGACCGCAGCGACGTTGCGTGACCCGAGCCAGGGCAGCGTATCGATCAATGCCGCGGGGGATGTGACCTTTACCCCGGCACCGGGCTTCGAAGGCGAGGCGCTGATCGACTACACCATCACCGATGCGGATGGTGACACCAGCGACGCGGTGTTCAGCGTCACAGTGGCGGAAGACTCCACCCCGACCATCAGCGTGCCGGATGACTCCCCGAACACCGAAGGTGGCCAGTTCACGGTCAGCGAAGCGGGCCTGCCTGGCGGCAGCGCCGCGGGTGACGGCAGCCAGACCACCAGCGGCACACTGCCCATCACCACCGGTGGCGACAGCCTGGCCTCACTGGTCATCAACGGCGTCAACGTCACCGCTGGCGGCACTGTAGTGGGTGGCTTCGGCACGCTGACCGTTAGCGTCTCCGACGCCGGCGACTACAGCTGGAGCTACACCCTCGACGGCAGCACCCAGGATCACACCAGCCAGGGCACCGGCAGCGATGACCTGGCAGATCAGTTCGCGATTACGGCGACGGACAGCGACGGCGACGAAGCCTCCACCGACCTGACCATCCAGGTGCAGGACGACGTGCCGGTGGCGGTAAATGACAGCGCCAATACCGCGGAAGACACGCCGATCACCTATAACGTGCTGGCGAATGACACCCTGGGCGTGGATGGGGCAACGCTGACCGCTGCGACGTTGCGTGACCCGAGCCAGGGCAGCGTATCGATCAATGCCGCGGGGGATGTGACCTTTACCCCGGCGCCGGGCTTCGAAGGCGAAGCGCTGATCGACTACACCATCACCGATGCCGATGGTGATACCAGCGACGCGGTATTCAGCGTCACCGTGGCGGAAGATTCCACCCCGACCATCAGCGTGCCGGATGACTCCCCGAGCACCGAAGGCGGCCAGTTCACGGTCAGCGAGGCGGGCCTGCCTGGCGGCAGCGCCGCGGGCGACGGCAGCCAGACCACCAGCGGCACGCTGCCCATCACCACCGGTGGTGACAGCCTGTCCTCGCTGGTCATCAACGGCGTTAACGTCACCGCTGGTGGCACTGTAGTGGGCGACTTCGGCACGCTGACCGTTAGTGTGGGAGCAGATGGCGACTACAGCTGGAGCTACACCCTCGACGGCAGCACCCAGGATCACACCAGCCAGGGCACCGGCAGCGATGACCTGGCGGATCAGTTCGCCATCACGGCGACGGACAGCGACGGCGACGAAGCCTCTACCGACCTGACCATCCAGGTACAGGACGACGTGCCGGTGGCGGTGAATGACAGCGCCACTACCGCGGAAGACACCCCGATCACCTATAACGTGCTGGACAACGACACCCAGGGCGTAGATGGGGCAACGCTGACCGCAGCAACGTTGCGTGACCCGAGTCAGGGCAGCGTATCGATCAATGCCGCGGGGGATGTGACCTTTACCCCGGCGCCGGGCTTTGAAGGCGAAGCGCTGATCGACTACACCATCACCGATGCCGATGGTGACACCAGCGACGCGGTGTTCAGCGTCACGGTGGCGGAAGACTCTACGCCGACCATCAGCGTGCCGGATGACTCCCCGAGCACCGAAGGCGGTCAGTTCACAGTCAGCGAAGCGGGCCTGCCTGGCGGCAGCGCCGCGGGCGACGGCAGCCAGACCACCAGCGGCACGCTGCCCATCACCACCGGTGGTGACAGCCTGGCCTCGCTGGTGATCAACGGCGTTAACGTCACCGCTGGCGGCACCGTGGTGGGTGACTTCGGTACGCTGACCGTCAGCGTCTCCGACGCCGGCGCCTACAGCTGGAGCTACACCCTCGACGGCAGCACCCAGGATCACACCAGCCAGGGCACCGGCAGCGATGACCTGGCGGATCAGTTCGCCATCACGGCGACGGACAGCGACGGCGACGAAGCCTCTACCGACCTGACCATCCAGGTACAGGACGACGTGCCGGTGGCGGTGAATGACAGCGCCACTACCGCGGAAGACACCCCGATCACCTATAACGTGCTGGACAACGACACCCAGGGCGTAGATGGGGCAACGCTGACCGCAGCAACGTTGCGTGACCCGAGTCAGGGCAGCGTATCGATCAATGCCGCGGGGGATGTGACCTTTACCCCGGCACCGGGCTTCGAAGGCGAGGCGCTGATCGACTACACCATCACCGATGCCGATGGTGACACCAGCGATGCGGTGTTCAGCGTCACGGTGGCGGAAGACTCCACGCCGACCATCAGCGTGCCGGATGACTCCCCGAGCACCGAAGGCGGCCAGTTCACGGTCAGCGAAGCGGGCCTTCCTGGCGGCAGTGCCGCGGGCGACGGCAGCCAGACCACCAGCGGCACGCTGCCCATCACCACCGGTGGTGACAGCCTGGCCTCACTGGTCATCAACGGCGTCAACGTCACCGCTGGCGGCACCGTAGTGGGCGACTTCGGCACGTTGACCGTCAGCGTCTCCGACGCCGGCGACTACAGCTGGAGCTACACCCTCGACGGCAGCACCCAGGATCACACCAGCCAGGGCACCGGCAGCGATGACCTGGCGGATCAGTTCGCCATTACGGCCACTGACAGCGACGGCGACGAAGCCTCTACCGACCTGACCATCCAGGTACAGGACGACGTGCCGGTGGCGGTGAATGACAGCGCCAATACCGCGGAAGACACCCCGATCACCTATAACGTGCTGGCGAATGACACCCAGGGCGTGGATGGGACAACGCTGACCTCAGCGACGTTGCGTGACCCGAGTCAGGGCAACGTATCGATCAATGCCGCGGGTGACGTCACCTTTACCCCGGCGCCGGGCTTCGAAGGCGAGGCGCTGATCGACTACACCATCACCGATACCGATGGTGACACCAGCGGCGCGGTGTTCAGCGTCACCGTGGCGGAAGACTCCACGCCCACCATCAGCGTGCCGGATGACTCCCCGAGCACCGAAGGTGGCCAGTTCACGGTCAGCGAAGCGGGCCTGCCTGGCGGCAGTGCCGCGGGCGACGGCAGCCAGACCACCAGCGGCACGCTGCCCATCACCACCGGTGGTGACAGCCTGGCCTCACTGGTCATCAACGGCGTCAATGTCACCGCTGGCGGCACCGTAGTGGGCGACTTCGGCACGTTGACCGTCAGCGTCTCCGACGCCGGCGACTACAGCTGGAGCTACACCCTCGACGGCAGCACCCAGGATCACACCAGCCAGGGCACCGGCAGCGATGACCTGGCGGATCAGTTCGCCATTACGGCGACTGACAGCGACGGCGACGAAGCCTCCACCGACCTGACCATCCAGGTGCAGGACGACGTACCGGTGGCGGTGAATGACAGCGCCAGCGTGGCTGAGGACACTGCACAGGCCATCTCTGGCAACGTGCTGGCCAATGACACGATCGGTGCCGACAGTTCCGCAGCGCAGCCCGCGACGGTCGCCCTGGATAGCCCCAACGCCACAGGCGAGTTTGGCACTCTGACCCTGAACAGCGATGGCAGCTGGAGCTACACGCTCAACAACAGCGATGCCCGTGTGCAGGCGCTTAGCGGCGACGAAACGCTGACCGAGACCTTTGCCTACACCCTGACCGATGCCGACGGCGACACCTCTCCGGCGACGCTGACCATTACGGTCACCGCCACCGATGATGGTGTGAGCCTGGGCGGCTTGGCCACCGAAGGTGGCGACGTCCAGGTCAGTGAAGCCAACCTGGCGGATGGCAGTGCGGCAGATAGCACTGCGCTGACCCGCGGCGGCAGCTTCACCTTCACCAGCGTGGATGGTGTGGCCAGCGTCCAGGTAGGGGATCAGTCACTGACGCTGAACCAGCTGCAAGGTCTGTCCGCGACCAACCCGGTGGTGGTCGATACGGCCTATGGCAGCCTGTCCCTGACCGGCTTCGATGGAGATGCTGCCAGCGGCACGGTGAGCTATAGCTACACCCTGGATACCCGTGTCGACAACGATAGCCAGGACGGCGCCACCGATAGCGGCTTCACCGAAACGGTGGGGCTGGTGGTGACGGACGATAACGGTAGCGCGTCCAGCGGCAGTCTTCGTATTGCCATTGCGGATGATGCGCCGTCGGCGAGCGATGATAGTGCCAGCGTGGCCGAGGACACTGCACAGGCCATCTCTGGCAATGTGCTGGCCAATGACACGACCGGTGCTGACAGTTCCACAGCGCAGCCCGCGACGGTCGCCCTGGATAGCCCCAGCGCCACAGGCGAGTTTGGCACCCTGACCCTGAACAGCGATGGCAGCTGGAGCTATACGCTCAACAACAGTGATGCCCGTGTGCAGGCGCTTAGCGGTGACGAAACGCTGACCGAGACCTTTGCCTACACCCTGACCGATGCCGACGGCGACACCTCTCCGGCGACGCTGACCATCACGGTTACCGCCACCGATGATGGCGTGAGCCTGAGCGGCTTGGCGGCTGATGGTGGCGACGTCCAGGTCAGTGAAGCCAATCTGGCGGATGGCAGTGCGGCAGACAGCACTGCGCTGACCCGCGGCGGCAGCTTCACCTTCACCAGTGTGGATGGTGTGGCCAGCGTTCAGGTAGGGGATCAGTCACTGACGCTGAACCAGCTGCAAGGTCTGTCCACGACCAACCCGGTGGTGGTCGATACGGCCTATGGCAGCCTGTCCCTGACCGGCTTCGACGGAGACGCTGCCGGCGGTACGGTGAGCTACAGCTACACCCTGGATACCCGGGTCGACAACGATAGCCAGGACGGCGCCACCGATAGCGGCTTCACCGAAACGGTGGGACTGGTGGTGACGGACGATGACGGTACCCGTGGTCAGGCCAGTATCAATATTGCGATCACCGATGATGGTCCGTCACTGCAGATTGGTGACTCCACTGAGCCGGGTACCGCGACAGTGGTGGAAGGCCAGAGTGTCAATGGCAGCTGGACCACCGATGCCGGTGCCGATGGCGCCACCGTTACCGTCAGCGTGGGCAGCGAGACGCTGACGTTGGGCGACGCCGACACCGACGTCGTGACCTTCAATACCGCCGAAGGCGTGTTGACCGTTGGCCGCGATGGCAACTGGACCTTCGAGGCCAATAACAACCTCGACCAGGCTGAGAGCCCGTCGATCAACTTCACTATCGAGACCGTCGATAGCGATGGTGATACCGCCTCCGACAGCCACACCGTCACCATCACCGATGGTACCGGCCCGACGGTTACTGTCACTGACAGCGATCCGGCGAGCACCAACGCCGCCGTGTCCCTGGATGATGCTGACACTGAAGGCGACGCTTCCTCTACGGACGTGGCCAGCCTGACCTTTACCGCGGGCAGCGATGCCATTGCCAGCATCGGCTTTGGCAGCACAGATAATATTGATGTGGATGGCCTTAATGGCACCCTGACCTGGACCCTGAACTCCGCCGGTCAGCTGGAAGGGCGCACCGAAGCCGGTGGTGAACCGGCCATCACCCTGACGCTGAATAACAATGGCTCGGTTACGGCTGGCCAGTCCGCGGTAGTGACCGTGACCGCGACTCTGGCGGACAGCTTGGCCCACGCCGATGGCGTTGATGCACTGACCATCAGCGGGATCACCGTGGTTGGTACCGACACCGACGGCAGCAGCACGTCCGCTAGTGTGGGCGTGACGGTGGCGGACGATCAGCCCGAAATCGCCATTACCGATGCCCCCGAAACAGTCGTGGAAGGTCAGAGCGTCAACGGCAGCTGGACGACCGATGCCGGTGCCGATGGCGCCACTGTTACGGTGACCGTGGGAGGTGACTCCCTGGTTCTGGGTACCGCAGCAGATGCTACGGTGTCCTTCGATCTGACCGAAGGCACCCTGACTGTCGGCCGCGATGGCAGCTGGACCTTCGAGGCGAAAAACAACCTCGACCAGGCAGAGAGCCCGTCGGTCAACTTCACTATCGAGACCGTCGATAGCGATGGTGACACCGCCTCCGATAGCCACACCGTCACCATCACCGACGGCACTGGCCCGACGGTCACCGTTACCGACAGCGATCCGGCGACCACCAACGCCGCCGTGTCCCTGGACGATGCTGACACTGAAGGCGACGCTTCCTCTACGGACGTGGCGAGCCTGACCTTTACCGCGGGCAGTGATGCGATTGCCAGCATCGGCTTTGGCGATACCGGCGCCATCAGCGTTGATGGCCTGGATGGCACCCTGACCTGGACCCTGAACTCCGCCGGTCAGCTGGAAGGGCGTACCGAAGCCGGTGGCGAGCCGGCCATCACCCTGACGCTGAACAACAACGGCTCGGTCACGGCTGGCCAGTCCGCGGTAGTGACCGTGACCGCGACTCTGGCCGACAGCCTGGTCCACGCCGATGGCGTTGATGCACTGACCATCAGCGGCATCACCGTGGTCGGCACCGACACCGACGGCAGCAGCACCGAGGCAAGCGTCTCGGTCAGCGTGGCTGACGATCAGCCGACGCTGCAGATTGGTGACTCCACTGAGCCAGGTACCGCGACAGTCGTGGAAGGCCAGAGCGTCAATGGCAGCTGGACCACCGATGCCGGTGCCGACGGTGCCATCGTTACCGTAAGCGTGGGCAGCGAGACGCTGACGTTGGGCGACGCCGACAACGACGTCGTGACCTTCAATACCGCCGAAGGCGTGTTGACCGTTGGCCGCGATGGCAGCTGGACCTTCGAGACCAACAACAACCTCGACCAGGCAGAGAACCCGTCGATCAATTTCACTATCGAAACCGTCGATAGCGATGGTGATACCGCCTCCGACAGCCACACCGTCACCATCACCGACGGTACTGGCCCGACGGTCACCGTCACCGACAGCGATCCGGCGACCACCAACGCCGCGGTGTCCCTGGACGATGCCGACACCGAAGGCGACGCTTCCTCTACGGACGTGGCCAGCCTGACCTTTACGGCGGGCAGTGATGCGATTGCCAGCATCGGCTTTGGCAGCACAGATAATATTGATGTTGATGGCCTTAATGGCACCCTGACCTGGACGCTGAACTCCGCCGGTCAGCTGGAAGGGCGCACCGAAGCTGGTGGCGAACCCGCCATCACCCTGACGCTGAATAACAATGGCTCGGTTACGGCTGGCCAGTCCGCGGTAGTGACCGTGACCGCGACTCTGGCGGACAGCCTGGTCCACGCCGATGGCGTCGATGCACTGACCATCAGCGGAATCACCGTGGTCGGTACCGACACCGACGGCACCAGTACGTCCGCTAGTGTGGGCGTGACGGTGGCCGACGATCAGCCGACGCTGCAGATTGGCGACTCCACTGAGCCTGGCACCGCGACAGTGGTGGAAGGCCAGAGCGTCAACGGCAGCTGGACCACCGATGCCGGTGCCGACGGCGCCACCGTTACCGTCAGCGTGGGCAGCGAGACGCTGACACTGGGCGACGCCGACACCGACGTCGTTACCTTCAATACCGCCGAAGGCGTGTTGACCGTTGGCCGTGATGGCAGCTGGACCTTCGAGGCGAACAACAACCTCGACCAGGCAGAGAGCCCGTCGATCAACTTCACTATCGAGACCGTCGATACCGATGGTGATACCGCCTCCGATAGCCACACCGTCACCATCACCGACGGTACTGGCCCGACGGTCACCGTTACCAGTGGCGACGATGATCCGGCAACCGAGAGCCTGGATCTTACGCTGGACGAAGTGGGTACCATCGGCGGCGCAGAGCAGGACTCTGGCGTGCTGACCTTCACTGCAGGCAGCGACAACCTGACCAGTTTCAGGTTTGCCAATATTGCAACAGACGGCAGCGTGTCAGGCATTACCACCGCTGGGCTGGAGCCAGGGCAGACGCTGGTATGGACGGCGAATGCGAATGGCCAGCTCGAAGGCCGCTTGGGTGGTAGCACTGCTGTCGCGGTGACCCTGTCCCTTGCTGCTCCAGCGTCAGTGGAAGCGGGTGAGGACGGTATCGTGCGGGTTACCGCTGAACTCAGCGAGGCCCTCCCGCATGAGGTGGCCGACGCGCTGGCGAACTCGCTTTCTATTAGCGGCATCGGAGTTGTTGCGACCGAGGCTGACGGTGATAGTGCCACGGCCCAGGTGACCGTCAACGTCATTGATTCGGCACCGCAGGCCGTGGCTGACGTGAACGCCATTACCGAAGACACCGCCTCCGTCTCTGGCAACGTCATCGACGGTGCTGCAGATGATGCCGGTGCCGACACCCTGGGAGCCGATAGCACCACGGTCACCGCGGTGACCAGCGACAACGCCAGCGGTAACAGCGCCACCACCAATGCGGATGGTGAGCTGGTGATCCAGGGCGAGTACGGCACCCTGACCATCGCAGCCGATGGCAGCTATAGCTACGCGCTGGATAACGCCAACCCGGCCGTCCAGGGGCTGGACGGCAGCGAGTCGGTGACCGAGGTGTTTACCTACACGCTGACCGACGCGGACAGTGACGCCAGCAGCACGACCCTGACCCTGACCATCAACGGCCAGGAAGATGACCTGCCCACCATCACCGTGACCGACAGCGACGGTAACGTGACCGGCGCCGACAACAGCGTGGAGGAGGACAGCGGTGAGACCGTGTCCGGCACCTTCACCGTGGGCGGCAGTGCAGGTATTGCGGGTGTGACGGTGGCTGGCATTGATGTCACCGGTGCCACCCAGGCGAATCCTGTGGTCATCACCACGGGCACCCAGGGAACCCTGACTATCACCGGCTTCGATGCCGCGACGGGCGAGTTCAGCTATAGCTACACCGAGACCGGCGGCCCAGCCGAGCACAACGCGGCCAACGACAATATCGTCGACAGCTTCGCGATCGTGGTGACCGACAACGAAGGTGATACCGCCAGCGATAGCCTGGATATCCAGATCCTGGATACCGCGCCGCAGGCCGTAGCCGACGTTAACGCCATCACCGAAGACACCGCCTCCGTCTCTGGCAATGTCATTGACGGTGCTGCCGATGATGCCGGTGCCGACACCCTGGGAGCCGATAGCACCACGGTCACCGCGGTGACCAGCGACAACGCCAGCGGCAACACCGCCACCACCAATGCGGATGGTGAACTGGTGATTCAGGGCGAGTACGGCACCCTGACCATCGCGCCCGATGGCAGCTACAGCTACGCGTTGGACAACACCAACCCGGCCGTTCAGGGGCTGGACGGCAGCGAGTCGGTGACCGAGGTGTTTACCTACACCCTGACCGACGCCGACAGCGACGCCAGCAGCACCACTCTGACCCTGACCATCAACGGCCAGGAAGATGACCTGCCCACCATCACCGTGACCGACAGTGACGGGAACGTGACCGGCGCCGACAACAGCGTGGAAGAGGATAGCGGCGAGACCGTCACCGGCACCTTCACCGTGGGCGGCAGCGCGGGCATTGCGGGTGTGACGGTGGCAGGCGTTGATGTCACCGGTGCCACCCAGGCGAATCCTGTGGTCATCACCACGGGCACCCAGGGAACCCTGACCATCACCGGCTTCGATGCCGCGACGGGCGAGTTCAGCTACAGCTACACCGAGACCGGGGGTCCGGCAGAGCACAACGCGGCCAACGACAATATCGTCGACAGCTTCGCGATCGTGGTGACCGACAACGAAGGTGATACCGCCAGCGATAGCCTGGATATCCAGATCCTGGATACCGCGCCGCAGGCCGTGGCTGACGTGAACGCTATCACCGAAGACACCGCGTCCGTCTCTGGCAACGTCATTGACGGTGCTGCAGATGATGCCGGTGCGGACACCCTGGGAGCCGATAGCACCACGGTCACCGCGGTGACCAGCGACAACGCCAGCGGCAACCGCGCCACCACCAATGCGGATGGTCAGCTGGTGATCCAGGGCGAGTACGGCACCCTGGCCATCGCACCCGATGGCAGCTACAGCTACGCGCTGGACAACACCAACCCGGCGGTACAGGGGCTGGACGGCAGCGAGTCGGTGACCGAGGTGTTTACCTACACGCTGACCGACGCCGACAGCGATGCCAGCAGCACGACCCTGACCCTGACCATCAACGGCCAGGAAGATGACCTGCCCACCATCACCGTGACCGACAGCGACGGGAACGTGACCGGCGCCGACAACAGCGTGGAGGAGGACAGCGGCGAGACCGTCACCGGCACCTTCACCGTGGGCGGCAGCGCGGGCATTGCGGGTGTGACGGTGGCAGGCGTTGATGTCACCGGCGCCACCCAGGCGAACCCTGTGGTCATCACCACGGGCACCCAGGGAACCCTGAGCATCACCGGCTTCGATGCCGCGACGGGCGAGTTCAGCTACAGCTACACCGAGACCGGGGGCCCGGCCGAGCACAACGCGGCCAACGACAATATCGTCGACAGCTTCGCGATTGTGGTGACCGACAACGAAGGCGACACCGCCAGCGATAGCCTGGATATCCAGATCCTGGATACCGCACCGCAGGCCGTGGCTGACGTTAACGCCATCACCGAAGACACCGCGTCTGTGTCAGGCAACGTCATTGACGGTGCTGCAGATGATGCCGGTGCGGACACCCTGGGAGCCGATGCCACCACGGTCACCGCGGTGACCAGTGACAACGCTAGCGGCAACACCGCCACCACCAATGCGGATGGTCAGCTGGTGATTCAGGGCGAGTACGGTACCCTGACCATCGCACCCGATGGCAGCTATAGCTACGCGCTGGATAACGCCAACCCGGCCGTCCAGGGGCTGGACGGCAGCGAGTCGGTGACCGAGGTGTTTACCTACACGCTGACCGACGCCGACAGCGACGCCAGCAGCACCACTCTGACCCTGACCATCAACGGCCAGGAAGATGACCTGCCCACCATCACCGTGACCGACAGCGACGGGAACGTGACCGGCGCCGACAACAGCGTGGAGGAGGACAGCGGCGAGACCGTCACCGGCACCTTCACCGTGGGCGGCAGCGCGGGCATTGCGGGTGTGACGGTGGCAGGCGTTGATGTCACCGGCGCCACCCAGGCGAACCCTGTGGTCATCACCACGGGCACCCAGGGAACCCTGACTATCACCGGCTTCGATGCCGCGACGGGCGAGTTCAGCTACAGCTACACCGAGACCGGCGGCCCAGCCGAGCACAACGCGGCCAACGACAATATCGTCGACAGCTTCGCGATCGTGGTGACCGACAACGAAGGTGATACCGCCAGCGACAGCCTGGATATCCAGATCCTGGATACCGCGCCGCAGGCCGTAGCCGACGTGAATGCCATCACCGAAGACACCGCCTCCGTGTCGGGCAATGTCATTGACGGCGCTGCAGATGATGCCGGTGCCGACACCCTGGGAGCCGATGCCACCACGGTCACCGCGGTGACCAGCGACAACGCCAGCGGCAACACTGCTACCACCAATGCGGCTGGTGAACTGGTGATTCAGGGCGAGTACGGCACCCTGACCATCGCACCCGATGGCAGCTACAGCTACGCGCTGGATAACGCCAACCCGGCGGTACAGGGGCTGGACGGCAGCGAGTCGGTGACCGAGGTGTTTACCTACACCCTGACCGACGCCGACAGCGACGCCAGCAGTACGACCCTGACCCTGACCATCAACGGCCAGGAAGATGACCTGCCCACCATCACCGTGACCGACAGTGACGGGAACGTGACCGGTGCCGACAACAGCGTGGAAGAGGACAGCGGCGAGACCGTCACCGGCACCTTCACCGTGGGCGGCAGCGCGGGTGTGGCCAGCGTGACCATCGGCGGTGTGGAGCTGGTGGGAGCGGACTTCACCACTCCGGTGAGCATCCCCAACAACGGTGGACAGGGCAGCCTGACCATCACCGGCTTCGATGCCGCGACAGGCGAGTTTAGCTACAGCTACACCGAGACCGGAGGCCCGGCCGAGCACAACGCGGCCAACGACAATATCGTCGACAGCTTCGCGATCGTGGTGACTGACAACGAAGGCGACACCGCCAGCGACAGCCTGGATATCCAGATCCTGGATACCGCACCGCAGGCCGTGGCTGACGTTAACGCCATCACCGAAGACACGGCGTCCGTCTCTGGCAACGTGGTGTCTGACGGAACTGGTGCGGACACCCTGGGAGCCGATGCCACCACGGTCACCGCGGTGACTAGCGACAACGCCAGCGGCAACACCGCCACCACCAATGCGGATGGTGAACTGGTGATTCAGGGCGAGTACGGCACCCTGACCATCGCACCCGATGGCAGCTATAGCTACGCGCTGGACAACACCAACCCGGCGGTACAGGGTCTGGACGGCAGCGAGTCGGTCACCGAGGTGTTTACCTACACCCTGACCGACGCCGACAGTGACGCCAGCAGCACCACCCTGACCCTGACCATCAACGGCCAGGAAGATGACCTGCCCACCATCACCGTGACCGACAGTGACGGGAACGTGACCGGCGCCGACAACAGCGTGGAAGAGGACAGCGGCGAGACCGTCACCGGCACCTTCACCGTGGGCGGCAGCGCGGGCATTGCGGGGGTGACGGTGGCTGGCATTGATGTCACTGGCGCCACCCAGGCGAATCCTGTGGTCATCACCACGGGCACCCAGGGAACCCTGACCATCACCGGCTTTGATGCCGCGACAGGCGAGTTCAGCTATAGCTACACCGAGACCGGCGGCCCGGCCGAGCACAACGCGGCCAACGACAATATCGTCGACAGCTTCGTGATTGTGGTGACCGACAACGAAGGCGACACTGCCAGCGATAGCCTGGATATCCAGATCCTGGATACCGCGCCTGTTGCTGCCGATGATCGCGTCGACGGTGTGCAGTCCTCGCAGGTTGTGTCGAAAGACGCCACCGAAGGGCTGCTGTCCAATGATGATCAGGGAGCGGATGGCGCCAGAGTGACGGCGGTAGACCTTTCCTCGCTGCAAGGTAGCCTCGAGTGGAACGCCGACGGCAGCTTCGTCTACACCGCGACGGAGTCCGGCAGCTACACCGAAGTGGTGCGCTACACCATTACGGACGCCGATGGTGATACCAGCGAAGCTACGCTGACCATCCAGGTTGAGAATGGCGTGCCGAGCACTCAGCCCAGCAACGTGCAGGTCAACGAAGCAGGCCTTGACGGCGGCTCCCAGGCGGGGAATGGCTCGGCGACGGTCACCGGGCAGCTGGTCGCGACGGATCCCCAGAGCGACACGCTGACCTTCAAGGCGGAGACCATCAAAGGGGAGTACGGAGACATCGTGATCCGTGCCGATGGCTCATTCACCTACACCTTGACCAAGCCAGTGACGTCCTCCGACAACCCGGTGGACGATGCAGAGAGCTTCACCTACACCGTCACCGACAGCCAGGGCAACTCGGCAACTGGCACCATCACCGTAGATGTGATTGATGACGTACCGCAGGCCGTCAATGACACACCGGCCGCGCTGCAGTCAGGCACATCGCTGACGACCACGGCCGACAATGGCCTGCTGGCCAACGACGTGCAGGGCGCAGATGGTGCCGAGGTGGTGTCGATCGATACCAGCGGACTGCGTGGCGAGCTGACGTGGAATGCCGACGGTAGCTATACCTACACCGCGGAAGCCAACGCCAGCTATGAAGAAGTGGTGACCTACGTGATTCGTGACGCCGACGGCGACACGAGTCAGACCAACGTCAAGTTTGTGGTGACGGATGGTTCCCCGACCGCCAATCAAGCAACAGCAACGGTCAGCGAGGCCGGTCTTGCCGCTGGTAGCGACGCCGGCAGCGGCAGTCACAGCGTGTCCGGGCAGCTGAGTGCAACCGATGCCCAGGGAGATGACCTGAGCTACACCGAAGCGCGGATCGAGGGGGATCATGGCGTACTGGTGATCAGCAGCGATGGTTCCTTTACCTATACGTTGAGCAGCGCTGTGACCGGGAGCCAGGCGGACAATGGCGGCAACACGCTGACCGCCCAGGAGACCTTCAACTACAGCGTGACCGATGCCCACGGCAATACCGCCAGTGCCAGCATCAGCATCAACATTGTGGATGACGTGCCGCAGGCGGTGGATGACACGGCCGCCACGGCTGAGGACACCGCGGTCACCGTTGATGTGCTGGCCAATGACATTGGCGGAGCCGATGGTGCTGTGCTGCAGTCGGCTGCACTGGCGCCTGGACACGAGTCTGCCGGTCGGGTGACGGTGAACAGTAGCACCGGAGAACTGACCTTCACGCCAGGACCTGGGGTAGAGGGAACCGTCGTCATTCGCTACACCATCGTCGACGCCGATGGAGATACCAGCGAGGCCAGCTTGACCGTCAATGTGGCTGCGGATTCTCGACCCGAGGGGGCTATCGACAAGGCGCTGCTCGATGAAGACGGATTGCCGGGCGGGATCGCTGGCGGCGTCGGTGACCTGGCGGGTGAGGCCACAGTGGTCAGCGGTACACTGGGCTACTCCTTCGGCGCGGACGGTGCTGCCAGCCAGAACGCCTTTGCCTGGAGCCTGTCGGGACTGCCGAACGTATCCTCTGGCGGGGAGCCGGTCAGCTATGGCCTGAGCAACGATGGACGTACGCTCACAAGCCGTGATGCCTCCGGAGCTCTGGTGCTGAGCGTGGCGCTGACGGACGTCGCCAGCGGTGCCTACGAAGTGACCCTGCATCA
Source organism: Halomonas sp. DP3Y7-2 (assembly GCF_019800795.1). Taxonomy (NCBI): domain Bacteria; kingdom Pseudomonadati; phylum Pseudomonadota; class Gammaproteobacteria; order Oceanospirillales; family Halomonadaceae; genus Halomonas; species Halomonas sp. DP3Y7-2. The sequence continues at coordinate 451,599 of NZ_JAHVKJ010000008.1, forward strand.
GCCGCTGGATCACCCTGACAGTGAGAGTGAGGATGTCCTGGCGTTCAAGATCGGCTACAGCGTCACCGACGGTGACGGCAGTTCTGCCGATGGGGCGCTCCAGGTGCTGATCAATGACGACAGCCCTGAGGCGTTCACGGCGCAGACCGCTACCCTGAGGGATGGCGGCGGTGGCAGCATCGACTTTGCCGACGCCGCAGGGGCAGATGGCGTATCCAATGTGGTGTTTGCCGGCATGGATGGCCAGGTCGCCACGGACACCGATGGTCAGCCGCTGTACTTTGAAGGTGAAGCCTTGACCTATCGCATGTCCGCTGACGGTTCTCAGCTTGACGCTGTGACGGCGGATGGCACCGTCGGCTTCAGCGTGGTGCTGGACGCTGCGGGCGACAGCTACCGTCTCGAGGTCAGTGATGGCGACGTCAGCAACGGGCGCACCGAACGAGCGGAAGTGTCGGATCTGGATCTCTCGGGTGTTGTGCGCTACCACGGCGCCAACTATCAGGATCTAGAAACTGACAACGATGTCCTGTACTCGACGCCCAATGGCGTCGGCATCGTGCCGCTTGAGGGCGGAATTGGTGTGGCCGGCGGCCTCAGTACGGGGATCGAACTCAATGAGGCTATTCGCATCAGCTTCCTGGACAGCCTGGCATTCTCGGATGTGGGAGAGCCGAGCTGGCAAGGGCATGAGCGCGTAGCTGAAGTGCGCCAGACCATCCACGTCGATGGGGATAATGCGAAGGCCGTGGTGACCGTCGCTGCCATCGACTATGTGGCAGACGGTGCGGGCGGTGGCTCACCGGCCCAAGGGGCGAGCAGTGACTTCCGTCTGACTGTGGACGATGTGCGCATCGTCGACCACACGGGCACCGATGTGACCAGCCAGGTTGGCATCACTGTCGACGGTGCGGGCCGACTGGTGCTGGATGGCATGCAGGATGGCTGGTCATTCGTGCTGAGCCCGGAAGGCGGCATGGAGGGCATCGAAGTCACCGGCGGTGGCACAGTACCGTTCGTGCTGGGAGACATGGACTATCGCCTGGGTGAGGCAAGCAATGCCTTTGATATCGAGCTTGGGTTGTCGGGCATCGACGGTGATGGAGACACCGCCAGCGGTAGTCTGACCCTCGAAGTCAGCGCTCCGGATCAGCTGTTTGTCGGTGATAATTCCGACAACAGCGTGACCGGTGGCGGTGGCAGCGATGTCATGATCGGCGACGGCGGAGGCAAGTTCACCGTCATCAACCCGGCCCAGAACTACAACGTTTCGTTGATCCTCGACAGCTCCGGCAGCATGAGCGCTGACTCGGGCACGCAGGGTCTGTCGCGCATGGCGTTGGCGAAGCAGGCCCTGGCCAACCTGGTGGAGCAGCTGGCGGACTTTGACGGCATCATCAATCTGCAGGTGGTCGACTTTGATACTGGGGCGCGGTTTACCCAGACCCTGGATCTTGGCTCGTCAGAGAGCGAAGTGGACCGTATCGTCGACTACATCAATAGTGTCGACGGTTCGCGCAACTCGGGAGGTGGTACCAACTACGAGGCGGCCTTCGAGGCCTCCAAGGGATGGCTCGAGGAGCAGTCCGCGGCTAACGGCTACGACAACCTGACGTACTTCCTGACCGATGGTTTGCCGACCTTCTACGTCACCGATAGCGGTGGTACCGGTGGTAATGGTAGGGATACCGGCTTTAACGAGGTCAACAACGCTCTGGAAGCCTTCGAGGGCCTGTCCGCCATCAGTCGCGTCGAGGCCATCGGTATCGGTTCGGGGATCAACGAAGACGTGCTGCGCTTCTTTGATAACACCGATGTGACGGGCGTCAGCCAGGTGATTCCTTACTCCTCGGCCTCCTACACCGGAAGCCGCGGCTTGGTGGACTTCTCTGGCAGCGATAGCCCGTTGGATACGCAGACGGGCTGGACGAAGTCCGGCGACAGCTCCGGTTTGTTGACCGTTGGTGGAGGCTACCTGACCCTGACGGATGTGTTCTCCGGGGGTAACTCGGGACGAGCGGTAGCGACGAGCAGGGCCTTCACCCTCGAGGCACCGGAGCACGGCTATTCTACCCTTCAGTTCCGCTATCAGACGGATGCCTACGGCGGTTCAGACAACTTCCAATACTTCGTGCAGCAGTCGGACGGACAAGGTGGCTGGAATACAGTCCATTCCGGCCGAGGTGGCCAAAGCACTTCCTGGTCCACGTTCGAGACAGGAGTTCTGGAAAGCGGCGTCTATCGGATCGTTCTGGATGTCTATAACGGCAGTGGCGCGGAGGATTGGATCCGGCTCGATGACATCACCATCAGGGATTACGAGTACCCGACAGCTCCGGTGGGCGAGGCCTCCATCGTCAACACGGCAGAAGAACTGGAAGCGGTACTCAACGGCGGGTCTTCCTTCGACAAGCTGGCGGCCCTTGGCGATGACACGCTCGATGGCACGGACCGTGCCGACATCATCTTTGGTGACACCGTCAACACCGACCACTTGGAGTGGACCGATGGTAGCGGCAAGGTGTTTGCTGCCGGTGAACATGATGGTCTGGGCTTCTCGGGTCTGTTCGAGTTCCTGAAATGGTCCGAAAACGGCGGTAGCGATCCTGATCAGGATCAGATCATGGATTACATTCGCAGCAACTATGAGGCGTTGCTCGATAGCGGCCGCAAGGATGGTGGCGCTGACACCCTGAAAGGCGGTGACGGTGACGACGTGCTGATCGGCGGGGGCGGCAATGACACCCTGCACGGTGAGGATGGCGATGACCTGCTGCTGGGTGGTGCGGGTGACGACCTACTGCTGGGTGGACTCGGTGCCGACACCTTCGCCTGGGTCCTGGGTGACCAGGGCGAGACAGGCGCCGCCGCCGATGACGTGATCGCGGACTTCCATGTCGCGGCGGCGGGCACGGCGCCTGGCACGGATCCAGAGGCCGACGTGCTGGATCTGAGCGATCTGTTGCAAGGCTTCGATGCAAGTGATGATCAGCAGTCACTGAACGACTTCATCCACGCTGAGCAGGACGGTGATGACGTGGTGCTGTACATCAAGAGCGACGGTGGGCTGGCTGGCGATAATGCCAATGCCGATCAGTTGATTACCCTGGAAGGGGCGAGCATGTCAGGGCAGTCGGGCGAAGACTTCTTGACCCAGCTGCTGAACCAGGGACAGCTGGACGTCTGATCACGCCAGTGGGCGGGAGACGACGGGACAGTCAACAATCGTCAGTGGTTGCAGGTCGAGGGGGCCCCATCCGTGGGGCCCTAACGAGAATCGAGCAGCGCCCCTGCAGAGTGAGGTCAGGTGCTGGGGCACAAGAGAAAGTTGATATATGCTCGATCAACGAAGAACAGGGAGAAAGCGGCATGTACGTCCAGCGTGACGGGGAAGGTAAGCTTGTCTGCGTGAGCCGAGAGCCAACGGCTATCTGCGACGAGTTCATGGCACCAGATGACCAGGAGTTGCTGGCATTCCTGTCTGACGGCAGCCCGCGCCATGAGCAGTCGCAGTTTCACGCGTCTGATCTGGCGTTTGTGCGGGTACTTGAGGATGTGCTGGACCTGCTGATGGACAAGGGGGTGATCAGCTTTACCGATCTCCCTGAGGCGGCGCGTCGCAAGATCATGGATCGCCAGTCACTGCGTCGTCGCTACAACGACGTGGACCTGGTGGGCGGCGATGACGACCCTCTGATTTAACAGCGCCGTACGCAACAACAAGGCCACCTTTTCAGGTGGCCTTGTTGTTGCTGCCTAGTGGTGTTGTGCGCTCTGGTGGCTTTGTGCTGTCCGTTTGTCACAGCAAGGCCTGCGTGTAGTCAGGCCTTCGATGGCACTGCGACGAGCCGTCTATCGCCCTGACGCCGCATCCGCGCGGGCCGAGACGGCGGGACCGGTCACGCCGTCGAGGCCTAGCTCGAACAGGGTCTCGATGTCCTCGTCTTCATCGATACCTTCAGCAATCGCCTTGATCGCCAGCGAATGACACAGCGTTGCCATGCCCCTGAGGATGGTCTGCTGCTCTGGACGGTGGGAGACACCTCGACACAGGGTGGCATCGATCTTGATGTAGGACAGGCCAAGATCGCGCAGGTCACCGAGCTGGCGGAAGGCGGCACCGACGTGTTCCATGCCCAGATGGCAGCCGAAGGGCGCCAGCGACTGGCACAGGTAGCGGAAGCTCTCCAGATCCGCCCTGGCAATGGACTCTGGCACCTCGATCCACAGGAAGGGAGCCGAGTCTGGGCGTGCACTCAGTCGTTGCTGCAGGGCAATGACCACGTTGGGTTGGGTGATGGCGGCGTGGGACAGGTTGATGCCGAGCGGCTGACGGTGGTGATGAATGGTCTCAAGCGCAGTATCGATGACCCGGATATCCAGGCTGTCATGCAGACGCAGACGTGCGATCCAGGGCATGAAGGTGCCCGCCTGGCGCCACTCGCCCTTGATATTGAGGCGTGCCGGCGCTTCGTGGTGAAGCAGGCTGCCCTGGCGATCCAGTACCGGGTACTGGCCCAGCAGGACGCCGTGCTCCATGGCCTCGACCAGGGCGGAACGCCATTCGGCGCGGCTATGGTAGAGAGCGGCCTGTTCTGCGTGGCGGCAGGTTTCAATGGCCTGGCCGGGGCGTGTTTCGGCCATGGACAAGGCGCCGTCCAATGCCGACATCAGCGTAGTGCGGCTTTGACCATGATGATAGGTGCCGAGAGCAGCGGGCAGACGCAGCACCGGTGAATTCTGTTCGGCCAGAGCGGAGAGGTTGTCGCTCAGGCGCTCGCGTGCCCAGGCTTCATCGACGTTGCCGCACAGCAGTAGGGCAAAATCGCTGCCATTGAGGCGGCCCACATAACCTTCACCATGGGCATCGGCGATGGCCGTCAGGCGCTGGCACAGGTCGCTGAGCACGGCGTTGGTGTGCAGGTGGCCGCGGCGCTCGTTGAGCGCGGCCAGGTCGGTGGCTCGAATCAGTGCAATGATGCCGTAGCTGGATTCGCCGTCCTGCTCCAGGCTGTAGCTGAGCCGGTCGATAAAGGCGTCGCGGGTCAGGGCGCCGGTGATGGCATCGTGCAGCAGTTGCCGCCGCAGTCGATCGATCTGTTCACTTTCACGCTCCAGCATCTCACGCACGCTTTCCGACAGCCGGTTCATCGCTTCCGACACCTCGCGCAGTTCCAGCGTGCGCGGTAGCGGAGCAATGGTGAAGCGGCGCTCGCCAATGTCGTGAGCCTGACGCGTGACGGTCTTGAGCGGTCGGCTGATGTGACGCACCAGCATATAGGCGATCAGTAGACTCAGTGCGCCGGCGGCGACGAACCAGCCGGCCATGCGCAGTGTGCTTTGCCACAGCGATTGATAGGCGAAGGCGTGGGTGCTGTCCACCTCCAGGGTGCCGAGCAGGGTCCAGCCGTCCTGCACCGCGGCGGTGCCGCTGGGCACATCGAAGGAGATCAGCTGGCGGAACCAGCCGGGAACGCTATGGTCTTCCGCCACTTCCGAGACGCGCTGAATGATCGGTCGTCCTTCGCCGTCGACCAGCTGCAGCTTGCGGTAGTAACCGGTGTCGAACTGCGCCGAGATCATCAGTTCAATGCCCACAAGATCCTGATTGGGAGCATTGCTTATGGCTTGCGCCAGCACATTGGCATTGTCGGTATTCTTGATCTCGAGCTCTTGTTCGATATAGGCACGACTGCCGGTCACGGCCACCAGCAGGCTGCCGCCCAGAGCGATCAGCAGGATGACGATGATGGCGAGCCAGAGTTGTTTGATCAACGACATGGCGGCGTCTCTAGATAAGCGTGAAGCGGAAGATAGGGCATTGGGCTATTGAATCCCTTGTCGGCGCATGCGATCAATCGCATTACGCCAGCGCGAAAGTCGGGCCAGAGGGTCTGCACGCGACTGCGTGGAGCCTCCTGCCCACAGGCCACTACTATTGAAGCTGAATAACGGGTCCAGGTCGGTTCGCAGGCTCGCGCGAGAAACGCTGGCGGCGATGTTGTCGAGGATAAGCGGCTCGGCGCTTGGTGTCTCGTAGTACCCCAGGACCATATGGGCCTGGGTAATCTGGCTACGTCCTAGCCTGGCACGTACGTAGATCATGCGCAGTTTGCTGACCGGGATGCCCAGCTCCTTGAGCGTGACGTACTTGGCAATGGAATAGTCTTCGCAGTCGCCGGCACCGCGTCCAAGAGACTCGAGCGGGGTGGCCCAGTAATCACTCTGGCGCCAGATGGTGCGGTCCTCGAGCCAGCGAACCTTGCGATTGAAGAAGTCGTTGACCTCGCGTAGCTGAGTCGCGATATCGGCAGCCCTGAGTCGGTTGATCAGGCTTAGCCACTCCTCCAGCACCTGCACCCCTTGAGCACCAAATTCTGCGCTCATGGCCGAGCGCATTCTGGCGTGGTCCAGGGCGGCACCCGCTGGCTCAGGTGTCGACAGCAGGCCGCCGCCGAGCAGGCTCGCAGTGCCCAGTCCCAGCCAGCGCAGCACGCTGCGGCGGGATACAGAGGCGTCGGTCGACGCGGGTGAGGTCATGACAGGGTCCGGGTCGTGGTCAGGCCTTTCCCGGGCCTTGCCACAGCGTCAGCTGTCCCACCCAGGGGAGAGGGGCTAGGTCTCGGCATAATTCGTGAGCTAACTCATCAAGGTCGTCATGATGGATCTGAGAGTCAACGTACAACGAAATATCTACCCGGTCATCCAAATAGTGCAGGTTCAGCGCGAGACGTCGGCGCCAGGCGGGATGTTTTGCCCATCTTTGATCAAGGATTTGCTCGATCTCTGCCCGCAGCGGCAGGCCTGGTCGCAAACTGTGCGCAATCAGGCCTTCATCGTCCTCTGGGTCAATATGGAAGGTCACGTCCTTCAATCGGCGCGAGGACTGGCGCAGCTCACGGCTGACGGCGTTACCGATCTCATGGGCCTCCGACACCGTGACCCTGGGCGCCACGACAATGTGCAGGTCGAGCACCACGTCGCTGCCCAGTCGGCGAGTGCGCAGGTCGTGGACGCTCGTGACCCCTGGCACAGTTTCGGCCAGCCGACGCAGCTGACGTTCATCTTCGGCCGGAAGTGCGGTATCGATCAATTCCCTGGAGGATTGCCACATCAGTCGTCCCCCCACCCAGCCGACCATCAGGCCCACCAGGATGGCGGCTGCGGCATCCATCCAGCCCACACCGAACTGTCCGCCAATCAGGCCGACCAGCACGACCAGGGTGGAGAGGGCATCGGTGCGCGAGTGCCAGGCGTTGGCCTCGAGCAGTGCCGAGTCCAGCCGTCGTGCCGCGTGCAGCGAATAGTGGAAGATTGCTTCCTTGGCGAGCAGCGATACCACCGCGATACCGATGGCCGTGGCCCCTGGTGCGGTGGCGAGCTGGTCGTCGAGCAGACGCTCGACGCTGGAGGCGGCAATCGCACCGGCGACGAAGATCAGCACGCCGCCCAGCCATAGCGTCGCCAGTGTCTCGATGCGGCCGTGGCCATAGGGGTGGTCACGGTCCGGCGCCTGCCGCCCGTAGTGGGTGGCGGCCAGGACGAAGACATCGGTCACGATATCGGAGAAGGAGTGGATGCCGTCGGCGATCAGCGCAGCAGAGCCGACGATCATCCCGGTGATCAGCTTCATTACGCCGACCACCAGGTCCACGCCGGCGCCAATCAGGGTGACGCCCTGAGCCGTCCAGTAAAAACGACGGGGTGCCGGCGAGGAGGGGGTGCTCACGGCGCGATCTCTCGCCCCGCGCAGTTGATGACCGGATTGGCGTACTGTGCCAGCCACCAGGGTTTGAGGTCGTCGGGCACCTGCGCCAATCGCTGTGCAAAGCGCTCCCGGTCGGCGTCGGTGACCTCAGAGAAGTCGAGCAGGTCCGGGTGCGCGCCCAGGGCCTCGAGCGCCAGGTAATGACTGGGAAACAGGTGGTAGTCGCCCAGCACCTGGCGATCGATCTCGGCTGCCACGGCCTCGGGGGTGTCGAAGCTGCGGTCGATGGGCGTCCCGAAGCGCAGGTGAACGCGGCCTTTGTGACCAGTGATGCCCGCCACGATCGAGCTGATATCCTCGAATTCGCTCTTGTTGTAGCCGCCATCCTCGCTGACGGCTTTCAGTTCTCTGGCCTTCTGGATATCGCAGGGGTCGTATTCGTAGCTGATGGCCACCGGGACCAGGCGCAGCGCCTCGACGCCTTCGCCCAGGGGGGCGTGACGATTGTCGGCACGATGGGCCATGGTCATCATCTTGATAATGGCCGGATCGGTACGGTCGATACCGTCCTTGGCGCGGCCCTCGCGCTGGGCCATCCAGATCGAGTGGTTGTCGTCCTGAATCGAGTGGCGAATGTAGCTCGAGAGCTGAAGGTAGGCCTGCAGCATGGCGCGCTTGCCGCGGGCGCTGCGAGGCACGATGAAGCTCTTGTTCAGGCGCATCAGGTCGGTGACATAAGGCTTCTTGAGCAGGTTGTCACCGATGGCGATGCGCACCGTATTGCGGTTGGCCAGGTACAGGGCATAGTTGACGAAGGCCGGATCCAGCGAGATGTCGCGATGGTTACCGATGAACAGATAGGCCGTGTCGGCATCCAGCGCGTCGAGGCCATCCACTCGGAAGTCGTCGGTGGAGGTGCGCAGCATGCGCTGCATGTAGCTGGCGATGCGCTGCTGGAATTGCGCGACGCTGGTCACATCGCGGGTCTCACGCTTGATCGCCCAGCTGGCCAGGGCACGGGAGACGCGAGGCATCAGCCGCGAGAGGCGCGGGAGGCGATAACGCGTCAACGCGGTCAACAGCTCAGGGTCTTCTGACAGGCGTGCAAGCGTCGCCGCCACCTCGTCATCCTGATAAGGGCGTATGTCGTGCCAGGGATCCTGCCCGGCCTCAGCATTCGAAGTCATGTTGTCGTCGCAGTCAGGTCAGTAGCCGTAACGGAGTTGCTCTGGGCTTCACCGCCCAGCCAGTCGATCAGGCGATCCACGCTGTCACCCAGCGTTTGTGCCATCAAAATAAAGTCGGTTTCCATCCGCAGAACGGCATCGTCACCGTCATCGGCCTGGTTGGCTTCATCAATCAAGGCATCATCAAAGGCCAGCGACTTGACGGCCAGGTCGTCATGCAGCACGAAGCGCAGACGTCCCTCCATGGCCAGTGCCAGCTTGCTGGCCTGGCGCCCACCTTCCAGAAGTTGCTGGATGTCGTCACCGTCCAGGTCCACCTGGCGTGCCTTGAGTACGCCATCGTCGCCCTTGGCCTTCAGCTCCACCTGATCACCCAACAGCATATCGGCGGGACGCGATGAGGCGTCATTGAGCCAGGTGGTCATGGCGCGAATCGGCAGGGTCTGGGCCGCCAGCGGCGTCACCTTGAGGCTTCCCAGGGTTTCGCGCAACAGGTCCAACAGCTCTTCTGCACGCTTGCGGCTGGAGCTGTTGACCGCAATCAGGTTGCGCCGGGTGTCCCACCAAAGGTCGGTCTTCTGGCTGCGGACGAAGGCGCGGGGCAGCAGCTCTTCGTAGACCTGCTCCTTGATCGCCTGTTTTTCCTGGCGGCGCAGCTTGCGGCTCTCCTGGGCTTCGATGACCTCGACCCGCTCCTCGACCTCTTCCTTCACGACCGAGGCCGGCAGAATGCGCTCCTGGCGCAGGGCGGTCATCAGCCGCTGGCCTTGCAATTCGTGCAGGTAGCGATCACTGCCACGACCGGCGGGGGCTGTCCAGCCGCTGCGGCGAGCCTCGCTGCTGCCGAGCGGACGAAAAGCCTGTTCAGCGAGGGCTGTTTCCAGCTGCTCGCTGTCCAGTGTGCTGGCGTCGTGCAGACGATAGAGGTGCAAGTGCTTGAACCACATGAAGCAATTCTCGGGTCGAAAAGGAGGCACATTATGGCGAATGGTGTTCTCGGGTGCCAGTGACCCGCTCAGGTCGGTCGCGATTGCGCCAACGCTGGCGGCCTAGGGTGAAAATGATGCAGCGGTGAGGCCTGTATCGAAGGCAAGCGTAGCAGCGAAGCGCCGCTTCGCCTCTGCCTCTTTGGGGGCGGTATTGCCAGCAGGCTCGACAGCGCTCAGTATCAAACAGTAGTTTGAATGTTGGGTGTCGGCATCTTGTTATCGACGTTGAGGTATCGACACCCTCTTTAAGCGGAACATCCACAAGGAGAGCAGCATGCAGGACAAGATCGGCAAGGTGACGGTGGCCGTGCGTGGCTACCACCTGGACGGCTATGGCCACGTCAATCACGCCCGTTACCTGGAGTTCATGGAGGAGGGGCGCTGGGACTATTTCGACCGTCATCCGGCGTTGATGTCGCGCCTGGCGACCGGTGACATCGCCTTCGTTGCGGTGAATCTGAACGTCGACTACCGCGAAGCGGCGGTGACCGGAGACCGCCTCGAGGTGGCAACCCGTCTGTCGGTGCTGGGTGGACGCAGTGCCAAGATGCACCATGAGATCCTGCGACAGCGGGATGGTGCCACGGTGGTCCGCGCTGAGCTGACCTTTGTTCTGCTCGATGTCGCCAGCAACAAGGCAATGACCATCGATGGAGAGCTGCGTGATGCCTTGGCGGCGCTGGTGGTGGTGGACTGACGCTGCCTGCTGCGCCATTGGCGTCTGCGAGCCGCTGAAGAAATGATGACAAGTGCCTGGAAGCAATGACAGACGCTGCGCTATAGCCACCAAGGGTGGTATGCTACGTGGCTGTATTTGTGCGCCTTGTCACGGCTGCGTGACGCGCCTACCTGTTGCTGTGCAAAGGACTTGACGACCCATGGGTGACATCGCCAGAGAGATTCTGCCAGTCAATATCGAGGACGAGCTGAAGCAGTCGTACCTCGATTACGCGATGAGCGTGATCATCGGCCGAGCGCTGCCGGACGTGCGCGATGGCCTGAAGCCGGTTCATCGGCGTGTGCTGTTTGCGATGCACGAGCTGGGTAACGACTGGAACAAGCCGTACAAGAAGTCTGCCCGTGTGGTGGGTGACGTCATCGGTAAATACCACCCCCACGGCGACAGTGCGGTGTACGACACCATCGTGCGCATGGCGCAGGACTTTTCCATGCGCCATGTGCTCGTCGATGGCCAGGGCAACTTCGGTTCCATCGATGGCGACAATGCCGCCGCGATGCGTTACACCGAGGTTCGCATGGCCAAGCTGGCCCATGAGCTGCTGGCTGACCTCGAGAAGGATACCGTCGACTGGGTCGACAACTACGACGGCACCGAGCGGATTCCCGACGTGCTGCCGACCAAGGTGCCCAACCTGCTGGTCAATGGTTCGTCCGGTATCGCGGTGGGCATGGCGACCAACATCCCGCCCCACAACATGAACGAGATCATCAACGCCTGTCTGGCGCTGGTCGACGACTACACCCTGAGCGTCGATGATCTGATGGAGCATGTACCGGGGCCCGATTTCCCTACCGGCGGCATCATCAATGGCCGCGCCGGTATTCTCGAGGCCTATCGTACCGGCCGCGGGCGCATCTATATCCGTGCCAAGCACACCATCGAGCATGACGACAAGAGTGGTCGTGACCACATCATCGTCACTGAACTGCCTTACCAGGTGAACAAGGCGCGTCTGATCGAAAAGATCGCCGAGCTGGTCAAGGACAAGAAGATCGACGGTATCGCCGAGCTGCGTGACGAGTCCGACAAGGACGGCTTGCGCGTGGTGATCGAGGTCAAGCGTGGCGAGAGTGGCGAGGTAGTGGTGAACAACCTGTTCGCCCAGACTCAGCTGCAGAACGTTTTCGGCATCAACATGGTGGCGCTGGAAGACGGCGAGCCGAAGACCATGAACCTCAAGGAGGTTCTGGAAGCCTTCATTCGTCATCGGCGTGAAGTGGTGACCCGCCGGACACTGTTCGAGCTGAAGAAGGCCCGAGAGCGCGGCCACATCCTCGAAGGCCTGGCGGTCGCCATCTCCAACATCGATGAAGTGATCGAGCTGATCAAGGCCTCGCCCAACGCTGCCGAAGCCAAGGAAAAGCTGCTGTCGAAATCCTGGCAGCCCGGCCAGGTGACCGGCATGCTCGAGCGCGCCGGCGCCACGTCGTGCAAGCCCGAAGATCTGGAGGAAGGCTTTGGTCTCAACACGGTGGGTACCGAGTACCGCCTGTCGCCGGCTCAGGCCCAGGCGATTCTCGAGCTGCGTCTGCATCGCCTGACCGGTCTCGAGACGGAAAAGCTGCTGGACGAGTACCTGTCGATCCTCGAGAAGATTGCCGAGCTGATGGCCATTCTGGCCTCCGCGGACCGTCTGCTGGAGGTGATTCGCGAAGAACTGATCGCCGTGCGTGACCAGTTCGGCGATGAGCGTCGCACCGACATCCAGGCCAGCCACCTTGATCTGTCGATCGAGGACCTGATTGCCGAGGAAGACATGGTGGTGACCGTGTCTCGTTCGGGCTACGCCAAGACCCAGCCGTTGTCCGACTACCAGGCCCAGCGTCGCGGCGGGCGCGGCAAGTCGGCCACGGCCATGAAGGACGAAGACGTCATCGAGCACCTGCTGGTGGCGTCGACCCATGACACGGTGCTGCTGTTCTCCAACCGCGGCAAGGTGTACTGGCTCAAGGTCTACGAAATGCCGGCCGCCAGCCGAGGCTCCCGTGGCAAGCCGCTGGTCAATCTGCTGCCGCTGGATGAGGGTGAGGCGATCAACGCCATCATGCCGGTGAAGGATTACGATCCGAACTGCTACATCTTCTTCGCCACGGCTCGCGGTACGGTCAAGCGCACCAGCCTGGAGCAGTTCTCGCGCCCGCGCAGCGTCGGTTTGATTGCCATCGACCTCGAGGAGGGCGATCGTCTGGTCGGCGCCGCCATTACCTCGGGCAGTGACCATGCCATGCTGCTGTCGTCCAACGGCAAGGCGATCCGCTTCGAGGAGTCCCAGGTGCGTGCCATGGGACGTACCGCACGAGGGGTGCGCGGCATGCGCCTGCTCGATGATGCGGAAGTGATCAGCCTGATCATTCCCCAGAGCCTGGAAATCGATGCGGACGCCGAAGGCGGAGAGCACGGTGAGGCCAGCGACGTCGAGAGCGTGGGTGATGATGGTCAGATCTATATCCTGACCGCCAGTGAAAACGGTTACGGCAAGCGCACCCGTCTCGAGGAGTTCCCCCTGCGCGGTCGCGGTGGTCAGGGCGTTATCGCCATGCAGACCAGCGCACGTAACGGCGCCATGGTAGCCGCCATGCAGGTGCTGTCCTCCGACGAGATGATGCTGATCACCGACCGCGGCACGCTGGTGCGTACTCGGGTCGAGGAAGTTTCGATCAGCTCACGTAACACGCAAGGGGTGACGCTGATTCGTCTCGGCGATGCCGAATCCCTGGTCAAGACCGTGCGTATTCAAGAGCTCGAGGGCGAGGACGCCGAAGAGCTCGATGACGAGTCTGCGTCCCCCGAGGGCGCGGCAGAGGATATCTCTGCAGAAGAGGACGCTGCAGAGGGAAGCCCTTCAGAGGAAGGCTCTGGAGAGGACGGCCCCTCTGACGACAGCGCTGCCGATAACAATAACGACTGATCCCGGGATGGCGCGGCGCCCATAGCGGGTGCCGCCCCCCGCCCTGTGACAGGTCGGCGCCTGCGGGCGCCTCCCCATGACGATCGATCGCCAGGACACCATGACACGCCACTATAATTTCTGTGCGGGCCCAGCCGCCCTGCCTACCGCGGTACTTGAGCGCGCTCAGCGCGAGATGCTGGACTATCAGGGGCGCGGCCTCTCGGTGATGGAAATGAGTCACCGTTCCAGCGAGTACGTTGCCATCGCTGAGCAGGCCGAGGCGGACCTGCGCGAGCTGCTGGCCGTCCCCGACAACTACCGCGTGCTGTTTACTCAGGGCGGAGCGACCCAGCAGTTTGCCGCGGTACCTTACAACCTGCTGGGCCACGGCGGTCAGGCCAACTTCCTCGAGACCGGTATCTGGGGCAAGAAGGCCATCAAGGAGGCGCAACACCTGTTCGGTCGCGCCCACATCGCCGCCTCCAGCGCGTCGAATGGGCATGTGGAGGCGCCTCGCGATAGTGATATTGCGCTGTCAGATGATGCCGCTTACCTGCATGTGACGCCCAACGAGACCATCGGTGGCCTGGCGCTGGACTATCTGCCCAGCGCCCGTCGCGCAGATGGAGTCGAGGTGCCGCTGGTGGCCGACCTGTCGTCCACGATCCTGTCGGGGCCTTTGGATGTGTCGCGCTACGGCGTCATCTACGCAGGTGCCCAGAAGAACATTGGGCCCGCTGGCCTGGTGCTGGTGATCGTGCGTGATGATCTGCTGGACCGGGCGGTGGACAGCATGCCAAGCCTGTTCAGCTATCGTGCCCTGGCTGAGGCCGGTTCGATGATCAACACCCCGGCCACCTACAGCTGGTATCTGGCGGGGCTGGTGTTTGACTGGCTCAAGCGGGACATCGGTGGGGTAGACGCCATGGCTGAGATCAATGCACGCAAGGCCGGCAAGCTTTACGCCGCCATCGATGCCAGTGACTTCTATTCCAATCCCATCGCCAAGCGCAACCGGTCTCAGATGAATGTGCCCTTCGTGCTGGCGGACAGCGGCCTGGAGGGCGATTTCCTGCGCGAAGCGGACGCGGCGGGCCTGCTCAACCTGAAAGGGCACCGCAGTGTGGGTGGCATGCGTGCGAGTCTGTACAACGCCGTGCCGGAAGCCGCAGTGGATGCGCTGGTGGCCTTCATGAGCGATTTCGAGACGCGGCGCGGCTAGGCAGCAGGGCAGCGATACGACATGTGTCGCAGCCCGCGCCAGGTTGGATCAGCCGTCCTATGCCACATGCCCGTACCTGCGGCAGGGCGTGACAAGGAGACACATGATGAGTGATTCGAAAGAATCGGGACTCGCGTCGCTGCGTCAGCGCATCGACCATATCGATACTGAGATTCTGCGCCTGATCAGCGAGCGTGCCGAGTGCGCGCGCCAGGTGGCCGAGACCAAGACCGCCAGTGACCCCCAGGCGGTGTTCTATCGTCCTGAGCGTGAAGCCCAGGTCCTGCGTCGGGTCATGGAGCTGAACCAGGGGCCGCTGGACAGCGAGGAAATGGCCAGACTGTTTCGCGAGATCATGTCCGCGTGCCTGGCGCTGGAGCAGCCGATCAAGGTGGCCTACCTGGGTCCCGAGGGGACCTTTACCCAGCAGGCGGCGCTCAAGCACTTTGGCGACAGCGCCGTGAGTCTGCCGATGGCGGCGATTGATGAAGTCTTCCGCGAGG
The DNA here is from genome assembly GCF_019800795.1 of Halomonas sp. DP3Y7-2. NCBI lineage: Bacteria > Pseudomonadati > Pseudomonadota > Gammaproteobacteria > Oceanospirillales > Halomonadaceae > Halomonas > Halomonas sp. DP3Y7-2. The sequence goes on from NZ_JAHVKJ010000008.1 coordinate 466,840, forward strand.
TGGAAGCGGGCGCAGTCAACTATGGCGTGGTACCGGTGGAAAACTCTACCGAAGGGGTGATCAACCACACGCTGGACTCGTTCATCGACTCTGGTCTGCGTATCAGTGGTGAGGTGGTGCTGCGCATCCATCATCATCTGCTGGTCGCGGACACCACGTTGAAGGATAAGATCTCTCGGATCTATTCCCATCCGCAGTCCTTCGCCCAGTGCCGCAAGTGGCTCGATGCCCACTATCCTCACGCCGAGCGCGTGCCGGTGTCATCGAATGCCGAGGCCGCTCGCCTGGTCAAGAGCGAGTGGCATAGTGCGGCCATTGCGGGAGACATGGCCGCCAAGCTTTACGGCCTGACGCACGTCGCCGAGAAGATCGAGGATCGCCCGGATAACTCCACGCGCTTCTTGATCATCGGTAACCAGGATGTGCCGATGTCCGGTGTCGACAAGACATCGCTGGTGGTGGCGACCCGCAACCAGCCCGGGGCATTGCACGACCTGCTGGAACCTTTCCACCGCCACCAGATCGATCTGACTCGTCTGGAGACGCGCCCCTCCCGCACTGGCGCCTGGAATTATGTGTTCTTCATCGATTTCAGCGGACATGTGGAAGAGCCGAGGGTGTCGGCGTTACTGGAGGAAGTGCGCCTGCGAGTGTCCGAGGTGAAGGTGCTGGGGTCCTACCCCCAGGGGGTTCTGTAGGCATGGGGAGTAGTGGTTCACCTTTGCCATCTTCATCGCGTATCGTCATCGTAGGTCTTGGGTTGATTGGCGGCTCCCTGGCCGCCGCGCTGCGCCAGGCAGGCGTCGGTCAGGCTGACGGCAGTACCCTGTTGGCGTGTGATTGTGACGAGCGGGAGGTCGCGCTTGGCGTAAAGATGGGCCTGATTGATGCGGGAGGCCCATCTCTCGAATCGGTGATCGACGGGGCGACCCTGGTGATCCTGGCGGTGCCGGTGATGGCCATGGGCAAGGTCATGGCGGAGCTGCAGGCGCTGCGGCATCGGGCCGCGGACGACCTGGTGATCACCGACGTAGGCAGCACCAAGGGCGCCATCGCCGAGGCCGCGGTGGCGGCATTTGGCGAGTTGCCGCCGCGCTTCGTCCTGGGACACCCGATTGCGGGTTCGGAGAAGAGCGGCGTGGCGGCGGCCAACCCGGATCTGTACCAGGCCCACAAGGTGATCCTGACGCCCATGGCCGATACCGACCACGAGGCGCTGATGCGGGTTCGCAGCCTGTGGCAGCTGACGGGGGCCGAGGTGCTGGAGATGGACATCGCGCGTCACGACCAGGTGCTTGCTCGCACCAGCCATCTGCCCCATCTGCTGGCGTTCTCCCTGGTCGACACGCTGGCACGCCAGGACGAGCGCCTCGAGATCTTTCGCTATGCCGCCGGTGGCTTTCGCGATTTTACCCGGATCGCCGGCAGCGACCCTGTGATGTGGCGTGACGTCTTTCAGGCCAATCGCGGCGCCGTGCTTGAGGCGCTGGATGACTTCGAGGCCGGACTCGCACAGTTACGTGAGGCGGTGGAACGCGGTGATGGGGATCATCTGCTGGGGACCTTCGATCGGGCCAGCCACGCGCGCCACTATTTTGATACCTTGCTCAACCAGACCAGTTATCAGGCGGAATATCAGATGCAAGAAACAGCCATGCTGCGCTATCGGGTAGCCCCCGGTGGTAGCGTTACCGGTCGCATTCGCGTGCCTGGTGACAAGTCGGTGTCACATCGTTCCATCATGCTGGGTGCCCTGTCTGAAGGGGTGACCGAGGTGTCCGGTTTCCTCGAGGGCGAGGACAGCCTTGCCACCTTGCAGGCGTTCCGCGAGATGGGCGTGGCCATCGAAGGGCCCCATCATGGGCGAGTCACCATTCATGGCGTCGGCATGCACGGCCTGAAGAAGCCGGCGGGCCCTCTCTATGTGGGCAATGCCGGCACCGCCATGCGCCTGTTTGCGGGTCTCTTGGCCGGCCAGGCATTTGATACCGAGTTGACCGGCGATACCTCGCTGACACGTCGTCCGATGGGGCGTGTGGCAGACCCTCTGCGTCAGATGGGGGCCGTCATCGACACCGCCGAGGGCGGTCGTCCGCCGCTCAAGATCAAGGGTGGTCAGGCGCTCAAGGGAATCCATTACGACATGCCCATGGCCAGCGCCCAGGTCAAGTCGTGCCTGCTCTTGGCGGGGATGTTTGCCGAAGGCGAAACCCGTGTGCGTGAGCCTGCGCCGACCCGGGATCATACCGAGCGTATGCTCAACGGCTTTGGCTACGACGTGCAGCGAGACGGTGACACCTGCTGGCTGCAGGGGGGCGGTCACCTGACCGCGGGCCCCATCGACGTGCCGTCCGACATCTCTTCGGCGACCTTCTTTCTGGTAGCGGCAGCCATCACGCCGGGCTCTGACCTGGTGCTGGAACATGTCGGTATCAACCCGACCCGGATTGGCGTGATCAACATCCTGCTGGCCATGGGGGCGGACCTGCGCCTCGACAATCAGCGTGAGGTGGGCGGCGAACCGGTCGCTGATCTGCATATCCGCTATCGGCCTCTCACCGGCATCGATATTCCGGTGGACCAGGTGCCGCTGGCCATCGACGAGTTTCCTGCGCTGTTCATCGCGGCCGCCAATGCCCAGGGCGTCACGCGCCTGCGTGGGGCTGAGGAGCTGCGCGTCAAGGAGTCTGACCGCCTGCAGTCCATGGCCGACGGCATGAGCGCGCTGGGTATCGAGAATACCCTCTACGATGATGGCATCGACATCGTCGGCAAGGGCGGCGACGGCGCCAATTACGCTGGCGGCACTGTGGAGAGTCATGAAGATCACCGCATCGCCATGGCGTTCACCATCGCGGCGCTGCGGGCCAGTGCGCCGATCGAGGTCAACGACTGCGCCAACGTGGCGACGTCATTCCCCGGCTTCGTGGAGCTTGCCCGCAGTGTCGGTCTTCAGCTCGATGAGCTGCGTGAAGAGGCGCGTGAGGAGGGGGCATGAGCCAGATCGAACACGCTGACGTCCCGGTATTGACCATTGATGGTCCTGGTGGGGCGGGCAAGGGTACGATCAGCCGCCTGATCGCCGAGCGGCTGGGCTGGCATCTGCTGGACAGCGGCTGTCTGTATCGCCTGACGGCCCTGTCAGCCCTTCAGCGGGGTATTGCGCTGGATGACGAGGGTCAGCTGGAGCGGCTGGCGCGTCAGCTCGATGTGGTGTTTCGGGCGACGGATGGTGAGGTCATCGTCGAGCTGGAAGGCGTGGATGTGACCCGGGAAATTCGCACCGAGCAGGTCGGTAACAGTGCCTCTCTGGTGGCCGCTCTGCCCGCGGTGCGCCAGGCGCTGCTCAAGCGTCAGCGGGACTTCCGCAAGGCCCCTGGGCTGGTGGCCGACGGTCGCGACATGGGCACCGTGGTGTTCACCGCTGCGCCACTGAAGATTTTCCTTACCGCAAGCGCAGAGGAGAGGGCGCGACGGCGCCATCTCCAGTTGCGGGAGGCAGGCGTCGATGCTAGTCTATCGAGTCTTTTGAAGGAGATTCAGGCGCGAGACGACCGCGATACGAATCGCAGTGTCGCCCCGCTGGTGCCGGCCGATGATGCCATCGAGCTGGACACGACAAGCCTGAGCATACCGGAAGTGGTGGATCGGCTGACCCAGCTCTTGTCCCGAAAGGGTCTGTGCTGAGACTTCTGAACTCCCTTGCGGCGTCCCCGGCAAGATGTCACGACGTGCTCGAGTGCATGAAACGGAAAACTCGTTCAGGTCTAACCAGTGTCAACATCCCCGGGGGTTTTTGAATATGGCCCGCACTTGCTGGTGGTGCGGAGAAGCGGCCCTGCCGCACTCAACGTTGATCACGTAGGAACATCATGAGCGAAAGCTTTGCTGAACTGTTTGAACAGTCTCTCCAGGACATCAACATGGAGCCGGGCGCGATCGTCGCGGCGACTGTCGTCGACATCGAAGGTGACTGGGTCACCGTCAATGCCGGCCTGAAGTCCGAAGGTCAGATCCCTGCCGCGCAATTCCGCGACGACAGCGGCGAGCTGACCATTGCCGTTGGTGACGAGGTCCACGTGGCCCTCGAAGCCGTGGAAGACGGCTTCGGTGAAACCCGCCTGTCCCGCGAGAAGGCCAAGCGCGCCGAAGCGTGGAAGGTGCTGGAAGCTGCCTTCGAGAAGGAAGAGATCGTCAAGGGCGTGATCAACGGCAAGGTCAAGGGCGGCTTCACTGTCGACGTCGACTCCATCCGTGCCTTCCTGCCGGGCTCCCTGGTCGACGTTCGTCCGGTGCGCGACACCACGCACCTGGAAAACAAAGAGCTGGACTTCAAGGTCATCAAGCTCGATCCGAAGCGCAACAACGTTGTCGTTTCTCGCCGCGCCGTGCTCGAAGCCGAGAACAGTGCCGAGCGTGAAGCTCTGCTGGCGACCCTGCAGGAAGGTCAGCAGATCATCGGTATCGTCAAGAACCTGACCGACTACGGTGCCTTCGTTGATCTGGGCGGCGTTGACGGCCTGCTCCACATCACCGACATGGCGTGGAAGCGTATCAAGCATCCGAGCGAAATCGTTGCTGTTGGCGACGAGATCAGCGTCAAGGTGCTCAAGTTTGACCGTGAGCGCAACCGCGTTTCTCTGGGTCTCAAGCAGCTGGGCGAAGATCCCTGGGTCAACATCAAGGATCGTTACCCGGAAGGCACCAAGGTGCACGCTCGCGTCACCAACCTCACCGACTACGGCTGCTTCGCCGAGCTGGAAGAGGGTGTCGAAGGTCTGGTTCACGTCTCTGAAATGGACTGGACCAACAAGAACATCCATCCGTCCAAAGTGGTTCAGGTCGGTGACGATGTCGACGTCATGGTGCTGGACATCGACGAAGAGCGTCGTCGTATTTCCCTGGGTATCAAGCAGTGCACTGCCAACCCGTGGGAAACCTTCAACGCCCAGTTCAACAAGGGCGACCGCGTTGCGGGTACCATCAAGTCCATCACCGACTTCGGTATCTTCATCGGTCTGGACGGTGGCATCGACGGCCTGGTTCACCTGTCCGACATCTCCTGGACCGAGACTGGCGAAGAAGCCGTGCGCTCCTTCAAGAAGGGCGACGAAGCGGAAGCCGTCATTCTGTCTATCGATCCGGAGCGTGAGCGCATCTCCCTGGGTATCAAGCAGCTCGATACCGATCCGGTTGCCGAGTTCCTGTCTGTGAACGACAAGGGCACTGTGGTCACTGGTCGCGTTGTTGAAGTTGATGCCAAGGAAGCTCACGTCGAGCTGGCTACCGACGTCATCGCCGTGCTGAAAGCCTCTGAAATCAGCGCTGACCGCGTCGAAGATGCACGCAACGTGCTGAACGAAGGCGACAGCGTCGAGGCCCGCATCGTCGGCGTCGATCGCAAGAACCGCCAGATCGCCCTGTCCGTCAAGGCCAAGGATCAGGACGACACGCGTCGCAACATGACCAAGCTGCGCGAGCAGGAAGTCGAGACCGGTGGCCCGACCACCATCGGCGACCTCATCAAGCAGCAGATGGGTCAGGACTAAGTCGCCCCTCGACTCACGTCGAGCACGACAAGGTTCAAGGCGCCTCCTTCGGGAGGCGCTTTTTTTGTCTCATCATTTTTACATGCACCGCTCGCTTGGGGCCTCGCATATAAGGTGACGGCACAATACCAAGTGCACCGACGGAGACATTGGGCGGGTACTTAGCAACCCCGACACGGCGAAGCGAATAGACGGAGTGATACTGGACGTGGGTTCCAAGGCGTCAAGCCGATCTTGCTAGTTGTAAATATATGTCAGATTGGCGACGCCTCGGCCGGGCAAGACGCCCTTCCTGCAAAGACGCTTCTCATAGCAAGACAACCTTCATAGCAAGACAACCTTCATGGCGAGAAGATCTTCATGAACAAAGACCCTTCAGGGAAAGATAGCGCTTTATAAAAGCGCTATCTCCTTTGAATGGGTGTCCTCCGCGAAAACCCTATGCAAACCCCCGTGCAAACCGAGAGGGCAGGGCATAGCGGTCACACCACCATATGCTGAAAGAGGTTGTCAGGGAGAATGAGAGAGCCATCTCTGTGATACCGGCCACGCCTTGCTGGTGAATGCTTCACCAGATCTTGTTCGCCGTAACATGGAGGCGCGCTCTTCGTGGCATCTAGATGCCGAGCGTACCCGAAAATAGCGAGCGCCTGGCAATAGACGGTGCCTCGCAATAGAGGATGCCTGGCGATAGATCGTTCTGAGCGGTAGAGAGCTCCTGGTGATAGATTTTTCTGGGCGGTAGAGACTGCCTGGTAATAGATCATCCAGAGCAGTAGAGAGCCTTTGTCAGCTGGGTGCTCCAGTGCCGTGGGTAGCGTCAAGGAGGGTGGGATAGCCGTGTGTCTGTGCATTCAGGGATATGGCGGGAGCCCATAGTAGGCCCACTGCGGTAGGGCGCTGCTGTTGTCGTGTGGCGAAGGCGATAACGGCAGGGCAACAGTTAATACTGTTTACTTTGTGAGACAAGGGTATTGAATGTCGCGCCTGTATCGATATGGCGACATATTGTTCCACGCACCGTTGCCAAATATGCCTCAATTATATTAGTAAAATCTTTAATGGCTATTTCCTTTTTTTGTTCACGTTGTCATATGTTCGCTCAAGCCAAGTATTCCATTCCGCTTGCCAGATAGTGGGACAGAAGGCGGGGCTGGACAGCGTTAGCGATGGGGGTTAGGTTAATTATTGTCCGATCTTGCCCCTACATTGCCGTAGTGTATCTATCATTGTGGTGTCTCGACCTAGTGTGCGTTGTTAAAGATGGTTGTCACACAGAGATTCAAGAGTGATAATACCGCGGCATCCGAAAGCAACTACTACAGGTTTACGCCAATGTCTTCATTGTTGAATGACTACATGCAGATGGAGCAGCAGCTGCAGCAGCTCCAGCAGCGACTCGATCAACTGCAGAATGACGATCGTCTCAAGTCAGAGCTCGAGTTCAAGGGAAAGCTCGAAGAACTGATGAAAGAGTTCGATAAGAGTTCCTCCGACGTTATTGCTATCCTTCAGCCGAAGCCCGCTGCCGCTGGCAAGGCTGCTGCACCCGCCGCTGGTGGTCGCCGCAAGCGCAAGCTGAAGATCTACAAGAACCCGAATACCGGCGAAGTGGTGGAAACTCGTGGTGGTAACCACAAGACACTGAAAGCCTGGAAGGAAGAGCACGGCAACGATACCGTCGAATCCTGGCTGGTTCGTGTTGAAGGCTAAAGCCAGCGCTTTGTGACGGAGCGGTGATACGGCATTTGATGTAGCGTAGCTCCCGTCATGATCGCTCGCCCGGGTAGGGAATGGTGAAATGTCACCGTCATCCTGCTCGGGCGATGTCGTTTTAGCGCCGGTAGGGCGAGGCTTGGTGTGGCCTTTTGGCGTTTACTCGATATCGCCTCGCCACCGTCAGGGTGCGTAGCCCACAAGCGTCTCTTTGTTGATGCTGTCGCCGGCACCCGGGGGCTCTCTCACATCCCGCAGGGTTCTTGTAGAGTCTGTTGACGAGGGTGGTATTGAGAGGAGGGGGCCCGAGATTTGGCCCCTGTGGCGTCCAGGCAGGGCCGCCAAGGCTGTGTCCATTGTGTTCTTGGATGTATCGCTATATGTCATGGCGTGACATTGCGCTGACAGAATATAGGCGTGGCCGTGTAGCAGGTCAGCCTGATCGCCGTAGCACGATGCCTGCTGTCCGTTGCCTGGGGGAAAGGTCAGGGGTGCAACTGATACAGAGGGGACAGTCGCCTTGGATGTCCTGAAGGTCGTTATCTGGGCAGTCGTCCTGGCTAGCGCCAAGGCTATTGTTGGGGCAGTGGCTCGGGTTGTAGAGTGGCGTAGATTGCTGCAAGCGCCTCGTATTCCCCGCTGTCTGCTTGTGGGTAGCCCCTTGTGGGTAGCCCCTTGTGGGTAGCCGCGTGTGGTAAAGGCAGTGTACAGCCCTCAGTGGTGGCTGACGGTGGCAGCGACGGCGTGAAATTCTGGTATGATGACCGCAGAAAAAAGTGGCCACCGAGGTGGCCACTTCAAGGGAAGGCATGAATGTTGGTTCGCGGAAGGTCAGTCTTCCTCGAGTAGCGGCAATCTCAGTTCCAGCCCATACTTGCCTTTGACCAGTTGCGGTGCCTCACCGCTGAGGTAGACCCCGTGTTCAGACAGTCCTCTGCAGGCCATGAACAGCATTGCACTGGTGAGGTGTGAACTGTCCTCAAGGGTGATGCAGGCATGACGCTGCGCCGGCAACATGACGAGTCGGAAGGGCAGCGGTAGCGCCAGGCGGTGGGCATGTTCCTCGTCGACATGGACTCCAAGGTCGATACGCGGGGATTCACTGGCCAGCGGATGGTCATGCAGGATGGCGATTGGCGCTGCGTTGGTGAGGCGTGCCGGCAGATCGTAGGCGCCTTCTGCATTGCGTTGCCAGTTATCCAGGTTCTCGATGATTTCCGGCGGCTGATACAGACGGGTGACCGCGGCGCGGCGCAGAGGCAGGTCTGCCATCTTGACCGAGAAGTGAGGCAGGTTGTGGCGCTGGCGGTAGAGTTCCAGGCGCTGATTCTGACGATATTCGCGGGGGGCGACGCGATAGCGGCGCTGGAAGGCGCGAGTAAACGCCGAGTGGTTGCGATATCCGCAGCGCCTGGCGATATCATGGACGCCGTGTGGCGTGTGGATCAGGAGCCTGGCGGCTTTTTCCAGTCGCAGCATGTCGCGATAGGCGCTGGGCGAGATGCCAAATGACTGGCGGAAGCGCCTGCGCACCTGAGATGAGGAGTACCCCATACGGGTGGCGAGGTCTTCAATACTGAGCTGGCTGTCCAAGGTCTCCTGGAGCCAGATTTCGGCGCGCATCATCTCGTTGAACATGGTCATGCCTCCCTGAACCATCGCGATGGACCTGACCCCTTGCTGGGTCCTCGGAGGACGAATCCGAGCGTCTGTCCCGTGGTCATTGTTACCGGGACATCCATCTGTCCCGAAATATAATGATGAAAGTTTGTTGCGTTAAGATACATCCTGTTACGTAGTTATGCAGTCTAGCCACTTTGGTTGGCAAGTGCAATGTGCCGTTTTGATTGTTTGTGCACAAAAATCCTGTGCCATTTGAGCAGTTAAGATACTGTTATAGAGGAAGAAATCGCGATTTCTTGGTCCTTTTTTGATACGCTGGTTTGCCAGCATGCTCGATTCGGCTTATCCCTGTTGATGTTAACGAATGGTAACAAATGAAATCTCAGAGTTCCCCCAAGCCTATGGACGAACGCGAAAAACTGCGCCGCTTTCGTGAGTTGGATGATGCCTTCGCGGAAGCGCTTCGCAGCCTGGACAACCCGAGCAAGGCCGCCGAGATTCCCACCGGACCGCCTGTGCGCACCATTGACAGCGTTGAGGAAGAGGAGCGCCGGCAGCGTGAAGAAGACTTCGAGCGTCGCTTGCATGCGTTGATTCAGGAATACGCTCAGAGTCCGGAAACCGTCGCCGAACTCGTCACGCTGCTGCAATCCATGGGGCGCGTGGCCTGATAGCGGTGCCCGCCGGAGCCGGCAGTGGTCAGGTCATCTTTCGCCTGTTGCGTCTCGGTAGTGACGCGAGTGATTACAGTTTGTGACATGATGGCCCGACTGTGCTGTTTCTGCAGTCGTCTTGGGCGACGACTCCTTGTTGGATATTCCGCAAAAGAATGTCAGTGAAATCGCACGCATAAGTCGCACTGACGTCGCCAAGGGGAGTATCGACCCTGACTGGCCTGGCGTCTGCCGCCTTGCTGGCGTACAGGCAGTGGTTGCTGGCGGCACGGAGTGCTGGTGCGATCAGCGGTAGCGGTAGGCTCTCAGACTCGGCAGAAAAGGTGTGTCTTCGAGGCGCTCGTCGCTGCGTCGAGCGCGCTGACGCTCCAGTGGCGGGGCAAGGGGAGGCAGGTTGTGTCGTGGAAGGTGCTGCTGCGGCAGGAAAAGCGGTAGGGCGACATTCATGGCTCGCCGCATGCGGCCGTCAGTCAGTGGCTCGTGATAGAAGAGATTGGCGCGCATCAGCGGCGCCTGGCGTTGCACCTGTGCCAGCATCTCGCTTGAGGGAATACCCGCTAAACGCTTCAGTTGTATGCGGATATGGGCTGCCTCGCTGTCGAGTGCCAGCAGTTTCTGCTCCGCATCGGCCACACTGATCCGCTTGATCGACCTGCCGCTGCTGTACCATGCCAATCGCACGCGATCCACGGAGGCCTCGGCCACGGGGACGTGGCGCCATGCCTGTTTGAGGTGAAGACGGGCAAGGCCCGCACCGCCTAGATGCTGGTTGAGGTCGGGATGTCGCTGGGGCAGCCGAGCCTTGATCTCTGCCATCAACTGCGGCGAGTGCTGACGAATCTCTGCCAGTTGGTGGGACAAGTCACTCTTGGCCTCATTCAGCTGTTGTGCGGCGGCGTAGGTGGCGTCGTCGCAGCAGACCAGTCCAACGTGGCTGTGGGTGACTCGGCCATCCTGGCCGTCGACATACCATAGGTCGAGCAAGGACTGGCGAAGCCACTCAGGATCCACCTTATCCCTGCCAAATGCCCATCCGCCGAGCCCGGACGCCGCCCAGGCATCGGCGACCTGATGCGCCCTGTCTACCAGGCGATCAAAGGCCTGATCGAGTGCCGCGAGCCATTGATAGGACGGCGCTGAGGCTGACGTGTCGTGCCCATCGCGTGGCATTGGCTCAGTCCTGCTGGTACAGGTCGCGTTCTGCCCGCGCAACCCATTCGTCAATACTGGTTTCGTCCATCGCGGGCTCTCCCGCAATACGATGGCTGCCGTCGGCCCAGGCGCCCAGGTCGAGCAGCCGGCAGCGTTTGCTGCAAAAAGGCCGAAACTCGTTGTCGCTGGTCCAAAGCACCTCTTTGCGGCACTGGGGGCAAGCGACCTTGAGTGGCCCCTGGGATGCCGTGTGGGACATGTTGGGTCTCCTTGTGTCAGGTGGTGGGGCTTGGCACCGTCTTCAGCGGTGCTCGCCATGTGTCTCGGAACGCGGTTGGGGCGTGAGTCTGGACCTGCGAATGGCTATTCGCCAGTGCTATTCGCCAGTGCTATTCGCCAGTGCTATTCGCTCAGCATTAGCCGTATCAGCTGCCCGCCATGGCGCGGTAGCGTCCATCCAGCGCTTTTACCGCGTCGACTAGTGCGCTGAGATCCCCTTCGTTGACGAGGACGTCATCGGCGAGAGAGAGGCGCTTTTCTCGCGGCATTTGTGAACCCAGGATAGCCTTGGCCTGGTCAGCATCGATCTTGTCGCGGGCCATGGCGCGTTCCATCTGGACGTCCTCGGCCACATCGACCACAAGCTTGCGCTGGACCATGTCGGCTTGACCGGACTCAAACAACAGCGGAGAAACCAGCAGCACGTAGGGGCTGTCCTGCTGTTGCAGCAGGGCCAGTCGTGTGGTCAGCCGTTCTCTGATCCGTGGGTGGGTGGTGGCTTCGAGCCAGCGACGTTCCTTTTCGTTGGCGAAGACGATGTCACGCAGTGCGCTGCGGTCGAGACGACCTTCACGGTTGAGGATGGTGTCACCGTAGCGATCGACGATGGCCTTCAAGGCCGGTTCACCGGGGGCCACCACTTCACGCGCAATGTCATCGGCGTCGACCCACCTGACACCAAGCTCGCCGAACAGTCTTGCGACAGTCGATTTTCCTGAGGCGATACCGCCCGTCAATCCAATGATCATGCCGCCATTACTCCATTGTTGCCTTTGTGACGACCCTCATGGGTCGCATCATGCGCCAAGCATGGCCTTGTACGTCAACAGCATTTCTTCGCCCGCCAGTAAGGCCAGGCCGCCAGCGATGACCAGGGAGGGCCCGAAGGGCAGCGCCTGTCCTTTGAGATGTGGTCTTTGCCACTGTACCAGCAAGCCCGAAATCACGCCCACTACCGCGGCGACAAGAACGACCAGGGGCAGCAGCTGCCAGCCCAGCCAGGCACCGAGGGCGGCGAGCAGCTTGATGTCGCCACGCCCCATGCCTTCACGCTGGGTGATGGCGTAGAAGATCGCACCCACGGCCCACAGCACGCCATAGCCTGCCACCACCGCGATGACCGCGTCTGCCAGATGCGCGGGGCTGAATAGTAGCTGGTAGAGCAAACCTGCCCATAGCAGCGGAAGGGTCAGTGCGTCCGGCAGTAACTGGGTGCGCAGATCTATGACCGCCAGTGCCAGCAGGGTCAGGCAAGCCGCGAAGATCCATAGCGCGCTCCATTGCAGTCCGAACAGCTTAAGGCAGGTCAGCGCCAGAATGGCGCTGGCCAGTTCGACCAGCGGATACTGGACGCTGATACGTCCCTTGCATACAGCGCATCGACCGCGGCGCTTGATCCAGCCCAACAGGGGCAGATTGTCGTGCCATGCGATGGGGTGTCCGCAGCGGGGACAGCATGAGCCGGGGCGGGCCAGCGAGATGGGAGCCTCGATGTCATCCTCAAGCTCCAGAGCGGCACGTGCCTCGGTGCGCCACTGCTGCATCAGCATGACGGGCAGGCGGACGATGACGACGTTCAGGAAGCTGCCCAGGCAAAGTCCCAGGGTGATGACGATGATGGTGGTGATGACATCCATAGGCAGCAGTGCGGCTCCAGCAGCAGGCAAATCGAGAGAACGGACCCTGAGGTCCGCGGGTGCTATTCTATCGTCGCTGCCATGGGTTGTCTGTGGTCGTGCCTGGCATTGCGCTGTCGGGGTGTCACGACGTAGCCCATTGGTCTAGAATCGTTCCCTTTTTTCCGACCAGGTAAGCGACATGACCCAGACATTCGGACCTGTGATGCTGGATCTCGATGGCCTCGAGCTGTCGGCCGAAGAGCGCGAACTGCTTCTGCATCCCGCCCTTGGCGGAGTCATCCTGTTTGGCCGCAACACCCATGATGCCGATCAAGTCAGGGCGCTGTGCCGGTCGATCCGAGAGCTGCGTCCCGGCCTTCTGCTGGGGATCGACCAAGAGGGTGGTCGCGTGCAGCGGCTCAAGGAAGGGGTGACGCGCTTGCCGCCCATGTCCCGGCTGGGTCAGGAATACCGCAGCGCGCCCGAGGTGACCTTGCGCCTCTGCCAGGATGCAGGCTGGTTGCTTGGCATGGAGATGGCTGCCTGTGGGCTGGATCTCAGCTTTGCTCCGGTGCTGGATGTCGATGTCGGCCTCTCGTCGGTGATTGGTGACCGCAGCTTCGATGCAGATCCCGAGGTGGTGGCGCGGCTCGGTGGTGCCTTTATCGAGGGGCTGCACGAGGCGGGCATGGCGGCCGTCGGCAAGCATTTTCCAGGGCATGGTGGGGTCAAGGCGGATACCCATCACGAGGTCGCCCGGGACGAGCGGAGTCTCGATCAGCTGCGTCAGCACGACCTGGTGCCCTTCGAGCGCCTGGCCGGCAAGCTGGATGGCATGATGCCGGCTCACGTGGTCTATCCGGCGTTCGACCCTCGTCCGGCGGGCTTTTCGCCCTCCTGGTTGGGAATGCTGAGGGAGACTCTGGGCTTCAAGGGCACCATCTTCTCCGATGACTTGACCATGGCAGGGGCGCAGGTCGCCGGTGGCCCCGCTGAGCGAGCCAAGGCTGCTCTGGAGGCCGGTTGCGACATGGTGCTGGTATGCAATGACCGTCCAGCTGCCACGGCGGTGCTTGATGCCTGTGTCGATCAGGCGCCGCGCAGGGCCTCGCGTCTTCGCTATGCCCGAGCCCGCCCCGACCTTGATGCCCTGTCTGCCTTGTCGCGCTGGCGCCGTGTCCACGCGCGCCTGGCGGCGATGACTTCCGATTGATGAATGAAACGAGCTGACTGATATGCCGAAACTTGATCCTGCCCATAGCGCCTCACGTGATGACATGCGTGAGGTAATGGACACCGCCGACTGCCTGATCAGTCATGATGAGGTAGAGCGCGCGTTGGACCGCATGGCGGAAGAGATCACCCGGGACCTGGGTGACAAGCTGCCGGTGTTTTACTGTGTGATGAACGGTGGCTTGATCACCACGGGACATCTGTTGCCCCGGCTCGGGTTCCCGCTGGAGGTGGACTACCTGCACGCCACGCGTTATCGCGGCAAGACCCGCGGCGGAGAGCTGTTCTGGCGAGTGTCGCCAGAGATCCCCATGGCCGGCCGTGATGTGGTGATTGTCGATGACATTCTCGACGAGGGCGCGACCCTGGCGGCCATCCTGGACTATTGCCGTGAGGCAGGGGCCAAGAGCGTGTCTACGGCCGTGCTGGTGGACAAAAGCCACGATCGCAAGGCGGTGCCGGGCCTCAAGGCAGATTACTGCAGTCTCGAAGTGGCCGACCGCTACGTGTTCGGCTTCGGCATGGACTTCAAGGGTTACTGGCGCAACGCGCCGGGGATTTTCGCTCCCAAGGGCATGTAGTCCCGCCTGCAGATATCCAGGCCAGGCCCGCCTGCCTGGCCAGACAAAAGGCGTCCCATTGATAGGGACGCCTTTTTTGCGGCTGGGTCTCAACGCTTGAGCTTCAGCGATGGAGAGTCAGCGCTTGAGTTTCAGGGAGTGGCCCACGAGCCCGGGGGCTTACAACCCTAGTTCGTCGGTGGCTTCCTTGCGCATCTTGAACTTCTGAATCTTGCCGGTGACGGTCATCGGGAACTCGTCGACGAACTTTACGTAGCGGGGCACCTTGTAGTGGGCAATCTTGCCTTTGCAGAATGCCTTGAGAGCGTCTTCATCGAGCTGCTCGCCCTCGCTCAGCTTGACCCAGGCCATGACCTCTTCACCGTACTTGCGATCCGGCACGCCGATCACCTGCACGTCCGAAATGGCGGGGTGGGTATACAGAAAGTCCTCGATTTCGCGCGGATAGATGTTCTCGCCGCCACGAATGATCATGTCCTTGATGCGTCCGACGATCGAGACATAGCCCTCGTCATCCATGGTCGCCAGGTCGCCGGTATGCATCCAGCCTGCCGCATCAATGGCCGAAGCTGTTGCCTCTTCATTGTTCCAGTAGCCGAGCATCACGCTGTAGCCGCGCGTACACAGTTCGCCAGGTTCACCCCTGGGCACGACGACCCCGCTGTCAGGATGCACCAGCTTGACTTCAAGGTGAGGATGAATGGTGCCCACGGTGGTCACGCGCTTGTCCAGCGGGGCGTCAGTGGTGGTCTGCAGGCTGACGGGGCTGGTTTCGGTCATGCCATAGCAGATGGTGACGTCCTGCATGTTCATCTGATCGATGACGCGGCGCATGACTTCGATGGGGCAGATGGAACCCGCCATGATGCCGGTGCGCAGTGACGACAGGTCATAGCGCTTGAAGTCGGGATGCTCAAGCTCCGCAATGAACATGGTGGGCACGCCGTACAGTGTTGTCGCCTTCTCCTCGGACACCGCCGCCAGAGTGGTCTCCGGGTCAAAGCCGTCGGCGGGGTAGATCATGGTGGCACCATGTGTCACGCAGCCCAGGTTACCCATGACCATTCCGAAGCAGTGGTACAGCGGTACCGGGATGACCATCCGGTCCTGATCGGTGAGGTTCATGGCGCGTGCCACAAACATGCCGTTGTTCAGGATGTTGTGGTGGGAGAGGGTGGCGCCCTTGGGGGCCCCGGTGGTGCCGGAGGTGTACTGAATATTGATCGGTTCATCGAACTGCAGGCCCGCCTGGACCTCGGCAAGCTCCGCCGCGCTGACTTCTTCCGTGCGATCGAAGATGCGCGGCCATGCCAGCATTCCTGGGAGTGCCTTGTCGGCGTCGAGGCAGATGACGCGCTTCAGCTCTGGCAGGCCCTTGAGCGTCAATGGTCCCGCCCCTGGGATATCGTGAAGCTCGGGCGCCAGTTCCGCCAGGGTGGCCACATAGTCCGATGTCTTGAAACTGCCCTGCAGGATCAGGGTCGAGGTGCCGGACTGCTTGAGCGCGTAATCGAGCTCATGGGTGCGGTAGCTGGGATTGATATTGACCAGGATGGCGCCGATCTTGGCCGTGGCGAACTGGGTGATCGTCCATTCGGCGCAGTTGGGCGACCAGATCCCGACCCTGTCGCCTTTCTTTACGCCCATCGCCAGCAGCGCTCTGGCAGCCTGGTCGGTCACTTCTCTGAGCTGCTGCCAGGTGTAGCGCAGTCCCTGATGTCGACTGATGAGGGCGTCCTGGTCAGGGAAGCGAGCGACCGTCTCGTCGAAGCAATCACCAATGGTCTGGCCCTTGAGAGGCTGGTCGCTGATCCCGCTCACATAGCTGGACGGGATCCTGGGGGCTGAATGGGCGGTCTGGCGTGTCATTGTGGGTCTCGTTATGTCGTCGGGTTGTGCTGGATGTTGTCGTTATTGATGGTCAGGTCGTCATTGGCCGACGGGTTGCTGAGGCCGGGGCGAGCCGGCTCAGGTTCGGGCTCAGGTTCAGCCTCTAAGTGAGAGCATCACTCGTCCAGCTGATCGAGAGCCTCTCTGGCGCGCCGGTCGACGTCGTCCATCTCCAGGCGCATCAGGCGGATATCCTCAAGCTGACGATCCAGTTCAGCGCGTTTTTCGGCGATGATTTCCAGAAGTCGCTTCAACTGGCGCGCATTTCCGTCGGGCATGGCGTCGTACATCATGACCACTTCGCGAATCTCGGCCAGGGAGAAGCCAAGACGCTTGCCTCTCAGGGTCAGCTTCAGCCGCACGCGATCCTTCTCGCGATAGATGCGCTTCTGTCCTTCGCGTCGAGGCGCCAGCAGCCCTTCCTGCTCATAGAAACGAATGGTGCGGGGGGTGACTTCGAACATCTTGGCCAGTTCACCGATGGTGTAATGGCGAGACGTCACGGAGACCCCAGTAGAGCTCTTCGCTGTTTGCCCGGCGCTGGCAGCCCCGGGGCGAGTGGTAGAGGGGGCGCTGGCAGGTTTGCTCATGATGCGTTGTCCTGTTGAGGGACCCGATGTACTGGAGTCCTTGGAAGAGACACTAGTCAAAGTTGACGTTAACGTAAAGTGAATGTTGCTGGGTCGGTGACGACCCTCACCATGCAAGGCCAGGGTCCCGTACTCGCCAACCAGGCGCGGGCAGGGCTGGCGTTTGAGGCTATTGGCCGACACATGGCGTGAGCGATATCGACGGTGTGTACGACTATGGATTGATAGGTACACAACCAAGCAAGTGCTAGGTTGGGGCCGCATAAGGTGCCCGTAGCAGCGCCGTCATCGCGAACACCCCGACGAGCCTGTAGTCGCTGAGCCGCCTGTCGCGCAGTCCCCATGGCTCACGTTGCAGGGGCTTGGCGCAGGGCGTCGTCGGTAGGCTGACACGGGCCGATCCAACACGAATATCCAGGGATGAGGCGGCCACCGCCATCCTGGAGACGAGGAAGCTGTCATGGACTTTGCTCTCACCGATGACCAGAAGGCCTTGGTGGCCGCCGCAGCGGATTTTTCACGTGTCGAGCTGGCCGATCATGCGGCCGAATGGGATGCTCAATCACACTTTCCCGTGGATGTGATCCGGCGTGCTGGAGAGGCCGGTTTTCTTGGCATCTATACCCCTGAAGAACAGGGCGGGCTCGGGTTGTCGCGCCTGGACGCCTCGCTGATATTCGAGCAGCTGTCCCAAGGCTGCATCGCCACCACCGCATATCTCACCATTCACAACATGGTGACCTGGATGATCGCCAATTGGGCGGTTGACGAGGTGCGCAGTCAGTATGTGGAGGCCATGGTCAGCGGTGAGCTGCTGGGATCCTACTGCCTCACCGAGCCAGGTGCCGGTTCTGACGCGGCCAACCTGCGAACCAAGGCGGTGCGTGACGGCGATCATTATGTCATTGATGGCGCGAAGATGTTTATCTCTGGTGCCGGTGCGACTCAGGTGCTGGTGGTGATGGCACGCACCGGGGCAGCGGACAGTGGTGCCCGTGGCGTATCGGCCTTCGTCGTGCCGGCCGACGCACCGGGCATCAGCTACGGCAAGAACGAAGACAAGATGGGCTGGAAGAGCCAGCCGACGCGGTTGGTCAGCCTTGATGGCGTGCGCGTGCCGGCCAATCATCGCCTGGGCGAGGAGGGAGAAGGGTTCCGGTTTGCCATGAAGGGGCTGGACGGTGGCCGTCTCAATATCGCCAGCTGTTCACTGGGCGCTGCACAGCACGCGCTGACACTGGCGCGCAATTATCTGGGTGAGCGCAAGCAATTTGGGCGTGAGCTGGCCTCCTTCCAGGCGTTGCAGTTCAAGCTGGCAGACATGGCGACCGAGCTGATGGCCGCTCGCTTGATGGTGCGCCAGGCCGCCTGGCGATTGGATCAGGCCGACCCCGAGGCCACCGCGCATTGCGCCATGGCCAAACGCTTTGCCACCGACATCGGTTTCAAGGTCTGCAACGAGGCGCTGCAGCTGCATGGGGGCTACGGTTATATCAGGGAATACCCCTTGGAGCGCCTGGTTCGTGATACCCGTGTCCATCAGATCCTTGAGGGCACCAACGAGATCATGCGACTGATCGTCGGTCGTCGGCTGCTTGCCGATGGCGTGATCGAAGCGCTGCAGTAAGCGTCGCCGATACATCTAGCCCTGCGCGGTTGGCCATGCCAAACGTCGCGGTATTGCACTGCGGCAAGGCATTTCACTACCGCAAGGCATTTCACTACGGAGAGTATCTTGCATGCATCAGGATCTGGTCAGATTTCAGCGGCGACCTGCAGCGGGTGGCGGCTGTGTCGGTATCGCAACCCTTAACGCGCCCAAGGCACTCAATGCCCTGTCGCTGGAGATGATCGAGCAGCTGGATGAGCGTCTGGAAGAGTGGGCCCAGGATCCCGACGTGCACGCCGTCTGGCTGCAAGGGGAGGGTGACAAGGCATTCTGCGCCGGGGGCGATGTGGTCGCTCTGGTGCGCGAGTTGCAGCGCGAGAAAACGCAGCGGGTCCAGCCAGGTACCTACGCCACCCAGTATTTTGCCGCCGAGTACCGGCTTGACTACCGTCTGCACACCTACCCAAAACCGCTGCTGGTGTGGGCCGACGGTATCGTCATGGGGGGAGGCCTGGGGCTGACCGCCGGTGGGCGCCATCGTCTGGTCACCGAGACCACGCGCATCGCCATGCCCGAAGTGACCATCGGGCTGTACCCGGATATCGGGGCCAGCTGGTTCTTGAACAAGATGCCTCCCGGCGTAGGCCTGTACCTGGGCTTGACCGGTGCCAGTATCAACGCGCGTGACGCCCTGGACTTGGGCATGGCCGATCGATTCGTGCCCAGGGAGCGCGGTGACGAACTGTTGGACGCCTTGTGTGACTGCCACTTCGCCGCCGGTCACGTGGTCGATGCTGAGGCACTGGTATGCGAGGTGCTGGCCCGCTTTGAGTCACCCGAGCAGGCTCCCGCAGCGCAGGTCTGGCCGCATCTCGATCACCTGCGTTCGCTGGTGGGCAAGGGGCGGGTCGAGGATGCCGTCGTTGCCATCACCGCCGATCACAGTGACGACGCCTGGCTCGCCGACAATCGCAAGCGACTCAGCCAGGGATGCCCGCTGACCGCGCACCTGGCGTGGCACATGCTTAAGCGACATCGCCACTCGTCCCTTGCGGATACCTTTCGGGATGAACTGGTGGTGTCGGTGCAATGCAACGTGCTGGGAGACTTCGCCGAGGGTGTAAGGGCACTGCTGATCGACAAGGACAAGTCACCGCAATGGCGTCACCGGGACGTATCCAGCGTGCCTGCGGCTGATCTGGCGGCCATGTTCGGCGCGCCCTGGGGCAAGGCTCCCGGCCCGCTTGATGACCTGTAGCGGCCTCGAGCAGCGCGCGCCGGCCTCATAGACATATTCTGATGAAGGGGCGGTCGAAGGTTCTGGCGCTTGTTCAAGCAAGACCAGTCGGCGGATCACCCTATCGCCAGCAACAACGAAAACAATGCAAACCGTCCTGAGCACAGCCAGGACATGTGGAGACAGCCAATGCACATTGCCTTTATCGGGTTGGGTAACATGGGGGCCCCCATGGCGGCCAATCTGGTCAACGCGGGTCACCAGGTCTGCGTGTACGATCTCGTAGAAAGCGCCATGGCCGCGCTGGAGCAGAAGGGGGCACGGCGCGGGGTGTCGGCCATTGATGCGGCCACCGGGGCCGACGTCGTGGTATCGATGCTGCCGGCTGGCGCCCACGTCAAGGCGCTGTATCTGGGGCGTGACGGAGAAGCGGGCTTGCTGGATGCCCTGGAAGGCACCCCCTTGCTGCTGGATGCCTCCACCATTTCGCCGGATGACGCACGCCTGGTGGCGGCGGAAGCGGCCAAGCATGGGTGTACCTATCTGGATGCGCCGGTGTCCGGTGGTATCGGTGGAGCCCAGGCCGGCACCCTGACCTTTATCGTGGGCGGTGACGCAGCAGGCTTCGAGCGCGCCAGGCCGGTGCTCGAGGTGATGGGCAAGAATCTGTTTCACGCTGGCGGCAGCGGAAGCGGCCAGGTGGCCAAGATCTGCAACAACATGCTGCTGGGTATCCTGATGAGTGGCACCGCCGAGGCGCTGGCGCTGGGGGTGAAGAATGGGCTCGACCCCACGGTGCTGTCCGACATCATGAAGCAGAGCAGCGGCGGCAACTGGGCGCTCAATGTGTATAACCCCTGGCCAGGTGTCATGGAGGGGTCTGCGGCCTCGCGTGACTATCAGGGTGGCTTTCTGACGGATCTGATGGCCAAGGACCTGGGGCTTGCCTGGGAACTGGCGCTTGGCTCCCGCTCCAGCGTTCCCATGGGCTCGCAAGCGCGCAATCTCTTCGCGCTGCACAGTGCCCAGGGCAACGGTGGCCTGGATTTCTCGAGCATCCAATCCCTGTATCGCGCCGGAGAGCCAGGTCAGGACTGACGCTTTGGTGTGACGGCTGGGTGATCAAGCGGCACCGCCTGCCCAGGCGGTGCCGCTTTTGTTTGGGGCGCGTTGCGCCGCTCGCGGATGTCCTCAGCGCTTGCCTAGGTTTCAGCACATTGGGGCAGCATCACGTTGGGTTCGACCAAGGTGGTGGTTGGCATTATGGGGAATTAGGTCTACATTTATCCAAAATGTAGACATTTTGGAGTTTGGCTAATGAGCAGCATTACCCCCGTCACCTGGGACGACCCCTTCCGTCTGGTCGATCAGCTGAGCGAAGAAGAGCGAATGGTCCAGCAGACCGCTCACGACTATTGCCAGGAAAAGCTGTTGCCGCGGGTGCTCGAAGCCAACCGCCATGAGCATTTCGATCGCGAGATCATGAACGAAATGGGCGAACTTGGCCTGCTGGGCGCCACCATCGACGGCTGGGGCTGCGCTGGCATGAACTACGTCAGCTACGGCTTGATAGCGCGTGAAGTGGAGCGCGTGGATTCCGGCTATCGCAGCGCCATGAGCGTGCAGTCGAGCCTGGTGATGTACCCGATTCACGCCTTTGGCAGCGACGCCCAGCGGGATCGCTACCTGCCTAAGCTTGCCAGCGGTGAGTGGGTTGGCTGTTTCGGCCTGACCGAGCCAGACCACGGGTCTGATCCGGGCAGCATGTCGACGCGGGCCTATCGCACGCAGTCGGGCTGGAGGCTGAACGGTACCAAGACCTGGATCACCAATTCCCCGATCGCCGATGTCTTCGTGGTGTGGGCCCGTGACGAGGAAGGGGTGATTCGCGGCTTCGTGCTGGAGAAAGGCATGCCGGGGCTTAGCGCCCCCAAGATCGACGGCAAGTTCAGCCTGCGTGCATCGATTACCGGTCAGATTGCGATCCAGGACGTCGAGGTCTCGGACGAGCAGCGTCTGCCTGGCGTGCAGGGACTCAAGGGGCCATTTTCCTGTCTCAACCGTGCGCGCTATGGCATCAGCTGGGGCGCCATGGGGGCGGCCGAAGCCTGCTGGCACGCGGCCCGTGACTACACTCTCGAGCGCAAGCAGTTTGGTCGACCGCTGGCGGCGAACCAGCTGATTCAAAAGAAGCTGGCGGATATGCAGACCGAGATTGCCCTGGGTCTGCAGGCCTCGCTGCGAGTGGGGCGGATGATCGACGACGGCCAGCTGGTGCCGGAAGCGATCTCCCTGATCAAGCGTAACAATTGCGGCAAGGCGCTGGATATCGCTCGCCAGTCTCGCGATATGCACGGTGGCAACGGCATCAGCGACGAGTATCACGTGATCCGTCATGTGATGAACCTGGAAGCGGTCAACACCTACGAGGGCACCCACGACGTCCACGCCCTGATCCTCGGGCGCGCCCAGACCGGCCTCCAGGCCTTCAGCGGTTGAGCGAGAGGGTCACGATGAGCGAGATGTCGATTGCTGCAGCTGCCGGTCCCGGCCTGGGGGCGAATCGACCGCTGTCCGGTGTGACGGTGCTCGACATGTCACGGGTACTGGCAGGACCCTGGTGCGGTCAGCTGCTGGCTGACATGGGGGCCAGGGTGATCAAGATCGAGCATCCAGGTCGGGGTGATGACACCCGTGGCTGGGGTCCCCCCTGGCACCAGGGGGTGGCGCAGGCTGAACAGGACGTCGAGCGTCAGGCGGCGTACTACCTGTGTGCCAATCGAGCCAAGCAGTCGTTGGCGATCGATATTGCCAGCGGCGAGGGCCAGCGCCTGGTCAAGGCGCTGGCCCGCGGCGCTGACATCGTGCTCGAGAACTTCAAGGTCGGAGGGCTGGCGCGCTACGGCCTGGACGCTGCGTCGCTGCGGGCGCTGAATCCTGCTCTGGTGGTATGTTCCATCACCGGCTTCGGTCAGACTGGCCCCTATGCCCATCGGGCGGGTTACGACTTCATGATCCAGGCCATGGGCGGCTTGATGAGCCTGACCGGCGAAGCCGATGGCATGCCGATGAAGACAGGCGTGGCCATTACGGATGTGATGACCGGGCTGTACGCTGCCGTTGGCGTTCTGGCGGCACTGAATCGCCGGCGTGACACCGGGGAAGGCAGCCATGTCGACCTGGCACTGCTGGACGTCCAGGTGGCGACCTTGGCCAATCAGGCGCTGAACACGCTGGTCAGTGGTCGTGCACCAGAGCGTTATGGCAACGCCCACCCCAATATTGTTCCCTACCAGGCGTTTGCCTGTCGGGATGGCCACCTGGTGCTGACGGTAGGCAATGATGGACAGTTTGCACGCCTCGCTGAACTGCTCGGGCATCCCGAGTGGAGTCAGGGCGAGTACGCCACCAATGAAGGGCGGGTGGCCCATCGTGACGACCTGGTGGCCTTGATCCAGGGCATACTCAGCGGCGATGAACGGGATGTGTGGCTGGCGCGCTTCGAAGCCTTGGGCATTCCCGCAGGGCCGATTCACACCCTGACGGAAGTGTTTGCCGATCCCCAGGTGCGGCACCGGGGGATGGCCCGTGAGATTGATGGCGTGCCCCAGGTCGCCAACCCGCTGCGCTTCGATGGCGAGAGTGCCACCGCCGATGTTCCACCCCCCAGTCTCGGCGAGCACAGCGAGCGTGTGCTGACCGACATGGGGCTCAGTGCAGACGATATCGCGCGACTCAGGCGCGAGGGCATCATTCGCTGAGGCGCCTGGTCCCTGGTGTTGCTTCTCAAGTAATACGTGGATGTTGCTGCTCAGGTCAGATGGTTGTCCCAGCGCAGCGGCAGCGAGGCGACCAGGCTATGGTGACCTGACGACGCAAGGTGGTGGACATCACCGCTGCCGGTGGTGATCAGATAGCCGCCGCTGCCGTCGCAGCGAAGCCCGGCAGCATCGTCGATCGGGAGGTCTGCCTGCAGCGCGCCACTGTTACGGTCGATCAGCAGCACGCGGTTTCCTCTGGGTGCAGATACCGCTGCAGTGGCGGCAACCTGGCTGACCGCAATACTTGCCGTGTATTGGGCAAGGCCCGCCTGGATCTGGTCGGGCAGGGTCCACTCCTCAAACCCACCATCTGCGGATCGCCTGGCGATCAGCGGGTGGTGGGTTTCCCATTCGGGGCCCTGGAATTGATAGCCGACGATGATACTGCCATCGTCGGCAATATCCAGGTGGCGGCAGCTCAGCTGGTGGTGAGACGGGCGGTGGCGCTCCACAATGTCACCGCTCTGGCGATCGATCAGCAGCAGGGCCGGTGCCATCTCAGCCAGGTTGAGCTTGGCGCGGCCGCTTTCGGGACGGGTCAGGATGCCGCCCAGGGCGACCGCCAGGCTGGCACCGTCGGGCATCAGGCCGATCTCGTGGGGCCCGATACCGTCCAGTTCCCACTCATTCACCAGGCGATAGTGATCCTCTGCATCCCGCACCTGCACCAGCCCCATGGCATCCTCGACGCGATTGGCGGTGAGGTAGAGCCAACGGCCGCTGGGGTCGAATACCCCATGTCCATAGAAGTGGCGCCCGTCACCCGCTTCAATGGTCATCAGCGTCGCTTGATGCGATGCGTCGATGACGTGGAAGCGGTAGCCGGGACGACGTGCAAACAGCACCGCCTGGTCGTGGCCTGGCCGCAGGCAGCCGCCGTGACAGCGCTCTGGCGCTGGCAGCAGAAAATGCTCGCTGCCGTCACGCCGAAGACCCGCCAGGTGATGGCCGCCATGGGTGTCGTCCACCGCGCTGAAAAACCACTCACGCCGCTGCTGCTCGTCGCTGGCCCACAGCGATGTGGGCACACCCGATAACGCCAGGCCAGTCAGGGCGAGTCCCGCACTGGAGCTGACCAGCAGCCGTCGGCGCAGGGGGTTCTGAACCGACGCTTGTCGAGACGTCGACGGCTGTTTGCGGCCGATGGCTAGCCTCGATGACATGGGATCAGTCTCCGTCGCTCGAGTTGAAGCCGCGAACGATACCTAGCGCCGGGGCTATTTCATCGCCGAGTACCTGGCGTAGCTGGGCAACTTCCAGATAGAGCGTGGCCAGCTGCTGGCGCGCCTGGTCGTCTTGCAGTCCAGTGGCAATCCCTGTGTCCAGTTGACGTGCCTGGTCGAGCGCATCCTTGAGCTGGTCGCTGAATGCCGCGGCAAGCTCGTCCTGGTGCTGCTGCGAGAGCCACCGCTCTAGCCCCGGGACGAAGTGATCCTGCAGTCCCTCCAGGGTGGCCGTCGCCAGGGTGATCGAGGCATCACTGCGCCAGGCCTCTGCGCGGTAGCCATTGGCCGGTGCACCCATCATCCCCAGGGGCTCGCCCAGGCGCTTGTCCTCGAGGATCTCTAGGGACTGCAGCGCGGCGTGAACGGTGGCCTCGGAGTAGCTGTCGGTGGCCAGGTAGTGGGAGCGGAAGGCTTGCCAATCGCGGTTCAGCTCGCTGGCGACCTGAGCAAGGTGCTGACTGATGGCCTGGGCCAGCGCACAGGCATTCGGCTGCTGGAGCGAGTGCTGCGTCATGGCGTCGTCAAACAGCAGGTACTCCAAGGCAGGGAAGCCCTGCTCGGCGACGCCGGCGGCGGCGATGTCAGCGGGCGTGACCGCCGTCTCCTGACGCAGTCGGCTGGCGATGCGACTGCCGACCAGGTTCTTGTTGTCAGGCCAGAACTGCAGCTGCCAGGCGCGACTGTCGACCTCGATCGGGCCAAAGTCGACGAAGCGGACGGCCTGCCAGGCCTGGTAGGCGTCCAGCCAGTGCGCTGCCAGGGCGTCATGATCGAGCGCATCGCAACCCGGCGCGAAGGCCTCCGCCAGGGACTCGGTGGTGCGGTTCAGCTGCTGGTAACCCTGCTGGATATCGTGATGCCACGTCTCACGGGGCGAAGTACCCGCCTGGTCAGCGAGGGCGGCGCTACTGTACATCGCGACGATCGACGCCAGCGTGGCGCCACCCAGTGAAAAGGCGCGAGAAAGTGACGCGAAGGGGGAGCGTGAGCGGTACGTCATAGTGAATTCAGGAACTCCAGCAATTGTGCACGCTCCTGCTGCGCAAGAGCGCGATAACGATCCCGGGCGGCGAGCGCTTCACCACCGTGCCACAGGATGGCCTCTTCAAGGGTGCGTGCCCGGCCATCGTGGAGGAAGCCTGCCTGGGGGTTGACCTGCTGGGCAAGACCGATGCCCCACAGCGGCGGGGTGCGCCATTCGTTGCCATCTGCCTGGTACTCGGGGCGGCCGTCGGCAAGCTCAGGCCCCATATCATGCAGCAGCATATCGGTATAGGCCCACAGGGTCTGGCCCGCCAGTTCTGGACGAGCCGTGTCCTCTGGTGTGGTCAGGCTGGGGCGGTGGCAGGCGGCGCAGCCGAGTTCGTTGAACTGGCGGGCGCCGGCCTGTACCGCAGGATCCTGCATGTTCCTTCGCTGCGGAACGGCCAGGCTCGAGGCATAGAAGGTGACAAAGTCGGCCACTTCGTCGCTGACCTCCGGGTCGCCGCCGTCGGGGAAGTCCTCGCAGCCCTGGCCTGGCATGCAGTCGGTAGCGGCGGCCAGACGTGAGGTCAGCCCCATGTCGCCGGCGAAGGCATGCAGGCTCTGCTGTTCCACACTGGGTTCGCCGGCCTTCCAGCCAAATCGTCCCAGCACCGTCTCCTGCTGGCGCACGTCCCATACGCGATTGGCGCGCCCGGAGATACCGTCTGCGTCGCTATCGTCGGGATCCGCCCACTGCAGCAGCTGGTCCTCGTCCACGACTTCGAGCAGGCCCAGTCCGATCATCGGTGGCGCCACCCGAGGCGAGGTCAGCAGCGTCTCGGGCAGGTCGCCGTAGGCGGGATCCTCGATGTGGTAGGTGGGCACCGCCAGCGTGACCTGGTGGCCATCATCGAAGGTGATCTCTCTGGGCGAGAGTGATCGAACCATGTCGGCTTCAGGCGTTGCGCCCGGAATCGCCGCGGTTTGCAGCTGGCGGCCGTAGTGGGGCACCGGCACAGCGCCGGTTCGCCTGACTAGCTCTTGGTCGTCCGCGGTGGTGGCCGGCACGGATAGCCTCAGGAACAGGGACACCGGTGGTTCACCGTCCGCCGGCGGGTGGCCGCGACCGTCCTTGATATGACAGCCCTGGCAGCTGTTGGTATTGATCAGTGGACCAAGGCCGTCACGGGCATCGGTGCTGGCGGGGGCCACGACCCAGGGATTGCGAAAGAAACTGTTGCCGACGCTGAAGTCGAGCCGCTTGGTCATGCTCATGTTGCCCAGCGGCAGCGAGTAGGCGTTGTGGTCGAACTGCTTGACCGAGCCTTCGCCGCCGGAGCGAGGATCGGTCTGGAGTGATGGCTCGCCGCTGGCAAGGACCTGCGTGCCAAGGGTGAGCCCAGCCAGCAAGACTGGCAAGGTACGGTTTAGTGTGGGCATGTGACGCATCTGGCGATTCCTTGACACAGTCAAGCCGCACGCCTTGGCGTGCGGCTTCTCGAGGCGAATGAATCGCATTTCATCATTTAGTTTCTGGCCTGGATGTGATCTACATCAACAAAGCTCCGGCCAGGAGAAGATCAGAAGTCGTGACCGGCATCATCCGGCTCGAGTGAGGTGACGCCAAGCTCGCCCGCGGCCTGCTCGATGGAGACAGTCTGGGTGACCAGGGCAAGAATGGCGTCGTTGACGATGGCCGCACCTTGCTCATTGCCTGGAGCGATCATCATGTCGAAGGTCATGGGCGACTCGCTCTGCTCCGCCGTCTGCTTGAGGGTGCCCAGGGCTGCCATGGAGCTCTCAAGCTGCTGCTCGAGGGTCTGCGCCAGGTCGCTGTCGGTCTGCGCCAGCAGGGCCTCTACACTGGGTCCCTCGAGAACGCTGCCATCGATGCGCTGATATTGGCCGGTGTAGACGTTCTGAATGCCCTTGCCATTGTAGTAGTGCGAGTTGTGGGTGTTGTCGCTGAAGCAGTCGTGCTCGTCTTCATAGGAATTGGCCTCCAGCGCGACCTTCATGCGCTCACCGGCCAGCTCGCCCAGTGACAGCGACCCCATGCCAAACAGAATACGGCGCAGGCCTTCTTCGCTCGGTACGCTGGTCAACTCGCGGCGATAGTTGTCTTCGTCCACCGGTGCCCATTGGGCCACCATCCACTCCAGATCCTGGATCAGCAGCTGGCTGGCGGCTTTCAAGTAGGCGCGGCGGCGATCGCAGTTACCGTTGGTGCAGTCGTCGCCAAGGGCGAAGTCGCTGGCCCCACGCTCTCCGGCACCCGGCTCGTAGCCATGCAGGTCCTGTCCCCACAGCAGAAACTCAATGGCGTGATAGCCGGTGGCGACATTGGCTTCGGAGCCGCCAATTTCATTAAGCTCTGCCAGCAGTTCCGGCGAAAGGGTGGAGACGTCGATCTCGTCGCCGCCGACGGTAATCGAGGAGGAGGCGATGATGTTGGCGGTGGCACCGGCGTTGCCGAGCTCATGCTGATAGCCGTCCTGGCTGACGTAATCGATCATGCCCTCGTCCAGCGGCCAGGCGTTGAGCTGGCCTTCCCAGTCATCGACCACGGCATTGCCGAAGCGGAAGACCTCACTCTGCTGGTAAGGAATACGTGCCTCGCGCCAGGCCTTCTTGGCGGCAGCCAAGGTTTCGGAGGTCGGGGCCGCCAGCAGCTCATCGATGGCGACGTCCAACGCCTTGGCGGTCTTCAGCGCATCGCTGTAGGTGGTGTGTGCCAGGTCAGCGTAGTGGCCGACGACGGCGTCGGCGGTGACATCCTCGGCGGAAGCATGGGAAGCCACAGCGAGAGCACCGGCCGCGATAGCAAGCGCCAGAGGGCGACGCACAAGACGAGAGATCATGGAATTGTCCTTTTCACGAAGGCAGGAAGGAGGCGCTGGAACGCGTCCTTGAAATAGTAACGAGATTGACTCTCATTGCAAGCTGAGCGGCCTGCTGTCGAAGAGGTAAAGGACGTGGGCGAAGCGATAGAGACAAGCACTTGCTGCAAAGATGACGAGTGGACGTCTGTCCGTGGGCCGACAGTCAACCGTGCCGACCGTGAGGCCCATCGGACAGAGAGAGCAGATGTAACCGGGGACTCGGAGCACTTGCCCCGATGTCCTGAGCGCGATCAGCGAGGGGAAAAGCGGCGGTTGATGCCGGTTTCCGCAATCATGCGCGTCGAAATCTCTTCCACGGAAAAGCGCGTGGCGTCGATGAACGGAATATGCAGCTGTCGGAACATGGCTTCAGCCTGAGCGACCTCCTGCATGCACTGGTCCATGCTGCTGTAGCGGCTATTGGGCCTTCGTTCGTGGCGAATCGCTGCCAGTCGCCTGGGATCGATGGTCAGGCCAAACAGCTTGTGGCGTTGCTTGGCCAGCACGGCCGGCAGTTTCAGGGTGCCGCTGTCGTCCTGGTCGTCTTCGGTCAGCGGGTAGTTGGCGGCACGAACGCCGAACTGCAGTGCCAGGTAGAGCGAGGTTGGGGTCTTGCCGCAGCGCGACACGCCGACGAGTATCACGTCCGCCTGGTCGTATTGATGGGTGCGGGCGCCATCGTCGTTGTCCAGGGCGAAGTGCACCGAGTGAATGCGGTCCATGTAGACGTCATCGCTGGAAATGGCGTGAGTGCGCCCCACACTGTAGGACGAATGAGTTTCCAGTTCCTTTTCCAGCGGCTCCAGAAAGGTCGAGAAGATATCGACCTTGAACCCCGGCGCCTGACGAATCACAGCGCGAATCTTTTCGTCGACGATAGTGTCGATGATGATCGGCTGCACGCCGTCCCTTACCGCGGTGGCTTCGATGATCCCGACCAGCGAGCGCGCCTTCTCGATAGTGTCGATATAAGGCTTGGTCAACTTGCGTATCTCGACGTTCTCGAACTGGGCCAGCAGGCTGCGTCCAAGACTTTCGGCGGTGATGCCGGTGCCGTCGGAAATGAAGAAAGCGGTACGGGTCATGGCGGATACCTTGTAAAGAGTGCTGGCATTGTCCGCTGCATGGCGGGGACAGACAAGTTGTGCGCGTTCGAAGTAAAATTAGCCAGGATTGGCCTCCCTCACTACAAGCAGATCAATCGGCTGTGCTGGCCCAATGATGGGCCGAGACCGTCGGCCCCCAAGCCAGGTGAGGGAAGGGCCGGGGGGATATCAGTCGGACGCCGCCATGACCCTGATGGAGGCGCTGCGTAGTGGCACGCCGATGCCCCTGAAGGTGTCCAGACTACAGAAAGCTGGCTTTTTCCCCCGGTGTTGTAAAAATCCTCCAGTGACTTCGCTCTTAGACCAATGGCGAATATGGTGGGGCGCTGATAGAGTCGCCAGCATCCAGTCATGACGGCGTGTCATGGACGAGTTCGTCGACATCCAAGGGGGTCACGTGGACAAGTACATTCTGTGGTTTGATCAGTTGGGCATGAACGACGTCGAGCGCGTTGGCGGCAAGAACGCTTCTCTCGGCGAGATGATTTCCAATCTGGCGGGAGCGGGGGTCACGGTGCCCGGCGGTTTCGCTACCACCGCTGATGCCTATCGCGAGTTTCTCTCCCACGAGGGGCTCAATGATCGAATCAATCAGGAACTTGCACGCCTGGACGTCGATGACGTCAATGCCCTGGCCGAGGCCGGCAGCAAGATTCGTCAGTGGGTGATCGATACGCCCCTGCCGCCCGCCTTCGAGGCGGCGCTGCGCGAGGCCTACGAGCAGATGCTGGGCAAGCATCCGAACCTGAAGGTGGCCGTGCGCAGCTCTGCAACGGCGGAAGACTTGCCTGACGCTTCCTTCGCTGGCCAGCAGGAAACCTTCCTCAACATTGAAGGCTACGACAATATCAAGCGTGCGGTGCACGAGGTGTTTGCGTCGCTGTTCAATGACCGCGCCATCTCCTACCGCGTGCATCGTGGCTATGCCCACGAGAACGTGGCGCTGTCCGCCGGGGTGCAGAAGATGGTGCGCTCTGAGACCGGCGCCAGTGGCGTCATGTTCACCCTGGACACAGAGTCCGGCTTCCGCGACGCGGTATTTGTCACCTCTTCCTGGGGCCTGGGGGAGACCGTGGTACAAGGCGCGGTGAACCCCGATGAGTTCTACGTGCACAAGCACACCCTGGCGGCAGGGCGCCCTGCAGTGCTGCGCCGCAACCTGGGATCGAAGCTGATCAAGATGATCTACACCGGCGACGCCAGCGCGGGTAAGTCGGTCGAGACCGTGGACGTGCCCCTGTCCGACCGCGGTCGCTTCAGCATCAACGATGAACAGGTCATGGCACTGGCGCGCCAGGCGATGACCATCGAACAGCACTATGGCCGCCCGATGGATATCGAGTGGGCGCTGGATGGCGACGACAACCAGCTGTACATCGTGCAGGCGCGTCCTGAAACCGTGGTGTCTCAGCAGGAAGGCGGCTCGCTGGAGCGCTTCCAGCTGAAAGAGAAGGGGCGCACCCTGGTCACCGGCCGTGCCATCGGTCAGCGCATTGGCCGTGGTGCGGTCAAGGTGATCCTGAGCCCGGACGAGATGGATAAGGTCAACAGCGGCGACGTGCTGGTGACGGACATGACCGACCCGGACTGGGAGCCGATCATGAAGCGTGCCTCGGCCATCGTCACCAATCGCGGTGGACGTACCTGTCACGCGGCGATCATTGCCCGTGAGCTGGGCATCCCCGCGGTGGTTGGCTGTGGTGATGCCACTGAGGTACTGCGTGATGGTCGCGAAGTGACCGTATCCTGTGCCGAGGGTGATACCGGCCACGTCTACGACGGCCTGCTGGAATTCGATCGTAACGTGACCAGCGTCGACGCCATGCCCGACATTCCGTTCAAGATCATGATGAACGTGGGCAACCCGGATCGTGCCTTCAGCTTCTCTACGCTGCCCAACGCGGGCGTTGGCCTGGCGCGCCTGGAGTTCATCATCAATCGGATGATCGGTGTGCACCCCAAGGCCCTGCTGGAGTACGACACGCTGCCGGGTGAGCTGCAACAGACCATTGACCTGCGTATTGCCGGCTACGACGATCCCGTCAGCTTCTATGTCGACAAGCTGGTAGAGGGTATCTCGACCCTGGCCGCCGCTTTCTACCCCGAGCGTGTCATCGTGCGCATGTCGGACTTCAAGTCCAACGAGTACGAGAACCTGATCGGCGGCAAGCTGTACGAGCCCGGCGAAGAGAACCCGATGCTCGGCTTCCGCGGCGCGTCGCGCTATATCTCCGAGACCTTCCGGCCGTGCTTCGAGCTCGAGTGCCGTGCCATGAAGCGGGTGCGCGACGAGATGGGACTCGACAACGTCGAGCTGATGATTCCCTTCGTTCGCACCACCGAGGAAGCCAGCGAAGTGGTTGACCTGCTGGCGGCCAACGGCCTCAAGCGCGGCGACAACGGGCTCAAGGTCATCATGATGTGCGAGCTGCCTGCCAACGCCCTGCTGGCGGACGAGTTCCTCGAGTACTTCGATGGCTTCTCTATTGGCTCCAACGACCTGACCCAGCTGACGCTAGGTCTCGATCGCGACTCCGGCATTGTGGCGCACCTCTTCGATGAGCGTAATCCCGCCGTCAAGAAGCTGCTGGCCATGGCGATTCAGGCCTGCAAGGCCAAGGGCAAGTACGTGGGCATCTGTGGCCAGGGGCCGTCGGATCATCCGGAGCTGGCCAAGTGGTTGATGGAGCAGGGTATCGACTCCGTGTCCCTGAACCCGGACGCTGTACTGGAAACCTGGTTCATGCTGGCGGGCGAAACCATCGGCTAGGCTAGCAGCGCCCTCTGTCGAGGGCGTGTGACCAGAACGTCTGACGAGAGCGTTTGACCAGAGCTTCTGACGAGAACTTCCGACGAAAGCGTCTGTAAGCACCCTCCGTATTCACGCCGCGGCCATGGCCGCGGCGTGTTACGTTGGTTCGGGGTGCATGACATCGCCGTATCAGGTGTAGTGGCCGATGATGCCGCGACGAGCGGCGCGTGCCGAGCAGGCAGCAAAGTGGCCTCCAGGGCTCCCCAAGGGCCATGAGAATTGGCACCATACAGGCAGTTTGTTGATAGGACGTTGTAATGGCATATCTGTTGGTCATGGGGAGCGTGCTGCTGTCCATCGGGGTGTGCCTGGGATGGATGTGCTGGTCGCTTGGGCGCTGGCTGCTGGCGGGTATCCTGCCTGAGCGGACCCCGGCGGCGAAAAAACCGACACCCAAGGCGCGCAGCAAGCGGGCTCCGGCGAGTCGCGCCAAGAAGGCGGGCAGCGACAAGGCCGCTGCGGCCAAGGCGACCACCTCTGCACCAAAGACACCGCGACCCAAGCGCGAGCCCACCCCGCCCTGGTCATTGACCAAGGCGCTTGCGCGTGTGCGCTCGGCGCTGCCGTTGGGCCTGCTGATGGCGTTGGTGTTTGGGGTGGTGCGCCTGGCGGAAAAAGGCATGGCCGAGCGCGCCGAGGATGTACCGCAGGGGTACCATCAGTTGGTTTCCACCCTTGGCGGGTTGACGCTGGTGATGCTGGCCTTGGCGCTTATCTGCGCGTTTTGCCGGCTGCGCATCCGGCGCCACGAGAAGCGAGCATGAGCGTGCGGTATCGTAGGCTGCGATAAACTATGCTGAAGCAGCAACTATGCATCAGCACACCTATGCATAAACACACCTATGCAGAAACACATAAGGCATCTTTGATTTCGTCACAAAAGGAGCGGTGATGAGAGCGACGTTCTTGCGTCGGCCTGACGGCCTGGCCACGGCAGTGGCCTGGGTAATGGCAAGCAGTCTCCTGGCATCGGCAGTGGAAGCCGCGCCAGCGT
The DNA here is from genome assembly GCF_019800795.1 of Halomonas sp. DP3Y7-2. Taxonomy (NCBI): domain Bacteria; kingdom Pseudomonadati; phylum Pseudomonadota; class Gammaproteobacteria; order Oceanospirillales; family Halomonadaceae; genus Halomonas; species Halomonas sp. DP3Y7-2. The sequence goes on from NZ_JAHVKJ010000008.1 coordinate 500,399, forward strand.
TTGACTATACCCGTCCGGCCATTTCCCCAGAGGAGGGCTCCGGTTACGAGGAAAAGCCGGGTTGGGCGACCGAGCGGTTTGCGGTGGCAGCGGCCAACCCGCTGGCGACGGATGCCGGCTATCAGGTATTGAAGGCAGGTGGCAACGCCATTGACGCGGCGGTCGCGGTGCAGATGGTGCTGACGCTGGTCGAGCCTCAGTCCAGTGGGATTGGCGGTGGCGCCTTCCTGATGCTGCATGACGGCGAGAGGGTCCACGCCTTCGATGGCCGAGAGAAGGCTCCGCTAGGGGCCGACGAGGCGCTGTTTCTGGATGCAGACGGCGAGCCGATCGAGTTCATGACCGCCGTGGAAAGTGGCCGCTCCGTCGGTGTGCCCGGCACCGTGCGCATGCTCGAGCTGGCCCACGACGAACATGGCAAGCTGCCATGGGCGTCCCTGTTCGTGCCCGCCATCACCCTGGCAACCGAGGGCTTCGAGGTCAGTCCACGCCTCCACCAGAGTCTGGCCGCCACGCCATCGCTAGCGGAAGACGATGTCGCAGGTGCCTACTTCTTCGATGGCGAAGGGCAGCCTGTGGCGGTCGGCACCCGGTTACGCAATCCTGCGCTGGCGGCGATTCTGACCAAGATCAGCGAGGAGGGGAGCACGGCTCTGCATACCGGTGAGATTGCCGAGGATCTGGTGTCCAGGGTACAGAATCATCCGGACATGCCGGGCACCCTGAGTCTCGAGGACATGGCCGGCTACGCGGCCGTGGAGCGGGACGCACTGTGTACCCCTTGGCGGCAGTGGGAGGTCTGCGGTTTTCCGCCTCCTTCCTCGGGGCATCTGACGATGATGCAGATCCTGGGCATCATGGAGGCCAGGCCCGAGATCGAGACCGCGCTGAATGAGGGGGTGCCCACCGTGGACTGGCTGCACCCGTTCCTTGAGGCGTCGCGCCTGGCCTTTGCCGACCGCGCCCGCTTCATTGGTGACAGCGACTTTGTCGAGGCCCCAGGCGGTACGTGGAGCTCGCTGGTAGCGCCGGAGTATCTGGCCAAGCGGGCCGAGTTGATCGAAGAGCAGAGCATGGGCACCGGTGTGGCGCGGCCGGGCAACCCAGGGGCGATGAAGACAGCCTACGCGTCGCAGCCCCATCAGCCTGAGTATGGCACCAGCCACATCAGCATCATTGATGGTGACGGACAGGCGGTCGCCATGACCGCGAGTATCGAGCAGGCGTTTGGCTCGCGCATCATGGCCAATGGAGGGTCGGACCTGGACGGCGGCTACCTGCTCAACAATGAGCTGACCGACTTTTCCTTTACGCCTACCGATGAGCAAGGCACGCCCATTGCCAACCGGGTCGAAGCGGGCAAGCGGCCCAGGTCCAGCATGAGTCCGACGCTGGTGTTCGAGCGTGAGAGCGGCGACCTGGTGGCCAGCCTCGGGTCGCCGGGGGGCGCGGCCATCATCCACTACACTGCCCAGACGCTGGACGCCATGCTGGTGCGTGGGCTCGATGCCCAGCAGGCGCTCAATCTGCCCCATGCCATCACGCTGGGTGACGCTGTCTATCTGGAGGAAGGGCGTTTTCCCGAGGCCACCGTGCGTGATCTGCAGGGGATGGGGCACGAGGTGGAGACCCGTGAGCTGACCAGCGGCTTGCAGGCACTGGAGGTCACCGAAGAGGGTCTGTTCGGTGGCGCTGACCCCCGTCGAGAAGGCGTCGTCATGGGCGACTGAGGTCATGCCTGGCTGAGCCTTGGCAGCGCCAGCTGGGCTTTGGCTGGCACTGCCACTTGGATTCTGGCTGGCTACGCCACTTGGCCTCTGGCTGGCAGTGCCATGTCTCCGCCGCCGGAGCTCAGCTCTCCAGCCAGTGGCGTAGCTTGGTCAGCATCAGTTCCGCGTCGCTCATGGCCTGGCGCTCGCGCAGCAGCGCCGTCAGCAGGTCGGGTCGGTCGGTAATGATACCGTCGACCCCCAGGTCGATCAGGCGAGCCATGCGCGCTGGGTCATTGACGGTCCAGGCGTACAGCGGCTTGTCGCTCACGTGAGCCCGGCGCAGCTGGTCGTCGTCAATCTGCGTATGGCGCAGCCCGAGCCCATTGAAATGGCGATAGGGCAGGCTTCCGGGCAATGCCCACTCCGCCAGCAGCAGGCTGCGTGCATCGGGCGCAAGCTGATTGATGCGCTGAACCTGGCGATAGGACAGCGATGCCAGCCAGCTGGTCTGCAGCAGCTGCGGGTCGCCGCAGACGAGCCGTTCGAGCTTGTCCGTGGCATCGTGACGACATGCCAGCCGCTGCTGCCGCTCCCTCTGCAGGTCGCCTAGCACAGCCTTGATCAGCGCTTCTTCCTGGCCCCGCTCAGGCTTGAGCTCTATCAACAGCCTAGCGCGTCCGCGCACCTCCTCCAGCACTCGGTCGAGCCTGGCCAGGGGCTCTCCGGCAAAGGCATGCGCGAAGCTTGCGCCGATGTCCAGTCTGGCCAGCTCGCTCCAGTCGAGATCACCGATGCGTCGGTCATCACCGGCCAGGCGCAGCAGGGTGGCATCGTGACTCAGTACCACGGTGCCGTCACCGGCCAGCCTGACATCAATCTCGATCACATCAGCACCGTCGTCCATGGCGCGACGAATCGCCGACATGGAGTTTTCCGGCGCGACCATGGAGGCGCCCCGGTGGGCGATCACGTCGACCTGTTCGCGGATATCCTGTCGCTCGACCATCAACCACGCCTGAGACAGGGCAAACAGCACGATGCCCACCTCGATACCCCATGCCCAGCGACCCGGATGGGCATCGGCAGGGGGTGGGGCGGGACGGGGCAGGCGATGGGCACGCCGCAGGTAAAGACAGGTCGCCAGCAACGCATTGACGACGATGATGGCAAAGGCGACGCCCAGGGTCAGCAGCGTGGCCGAGGTCACCACCGCCAGCATGGTCGGTATGACCACCGCGCCGATATCCGGCAGGTTGGCGATCAGGGGGCCGACCCAGGCACTGAATACCAGTGAGACCGCGGAAGGCAGGGCCAGCAGGATGGTCAGCATGCTGAAGATGACCAGTGCCAGGCCGCCTTGGCGTTTGACCGTCAGAGCGTGGCTGCGACGCAATGCGGCAAAGGGCTTGAGGCCCTCCAGCACGAGGCTTGGCAAGGCAAGCCACCAGCGAATGTACAGCCTTCCCGCGAAGGCCAGCCACAGTCCTACCATCGGTAGCAAGGTAGAGAGATAGAGCCAGAAAGCCGGTGGTCGCACGTGACGGACATAATAGGCGTCCAGGCCGCTGAGCAGACTGTCATGCACCAGGTGGGCACAGGCCAGCAGGATGGCCACGCCGCTTAAGTGAACGGCCACCTGCAGGCACGCCAGTGTGGCCAGTGCTGGCAGCCGATGCAGGCTCTGCCATAGCGCCACCAGTGCCTGACGCGCATGGGAGCCCTGGCGTTCGACCGCCACCAGCATCATGCCGGCCTGCTGCAGGTACAGCAGCGTCAGCAGGCCGGCGGCAAAGGCAAAGACCCAGGTGAAGCCCAGAGGTGACAGCAACAGCTCGACGGCGTCGGCAGTGGTCACCAGTGGTCGACCGACCTGTTCCAGCCAGATGGCCAGCAGCCAACCCAGTGTGGGCAACAGCAGGGCGGAGGCGAACAGGGTGAAAAGCAGATGGTAGGCCAGCAGCGGGCGCAGGTGGTCGCTCAGGCTGGTAAAGACATCCCGGGCAAGCGTCATTGAGGGTCGTCTGCCGTTGGACGGTGCATGTATGGCGTGCCGAGGCTATGGTCGATAGTGCTGGACCACAGCCCTGGATGGGTCACAGGAGGCTGGGCAGCCGCGGTAGGGGGAAGCGTCGCGCCGATCGCGGAACACCTCACTCCAGAGCGAGACGCTCTTCAGCCACCAGGATGCCGTTGTTGTCGGCGTAGACCCATTGGCCGGGGGTAAAGCTGACCCCAGCGAAGGTGACCGGCACATCGCGCTGCCCTTCACCACGCTTCTCGCTCTTGCGTGGGTGGGCGCCGAGCGCCTGAATGCCTAGATCCGTCTCGGCAAGGATGTCTACGTCGCGCACGCAGCCGTACATGATGACGCCGGCCCAGCCATTGCCTGCCGCCTGTTCTGCCAGCATGTCGCCGAGCATCGCGCAGCGGGTCGAGCCGCCGGCATCCACGACCAGCACCGCGCCGTCGCCAGGTTCGGCGACCGCCTGCTTGACCAGGGAGTTGTCCTCGAAGCACTTGACCGTGCGAACCGGGCCGGCAAACGCTTCTTGACCGCCGTAGTTGACGAAGATCGGGTCACATACGGCCACTTCAGGAAAGGCATCACAGATATCTGGGGTGACAATCTGGCTCATGGGGCATCTCCGTTGCTGTTAATCGCATGATGCCATAGATGCGGGGGTTATCCAGCCCCGGGGCACTGCGTGACATCGTGACATTCGCGAGGCGCCCAACGAAAAAGCGCCCGGACGTTGACGTCCGGGCGCTTCATTACTGACAGGCGGCGTGCCTGATCAGGGTGTGACTCAGGCCTCCTGGGCGACCGGAATCACGTTCGAGGCGGCTTTCTGATATTCCTCGATTTCATGGAAGTTCATGTAGCGGTAGATTTCACCCGCCATGGCATCGAACTCACCCATGTAGCGACGGTACTCGTCGACGCTCGGCAAGCGGCCTTCCACCGCCGCCACCGCGGCCAGTTCGGCGGAGGCCAGGAAGACGTCGGCGCCGTCGCCCAGGCGGTTGGGGAAGTTACGGGTGGAGGTGGACACCACCGTGCTCTTGGCGGCAACACGCGCCTGGTTACCCATGCACAGCGAGCAGCCGGGCATTTCCATGCGGGCGCCAGCGCGGCCATAGATGCCGTAGTAGCCTTCCTCGGTCAGCTGGTGCTGGTCCATCTTGGTCGGCGGAGCGAGCCACAGCTTGGTCTTCAGGCTGCCTGCGGGCTGCTTCTCGAGCAGCTTGCCGGCGGCACGGAAGTGACCAATGTTGGTCATGCACGAACCGATGAACACCTCATCGATGCTCTGGCCAGCCACTTCGGACAGCAGGCGCGCATCGTCCGGGTCGTTGGGGGCACACAGCACCGGCTCCTTGAGCTGCTCCAGGTCGATCTCGATGACCTCGGCGTACTCGGCGTCGGCGTCGGCGCGCATCAGGCTCGGGTTGGCCAGCCACTCTTCCATGGCCAGGATACGGCGCTCGATGGTGCGCTTGTCGCCGTAGCCGTTGGCAATCATCCACTTGAGCAGAGTGATGTTCGACTTCAGGTACTCGCTGACCGAATCCTCGGACAGGGTGATGGTGCAGCCTGCAGCGGAGCGCTCGGCACTGGCGTCGGACAGCTCGAAGGCCTGCTCGACGGTAAGCTCCTCGAGGCCTTCGATTTCCAGCACGCGGCCAGAGAAGGCGTTCTTCTTGCCGGACTTTTCGACGGTCAGCAGGCCCTGCTGGATCGCGTAGTAAGGGATCGCGTGGACCAGATCACGCAGGGTCACGCCGGGCTGGCGCTTACCCTTGAAGCGAACCAGAATCGACTCCGGCATGTCCAGCGGCATGACGCCGGTGGCGGCGGCAAAGGCGACCAGACCAGAACCCGCGGGGAACGAGATGCCCATCGGGAAACGGGTGTGGGAGTCGCCGCCGGTGCCGACAGTGTCCGGCAGCAGCATGCGGTTCAACCAGGAGTGGATGATGCCGTCGCCGGGACGCAGGGAGACGCCGCCACGGTTCATGATGAAGTCGGGCAGGGTGTGGTGAGTTTCCACGTCTACCGGCTTGGGATAGGCACTGGTGTGACAGAATGACTGCATCACCAGGTCGGCCTGGAAGCCGAGGCAGGCCAGGTCCTTGAGCTCGTCACGGGTCATCGGCCCGGTGGTGTCCTGGGAGCCAACGGTGGTCATCTTCGGCTCGCAATACATGCCCGGACGCACGCCGTCCATGCCGCAGGCCTTGCCGACCATCTTCTGGGCCAGGGTGAAGCCCTTGCCGGTGTCCTTGGGCTGCTCGGGCAGGCGGAAGACGTCCGACTGATCCAGGCCCAGCGCCTTGCGCGCGTTGTCGGTGAGTCCGCGACCAATGATCAGCGGAATACGGCCGCCAGCGCGGACTTCGTCGAGGATGACCTGGGTCTTCAGCTCGAAGGTGGAGATCACTTCGTCGGTGTCGTGACGGCAGACCTTGCCTTCGTAGGGGTAGACGTCGATGACATCACCCATCTCCATCTTGGAGACGTCCATTTCGACGGGCAGGGCGCCGGCATCTTCCATGGTGTTGAAGAAGATGGGAGCAATCTTGCCGCCGAAGCAGAAGCCACCAGCGCGCTTGTTGGGCACGTTGGGAATGTCGTCACCAAAGAACCACAGCACGGAGTTGGTGGCGGACTTGCGCGAGGAGCCGGTGCCGACGACATCGCCGACGTAAGCGACCGGGAAGCCCTTGGCCTTGACCGCTTCGATCTGGGCCATCGGGCCTTTGGTACCGGGGACTTCCGGCTCGATGCCTTCACGCTCGTTCTTGAGCATGGCATTGGCGTGCAGCGGAATGTCCGGGCGTGACCAGGCGTCCGGGGCCGGCGACAGGTCGTCGGTGTTGGTCTCGCCGGGCACCTTGAACACTGCCAGGGTGATCTTGTCGGCCAGGGCGGGCTTGGACAGGAACCACTCGGCATCGGCCCAGGACTGCATGACGTCCTTGGCGACGTCGTTGCCGGCCTTGGCGCGGTCAGCGACGTCGTGGAAGGCATCGAACATCAGCAGAGTGTGCTTGAGCTGCTCACCCGCTTCCTTGGCCAGCTCTGGGTTGTCGAGCAGTTCCACCAGGGTGGCGATGTTATAGCCGCCCTGCATGGTGCCCAGCAGCTTGACCGCATGGACCTTGTCGATGAGCGGAGACGTTGCCTCGCCCTTGGTAATGGCGGTGAGGAAGCCAGCCTTGACGTAGGCCGCTTCATCGACGCCGGGAGGCACGCGATTGGTCAGCAGATCGAGGACCGCTTCTTCTTCGCCGGCAGGCGGCGCCTTCAACAGTTCGACCAGTTCGGCGACCTGCTCGGCATTCAGCGGCTTGGCAGGGATGCCTTCCTGGGCACGCTCTTCGACATGTTGGCGATAGGCTTCAAGCACGTGGGGGCCCTCATTGGTTTATGGTGGTCACGCTCCGGCGGACTGAGCCGAGCGTGAGGGACACGCTGTCAACGGTGGCCGGGATTCTAGAATAAACTGTCGACAATGTTAAGCGAGCCCCCCATAACGGCCTTTGAACTTTGGTCGCCGAGGGCATCGCCGAGCCAGTTCAGGGGTGTGTCTCGGCGGTGCAGGCGTTACCATGTCGCCGATTCAAGAGACGGGAACAGGCGGTGCATCAATGACGGGAGCAGTGCTGTCTCCTTGCGTCGGGCTATGTTCCACCACGCTGGGGGACGACGTTTGTCGAGGCTGTCAGCGCCATCGCGACGAGATTCGCGACTGGTTTGCCATGCCCGCAGAGGAACGTCAGCGGCGCATGAACGAACTCGATGCCTTGCGCCAGCAGCAAGCGTCGGTGCTGATCGACGTATTCGATGAAGCCCGGCTCGAGCAGCAGATGCGTCGACATCGCATCCGTTTTCGTGCGTCACAGCCGGCGCTGTCCCGTGCCGTCGAGCTGTTACGCGTCGGTCGAGAGCGCATTGGCGTGCTCGACGCCTATGGCCTCAGTCCACGCCCCGGCGCGCCTGCGTCGGCGGCCGAGTTGTACGCAGCGCTGAGCGACGCCTTGAATGGCGCCGCCGCTTCCCGTCGTCAGCGCGATTCTCAGGCAGGTCGCTGACCTGCCCACTACTGGATGTTTTCTGCATGAACAGTCCTGTCAGCACCGAGCATGACGCCTCCTTGCCTGTCGAACTTCTCGAGTTTCTGCCCTGTGAGACGCCTGCATCATGGGTTCAATGGGCCCTCGATAACGAAACCCTGCTGTTGATCGATCACGCTCAATGCGAGAAGAAGGCGGCCTCGACCGCCATGAGCCTGATGTACCGTTATGTCGATCACACCGAGCTGCTGACCAAGATGTCGCAGCTGGCGCGGGAGGAACTCCTGCACTTCGAGCAGGTGGTCAAGATCATGAAGACGAGAGGCATTGAATACCGTCACCTCAGTGCTTCGCGCTACGCTGAGGGGCTCAGAGAACTGGTCAGAAAAGATGAGCCTGATAGGCTTGTAGATATACTGATCGTGGGTGCCTTGATCGAAGCGCGCAGCTGTGAACGGTTCGCACGACTGATTCCGCATCTTGATGAGGAGCTTGCCAAGTTCTACCGAGGTCTGGTTAAGTCGGAGGGACGTCACTTCGAGGATTACATCAGTCTGGCCCGCCAGCTGACCGACGCGCCGATAGAAACGCGTATTGCGGAGTTCAAGGCCCGCGAAGAGCAACTAGTGACGACCCCGGACGTCGCCTTTCGTTTTCACAGCGGTGTACCGGCCTGACGCCGAGTGCATCGCCACGCAGGGACACCATCATGCGGGACGCCCAACACGATGCTTCCCAGATAATCGACCAGGATCACCTGGCACTCTTCGGGCACTTTTCCCTGAGCCTGGGAGACGATGTCCTCGTTCAATTCAGCTACGACAAGGTCAAGGCATTACTGGTGTATCTGCTGCTGCATCAGCAGCCGGTCAACCGCGCCACACTGGCAGAACTGCTGTGGCCCGATCAGGGCCTGTCATCAGGCAGGACCAATCTGCGTCATGCACTGCACTGCCTGAGACAGTCTCTGGGGGATGAGGCCGACAAGGTGCTGACCGTGTCGCGCCAGACCATTGCCTTCCAGCTGCCGTCCCAGTGGGGCTTCGATGTACATGGCTTGCAGCGTTTGCTCGAGGGCAAGCGCGATATCGACACCCTCAAGACGATTCTTGAGCTGTATCGCGGAGATCTTGTCGAAGAGCTGCAGCTACCTGCCTGTCCTGACTTTCAGCGCTGGCTGATTCAGGTGCGTAACGAGTGGCGTCAGCGCGTCATCCGCTTTGCTGAAGACGTGCTGGACCAGGAGGGCGAAGCGCCTGATCAACTGCTGCAGGATCTGGTCAGCCGTTTCTCAGGCTACGCACCGTTTCACGAGCGACTGGTTCGCCAGCTGGCCGAGCAGGGTCAGATGGCGGCCGCTCACGAGCAGTACAACAGCTTCCTGCAGCTGCTGGCGCTGTCCGGCCAGCAGCCTGACCCCGGCTTCCTGCAGCTGGCCGCCTATTGGTCAGACAGCCAGGCCGATAGTGGTTCGCTGTCGCCCAAGGGAGCGTTCTCACGCACCTTGTCCGTGGACAGTCCACCTCTCAGTGAAGACGAAGTCGAGCATCGTCAGCTGTCCGTCATGGCAATCCGCCTGAGCCTGCAAGGCGACATGGGCAGCCGCGCGGAGACCCGTGCCTGCCTGGCGCTGCAGATCGAGCTGATGCGCTGGCTGGAAAAACAATGTCATCACCTGGGTGGGTTCTGGCTGCCCGGTGCGACCGGCGGCCTGGGGCTTGCCTGTTTCGGTACCCATGGCCCGGCCCACCAGCTGGCTGAACTGGTAGCGCTTTACGAGCACTGCCGTCGGCTGCTGGATGAAGAATGCCAGCGCCATTGGACGGGCGAGGGCAGTGTACCGACCATCGAGCTGGCCGCCGGTTTGAACAGTGGCCAAGTGGTATACCTCCCAGCACGTCATCTGGTAGATCCGCTTGGCCAGGTGACCCAGGGGGCACTGAATTTGATGAGTGCCGCCGAGGGCAGCGAGCTGGTCATCTCCCAGGAGGCCAGTCAGCACATGCCTCCTGCACTGGACCTCCAGCCTCGGTTGTTTTCTCGGTTGGTCGCCAGCGATGGCCGGGTGCGCCTGCGGGCGCTGGTGCTGGGCAGCAACGAAGGCGGGCGCGACGCCATGCCACCCAGCCTGGTGGGCCGTGAGAATGCGCTGCGCATGTTGCGTGATGCCCTGGCGAGGGCAGGCATTGGCCTGCGCCAGAGCGTGCTGGTCAAAGGGCCATCCGGTCTCGGAAAGTCGGCCCTGCTGGTAGGTTTCCGTCACCTGGAGCAGAGCCGTGACGCGACGATCTGCTGGCAGCCAAATACCCGCATGTCGGTTCAGGAACCCTATGGAGTGGCGCGTCAGCTGCTGCGCTGGCACCTAGGTGGGGAGCTCGATGCCGAGGGGTTAAGCGGACTGGTCGAGCGCCTGGGGCTGGGTGAACTTGACGACAACGACCGGCAATGGCTGGAAGAGGCCATGGGCATCCGGGATGCCCAGGAGAGCACTTTGCTGGCCAAGAGCAGCGAGGCGGTGGAAGCCGTCGTCTCCCTGTTGCACGGCCTGGTGCTCGAGCTGTCGCAGGATCGGCCGCTGGTACTGATGATCGATGACCTGCAATGGGTCGACGAGCCCTCCTTCAAGGTGCTGGCCGGACTGCAGGCCCGCCTTCCGATCAACTGCCCGCTGCTGTTGATCGCCAGTCATCATGGACGTGAGTCACTCCCGACTCGCCTGCACTGGGACCAGCAGATCACGCTGGGCCGTCTTGATGCGATGCAGTCGTCGCGGCTGCTGACCCAGCTGGCTCGACGTTATCGGCTTCACCTGTCACCGCGCTTGCGAGGTCAGATCATCGAGCGCTGTGATGGGGTGCCGCTGTATCTGCAGGAGATCTGCCGCCGCCTCGATATGGATCGACGTGAAGGCCGTAGCGTTCAGCTAGATGAGCTTCCCCACGGGTTGCTGGGCCTTCTGACCAGCCGGATCGACCAGCTGGACGTGGATCGTGAAGTTGCCCACGTGGCCGCCGTGCTGGGGCGTAACTTCCGTTTCGACTTTCTGGCCGAATGTAGCGGTTGGGAGCCCGATCGTCTGGGCAAGGCGCTGGAGGAAATGCGCCGGCTGGAGATCATCGAGATCGCTGACGGTGAAGCGGGCGCAAAGCAGTATCAGTTTACCCATCAGCTGCTCCACGAAGCCGCCTATCTATCCTGTCCCCGGGATGTGCGAGTCGACATGCATCGCCGCGTCGTGCAGTTGATCGAAGAACGCTTCCCGATGTGGATCAGCCGCCACCCCGGCGATTTCGCGATGCACTTGCGGCGCAGCGGACATTACGCGCGGGGTGCTCGCTACTTCGAACTGGCGGCACGAGAGGCCCTCAAGGTCAGCGCCAATCGCACGGCACTGAAGATGGCCGATGCGGGACTCGCGAGCCTGCGTCAGGTCGAACGACAGGCCGAGCGAGAAATCAGCCTGCTGACGGTCCGAGGTCAAGCCGCCTTTGCACTGGAGGGACACGGTTCTCCCACTGCCCACGAGAGTTTCGTCAAGGCCAGAGAGCTGCTGACCGAGTGCACCACGGATCTTGAGGACGAGGACGATCTCGAGCAGGCCTTCCTGGTCAAGTGGGGGCTATGGGTGGGCTGCAGTCAGCGCAACGCCCATGCCGATGCCTTCCTGCTGGCGTCACGTCTGAACGATCTGGCGGTGCGGCTGGAGGATCCCCGCTATCAACGGCTGGCAGACTACGCCGGCGCCAATTGCGAGTATTGGGCGGGGCGCATACGCCAGGCATATGACCACCTCGAGGAACTGGATCCGCTCAATAACCCGATGATGATCGAGTGGCTGCCGTTCTCCGATCATCCTCAGGTGGCGGCGGCCTGCTTCCAGGGCTGGACGCTGTGCCTGAGGGGTGACTATCAGCGGGCTGAGCGACACGTGGAATCCGCGATCCGACTGGCGGAAGAGATTCATCACCCCGGTAGCCTGGCGATGGCATTGATGTACGCCGCCGCCTTGTACCGCCAGCTGGGCCATGTGCACGAGGCCGCCCATCGCGCGCAGCGCGCGTTCGAGTTGACCGGAAGCTCCGATCTGCATCTGTGGCAGGTGTCCTCGCGGGCGGTGGTTGGCTGGCAGCGTGCGCTGGCGGGCAGCCGTGACGGCTTGCAACAGCTTCAGGCCGCCCACGAGGAACTGGCCGAGATCACTGGGCGAGATCCTTGCCAGCGTCCCAACTTCTGGTATGTGGACGCCTGCCTGGCCATGGGGGAACTGGAACAGGCCGAGGACTATCTCGACCAGTGCCTGCTGCTGGCCAGAGAACGCGCGACTCTGTTCGTTCCGGAGCTGGCCATTCAGTTGGCGCGGGTGAGGCGCCAGATCGGCCGTGATCTCGACTCGGTGCGCACCTTGGCGGAACTGGCGAGACAGCAGGCCAAGCGCGACGGCAACCTGCATCAGCAGCTCTGTGCGCTGGAACTCTGGTTGAGCCACGTCGACGGCAATGATGATGCCGCCCACGATGAGTTCCGTCAGCTGTTGGCCCAGGTCTCGCTGAGCGATGCCCCGGTGCTGATTCGCTGGCGCGCCTTGCTGGATCGCAGGATGTCGCACCCTACAGACGCATGATCTGACTATCGCCTGCATCAGCGGGCGATCACAGCGTTACCGCTACAACACCCGATGGGCCTAGCCCATCGGGTGTTTTTTTGACCTCTCCTTTCCTGTTGTTCCTGACGCTCCTCCTTGCCGCCGTCCATGGGCTCTCTTGCAGATGTATCGAGTACGTGTCTGTCGGTGCGCAATAGCGCACAGATTTCTTGTCAACATTATGCAAAAACGACGAAGTGCGCGCATTTCTATATTACGAATTGTGCTGTTTGAGGCTTTCAGTATTTTGTAGCAATAGACATACTCCAATGGAGGTACCTAGTATGATAAATAAAGGTATGTGAAGTGAAAAAAACACTAAATATCTAGTCATTTTCATAACTTTAGAAATATCTGAATCATAGTCGTTTATTTAAATAATTGTTTTTACGTGATTTTGTTTTTTGGTGTGTTCGTTGTGCGCGGTGCTGCTTGGTCCTGGCGGATCTCGGCGTAACGCCGTTCCTTGCAGAGCATCGTCCGCATCGTCATACGACAACGACATTCGTTCTTACCTGGCAACCATCAATGCACTGATAGGACGGAAGTCGGTGTCCAAGGGGATCGGTATGACTAACGCCACTGTCAGCAGTATTGTGGGTCAAGCTTGGGTCAAGAAGCCCGACGGCGAGGTGTTGCCCCTGGATCAAGGGGATACCATCAGTGCGGGTGATATTGTCTTTACGGAAGCTGGCGCAAGTCTTGTGCTGATTTTCGACGACGGCCGTCCGGAAGTACGCTTGCAGGGCTGGCACCAGGTCATGATTCCTTTGAAGATGGGGGAAGGAGATGCCAGCTCCGTTCACGCTCTCAGCCAACGGCAAGTCGCGGAGCTATCGGGTTTTCTTGAATCCTCCCACGGCGACGTATTCGAGGCACTCGCCCCTCCGGAAGCGGGGGAGATAGAGGCGGGTGTTGAAGACGGTTTCGATTTCGTACGCCTGCAGCGCATCACCGAGGCAGTAGATCCTCTGGCATATACCTATGAGGGTGCGTCTAGCGGAGCCTTCTTGACGCCTCGAGAAGGAGGCGGAACTCCAGACGATCTTGTTGACTTGGCGAGTCAGAGTGACAGTGCCGGTGTTGGTGAAAGTGAACCTGAGATCAGCCGTCCTGGTGTGGATGACGTCGCGCCGCCGAGCCAGCCCTCCGGACAAGGCGCAGGAGAGCCGACGGTCACTCCTCCAGATGGCGGTGAGGTTGAGCCACCTGTCAGCCCCCCTCCGGGAGAGGGGCAGGTGTCAGCTGCGGTGAACAGCGTGGTAGAGGGCGAGGGCAGCACGATCTTCGACACCGTCGTGATGTGGGGGTTCGCCGATATCGCCTCTATCCGCATCCATGGTGTCGAGGTCATGGGGGCGACCACGGAGTCGCCGGTGGCCATCGTCGGTCACCAAGGCAGCCTGTTGATCACCGGCTTTGATCCGCGGACGGGGAGGGTCAGTTACGGCTACACCGAGAACGGTGACGCGGCAGACCACAGTTCCGGGGACGGCAGCGTTGTTGATCGTTTCGACGTCGTCGTCACGGATAGGCATGGCCATAGCGCCAGGGATGAGCTGCAGGTGCATGTTCTCGACGATGAACCCACGGCGGTGGCCGATAGCACCAGCACCGATCTCAATACGCCGGTGGCCTACAACGTCCTCGACAACAGTGACGGTACCAGCGACATCCAGGGCGCCGATGGCGCCACCTTGACCGCCGCCAGCGTGCAGGGTGGGTCGAGTGTCGGAAGCATCACCTTTAACGCCGATGGCGAGGTGACCTTTACCCCCGCGACGGGCTTCGAGGGCGAAGCGGTGATCGACTATACGATCACCGACGGCGACGGCGACACCGCCACCTCGGCCCTGACGGTCACGGTGGCCACCGACTCCACGCCCACCGTCGACCCGAGTGGCCCGGATAATGACCCGGCCACCCAGGACGGCGCCTATAGCGTGCTGGAGGCGGGGCTTGACGGCGGCGCGGGGCAGAGTGCGGGCAGCGACGCATCAAGCACCAGCGAAACTACTACAGGTCATTTGCTGAGCGACACCGGCAGCGACAGCCTGGCCCGCTATGAGGTCCAGGACAAGGACGGTAACTGGGTGCAGATCAGTGCCGATGGCACTACGGTGGCTGGTGACTACGGCACCCTGTCGGTCAACGTTGACGGTAGCTGGTCCTACACCCTGGACGGCAACGTTACCCATAGCGGCACCGACCAGACCGGCCCGAGTGATAGCCTTGCCGAGACCTTTGGCGTGCGCGCGGTGGATAGCGACGGTGATGTCTCCGATCCGGCGGACCTGACCATCGCCATCGGCGACGACGGCCCGAGTGCCGTGGCCGATAGCACCACCACCGCCGAAGATACCGCTGTTACCTACAACGTACTGACGAACGATACCCAGGGCGCCGATGGCGCCACCTTGACCTCGGCGACCTTGAGCGATCCTAGCCAGGGCAGCGTCACCTTTAGCGCTGATGGCGAGGTGACCTTTACCCCGGCGACGGGCTTCGAGGGTGACGCGGTGATCGATTACACGATCACCGACGGCGATGGCGACACCGCGTCCTCAACCCTGACGGTAACGGTGGCCGCCGACTCCACGCCCACCGTGGACCCCAGCGGCCCGGACAATAACCCGGCGACCGAGGACGGTGCCTATGGCGTGTTGGAAGCCGGGCTTGACGGTGGCGCGGGGCAGAGTGCGGGCAGTGACGCATCGAGCACCAGCGAGACCACCAGCGGCAGCTTCTTAAGCAACACCGGCAGCGACAGCCTGGCCCGCTACGAGGTGCAGGACAAGGACGGCAATTGGATCGCCATTAGTGCCGATGGCACCACGGTCGCTGGTGACTACGGCACCCTGACGGTTGACACCGACGGCAGCTGGTCCTACACCCTGGACGGCTCCATTGATCATGCCGATGGCGATGCTACCGGCCTGGCCGATAGCCTGGCCGAGACCTTTGGCGTGCGCGCAGTGGATAGCGACGGTGACGTCTCCGACCCGGCGGACCTGACCATTGCCATCGGGGATGACGGCCCGAGCGCCGTGGCCGACAGCACCACTACCGCTGAAGATACCTCCGTCACCTACAACGTCCTGGCGAACGACATCCAGGGCGCCGACGGCGCCACCTTGACCGCCGTCAGCGTGCTGGGTGGGGCAAGCGTGGGCACGGTGAGCTTTACCGCCGATGGTCAGGTGACTTTTACCCCGGCCGCCGGCTTCGAGGGTGAGGCGGTGATCGACTATACGATCACCGACGGCGATGGCGACACCGCGTCCTCAACCCTGACGGTAACGGTGGCCGCCGACTCCACGCCCACCGTGGACCCCAGCGGCCCGGACAATAACCCGGCGACCGAGGACGGCGCCTATAGCGTGCTGGAGGCGGGGCTTGACGGTGGCGCGGGGCAGAGTGCGGGCAGCGACGCCGCTAGCAACAGCGAGACCACCAGCGGCAGCTTCTTAAGCGACACCGGCAGCGACAGCCTGGCCCGCTATGAGGTCCAGGACAAGGACGGTAACTGGGTGCAGATCAACACCGATGGCACCACGGTGGTTGGTGACTACGGCACCCTGACGGTCGACACCGACGGCAGCTGGTCCTACACCCTGGACGGCTCCATTGGTCATGCCGATGGAAATGCTACTGGCCTGGCCGACAGCCTGGCCGAGACCTTTGGCGTGCGCGCGGTGGATAGCGACGGCGATGTCTCCGATCCGGCGGACCTGACCATCGCCATCGGCGACGATGGCCCGAGTGCCGTGGCCGACAGCACCAGTACCGATGTCAATACGCCGGTGACCTACAACGTGCTGACCAACAGCGACGGCACCAGTGACACCCAGGGCGCCGATGGCGCCACCCTAACCGCCGCCAGCGTGCTGGCTGGGGCAAGCGTGGGCACGGTGAGCTTTACCGCCGATGGCCAGGTGACCTTTACCCCGGCCACGGGCTTCGAGGGTGACGCGGTGATCGACTATACGATCATCGACGGCGACGGCGACGGCGACACCGCGTCCTCGACTCTGACCGTGACGGTGGCCGCCGACGCCGTTCCCGTGACACCCGATAGCGATAATGATCCTACTACGGAAGCCCCGACCGCCCGGGTGGATGAAGATGGCCTGAGCGGAGGTATCGCTGGAGGTCAGGACGACCAAGCCGGCGAAGCGACAATAGCCACGGGAGTGCTGGGCTACGACTTCGGCAGTGACGGTGCGGCGGCGACCAATGCCTTTCGCTGGAGCCTGACGGGTTTACCGACGGATCTACGCACCGCCAGCGGCCAGCTTGTGAACTTCACAGTGAGTGCCGACGGTCACACCCTGACGGGGGCGACGACCGATATCGGCAGCACCACGGTCGTCACCGTCGAGCTGATCGACGTGGCTAGCGGGGCCTACCGCGTCACTCTGCATGAGGCGCTTGAGCATTCAGATGCCAGTGGCGAAGACGATCTTGCCTTCACCGTGGGTTATACCCTGATGGATGGCGACGGCAGCAGCGCTGACGGCGGCCTGAACGTGGTTATTGACGATGACGCGCCGGTAGCATTCAGCGCAGAGGCAGCAAGACTCGATGATGGGGAGGTTGGGAGTATCGACTTCCTGGAGTTCGTAGGTGCCGATGGTGCGGGTAGCCTGACCTTCGCATCATCGTTGCAGGGCAACACAGTGACGTCCGGTACCGGCACGGCGCTAAGAAGTGCCGATGGTGCGATGCTCACCTACGACCTGTCCGCCGACGGCAAGACCTTGAGGGCAATCACCCAGGAGAATGACGCTATCTTCGAGGTGCAGTTGTCCAGTGATGGTGCGTCCTACAACGTGGTAATGAGCGGTGAACTGGCTTCCGGTTTTGAGGGCGCACACACACAGACCGAGGGCACCGGTACCCTCGCGGTGAGCTCTGGGCATCGTTACGTCAGCTTCGAGGCGGACAGTAGCGGTGGGCCGAACGTGCTGATGTCAGCCTGGAAGTACGACAACAGCACTCCCAACTGGTTGTCGGGAAGTGGTAACAAAGGCGTGGCCGGAGACAATGTGGTGGGGTCCCGGGAAGGCATACGCTACGACTTTGTTGATCAATTGGCGTTCGACGGCTCACAGCAGCCATCCTGGAGCGGGCATTCTGGTATCCACTGGTTCTCTCAGGCCGTCGTGGCCACGGGAGAGTACATTCCCAATCTCATCGTATCCGCCTACGAATATGCCCCGGATGGCGCGACGACCTCGGGGCATCCTTATGAGAACTCCGGCGAGCGTCTTGAACTGAGCGCCGAGAATATCCGGACCTTCGATAGATACGGCAATGAATATGCGGCAGATGTCACTATTCTCCCCAACGGAAGCGCTCAATTTTACCTCGTCAGGGGAGGGCATTTTGAGGTGGTCTCGGAGACACCCTTCGAGGCGGTCGAAGTGCGCGGCGTCAACTATAACCGTACCTTCCAGTTGGGCGACTTCGAATACTCCGCCACGTCACCAGGCTCCGATCTGACCTTGGGTCTTGTGGGGCAGGATGCTGATGGGGATGTGGCTCAGGGTGATCTGGTCCTCGCTCTGGACGAGCGAGGCGAGGTCTTTGTTGGTGGTGACGATGATGATGCGGCGGTGACCGGTAACGGTGGCGACGTTCTGATCGGCGATACCGGGGCCGCGCGCACGCTGGTGCAGCAGGGTGAAAACTACAATATCAGCTTTATCATCGACAGCTCGATCAGCGCTCAGAATGACGCCGCTCCTGGTATTTCCATGCTGGCCTTGCAGATCGATGCCGTCATTCGCCAGCTTAGCGCCCTCAAGGATTTTGATGGTGAGCTCAACATTCAGCTGGTCAAGATCAATACCGGGGCGGGTCAGCAAACCTTTCGAAACTTCGACGCGTCCCAGCTCGATGCCGCGATCAGTTATCTACAGAACTCCAGCGCCGCCGGTGGCACCAACATCGACGCTGGACTGACTCTGGCGACGGACTTTCACCAGGCAATGGACGCAGTCAATGACTATCACAGCATGACGTTTTTGCTGAGCGATGGCCCGCCAACGGTGTGGTGGGACAGCAACCGTGAGCAGGTCAAGACCCATGTCGATGAGCCTGGCCACAGTGAGACGATGAACAATACGCTGCCACAGTTCAATATCCTCAAGGAACTGAGCGATGTTCACGCGATTCACCTTAGAGGTGATGAGGACGACAAGAACAACCAGTACATGGACTATTTCGACAATACGGGTGACGTCGGACCCAAGACCATCATCACCGACTACGATAATAGGTCCTTTACGGCGGAAGCCGGACAGAGTGATCACGTGGACTCCGTCGAGGAGATCGATGTTGCCCTGTCTAGCGGCACGCTGACACCGGAGCAGCAAGTGCCGGGTAATGACAACCTGAGTGGTGGGCTTGGTAACGATGTGATCTTCGGTGATCAGATCAATACTGACCACCTGGCGTGGACCAACGGCGATACCGGGGTGACCTTCGCCGCCGGAAGCCACGATGGCCTGAGCTATCGGGGACTGATCCAGTTTCTGACCTGGTCACCTGACCATGGTAATGGTCTGGCACCCAATGACGAGATGATCATTGGCTATATCCGTGATCATTACGTGGAGTTGAGTGGTCCTCAACCCTTCGGTGGCGGCAATGATGTGCTTGATGGTGGCAGGGGAGATGACATCCTGCTGGGCCAGGCGGGTGACGACGTGCTGCAAGGCGGCGCGGGGGATGACCTTTTGCTGGGTGGTCTTGGCGCGGACGTGTTCGCTTGGCGATTTGCTGATGAGGGGGAGCCGGGCGATCCTGCGCTCGACATCGTCAGCGACTTTCAGCTGAAAGACTCCGGGCTTGCGGTGGACCCTGAAGCGGACAGGCTAATGCTGGGCGATTTGCTGGCGGACTACCCGGATGTGGCAGATCCGGCGCAGGATGAATTGAGCGACTTCCTCTACGCCCAGCAGGAGGGCGCTGACACCGTGCTGTATATCAAGAGCGACGGTGGTCTGGATGGCGCACGCAGCAACGCTGACCAGAAAATCTCGCTGAGTGGGGTCAGCATGGGCGGCCTATCCTCGGAGGATTTCCTTACGATGCTGCACAACAATGGCCAACTGGACGTAGAGTAGAGGCGCGCCGGAATGACCGATGCCGCCACCGCTCACGTCATCTGCTCCAGAGCCGTGATGCGATCAAGCGCTTCATCGCGATGGGTTCCGCAGAGGTCGGCATCAAAGTCGAAGCTTGAGCATACCGCTGGGCGTTCGGGCGAGCCAAACAGCTTGCACAGGTGATCGCTGTCGAGCTGGACGCAGCGCACGCCGGCCGGCTTTCCCTCAGGCATGCCCGGTATCGGCGAGCTGATCGACGGGGCGATGCAACAGGCGCCACACCCCGGCCGGCAGCCGAGGTGGCCAGACGTCTGGGCGTCTGTCGCTGGTGATGCCGCCGCGTCGACGGCAATCAGCTTGTCCGTGGACATCATCGTCATGATCAGTGGGGGGCCTTGGCCTTGGCCTTGGCCGTGGCGGTGGCACCCTTGTCCACGCCCTCGTAGGCGCGCACCCAGGTATCAATACCGGTGTCCCGTGCAATGTGTTCGGCCAGCCACATGGCGATTCGCTCGACGGTGGTCGCGCCAGGCAGGCAGCGGCAGCGTTCTCGGGGCAGCCGCAGCTGGAAGCGCCCCTGGGGTGCCTGATAGGCGCTGACCAGGGCGTCACCTTCTACGCAGACCAGGTCATGCTCGTCCACCAGGTAGCTGTCATCCAGCCAGCGTGCATAGTGCTCCTCAAGTCCAGGCTGGCGACTGCCGCGCTGGATGATCTCGAGCCGCGAACGATGGCCGTGGGCAATGCGCTGACAGTTCCCGGCGTGGCGCCTGAGGCCGTGGCTGTAGGTATAGGCGGCGCCGTCAATCGACTCATCGCTCAGGCATAGCTCGATGTGCTCGACCCGCTCTGGCGGATGGCGCAGCAGTTGGCGCGACAGATGCTCGGCCATGGCAGTCTTGGTGATTCGTGGCCAGGGCAACAGGGTAAACGCCTGTCGTGGGCCGCGGACTTCCATGGGGTAGGGCGATGAGGTACGCACACACAGTCCCTCACGGCACTCACTGACCTCTACCCCCGGAGCTTGCGTAGGCACCAGCAGTGTATGGTCGGCACCGCTATCAAGGCGTGACTTGATCCATGGCTTGACCTCGCCGAAGTCAAACAGCATGCCATCCTCACCCAATTCACCGTCGAGGGTGGCATCCACTTGCCAGCTGGCCCCGATCAGACCACGGTCCGGGCACCACAGCGACACGTCGAGGTGCGTCAGTCGTCGTACAAAGAGTGCCATCAGTCGATTCCTGCGATCTTGTGGGTTTGCAGAGACAGCCGCCAGCGTGGATGAGCCATGCAGTGGGCGACGGTGGCTTGCAGTGGCGTGGCAGGCGCATCGCTGGCGACCAGCGAGGTGTCCATTGGCTGCAGCAGAAAGTGATCGAACTGCATCGCTTCAAAGGCCTCCGGCGGCGCCTCGGCCTGGGGAAAGACCAGCTTCAGCTCGTCACCATGGCGCTGCGCCAGCGGGGCGGCGCCCTTGGGACTGACGCACAGCCAGTCGATGCCCTCCGGGGCCGGAAGCGTGCCGTTGGTTTCGACGCCGATCTCGAAGCCCGCCCTGTGCATGGCCTCGATCAGCGGTGTGTCGAGCTGCAGCAAGGGCTCCCCTCCGGTAAACACCACGTAGGGAATGACCCGGGAATCGCTGTGGGGCCAGAGTGAGGCGAGGTGAGCGGTCAGCGCCTCTGCAGTGGAAAATTTCCCACCGTTCTGACCGTCCGTGCCGACGAAATCGGTATCGCAGAAGTGGCATTGTGCGCTCGCGCGGTCCTGCTCACGACCGGACCACAGGTTGCAGCCAGTAAAGCGACAGAACACGCTGGCCCGCCCGGCCTGTACGCCTTCGCCCTGCAAGGTATAGAAGGCTTCCTTGACGCTATACATCCTGCGTGGCTCCGACTGCCGGTTGGGCGTCTGCTGCTGCAGCATAGGCCAGCGGATCCGTGACTCCCTGGGCCGCGAAGGCGGCGAGGCGCTCACGGCAGCTGCCGCAGCGGCCACAGGCCAGTGGGCGTCCCTCGTAGCAGGTCCAGGTGTGGCGGTAGTCCAGGCCCATGGCAAGCCCATCGGCGAGGATGTCGCTCTTGCTGGCATTGAGGTAGGGCGCGTGTATGGCCACCGGGGAGAAGTTGGCGATGGCGGCCACGTCGTTCATCTTGTGCACGAATTCCGGGCGACAGTCTGGGTAGAGCACGTGATCACCACCATGAGCCCCGTAGTCCACGCGGCTGGCGCCAATATTCACCGCCTTGGCGATGGCCAGTGATAGCAGCACCATGTTGCGGTTCGGGACCACCGTGGCACTCAGGTTGTCCTCGGCGTAGTCCCCGTCGGGCATGGCGCGGGCCGCATTGGTCAAGGCGGAGTTGTCGATCAAGCCGTGGATGGCGGTGATGTCGACCACTTGATGGGGAATCTTCAATTCCTGGCACACCTGCCGCGCCACCTCGAGTTCACGGGCGTGACGCTGCCCGTAGTCGAAGGACAGGGCATGTACCTTGAGGCCCTCGCGAAGGGCGCGATGAAGAACGGTATAGGAATCCATGCCACCGGAGTAGATCACCACGGTGGTGGCGGGAGTAGGGCTCATGCTGAATATCTCGAGTCGGAGAATTTGGGGGAGGCGACTCGTTGTCGCCAGGGGCCGGGGTCCGGTCCGGCTAGATGCCATGGGCAATGTCGCTGCCTGACTTGAGTGGCTTAAATGCTTAAGTCGCTTAAGTGCTTAAGTTGCTTAAGTTGCTTAAGTGCTTGGGCGGCTCAAGTGTCAGCGAGACACGCCGGCGCTGGAGCAGTCTCTCGCCAGCACCTGCCTGTGGCGCCGTATAGGGTACCGAAAGGTGGGGAACAAGGCCAGGCACCTTTGATGCCGATCATTTGCGCCTCGTCAATATCGCACGTTCCCTGGCATGGCATGCTGCCGGGCCCGCACTGCGGTGTCTGAGCTGTAGAAGGAACCAGGATGTCTAGCCAGGCCTGGCTAGACATACGCACCGCGTGTTGCCTTGACCATCACCCCTGACGAGAATCGCCACCATGCATGCCCCTGAACTGCTGTCCCCGGCCGGCACCTATCGCCATATGCGTTTCGCCTTTGCCTACGGTGCGGATGCGGTCTACGCGGGTCAGCCCCGCTATTCGCTGCGGGTGCGCAACAACGACTTTGGCTTGGATAATCTGCTACGTGGTATCGAACACGCCCGCAGCCGGGGAAAACGCTTTTACGTGGCGTCCAACATCGCCCCGCATAACGCCAAGCTGCGAACCTACCTCGATGACATGGCGCCGATTGTCGAGGCGTCACCCGACGCACTGATCATGTCCGATCCAGGCCTGATCATGATGGTGCGGGAGCGCTGGCCCGAACAGCCCATTCACCTGTCGGTGCAGGCCAACGTGGTCAACCACGCGGCGGCCCGGTTCTGGCAGGCCCAGGGGATATCCCGGATCATCCTGTCACGGGAGCTGTCCCTTGAGGAAATCGCCGAGATTCGCGCCGAGTGTCCGAGTCTCGAAATCGAGACTTTTGTTCACGGGGCGCTGTGCATCGCCTACTCAGGCCGCTGCCTGTTGTCCGGTTACTTCAATCGCCGAGACCCCAACCAGGGGACCTGCACCAATGCCTGCCGCTGGCAGTACCAGACTCACGCGGCCACCACGGATGACTGTGGCGACCTGGTGCCGACCAGCGCTCAGCCGTCGGTGTTGATCGAGGACCCGCAGCGCTCGGGGGAGCTGATGCCGGTCCATGAGGACGAGCACGGCAGCTACATCATGAATTCCAAGGACTTGCGAGCGGTCCAGCACGTGGCAAGGCTAGTCGAGATGGGCGTCAGCTCGCTGAAGATCGAAGGACGCACCAAGTCTCCCTATTACGTTGCCCGCACCGCCCAGGTCTATCGTCGTGCCATCGACGATGCCGTGGCGGGACGGCCGTTCGACAGGCGACTGATGGATGAGCTCGAGAACCTCGCCAATCGCGGCTATACAGAAGGCTTCTACCGCCGTCACGTACACGACGAGTATCAGAACTACGAGCGCGGGCACTCGATTGGCGTGCACCAGCAGTTTGTGGGGGAGGTGCTGGGCATGGAGCGTGAAGGGTGGCTCGAGGTTGCCGTCAAGAACCGCTTCGAAGTCGGGGATGGGGTGGAGTTGATGCTGCCGACCGGCAATCGGCGCTTTACCCTAAAGGCAATGATGTCGTCCAGCGGTCGTCCCCTGGAGGTGGCGCCTGGCGACGGGCACCGCGTGCGCCTGGCGTTGGAGGGCGAGTCATTGAGCGCTGCGGCGCGCAGCCAGGAGGCGCTTGGCTTTGGGCTGCTGCTGAGGGATCTTCCCGCTGCTCGCCAGGGTGCCGTACCTTTACAGGAAGACGTGCAACCCTGATGCTGGGGCTTGTACGAAAAGTGCCTGCGCTTGGTGATACGGCGTTAAAAATCAACTTAAAATGCTCATTTACACCTCGTAAACTGCGCTTTCTCACCGATGTTTGCCTTGTCTAACCTTCGCTCGTCGACTTTTCGGACAAAGCCTCGGGCTCAAGTGGCGCCACGGGTTGAGCGGGCGCCGGGACTTTCTGGCTCAGGATGCTGCCATGGCCACCATTGAACATAGCGCTGTTCTCGCCGCGCCACCGGAGCGGGTGTTCGCCCTGCTCGAGAACGTCGAGGACTTCGCCGACTACTCCGACCTGATCACCTCGATCGAAGCCTTGGGAGATGATCGTTACCGCTGGCACGTTCACGCGGTGGCGATGGACTGGACCTTCGATGTGCAGGTGACCGAGAAGTCGGCACCGTACCGGCTGGCGTGGCAATCGGTCGATGGGGTCAGCAATGAAGGGCGCTATGACCTTGAGCACGTGGAAGAGGGCACCCGGGTCAGTCTGACCATCGACTATCGGATACGCAATCGCCTTCTCGAGAAGGCGGTCAACCGAGCCGCCAAGCCGCTGGTCAGCAAGGTCAGCGCCCAGATCCTCGAGCGTGTCGAGGCTCGCCTGTGACGTCAGATCTGCTCCTCGACCCCCTGGTCGCTGGCCTCGCTGTCGTGCTGGATGCGGGCGCGCCCTGACGCCTTGGCACCGTACATCTGCTTGTCGGCTGCGGCGATCAGAGCCGCTGCATCGGTGCGCGGCATCTCGGGTAGCCACTGCGCGACGCCGATCGATGCGGTGACCTGCAGCGGCCGCTGTTCCACGCTGGCCATCGGTTGTCGGGCCAGCCATTGCTCGATGCGTCGTGCGACCTCAAGTGCGCCGGACGCTGGCGTGCCCGCGAGGGCGATCACGAACTCTTCGCCACCGTAGCGCGCGGCAAGGTCGTTGGCCCTGACGGCATCGCGCAGCGTGGCGGCTACGTTGACCAGCACGATATCGCCGATGCGGTGGCCATACTGGTCATTCAGCTGCTTGAAGTGATCAAGATCGATAAACAGAAGCGACAGCGGACGACTCGTGGAGTAGGCCTCATGCAGCATGGTGCCGAGGCGCTGTTCCAGGGCGGCTCGGTTGGCAAGTCCCGTCAGCGCATCCGTGGTCGCCTTTACGTCCAGGGCCTCGTTGTCACGCTTGAGCGCGGTCAGCTGGGTTTCACGATGATGCAGCTGTTCGACCAGGTGGAGCGTCAGTCCATGCAGCTGCTGTTTCCCGGCTAGCAGCAGGCGTTCAATGTCCTCTTCTGGTGACAACAGTGCGGCCAGGAAGCCGGGGAGGGTGCCCATGGCGTCGTCGAGCTGTCGGGTCAGCACCAGCTGCGTCTCGTCGGCCAGGCCTGTGGTCAGCCTGAACCGGTGCAGGCTGGCATCGATCGCCGCGCTATCGCCTGCCAGGCAATGACGGGATAGGTCATTGGCCAGGCGCAGGCAGCAGACGTCCAGCCAGTGGGTCGTCATCTCGCTATCGACATCTTCCTCGAGCCTTGCCAGTACGGCGTGGGGCAGCTGCCAGCGTTCGACCAGCCAGCGTGAGGCCTGCTCGCGGGTGCAGCCCAATGCCGCGCGCTCGATGGACTGGCGCTGGCCCTTGTCGTCGGCCTCGGCGATCAGCGCAAAATAGTCAGGATCGACCCCGTGCAGGACCAGCATCCCGATGTCCTGAAGCAGTGCCTGGGTGGTCAGCTCCGTGACATGTTCCGGCCGCAGCACTGTGGCAATGGCTCGGGTCAGGTGTGTCGTTGCCAGGGTCTGGCGCCAGTAGTCCTTCAGGGGGCCGCGGACGGCGTCACGAATCAGCGTGAAGCCGAGCAGGGCGGTCAGGGTGCCATCGATACCCAGTCGCGCCACGGCGTCGGCATGACAGCTTAGTGGTTTGCCGCCCCGGCGGTAGTACGGACAATTGGCCAGCTTGAGCAGCTGCAGGCACAGGGCCGGGTCCTTGGCGACAAGCTCGACAAAATCTGTCAGTGGGGCGTCATGATCGTTGGCCAATGTCAGCAGTTCACCCACGACGGAGGGGAGCGACGGCAGTCGCTGTGCGGTTTCAAGTCGTGCTTCGATATCCGGAGAAAGCATGCTCACAGGGGCGCCGAGTCAAGTTCGTTGAAGGGGATAGTACCACCCAGGCATGCCCCTTCTGCGGGAGCAGTGCCTGTGGGATGAATGACAGATGATGGCGGTTGCATGACCGCCATCGCGGTCCCGCTGGCCGCTACCAAGGCCGAATGCCGCGGATGATGAGCGTCACGGCTTGCGTAGCGACGCATTCAGGTGATCGACGACCTCGGCCCAGTCCGCGTCCGCCTCGATGGCTTCGCGCAGGAACTCGGCTTGGCCTTCGTTCCAGCAGGCGGCATCCGGTAGCTCGACATCCTCGGGGATGGGCGCGTTGCGGTCGATGAAGCGCTTGATCGCCTCGGGTTCCGATGCCAGTCCCAGCTGTTCGAACAATTCACTGAACGGGTGATCCGGGTGTTCCATGGACGTCTCCTCATCCTCACGGTTCTCCCTAACCTTACTCCATCGTTCTCGTTGGGGAAGACCATGAGCACAAAAAAGTTGTCACGGTCTGCCCTTCAGCCGCGCTCGCCTACCAGCGGCGTGCGGAACAGCTCGCGCCGCTGGGCAGAGTCGAGAGGGAGAGACAGCAAATGGACGAGCTTGGTGAAGGCCGCTTCCGGGGTCATGTCATCCCCTGAGACCACCTCCGCCGCCGCCAGCAGCTGACCGGCGGCGTAGTGACCGATAGCGATGGTGCCCTGGGGGCACTGGCTGATGGCCACCAGCAACTTGCCTTGGCCGCTGGCTTCAGCAAGTACCGCGCCGAGCTGCGGATCGTCAGGCACATTGCCGCCTCCCCACACCTCCAGCAGGGCGCCTTCGACTCTGTCATCATCCAGCCAGGCCGCCAGCTGCCAGGGGCGAATGCCCGGCCACAGCGGAATGCGCACGACCTTGTCGCCAAGCCCACGGTAGTCGCCGAGCTCGAACCGCGGGGCGCCGCGCTGCATGGCATCAAGACCGCGAGACTCATGCAGCTGCCATTGGCCGGAGGCACATTCGCCGAGGAGCGGTGCGTTGGGGCTGGTGAAGGCGTCGCTGTCACGAGCGTGCCATTTACGGCTGCGGCAGCCGCGCAGCAGCTTGCCGGCGAAGCACACGGCCACTTCCTGCAGCTGTGGCATCGCGGCGAAGCCGAGCGAGTCCACCAGGTTGTCCAGTGCATCGCTCTCCGCGGCGGCCAGCGGCGCCATGGAGCCGGTTACCACCACTGGGCGGTCGATCCCTTGCAACTGGAAGGCCAGGCTCGAGGCTGTCCAGGCCAGGGTGTCGGTCCCGTGCAGCACCACGATGCCGCGATAGGACAGGTAGTGGTTGGCCACCAGCTGGGCGAGCGTTGCCCAGTCTTCCGGCTGAGCGCTGCTTGAATCGATGGGTGTGGCCACCTCCAGCCACTCGAAGGCGGGCAATGAGGCGCGCCGCTGCGCTGGCAGCTCGTCGACGGCACGGCGGACCCTGGCCTCCATATCGGGGCCAGGAGCAAGGCCATGGGGCGTATCGACCATACCGATTGTGCCGCCGGTATAGATGACCAGTACCGCTGCGTGGTGATAGGAGTTCATGTGGCGATGTCCTAAGGGTGAAACGGTGAAACGAGGCCTACAGGCCATGTCATCTAGCGACGGCGAGATGCCTGTCGGGTGATGACGTTGTCGTTGTCATCGAAGGTCAGCTGGCGCTGGCGCCCGGCCAGCCAGGCACAGCAGGCGGCGGCCGCCGCGATACCCATCAACACGTAGGCCACCACACTGACCGGAGCCTGGTGGTCCAGCAGGATGCCAATGCTCAGGGGGCCAAGGGACGCGAGGGCATAGCCGCCACCCTGGGCCAGCCCTGACAGGCGTCCCGCCAGGCGGGCGTCGGCAGTGCGCAATACAATCAAGGTCAGTGCCAGGCTGAAGTTGCCGCCTTGTCCAAGGCCCAACAGCAGTGCGCCCAGATAGCGCAGCGAGGTATCCGCCATCAGCAGCACCCATAGCCCACTGGCGGTGGCGCCCATCACCAGCAGCAGCGCAGGCCGTTGATCACGCCCGAAGCGTGCCAGCCACGGTGCCAGTAACGCCGAAATCAGCTGGACCATGACCGACATGCCCATCAGCAGGCCAGCCTCGGCCTCGCCGATGCCACGTTGCATCAACAGGGTCGGCAGCCAGCCGAACACGATGTAGGCCAGTGAGGATTGGGTCCCCATCAGCAGGGCGACCTGCCAGGCCAGCGGCTGGCGTAGCAGTCCCTTGGTCATGCCGGTTCCCACGTCCGCGCGGGCGCCTGGTGTGGCTGGCGTGCGCGGCATGTAACGTTCCCAGGCGATCAGCGCCGCCACCGCCAGCAGGGCCCAGGCGGCAAGGCTGCGCGTCCAGTCGCCCAGCAGATCCGTCAGCGGAATCGCCAGGCCTGCACCAAGCGCGCCTCCCAGGCAGAGGGCCATGGTATAGACACCCGTCATCAGGTCCGCCCCCCGGGGCAGCTCCCGCTTGACCAGTGCCGGCAGCAGCGCTCCGCTCACGCCAATGCCCGCGCCGACCATCAGGGTGCCGGCGAACAGCGCAACGGGGGAGCCCAGGCCACGCAGCAGCAGACCGGCGGCGATGACCCCCAGGCCGATGGACAGCGCACGTTCGGGGCCGTGTTGGCGAGCCAGGCGGGGGGCCAGCGGCGCGAACAGACCGAGGCACAGCACGGGCAGGGTGGTCAGGGCGCCGATGGCGGTGGGGGTCAGATTGGTGTCCTGCTGTACTCGCGACAGCAGTGGTGCCAGTGAAGACAGCGCGGGCCTGAGGTTGAGGCCGACCAGAACCATCAGCAGAAGAAAGCGCCAGGGCAGCGACGAGGCCTTCATGAGAACTCCTGAAAGATGGCCGACGTGCAGGAGAGCCCGCCAGCGAGGGGCGGCAACCCCTCACTGGCGGCCTTTGGATTACTTCAGGAAGCGGCGAAGGTCGCCACGCACCTGGTCATTGAAGGTCAGAAACTGGCTGTGGCGATCACCGTCGATGCCGTCGATACGCACTGCCGTGGCCATGCCCTTGTCGACCAGCAGCTGGTCGTAGATTTCCAGCGTGACCTTTTCGACCGGGGTCTCTCCGGGGGCCTGTTGACCATTCTCGAGGCGGAAGGTCTCCAGCAGGCTGGCGCGCACGCGGGTCGCCCCACCCTCGGACAGCACACGCCGGACGAACAGCCAGCCTTCGCAGGCAAGGGCGACACCGTCGTGGTTGCGCAGGTACAGGGTGCGGTAGCAGGCACCTTGCTCGGCGGCCTTGTCGGCCATGCTGCGATAGGCCTCGGTCATACGATTGGCGCTGACCCTGGCCTCATCTATCTTGGCCTGAGCGCCACGGTGTTCGCTGTCGAGCTGTGCCTGCTTCTGGAAGGCCCGGAAGCGCCGATATTCCTTGATCAGTTCTGGGGTAGCCATGTCGCGTTCCTGCTCAGGTGGGAGAGGCGCTTGAGCGCCCCTCCGTTTCAGTGGCATAGGTTCTGTGACGTAGGTTCAGTGGCGTGCGTTCAGTCGCGCCGCCTAGGCCTGGCCTTGGCGGTTGCCTTGTCCACCGCGGCGGCGCCTGCGGCGAGCGGGCTGGTCGCTGGCATTGCGGTTGTGGCTGTTACCATTGTCGCTACGCTGGCCGCCGTTGCGCTGGTTGCCGCCGCCATTACCGCTGTTACCGCCACCGCTGTTTCTGCTGGTGTTGCCACCTCGGCGCTGACCGCCGCCACGGCGATTGCGCCCGTTTTCGATGGGTTCCGGCTTGGCGTTGGGGTCCGGTTCGAAGCCGGGCTCGATGCGCTTCTCGAGGTCACGCTTGATCAGCCGCTCGATATTCTTCAGCAGGCCATGCTCGTCGACGCACACCAACGATACCGCCTGGCCTTCGTTGCCGGCACGGCCGGTGCGGCCAATCCGGTGGACGTAGTCTTCGGCCACATTGGGCAGCTCGAAGTTGACGACGTGGGGCAGTTCATCGATATCCAGCCCACGCGCTGCTATGTCGGTGGCCACGAGCACTTGCAGATCACCCGACTTGAAGGCGCCCAGGGCGCGGGTTCGGGCTGACTGGCTCTTGTTGCCGTGGATCGCCATGGCGGTGATGTTGCGCTTGTCCAGATGCTCTGCCAGGCGGTTGGCGCCGTGCTTGGTGCGGGTGAACACCAGTACCTGGTACCAGCGATGGCTCTCGATCAAATGGGCAAGCAGCTCGCGCTTGCGCTCACGATCCACCCGGTAGACCGCCTGATCCACTGTCTCGGCGGTGGTATTGCGGCGGGCGACCTCGATCATCTCGGGGCGGTCCAGCAGCTTGTCCGCCAGCGCCTGGATCTCGCTGGAGAAGGTGGCCGAGAACAGCAGGTTCTGGCGCTTCTCCGGCAGCAGCTTGAGCACGCGGCGAATGTCGTGGATGAAGCCCATGTCGAGCATGCGGTCGGCTTCATCGAGCACCAGGATTTCCACCTGGGACAGGTTGACGTGGCCCTGCTGATGCAGATCGAGCAGGCGACCCGGTGTCGCCACCAGCACGTCCAGGCCCGGGCGAATGGCGTCGATCTGCGGCTGCTGGCCGACACCGCCGAAGATGACGTGATGGGTCAGTGACAGGTGCTTGCCGTAATCGCGGACGCTTTCCCCGACCTGAGCGGCCAGTTCCCGTGTTGGTGTCAGCACCAGGGCCCGTATCTGGCGCTTGGCGGGGCGGGGGCCTTCGGCCAGGCGCTGGAGCATGGGCAGGGTGAAGCCTGCTGTCTTGCCGGTGCCGGTCTGGGCACTGGCCAGCAGGTCGCCGCCCTTCAGCACCGCGGGGATCGCTTGGCGCTGAATGGGCGTCGGGGTGTCATAGCCCTGTGCCTCGACGGCACGGAGCAATTCGGCACGCAGGCCGAGATCGGAAAAACTCATGCAAACTCCAACACGCACGCACTCGCAGGACGCCAACTGACGGCTGGCGCCGGTCCCGGACAAGGCGTGGGATAAATTCGGCGGGGGACCCCCCGTCACCGTTGCCGGCATGATGCCAGATTTGTTGCGCCAGCGCACCGGCAACCGCCCTTCCAGCGGTCGTCGGTGGTGATGCAGGGGGCGGGTATCAGGCGCTGACCGTCAGGATGCCTGGCGAACCCGAGCGGCGATGGTGTCGGCAACGCCGTCCCAGGTGCGGCCAAGGGCGCGCACCAGAGCGGCATATCCGTCGCTGTCCAGCGGCTCTCTAGCTTCAAAGCTGTCGCTGTCGATGACCTGGCGTCGGGCATCGCGCAGCAGCCACTGCCCGGAGGTCACCGCGTAGCCATCGTAGTGCCCCTGGAAGCGGTCGATACTGAGCTCCAGGGTCATGGCGCCCTCTGCCGGTCCGCTCGACAACAGCACTCGGCGTCCCGTCAGCCGGTCGGCAAGACGGTCACGCAAACCGCGCTCCAGCTGTTGCACTAGGGGGGCGGCCCATTGGTGACTCTTGGCCTGATTGAGGGAGATATCGTCGACCTGCAGGACGACGCCCTCGGCCTCAAGATAATTGGCCAGGCGCGGAGGAGCCACCACCAGTGGAGTGTCGCTGGAGGAGGGGATTCGCGCGTCCTGGCTGCCTGCATCGGCGGGCAGCACGTACTGGGTGACCGGTGTCTCGGCGGTGGCGCAGCCACCCAGCCAAAGTGCCAGCAGGGGAACACAGAGGTGTCTGATTGGCCTCATGGAGAACTCCTTTCCGTTGAGGTCAGTGATGTCATCACATTCGCTGGCCCGGGCCGGCATGGCCCGGGCCGCCTGAGTCAGCGCGGTGCCCGCGGAATCGGGTCTTCCGTCTGGATACTGTCGAACAGCAGGGCCCTTGGGTCATCGCTGATCTTGCGCGCCGCTGGCTGCAGGTCGCGAACCAGGCGCTCGACTTCGTTCAGCGTGCGGGTCAGGTCCTGGTAGGCACTGGACTCCGGTGACAGGCCGCTCAAGGTCTGGCGCAGCTCGTCCAGGGTCTGGTTGATGTTGCCCGGCAGACCCTGGGTCTCCGGGTTGTCCAGCAGGCTATTCATGCTCTGCACCAGCGTGCGGGCCTGGGTCAGCATGGCTTCCGACACTTGCAGGTTGCGGTCCAGTCCGGACAGGATCGGCTCGATCTCGAGACGATTGAGCTTGTCGAGCAGCGCCGTGACCTGCGCCTGAATCTGCGCCAGGCCCGCCGAGGCGGTGGGGAAGACGGGGCGGTCGGCAAAGCTCTCCGCCACGTACTGGCCACGTAGCTCTTCGTCGATCTTGAGGTCCACGAACAGGGCGCCGGTCAGCAGGCTGCCGCTCTTCAGGGTGGCGCGCATGCCGCGCTCGAACAGACGGTTGAAGCGCTCGCGCCATTCCTCCAGGTCAAGGTCATTGGCACCGATGCCAAGGCGCTGTGGCTCAATTCGGATCAGCACCGGAATGGCCAGGCGCTCACGCCCGGGAGGCTGCTTGGCGGTAAAGTTCCAGGGCACCGCGGCCACGGTGCCGATGCGCACGCCACGAAATTCGACCGGGGCGCCACGGGACAGACCGCGGACGGTGTCCTCGTTGAGCAGCACGAACTCCAGGTAGCGGTTGAAGGTACCCTGACGCGCCGCTTCCTCGTCGGCATACAGCTCGAAGGTGGCGTCTTCCTCGGCCTCGGGGCCGGCAGGAATGTCATCCGGAACACCGAAGGTCACGCCGCCGCCGAGCAGGGCCTCAAGGGATTCGACTTTCACCTGGAAGCCTTCGGAACCCAGGCTTACGTCGATGCCGCTGGTGCCCCAGAAGCGTGTGTTCTCGGTGACCAGGGTGTCGTAGGGGCTTTCGATGAAGATGCGGTGATGCATGCTCTGGGTCGAGACATCGAATTCGGCCTTCTCCACGCGACCTACGCTGAAGCCTTGAAAGGTGACGGCGTCGCCCACGCTAAGTGAGTTGCCGACCTGGCTGACCAGGTTCAGGCGCAGCCCCTCGGCGCCTGGTGGCGCGACCGGAGGTTCATCGCTGACGTCGAAGTCCCGGGCATCGACCTCGCTGCGGCCCGGCTCCAGCTGAATATAGGCGCCGGACAGTACCGTCCCAAGACCGCTGATGCCCTCGCGGCCGATACGCGGCTTGACCACCCAGAAATGGGTGTCCTCGACCAGCATCTGCTCGGCCTGGGGCTCCATCTGGGCGGTGATCTCGACGCCGGACAGGTCTTCGCTGAGGGAGACGGATGTCACCTTGCCGACCTCGACGTTACGGGTCTTGATCAGCGTCTTGCCGGCTTCAATGCCGTCGGCCGTGGGCAGATGCAGCGAAATCTGAGGGCCACGGCTGGCATAGTTGTCATAGACCAGCCAGCCGCCGATCAGCAGTGCCACGAAGGGCACTATCCATACCGGCGACAGGCGTTTCTGCTGGGTCGGTGCGGCACGGTGCATGTCCTGGTCCGGCGGCACTTGATGATCTTCCGGGTGGCGCGAATCGGCGTCACTCATGATGTGCTTCCTTGTTCGTCCTGCGTATGGCGTGTCATCGATGGGGGCGTGTCTTCACCATCCTCGGCGGGATGGTGGATGGCGTCGGTGGGATGGTGGCTGGTCGGTGTATAGGGGGCATGCGTCTTGCTGTCACCATCCCATAGCAGACGTGGATCAAAGCTCATTGCGGCCAGCATCGTCACGATCACGACGCCGCCGAAGGCCAGCGACGCCGGGCCCGGGTCCACTGACATCAAGGCGCCTGCCCTGATCAGTGCGACCAGGATCGACACCACGAACACGTCAACCATCGACCAGCGTCCGATCAGTTCCGTCAGACGATACAGCCGAGCGCGAACCACGGAACGCATATTAGGTGCCCTAGGCGCGACCAGGCACAGCCACACCAGCGCCAGTAGCTTGCCGATGGGAACGATCACGCTGGCCACGAAGATCACCAGGGCGACAGGCCAGGAGCCGTGACTGACCAGGTAGATCACCCCGCCGATGATGGTCTGAGGTTCCGCCGAACCCAGGCTGGTGGTGTACATGATCGGGTAGACATTGGCCGGAATGTACAGCACCGCTGCGGTCAGCAGAAGTGCCCAGGTGGTCTGCAGACTGCGTGGGCGCCTGGCGTGAAGCTTCTCGCCGCAGCGTCGGCAGCGACCGTGGCCGTGCTGATCCAGCCGATTGATCAAACCGCAGGTGTGGCAGCCCGTCAGACCCTGGGAGGCCGCAGTGGCGCCGGTGCGCGTGCCTTCCGGCGCCAGCGGCTCTCCGGTCAGCGAAAACCACAGCCAGTCCTGATCCAGCGACAGGGTGGTGGCCAACAGCAGTACGGCGTAGATGATGAAGGCCCAGAACGACACTCCGAGCGTGATCTCGGCAAGCCCCGCCACCTTGATCAGCGCGACCATGGTGCCGACGATAAAGACGTCGGCCATCAGCCATGGGGCGATGTGAGACAGTCCCCGTGCCAGCGTGCGACTGTAGGGCAGCCGCCGAGGCAGCGTCAGGCTGAGCTGAAGATAGACGACGGTGATCAGATAGAGAGCGGGCAGCACGATGATCGACATCAGCACCATCATGGCGACGATCGGCTGATGATGCTCGAGCATCTGGGTCGCCGTCTGAGCGACCTCGATCTCATTGCCGACGCCCTTGGCACGAAAGCCGATGAACGGGAAGGCCAGGGCCGCCGCCATGGCCACCAAGGCGCTGATCGCCAGCGCCAGACTGCGCTGTGCGGGGAAGGCATGGCGCTTGACCAGATCATGGCCACAGCGTACACAGTCGGCTTCTTCACCGGGGCTCAGCGGGGGGAGTGCCATCACCCAGTCACACTCGTGGCAGGCGCGCAGACGCCGGCGCGACTTGACGTGTGCCTCGGGTGGAAGATGCTGGGTGACGGATGTCTGGCGCAGCCGATCAATATGGCCGCGAAGGGATGTAGGCACGGTCGTCAATATCCTCCCGTGGGTGGCAGCAGCGAGGCGCTGTGCGGGTACTGGACGTCAGCGCTTTCGTAACAAGCTGATCCTGCGAATTAAAATAGTGTGGCACGTTGACGTGGGTGACACCATAGACAAAGATGCGACCGATATCATGGGCTGAGGAGTTGACATGTTGCTAGCGGTTTCTGCCGTCGTGGGCGGTCTGGTCGTACTGGTGTGGAGCGCAGAGCGGTTCGTCGAGGGGGCGGCAGCCACCGCCAATCGGCTGGGTCTGTCACCTTTGCTGGTCGGTATGCTGGTGATCGGCTTTGGCACTTCTGCCCCTGAATTGACCGTTTCAGCACTGTCTGCCGCCCAAGGGAACCCCGGCCTGGCGCTGGGCAATGCCTACGGCTCCAATATTGCCAATATCGGTCTCATCCTGGGGCTGGTGGCCCTGGTGTCTCCGCTGGCGGTGCACTCCTCGGTGATCCGGCGTGAGTTGCCGGTGCTGGGAGCGGCCACCCTGGTGTCTGCATTGATGATGTGGGGCGGGGTGATCAGCCGGCTGGAAGGAAGCCTGCTGCTACTCGGCTTGCTGCTGTTCATGGTCGTCAGCATCATTCAGAGCCGCCGTGAAGAGGCGGCGGCCAGGGCCGATGCCTTGGCGATGGACACGGTACAGGAACTCGATGCCCATGCGATGTCGCTGGGCAAGGGACTCGCTCTGACGCTTGGAGGCTTGGCGCTGCTGGTTGTCAGCTCGCGCTTGCTGGTGTGGGGCGCCGTCGACATCGCTCAGGGATTGGGCGTGTCCGACGTGATCATCGGTCTGACGGTGGTGGCGGTGGGCACGTCCTTGCCGGAGCTGGCGTCGTCCATCAGTGCCCTGCGGCGCAAGGAGCATGATCTGGTGCTCGGCAATGTCGTCGGGTCCAACCTGTTCAACACCCTTGGCGTGGTCGGCCTGGCCGCCGTGATTGCGCCCATCGAGGCCGGACGTGAAGTGCTGCTGCGCGACTGGTCGATCATGACCGCCATGACCGTGATGATGGCGGTATTTGCGCTCGGCTGGAAAGGGCGCGCGGGGCGTATCAACCGCTTGGAAGGGGGCGTGCTGGTGGCTGTCTACGCCGTGTATACGGGCTACCTGGTATCGCTGGTGCTGAGCACGACCTCGGGCGCTTGATGCCTGGAGGCGAAGAACAGGCAGGCTGCGCCGTTGTCGTCGTTGACTGACGCACTGGTAGGCGATTGACGACTGCGGCGTGCGACAATTAGCCATGCGACAGAGGCCGATCTGCATTCTATGCTGGGTGCAGCGCTGGATCGAATGTGCAAACTTTTGCATATTGCGTGCGACGATGGGCCACCAGGGATGTGGTGAGCCCCTCGGCGTCTGATCCAGCTCGGTTCATCTGGGGTCCGGTCCGCAGTGGTTGGGTGGATGGCGGGACACCAGCGCCGATCATCTCTGCCTCGAGGAGTCGCTCATGGAACTGGATCCCGTGCTTCTGTCACGCATACAGTTCGCTTTCGTTGTTTCCTTCCACGCCATCTTCCCCGTGTTCACCATTGGCCTTGCCTCCTATGTCGCGGTGTTGCACGGGCTGTTCTACAAGACAGGCAACCCTGCCTGGGATCGGCTCGCCGCCTTCTGGGTAAAGGTCTTTGCCGTGGTATTCGGCATGGGGGTGGTGTCCGGTATCGTCATGGCATTCCAGTTCGGCACCAACTGGAGCAATTTCAGCCAGGCCACCTCCAACTTCCTGGGGCCCATGCTGAGCTATGAGGTGGTCACGGCGTTTTTCCTCGAGGCAGGCTTCCTAGGCGTGCTGCTGTTCGGCCGAGGCAAGGTGCCTGAAGGCGTTCACTTGTTTGCCGCCATCATGGTCGCGGTAGGCACCTTCATCTCAGCGTTCTGGATTCTCTCGACCAACAGTTGGATGCAGACCCCCGCCGGGGTGGAACTGGTGGATGGCCGCTTTCATGTGACCAGTTGGGCCGAGGCGATGTTCACCGCTTCCTTCCCGTATCGCTTTACCCATATGGCCCTGGCCTCCTTCCTCACGGGCGGCTTCGTGGTGGCTGGTGTCAGCGCCTGGTATCTGCTGATTGGCCGCGATGTAGAGGCCAATCGCAAGGCACTGTCCATGTGCATGTGGTTGCTGCTGGTACTGGCGCCGGTGCAAGCCGTCGTCGGCGATGCCCATGGCCTCAATACCCTGGAACATCAGCCCACCAAGGTGGCGGCCATGGAGGCCAACTGGGAGACCCAGTCCGGCGTGCCTCTGCTGCTGTTCGCCTGGCCGGACAAGGAGGCTCAGGAAAACCACTTCGAGATCGGTATTCCACGGCTGGCCAGTCTCATCCTGACCCACGATCTCGACGGCGAGGTGCCGGGGCTCAAGGCGGTACCCAAGGAAGAACAGCCGCCGGTATGGTTCGTGTTCTGGTCCTTCCGCGCCATGGTGGCGATGGGCATGCTGATGATTGCGGTCGCCTTCGTCGGGCTGTGGCTGCGTCGTGGTGGCCGGCTCTACCGCAGCCGTCCGTTCCTGCAGACGCTGCGCCTGATGAGCGTGGCTCCCTTTATCGCGGTGCTTGGCGGTTGGTTTGTGACAGAGGCCGGGCGCGCGCCATGGTTGGTCTACGGCATGATGACCCAGGCCGAAGCGGTGACGCCATCGCTTAGCGGCTGGATGGTGCTCGCGACCCTGATTGGCTATGTGCTGGTGTACGCGGTGGTGTTCTTGACCGGCGGCTACTACCTGACCCGAGTGGTGCGTCAGGGAATGCTGGCGGAAGAGCCCCATGATGACGAGGTCGAAACGGCCAAGCGCCCGCTGTCCGCCGCCCACGCCACCCTTGAGGCCGATGCCGGCCGCCAGTTCGGGAGCTGATGACATGGAATTGATCAACCTCTCTGCCATCTGGGCCCTGATCATCGGGTTCGGTGTGATGATGTACATCCTGATGGACGGCTTCGATCTGGGGGTGGGCATTCTGTATCCGTTTGCCCCGGACGAACACGCTCGCGATGTGATGATGAACTCGGTGGCGCCCATCTGGGACGGCAACGAGACCTGGCTGGTGCTGGGTGGGGCCGGGCTGCTGGCAGCCTTTCCGCTGGTCTATACCATTCTGCTGCCGGCCCTGTACCTGGGGGTGTTCCTGATGCTCGCAGGCTTGATCTTCCGGGGGATTGCCTTCGAGTTTCGCTTCAAGTCGCGGCGCAACCGTCATTGGTGGAATCGGGCGTTCTGCTGGGGATCGATGGTGGCCACGTTCTGCCAGGGCGTCGTGGTGGGGGCCTATATCGAAGGTTTCGAAGTGGCCAATAACGTCTACGTGGGAGGTCCCTTCGACTGGCTGACGCCGTTCACCGTGATCACTGGTTTGGCGCTGATGGCAGGGTACGCCTTGCTGGGCGCAACCTGGACGATTCTCAAGTCCGAGGGTCACGTTCAGGAATGGGCCTATCGGATTACCCCCAAGCTGCTGCTGCTGGTGCTCGTCGGCTTCGCCATCATCAGCATCTGGACGCCGTTCGTCGATGACTTTGTGCGCGAGCGCTGGTTCGATCATCTGACCCTGTTCTGGGTCTTCCCCTTCCTCGCTTTGGTGTGTGCCGGCCTGATCTGGCGCTCCGTGGCCAAGCGCCGTGAGGGGCAGCCGTTCGTGGCGACCATGGGACTGTTCCTGTTTACCTATCTCGGTCTGGTCGCCAGCAAGTGGCCGTATCTGATTCCCCCCGACATCACCCTGTGGGAAGCCGCGTCAGCCCCTGAAAGCCAGCTGTTCCTGCTGCTTGGGGTGCTGTTCGTCATTCCTGTGGTGCTGGGCTACACCGCCTGGTCCTACTGGGTCTTCCGCGGCAAGGTTCGGGGGGCGGGCTATCACTGAGTCCGCACACCGCCCTGGCACGCGGGCGCGGCGCTGGCTGGCAGCTCATGTCGGCCAGCACCGGGCCTGGCTTGGAGGAGCTGCGGCCTGTGGCATCCTGTCAGGGCTGATCGGTATCGCGCAGTGGCTGGTGCTGGCGCAGGTGTTGGCCATGGCCATTCAGGGTAACGCCTCCATGGACAGACTGTGGCCATGGCTATTGGGGTTGCCCGTGTTGGTGC
Source organism: Halomonas sp. DP3Y7-2 (assembly GCF_019800795.1). Classification (NCBI taxonomy): domain Bacteria; kingdom Pseudomonadati; phylum Pseudomonadota; class Gammaproteobacteria; order Oceanospirillales; family Halomonadaceae; genus Halomonas; species Halomonas sp. DP3Y7-2. Next base: position 539,432 of record NZ_JAHVKJ010000008.1, read on the forward strand.
TGTTGCGAGCGCTCAGCGGCATCGCCCAGGATCTGCTGGCCCAAGCCGCAAGCCAGCGCCTGCGTCGCGCAGTGCGCCGCGAGTTGCTGGATCATCTGGCCGTGCTTGGCCCCCTGCGGGTGGCCAACCACCATAGTGCAGGCCTGGCCCATCAATGGGTCGAACAGGTCGATGCGCTGGACGGCTACGTGGCGCGCTTCTGGGTTCAGAGCCGCGTGGTGCTGGTAGTGCCGCTGGTGATCCTGGTGGTCGTGGCCTGGACCAACTGGCTGGCCGCGTTGCTGCTGGCGGTGACAGCGCCGCTGATCCCGCTGTTCATGGCGCTGGTGGGCATGGGCGCAGAGGCACTCAACCGTGATCAGTTCGAGGCGGTCAGTCGACTCTCGGGGCATTTCATCGATCGCGTGCGCGGCATTCAGACCTTGCGTCTGTTCGGGGCTGGTCAGCGTGCCACGGACGACGTTGCCCAGGTGGCTGACGACTATCGTCGGCGGAGCCTGCGCCCGCTGCGCCTGGCGTTTCTGTCATCCGCCGTGCTCGAGTTCTTTTCCTCCGTGGCCATTGCGGCCTTGGCGATCTACATTGGCTTCGGTCTGCTGGGTGATCTGCCGTTGGCGATTGCCGACCAGCTGACCTTGGTCAGTGGCTTGACCATCCTGCTGCTCGCGCCGGACTTCTTTCAGCCGCTGCGTACGCTGTCCCAGTTCTATCATGATCGAGCCTCAGCCTTGGCCGCAGCCCAGGGCCTGACCGCCTTGCTTGATGAGCCTGCGCCGCCGGGCCGTCGCCGCTCCCAGCGAGCGTCGGGCAGGGATGTCATGGAGGCATCGGGTCAAGTCACCGAGCCGGGTGTCCTGGTGAGCCTGCGCGGCGCCTGTCTTGACCATCCGGGACGCGGCCGCGCGGTAGGTCCCCTCGACCTGGACCTGCATGAGGGTGAGACGGTGGTGGTCAGTGGTCCTTCTGGTTCCGGCAAATCGAGCCTGCTGGCGCTGGTGGCCGGCTTTGCAGGACCTGGTGACGGGACTCGCCATGTGCGCAGCGACTTGTCCCTTGCCTGGATGGACCAGCGTCCTTGGCTATTGCATGGCAGTATCGCCGACAACCTGCGGGTGACCGCTCCCGAAGCGGATGACGAGGCGTTGTGGTCCGCCCTGGGCGATGCCGGCCTGGCCACCTTGATGAACACCCTGGAGCAGGGACTCGCCACGCCCATCGGCGAGCATGGAGTCGGTTTGTCGGGCGGTCAGGCCCAGCGTCTGGCCCTGGCACGGGTATTTTTGAGCGATGCTCGCCTGGTGTTGCTGGATGAGCCCACGGCAAGTCTCGACAGGGATACCGAGGCCATCTTGATCCAGGGCTTCCGGCGCCTGGCAGCAGGAGGCCGTACCTTGCTGGTGGCGAGCCATCATCCGCAGCTGCTAGCCCTGGGAGGACGCCATCTGCAGCTGGCGGATGGTTGCATCGTTGCGGCGTCCCCTGTTGCTGAAATGGCCAAGGAGGGTAGTGAACCATGAGCTCGCAACCGCCGTCTATGCTGGCCCATTGGCATACGTTGAAGGGCTGGCTGGCCTTGCACGACGAACTGCGCGGTCGGCTGCTGGTCGGCCTGGCGTTGATGGTGCTGACCGCGCTGTCGGCGTTGGGTCTGCTGGCGGTGTCGGGCTGGTTCATCACCGCCAGTGCCCTTACCGGAGTTGCCCTCGCCGCGGGTGTCGCGGCCGCGCTGGATGTGTACACCCCGGGAGCAGGGATTCGCCTGTTCGCGGTCAGCCGCACGGTGTCGCGCTACGTCGAGCGACTTTACAACCATGACACTATTTTGCGCCTGCTGGCCAAGCTGCGCGCGCGCTGTTTTGCTGGCCTGGTGGCCATGGATGGCAGGCGTCTCGCCACGGCGCGGGCGAGTGACTGGCTGAACCGTCTGACCGCCGATATCGATACCCTGGACGCCTTGTATCTGCGTCTTCTCGCACCAGCGGGGATGGCGCTGATGCTGTGCTTGGCGGTAGTCGGTCTGGTGGCCATATGGCTGCCTGAGGCAGCGCTGGCGCTGTCGGCGCTGCTGCTGCTGGGATGGTGCTGGCTGACGCTGGGGCAAGCGCGTGCCGGTATGCAGGCCTGCCGCCAGCGTATGGTGGCGCTGGAGCGTCTGCGCGGGGCCATGATTGAGAGCGTGACGGGAATGTGCGAACTCGAAGCCTATCGGGCGCTGGATCGTCGCCGTCAGCAGTTGGAAACCCTGGAAGATGACGTGTTGAAGGCACAGTGGCGGCTGAGTGTGGTCACCGCCTGGGGCAATGCCGTATCCGTCATGGTGATGGGAGCGGCCTGGTGGTGGCTGCTCGTCAGTGGCTTGCTGGCGTTTCAGGGCGGACAGATGTCAGCGCCGGTACTGGTCATGTTGCCGTTGGCAGCGCTGGCCTTGGCAGAAGGGCTGGCAAGCCTGCCGGCGGCATTCAGCCACGCCGGGGCGAGTCTGGTGGCGGCTGAGCGCCTGAATCAGATCGAGTCGACCGCGACACCCCCGGCGGAGGCAGACACCGATGCCCGTCAGACGGCGGCGGATCATGCCACGTCGGGCAGTGGTGGGCCCGCTGGCGTGGCGTTCGACGCCTTGGCGTTTCGCTATCCAGCCGCGCTGGATGATGCGCTCGCACCTGTCAGCGGCCGTGTCGACCCTGGCGAGAGGGTGGCGCTGTGCGGTGCCTCCGGGGCGGGCAAGTCGACGCTGCTGGCGCTGCTGGCGGGTGAGCTGACGGGGTATCGTGGCCGGCTGACCCTGGACGGCATCGACCTCGCCCAGTGGCCACGCAAGGCGCTGGCCCAGCGTGTCGGCTGCTTGACGCAGCGGGTCGAGCTGTTCGATACCAGCCTTGCGGAAAACCTGCGCATCGGTCGGCCTGATGCCTCCGATGAGGCACTATGGCAGGCGCTGGAGGCGGTCGATCTTGCCGATTGGGCGGAAACCTTGCCGCGCCAACTGGACACTCGGGTGGGCGAGGGCGGGCGCCAGGTGTCTGGAGGACAGGCTCGGCGACTGGGCCTGGCCCGGCTGTGGTTGACCGACCCGGGACTGGTGATCCTGGACGAACCCTTCGCGGCGCTGGATGCTGCCACCGCCTCGAGGGTGGCGCGTGGAATCGAGCCCTGGCTTAGCCAGCGCACCGTCCTGATGCTGGTGCACCACCACGACCCTCGCGACCCTGCGCCGGGCATGCAGGCTGTCGGCCGGGTGATCCCTCTGGAGGCAGCAACAGCATGGCGCAAGACTCGCCAATCCGGCACCATGGACCTCATGTGACCGGCGCCACTCCGTGTCCGCGCCACACCGTGCTATAGAACAGGGCCACGACCTCATGAACGACGACTTTCTTACCCGCCTGCCCAAGGCGGAGCTGCATTTGCATATCGAAGGCACCCTCGAGCCTGAGCTGATGTTTGCGCTGGCCGAGCGCAATGGCGTGACGCTGCCTTATGCGTCGATCGAGGCCGCCCGCAAGGCCTACGACTTCAGCGATTTGCAGTCCTTTCTCGACCTCTACTACCAGGGCATGAGCGTACTGGTCAGCGCTCAGGACTTCGAAGACCTGGCGATGGATTACTTTCGTCGCGCTGCCGCCGAGGGAGTCGTGCATGTGGAACTGCACGTGGATCCCCAGGCACACCGCTCCCGTGGGGTCACCCTTGATCAGGTGATGACGGGGCTGACGGCAGCCTGCGCCAGGGCCCGCACCGAGCTGGACCTGTCCAGCGCCATGATCCTGGCCTTTCTGAGAGATCAGCCCGCAGAAGATGCGATGCAGCTGCTGGAGGACGCTCAGCCATATCTTCAACACTTCAGTGCCGTCGGCCTGGATAGCGCCGAGCAGGGCAATCCGCCGAGCAAGTTCCGTGAAGTGTTCGCCAGGGCGAGGGAGCTGGGCCTCGAGCGCGTTGCGCATGCCGGTGAGGAAGGCCCGCCCAGCTATATTCGCGAAGCCCTGGACGAGTTGCAGGTGTGTCGTATCGATCACGGCGTTCGCGCCATCGAGGACATCGAGCTGGTGGAGCGGCTGGCAGATGAAGGGACAGTGTTGACCGTGTGCCCGCTGTCCAACGTGCGCCTGAAGGTGGTCGAGCAGCTTGAGCACCACAGTCTACCGGCGCTGATCGATGCTGGCCTGGTGGTGACGATCAACTCTGATGATCCCGCCTATTTTGGCGGCGGCATGCGCGAGAACTTCGCCGCTTGCCAGAAGGCCTTCGGCTGGTCCGACGAGACACTGACCTGGTTGGCCAGCAACGCCATCGAGGCAGCCTTTATGGACGATGCTCGCCGGGAAGAACTGCGCCAGCGACTGCTGAACCTGTAGTACGACACCACACTCCCGCCAATCCGGCGGGGGTGTGGGCTGACGGTGGCTGACGATCCTCAGGGCAGCGCCGGTACTGTGACCGTTGGCTGATCGCCGGTCAGCGACCCAAGGAAGGCCACCAATTGGGTGATGGTGGCATCGTCGAGTTCCTTACCCAACATCTCGCGCCCCATGACCGAGACGGCCTCCTCAAGGGTGGCAGCGGAGCCGTCGTGGAAGTAGGGGTAGGTCAAGGCCACGTTACGTAGTGACGCCGTTCGGAAGGCCTGGCGGTCCGCCTGATCCGAGGTGACGGCAAAGCGCCCTGGGTCATCGGAGCCAGGCACCTGAATCGGATGAAATCCGCTGTCGCTGAAATTGGGTCCTCGGTGGCAGGCGATGCAGCCTTGGTCCACAAAGGCCATCATGCCTGCCTGTTGCTCGTCCGTCAGTGCCTGATCATCTCCCATGAGGTAGCGGTCGAGCGGCGCGTTGGGGGTGTTCAGGGTACGTTCGAAGCTGGCGATGGCCGCAGCGAGATGATCGGCCGAAAGCGGCTCGTCGCTGTCAGGGAAAGCGTTGCGGAATGGTGCCATGTATCCCGGCAGGGATGACAGTCGCGCCAGTGCGCCATCCAGATCATGGGCCATCTCGACGCTGTTCTGGATGGGACCCAGGGCCTGGCTCTCCAGGTCGGGTTCGCGGCCATCCCAGAACTGCGCGGTCAGGAAACCGGTATTGAGCACCGTCGGGGAGTTTCGGTTGCCGACCTGTCCATCATGGCCCACCGCCGTGGGCAAACGGTCGGTCCAGGCCAGCGCCGGATTGTGGCAGGAGGCGCAGCTGATGTTGCTGCTCTGTGACAGCCTGGGTTCGAAGAACAGCATCTTGCCCAGCGCAATCTTCTCCGCGGTGAGGCTGTTGTTCGAAGGGATCGGCGGAAGGGCGGGTAGCGGACTGAAGTACTTGCGGTAGTCGTCTGCGGTGGTGCCAGCGCTGGATGACTCGGTGGCGGCCTGGGCGTCGGCGGATGAAGCGGCATTGGCCCAGGTCGTCAGCGTCAGCACAAGGGCGCCAACCAGCAGCGACGGGGAGGCGTATCGGGTTGTTGGCATGTTCTCGTCTCGTTACTGCGTCACGGGTAACCGTCGTTGTGTCCCGCAGTGCAGCCGCTGGTCCGGCGGTCGCGCTGGGAAAGAACATGGGCGCGAACCGACGGCGGCGCACGAGCCCAACGGGGCGAGCAGAGTGTCGAGTCGAACGCGCCCGCCCACGCCTGTTATTTCTAACGTGAAGACCACCGCCACTGGGGCAACGATCGTCCCGAATGGCTGCTAGGGCACGCATCTGTCGAGATTGACTGGCTGTTTGTCGGTAGTGTGAAGAGAGTTGCGACGTTGCGGACCAGCGTCGCTGGCGATAAGCCACGCCATTGAAATGACGCAGGCTTGGGGAGCAAGCGATACGGAAACGGCTGCAGACGGTGCTGTCGAGCGCTCATGAAAAAGGCGCCCGGTAGACCGGACGCCTAGCTGATCACGTAGCGATATGGCCGACGTATCGAGGTGTGGAGGGGAAAGGAGAGGACTGGGTCGCTTGCCGACCCAGCCATGAGACGGTCCTGTCCGAGCGGCTTAGCGCTGTTTGCTGTTGGCCTGTCGGGCCGCTTCGCGGGCACGCTGCTTGGCCTCACGACGCTCCGCCATTCGGGCGATGGCGTCGGCCCCTAGGTGTGACTCACCGCGCTCCCGCGCCAGCTGCATCTGGCGTTCCCGCTCAGCAAAGCGCGCCTTTTGCTCGTCACTGAGCTTGTCATAGCAGCGCGGGCAACAGACCCCCTGCTGGTAGTGTCCACTCTGCTTGTCATCTTCAGTGATCGGCATGCGGCAGGCGTGGCACTGATCGTAGCGCCCTGGCTTGAGGTCATGGTCGACGGTGACGCGGTCATCGAATACGAAACACTCACCCTGCCACAGGGTCTGCTCCTTGGGCACGTCTTCCAGGTACTTCAGAATGCCGCCCTTGAGGTGGTAGACGTCTTCGAAACCCTGCTCCTTGAGATAAGCGGTGGACTTTTCACAGCGGATGCCGCCGGTGCAGAACATGGCGACCTTCTTGTGGCGTGAAGGGTCCAGCGTATTTCTGACATAGTCCGGAAAGTCCCGGAAGGCCTCAGTGGAAGGGTTGATGGCGCCCTTGAAGGTGCCTACCTCAATCTCGTAATCATTGCGGGTGTCGATGACCAGCACGTCCGGGTCTTCGATCAGCGCGTTCCAATCCTTCGGTTCGACGTAGGTGCCGACGGTGTGGCGTGGGTCGATACCCTCGACCCCCATGGTGACGATTTCGCGCTTGAGCTTGACCTTGGTGCGCATGAACGGAGCTCGCTCGGTCAGTGACTCCTTGACGTCGAGCTGCGCCAACCGCGCATCGCTGCGCAACCACGTCAGCAGGGCATCAATACTCTGACGCGGGCCAGCCACGGTGCCATTGATACCTTCGCGGGCCAGCAGCAAGGTGCCGCGAACCTGATGATCGAGCATGACCTGAAGAAGCGGCTCGCGCAGCGCTTCGAAGTCTTCCAGAGTGACAAACTTGTACAGGGCACACACCACCAGTTTGCCGCTGTCGGCCTGGTAATCCGAAGCGTCAGTGGTGGTAGCGGTGGTAGAAGTGGTGATCCTGGTGGTCGAAGTCGTGCTATCGGTCGTCATGGGGGCCTCGTGCGAACCGGAGCGTAAATCCGGGGCAGGATGGGGGAAAATCGGAGGGGCGGGATTTTACCTCACTTGCCAACGATTTTCTAAGCCATGCCCGGTGGCCGACAGCGGGCTGCCTGGGCCGGGAGCGGAAGTTGATCCTTTTGCATCACCCTCGAGGTCACCCCCGACGTCCGCCTTGACGTCATCCTTGACGCCCTCTGGCAGCCCCTTGGGGCCGCTGCTGGTGTCACCCCTGGCGGCGATGCTGCAGGCGTCCTCCCGCCCAGGTCTCATAGATGGCGCGATCGTCACCCATCATCATCAGCGTGAACAGCTCTTCGGAAAGGCTTCGCGTGCGGCCCATGCGCCTTGCCATCAGCGGTGAGGCCATCGGGTCGATGACCACGAAGTCCGCGTCCTTGCCTGCCGTCAGGCTGCCGATGCGGTCATCCAGCGACAGCGACACCGCATTACCCAGCGTCAGGTCATGGAAGCCAGCCCAGGCGGTCAGTGGCGTGCCACGCAGCTGGCCTACCTGATAGGCCGCCTTGAGGGTGGCGAGGCCCGACAGGTCGGTGCCGGCGCCGATATCGCTGGCCAGGGTCAGCTTGAGGCGCTGTTGCCTGGCGCCGGCACGGTCGAACAGACCGCTGCCGAGAAACAGGTTTGAACTGGGGCAGAAGGCGATATTGGCACCACGGTCAGCCAGCCGCTGGCGCATGCCATCGTCCAGGTGAATACCGTGGGCAAAGGTGCTGCGAGGGCCAACCAGGTCAGAAGCTTCGTAGACATGTAGATAGTCTCGGCTTCCGGGGAACAGCTCGGCGACCCAGTCCAGCTCGCCGAGATTCTCGGCCAGATGGGTCTGCAGCCAGAGGCTCGGGTCGTTGCGCAGCAGGCCACCGGCGGCATCCAGTTGGGCCCGCGTGGAGGTTGGCGCAAAACGCGGAGTGACGCTGTAGCCAAGTCGTGCTGTGCCGTGCCAGTCGCTGATCAGCCGTTCGCTGTCGCGGATACCGCCCAGGGTGTCATCGGTCAGCGCGTCCGGAGCGTGGCGGTCCATCAGCACCTTGCCCGCCAGCATGCAGAGATCCCGGCGCCTAGCGGCGCTGAAGAAGGCGTCGACAGAGCCTGGGTGACTCGAACAGAACACCTGGGCGGTGGTGGTGCCGACCCGCATCAGCTCATCCAGAAAGACGTCGGCGATATGCTCGGCATGCTCGCGCTTGGCGAAGCGACACTCTTCGGGAAAGGTGTACTCATTGAGCCAGTCCAGCAGCTGTCGCCCGTAGGAGGCCATGATCTCGAGCTGGACATAGTGCACGTGGCTATCGATGAAGCCAGGCATCACCAGCTTGTCGCGATGATCAATGAGGGTGGTGTCGGCCGGCAGGCGCGGGGCGATGTCGGCGTACTCTCCGACGGCTTGGATGACGCCGCCGGACCACCATAGTGCGCCATCTTCGATGTAGCTGACGCTGCCTTCGGCGGGTGTGTCGTCATCGCCTGGGTCGGTGTTGAAGCTCAGCAGCCGCGCGCGAATGACGTGATGGGCAGATGGCTGTGCCGCAACGTCTGGCTGCCGGGCAGGGCGGATGGACTCGGCGGCATGGCCGAGTGAGGAGTCAGGGGCATCCATCGGAAAACTCTCTTGTCAGTGTCGTCGCCGGCGCGGCCGGAAGGATCAGCGGTGGGCCCCATCCCTGGGGACGTTACACGCCTGAAAGGGCGTTGGTGGCATCAGGGCATCAGGCGTCTCAGCGTCGCGCTGTCGACACCTCTTGAGGTGTCGTCACGTTTCGTTGTGTCACGTCGAGGGTGGGCCAACGGCAGCAGTTCTGCCAAGGCGGCCAGCGCCACGGCGTGAGGCGTCTTGTTGCCGCCGGAGTCACCGATGGGGCAGCGCACGCGGTCGATGCGTGACGCCGCCACGCCGGCACGCTCGAGTCGACCGCGAAAACTGGCCCACTTGCTGCGTGAACCGATCAGCCCGATTGACGCCAGGTCGTCTCTTTCCAACAGTGCCGCGATCAGGGCGTAGTCCTCGCCGTGGTCGTGGGTCAGCACCAGGGCATGGCTGTGTGGCGCCAGGCCCGCGACAGCCTCGCTCGGGTCGTTCAAGCGGTGTTGATGAACGCAAGCATGGGCACCGGTACCTTCGAAGGCCGCGTCGCGACTGTCGAACCAGTCGATGCGCCATTCAAGCGGCGCCGCCAGTTCGGCGATGGCACGGCCCACGTGTCCCGCGCCGAACAGCGCTAGACGGGTCATGCTGCCAAGGTCGGTCTCCAGCAGCACATTGACGAAACCGCCGCAGCACTGGCCGCTGCGTCCGCCCAGGGGAAAGGCTTCCAGGCTCATGCCTGCCTGACCCTGAGCCAGCCGCTCGCGGGCGCTGGCGATCAGTTGCCACTCGAAGGTGCCGCCGCCCAGGGTGTCATGCAGGCTGTCCGGGGTGATCACCATCTTGGCGCCCGGCTCCCGCGGTGTGGAGCCAAGGCTGGTGACCTGGGTGGCCAGAACGAAGGGCTGGCCAGCCGCCTTGAGCCTTGCCAGGGCGTGGTACCAGGGCTCCTTGTCCGGTCCGGCGTGGGCGGTCATGGTGATGTGTCTCCTGACGGGGCGCCTGGACTTGCCTGGGCTGTTCGCAGGGCTGTGCTAGCGGCGATGTGACGTGCCTTGCGCGCGGCCTGCATGACCCGCTCCGGTGTGGCCGGGGTGTCCAGGCGCACCGCATGGCGGTAGTCGGTCAGGCTCGCCAGGGCGTCGCGCAGGGCACACCACACCGACATGCCAAGCATGAAGGGAGGTTCACCCACCGCCTTGGAGCGGTAGATACTGGCCATGGAATTGGGATGCCCCTCCATCAGCTGTACCTTGAAGGTGGCGGGCAGGTCGCCATAGGCGGGAATCTTGTAGGTAGCAGGGCCGAATGAGGTCAGCTGACCACTGTCATTCCACTTGAGCTCTTCGCTGGTCAGCCAGCCCATACCCTGGATGAACCCACCTTCCACCTGGCCGACATCGATGGCCGGGTTCAAGGAGTCGCCGACGTCATGCAGGATGTCGACCCGGTCGACCTGGTATTCCCCGCTCAGGGTGTCGACCGATACCTCGGCCACGGCGGCACCAAAGGCAAAGTAGTAGAAGGGCCGACCCTGCCCACTGTGGCGATCGTAGTGGATCAGCGGCGTCGCGTAGAAGCCTTTCTCTGACAGCGAGACGCGTCCGAGATAGGCGTCCTGAATCAGCGTGCCCCAGGCGATCCGCTGCTCGCTGCCGGCAATGCCCGCGATAAGTTCACCCCGCTCCAGGCGCATTTCCTGGCGGTCGAGCTGGTAGTGCTCAGCGGCGAAGTCAAACAGGCGCTGCTTGAGCTTGTCGGCTGCGTCCCTCGCCGCCTGACCATTGAGGTCGGCACCGCTGGACGCTGCCGTGGGCGAGGTATTGGGGACCTTGTCGGTGCGGCTGGCACTGATACGTACGCTGGACAACTCGAGACCCAGCTCGCGGGCGACCACCTGACAGATCTTGGTGTGCAGGCCCTGGCCCATCTCGATGCCACCGTGATTGATCAGCACACTGCCATCGGTATACACGTGCAGCAGGGCACCCGCCTGATTGAGGTGCTGGGCGGTGAACGAGATGCCGAACTTGACCGGCGTCAGCGCCAGTCCTTTGCGGATCACCGGGCTTCGCGCATTGAAGTCGGCAATGGCGCGGCGCCTGGCCCAGTAGTCGCTGTCCGCCTCCAACCGTTCGACCAGTGTATGCAGCAGCGCGATCTGGTCTACCGTCTGGCCATAGTGGGTGGTTTCGCGGCCCTGGCGATAGAAGTTGCGCTTGCGCACGGTCAGCGGGTCTTCCCCGACCTGTCGGGCGATGTCTTCCATGGCGGCCTCGATGACCATCATGCCCTGGGGGCCGCCAAAGCCGCGAAACGCGGTGTTGGACGCGGTATGGGTGCGGGCTCGATGCCCTGTGACTCTGGCCTGTCCCAGTGAGTAGGCATTGTCGGCGTGGAACATCGCACGGTCGACGATGGCGTCTGACAGATCCGGGGAGTAGCCGCAATCGCCGGTAACGCTGATGTCCCCCCCGCTGATCACTCCAGCGGCGTCGATGCCCAGGCGATAGCGGTTATGGAAGGGGTGGCGCTTGCCGGTGACCTTCATGTCATCGCCTCGGGGCAGGCGGATACGGCAGCTCTTGCCGGTTCTTCGCGCCACCAGCGCCGCCAGGCATGCCCAGGGAGACGCCTGCGTCTCCTTGCCGCCAAAGCCGCCGCCCATGCGCCGCACCTCGACGGTGACCGCATGGAACGGAATGTTCAATACTTCCGCGATCAGCTTCTGTGTTTCGCTGGGATGCTGGTTGGAGGTGTGGACCATCACCCCTTCGTCTTCGGTGGGGTGTGCGACGCAGGCCTGTCCCTCTAGATAGAAGTGCTCCTGGCCGCCGATAAATTGCTCGCCCTCGACCACATGGTGGGCGTCGGCCAGCGCCGCTTCCCAGTCACCGCTTTGCTGACGATGGGTGGGGCGCACCAGATCGCCCGCGTCGACCGCAGCCACCGGATCGAGAGACACTGGCAGCTCATCGATCTCGATGCGGGCCTTGGTGACGGCCTGTCGGGCAGCGCGATGGCTGGTGGCAGCCACGCAGAACATGACCTGGCCGGCGTAGAGCACTTCCTGGTCTGCCATGATCGGGTCGCCAGGGAAGACCGGACCAATATCGGTGTGACCCGGCACGTCGGCAACGCTGATGACATCGACCACGCCAGGGGCCCGCCGCACCTCGTCAAGGTGCATGGCGGTGATGCGCCCGTGAGCCTTGGGCGAGAGGCCCACGGCCAGGTGCAGGGCGTCGGAAGGCAATGCCAGATCATCGATATAAGCGGCTCGCCCAGTGACATGTTTCACGGCGCTCTCGTGACGGGCGGACGAGCCAGAAAAACTGTGGGCAGCGGTGGCATCGGCGTTGTGGCGCTCCGTCGTATCGGACGGAGGTGTCGGCAGATCAGTGAGCGTACGCATGAAGCATCACCTCCGTGGCGAGGGTGTCGGAATGGTCACGAGCATCAGCGGATGACGCACCCGGGGACGTCGCGTTCTGGGCTGCCCCCTGGGCGGAGGATGCGATCACCAGCAGCAGTCGTTCGAGCAGGGCGGCGGCGGCATCTTGACGGTATTCGCTGCTTCCGCGCACGTCGCTCATGGGCGTAAAGTCCTGGGCCAGGGCCTCGCTGACTGCGCCAAGGCTGGCGCTGTCCACAGGCTTACCCTCAAGGGCGGCTTCGGCGCCCGTGGCCCTGGCGGGAATGGCGGCCATGCCACCGAAGGCCAGGCGAACATCGGCCAGGCGCCCGCCAACCACGCGCCAGGAAAAGGCGCCCAACACTGCCGAGATGTCATCTTCCCGACGCTTGGACAGCTTCCACACCTTCAACTGCTGATCGTTCGCCAGATGGGGCAGGAAAATGGCTTCCAGCACCTCATCGTCACCCAGGGCGGTATCCCGGTAACCCAGGAAGAACTCGCTGGCGGCCAGGGTCCGGCTGCCGCCGGGCCCGGTCAGCCGCAGTCGTGCATCCAGCGCCAGCAGTACCGGCGGGGTATCGCCGATGGGCGAGGCGTTGGCGACGTTGCCACCGAGGGTGCCGCGGTTGCGCACCTGGCCAGAGCCCAGGCGATGCAGCAGATGGGCAAAGGCGGGGTAGTGCTCGGCAAAGAGTGGCTCCAGGCGTGAGTAGGTCACCGCAGCGCCAATCCACACGCCGCTGCGACCCAGGTCGTCGGCCGCAGATTCGACGGTCAGAAGCTCTGCAACGCGAGTCACATCAATGACCTGTGGAAGATCCTTGAGCTGTTGCGTGACCTCGAGCCATAGATCGGTACCGCCCGCGACCAGCCGTGCCTCGGGGAAGCGCTGACGCAGAGCCACCAGGCCAGCCAGGCTGCGGGGCTGGTAGAAGCCGGAGGCGTTCGTTGTCTCAGCACCGCTTGAAGCAACGTTGCGCTGGTCGGGAGTCGCGGCCTTGCCACCCACGTCGGTGGCAAGGGCGTCGGCCAGGGACAGGTCGTCGAGCCAGGCAGGACGGAAGCCCGGAGTGTCGTGCATGGCCAGGGCGGCATCTCGAATCGGCCGGTATCCGGTGCAGCGACACAGGTTGCCGCCCAGCGCGGCTTCCAGCCGCTGCGGGGTCAGCGGGGCGGGCTGCTGGACTTGGTGCTCATGCAGGGTGAACAACGACATGACGATGCCCGGCGTGCAAAAGCCGCACTGACTGCCGTGGTGCTTGACCATGGCCGCCTGGCAGGGATGGAGATCGTCGCCATGGGAGATTCCTTCGACGGTCACCAGGTGACGACCGGACAGCTGGTGGGCCGGCATGATGCAGGCGTTGGCACTGTGATAGTGCAGGCGGCCGTCGGCATCCACTTCACCGATGGCGACGGTACAGGCACCGCAGTCTCCGGAGGCACAGCCTTCCTTGGTGCCCGTCTGGTTCAGCCGTTCGCGCAGCAGATCAAGGACGCTGAGATGGGGCTCGGCATCCACGTGCTGCATCCGGCCATTGAGGTAGAAACTGATCATGGCTAGAGGTCCCGCTTTGGCGTTGTCATTATCGTTGGACAGTAGGGCGCACGAGGCGTCCTGTCGTGGGGCTTGCGATCTTCGGTCGATGTCGCCTTGGTATTAGCGTCGGTCTGTTTAGCTCAGGTCTGTTTAGCGCGGGCCTGTCTGGCGTTTGCCCATCTGGCTTCAGGCCATCACTTCTTGATGTATCACTCTTCGATGCATCACATTTTGGTGTATCAACCTTGGACTCTGCTTTCCTAGACCCTGCTTTCGTGGATCGGGGTCCCTTGCGCCCCTATGTAAAGAAAATGGTGTATAGGGAAATGGTGCAAAGGAGATGGCTGAGCCGGGTCTTGTCAGCAGCAATGTTGTTATTCTTGACCAATCGGTCAGCTTCTTCAAGGTGAAGGAGTGAAATTTGCTTAGGACTGCCGTTTGGCGTTAGTTCGACAACGACATGACAGCCATGCCTCACCCACAGACCTGTGTCGAATTGCCAGTCCCTGACCCTTCAGGCACTCTTTTACGGCGCGTTGTCCTGATCAGGCGTGACGTGGGTTCACGCCAAGGGCGGCGGTTTGTCAACGACCGGGATGAGCATGGGATCACAGCTGGATGATGCAGCGCTCGACAGGGCGCTCGACACCGAAGGCGGCGCCATACGCCAGCGCAACGAGCGCGAGATACTCGACGCAGCCGAGCGGGTGTTTTCTCGCCACGGCTATCGGGGTGCCAGTCTCAAGCTGATCGCGGAAGAGGCGGGGCTTCCAAAGTCCAATATCCTCTATTACATGGGCAGCAAGAAGGCACTCTACGTGCGTTTGCTGGAAGGCGTGATGGAGCGCTGGAACACCATGCTCGACGATATTTCTGTCGAGGACGATCCCGCCGAGGTACTCAGCGCCTTTATTCGCTCCAAGATGGAGATGTCTCGCCGTTATCCCGAGGCCTCGCGGCTGTTTGCCGGTGAGATCCTGCAAGGGGCTCCCTTTCTGCAGGACTTCCTGCGTGGCGAGCTGCGTGACTGGGTCGAGGGCCGGGCCGAGGTATTTCGTCAGTGGGCCGAGCGCGGCCTGATGGACCCCGTGGACCCGGTGTCGCTGATCTTTCTGATCTGGTCGGCGACGCAGCACTACGCGGACTTCGAAGCTCAGGTGGCCGGTATCACCGGCCATGAGCACTTCACCGACGACGACATGCAGCGCGTTACCGACTTTCTCGTCCAGGTCGTTCTGAAAGGATGTGGAGTGGTGTCGGCACCCACAGGGCACTGAAAAAAGGCTGCGTGCCCTGGGAGGCCGGCATGGTGAGTCGTGACGGTTACTGCGCGGTGGCCAGCATGATCGCGGACAGCACTGCTGATACCCACATCGCGGGCTTGATCTGATCGGCCTTGCCGGTGGCCAGCTTGATCAGAACGAAGCTCATGAAGCCGAACGCAATCCCGAGCGTGATGGAGTAGGTCAGCGGCATCAGAATGATGGCCAGAAAGGCAGGAAAAGCGTCCTCGAAGCGACTCCAGTCGATCTTGCCGATGGGGGCCATCATGAACAGGCCGACCAGGACCAGGGCTGGCGACGTGGCGATGCCCGGAACCAGAGAGAGCAGCGGCGACAGGAACAGGAAGGGCAGAAACAGCGCCGCAATGACCAGCGCCACCAGCCCGGTACGTCCTCCCTGGGCGACACCAGCGCCTGACTCGATAAAGGTCTGGGCTGCGCTGGTGCCCAGTGGCGCCGCGATCATCGAGGCAAACGCATCGACGGTCATCGAGCGTTTGAGGTTACGAGGATTGCCGTTGGCATCCTTGAGGCCCGCCGATTCCGACAGCGCCATGAAGCAGGACAGGGCGTCAAAGAAGTTGGTGAACAGCATCACGAAGATAAACGGCAGATAGGCGACCTTGAGAGCGCCGAGCACATCGACCTTGCCCAGGGCAGAGAAGTCCGGCCACGCCGCCAGTCCTTGCCACACCACCACGACCTCGTCTCCCCACAGGCGGCCCAGGGGCAGCGCCAGCAACGTGGTGGCCGCGATGCCAAGAATCAAGGCGCCGTTGAAGCCCCGGATGACCAGCACCGCAGTGATGATCAGGCCCGCGAGGAAGGTGACCAGCAGCGCATCCAGGTGTCCCAGGCTCACGAGTGTGGCGGGACTGGCCACGATGAAGCCGGCATTCTTGAAACCAATGAAGGTAATGAACAGGCCGATGCCACAGGTGATGGCGTAGCGCAGTGACGCCGGGATGGCGTCGATGATGGCCTCGCGGACGTTGAACATGGCCAGTACCGCGAACATGACGCCGGACCAGAAGACGCAGCCAAGTGCCACCTCCCAGGACAAGCCGGCTCCCAGTACCAGGGTGTAGGTGAACAGTGCATTCATGCCCATACCCGGTGCGACCAGAATCGGGTTACGGGCGTACAGCGCCATCGCCAGGCTGCTGAGACTGCTGATGACCACGGTGGCTGACAGGGCAGCGGAAAAGGGGATGCCGGCGTCTGACAGAACCGCCGGGTTGACCACGATGATGTACATCCCGGCCAGGAAGGTGGCGATACCGGCCAGAATCTCGGTTTTAACCGAACTACCGCGTCGGGTCACGTTAAAGAATCGGTCGAGCAACGCCCCCAGGCCGCTGGAGTCGGAAGGGCAGGATCTCTCGCGGTCTGTCGTCTGGGGTTCTGTCGTCTGGGGGTCTGCGGTTGATGGTTCTGCGGTTGATAGTGCCGCGGGCGATGAACCGGGATCACTCATGGCGGGGTCCTCTTGTCGTTGTCATGGCCATGGGGTGTAAATCTGACCGTTCGGTCAGGCGATAAGCGTAGACAAAGATGCGCCATCATGGCAACAAACGCTGGGCGGTAATGTATACAAAACCCTTGCCGCAGAGTGCTGCAAGGCGGTCGTGCTATGATCCCCGTCCGCGCGGCGCCACGCCGCTGAGCCAGCCGCTGAGCCACTTCCCCTGCCGACGGAGCTGTCGTGATGTCCTTGTTCCCGCCACTGCCGATCGACGAACGTCTGCCCGAGCTGCGTTGCGCGCTGGAGGCAGATCACCGCGCGATGCTGGTCGCCCAGCCCGGGGCGGGCAAGACCACACGGGTGCCGCTGGCGCTGCTGGAGTCGGACTGGTGTCGTGGTGACAGCGGTCGGGGCAAGCTGCTGCTGCTGGAGCCGCGGCGGGTTGCCGCCCGTCTCGCCGCCAGCCACATGGCAGACCTGCTCGGAGAGGCGCCTGGCCAGACCGTAGGCTATCGCATGCGTGGTGAGAGCTGCGTGGGTCCAGATACGCGGCTCGAGGTGGTGACCCAGGGGGTGCTGTCCAGAATGTTGCAGGACGATCCTTTGCTCGACGGTGTGACTGGCATTGTGTTTGACGAATTTCACGAACGCAGCCTCGAGGCGGATCTCGGTCTGGCACTGGCGCTGGACGTCCAGCAGGGGCTGCGTGAAGACCTGCGGCTGCTGGTGATGTCGGCCACGCTTGATGTCGCGGCATTGTCGCGGGTACTGGGTGACGACGTCAGCGTGGTGGACTGCCCAGGACGGCAGTACCCGGTCACGACCCTGTATCGGCAGGCCCCGTCGCGGCTGTCGGCGGAAGAGCATCAGGGGCGTGTCGTGCTGGAAGCACTGGCGGCAAAGAGTGCGGCGGACGAAGAGGGCGCAGCGGACCAGGCGGCGGACATACTGGTGATCTTGCCCGGCGTGGCGGAGATCGAGAGGCTATCTCGCTGGCTGTCCCAGCGGCTCGATCAGGTCGCGCTGGTGCCGCTCCACGGACGGCTGCCGCTGGATGCTCAGCGGGCTGCCCTAAAACCACGGGCGGACGGCCTGCGCCGGGTGGTGCTTGCCACCGCGATTGCCGAGTCCAGCGTCACCGTGGACGGCGTGCGCACGGTGATCGATGCCGGGCAGCAGCGGGTGCCGGTGTTTGTGCCTCGCACGGGGCTGACTCGGCTGGAGACCCGGCGTGTCAATCGGGCCAGCGCCGACCAGAGGCGAGGACGAGCGGGACGCCAGGGGCCAGGGCGTTGTTATCGCCTGTGGGCGGAAGAACAACCGTTACCACCCCACGGTGAGCCGGAGATCCTCCAGGCCGATCTATCCTCGTTGGCCTTCGAACTCGCCCGTTGGGGAGTGAAGGACGCGACCCAGCTTGCCTGGGTCACGCCGCCGGGGCGCGCCTCGCTGAAGGCCGGTCGCCAGCTGCTGCGACAGCTCGAGCTCAGTGATGAGCGGGATGGGCTGACGCCGCTGGGTCGTGCCGCTGGCCGTTGGCCCACATCGCCCCGTCTGGCGGGGATGCTGGAGTGGGCGAGCCAGCGTGACGAGGCCTCGCTGGCCCTTGCCTGCGCGCTAGCCGCCTGGCTTGAAGGGCGTCAGGGTAACGGCCGTCAGCTGGACCTCGAAGCGGTATTCACCGAGTTACTCAATGACTCACGCCCAGACCCCCACTGGCAGCGAGAAGCCAAGCGGCTGTGTGCTCGCGCGGGTGTCTCGCTGTCTGCAGCGAAACGAGCGGGTGACGGCGCGCTGGCTCGCATGCTGTTGCACGCGTTTCCCGATCGGGTGGCTCAGCAGGTAGCGGCGGGGCGGTTTCGACTGCGCTCTGGCGGGCTGGTGACGTTGCCCCAGGATCAGCCCCTGGCCCATGCCCCCTGGCTAATCGCGGTGGAGCTTGACGGTCGCGCCCGGGAGAGCAGGCTTTATCGGGCAGTGCGCACCGATGAGTCGGCCCTGGTGGCCCAGTGGCCGATACTGTCCGAGTGGCGTGAACGGGTCGAATGGAACGCCGACGCGGGGCGCCTCGAGGCAGAACAGGTACGGGGTATCGACGCGCTGGTGCTGGCGCGCCGTCCGTTGCAGGGCCCCCCAGGCCCCGCTGCCTGTCGTCAGGCATTGCTGCAAGCCATCCACGACGCCGAACGCCTGCCGCTCAATGACGCCGCTGAGGCGCTGCGGCGGCGGGTGGCGTTGCTGCGTCAAAGCCACGATGGTCAGTGGCCTGCGCTGGACGACGAAACCTTGAAAGCTGAGCTGGACGAGTGGTTTGGGCCCCATCTGGAAGGACTGACGCGGATGGAGCAGGTGCATGCGTTGCCGTGGGAGCAGCTCCTGCGCGAGCGCTTGCCCTGGCCGCTGGCCAGTCGTCTGGACGAATTGGCACCGACCAGGTTGACGCTGCCCAGTGGCGACAGCGCTTCCCTGCGCTACGAATGCGAGGGATGGGTAGGGCAAGCCGCTGAGGCGAACCCGTCTCAACCGTCTTCTCAACACCTTGCGCAACTGCCAGATGATGGGCCTGGCGAGGCGTATCGTGTGGTGCCGGTGCTCGCCGCAAAACTCCAGGCGCTGTTCGGCTGGCAACAGACGCCACGAATCGCCGAAGGACGGGTGCCGGTGCGTGTCGAGCTGCTGTCCCCGGCCCGTCGCCCCCTCGCCACGACCATGGATCTCGCGAGCTTCTGGCGCAATGTCTATCCCGAGGTGCGCAAGGAGAACCGCGGTCGATATGCCAAGCACCCCTGGCCTGAGGATCCGCTGACGGCTCAGGCGACCTCGCTGACCAAGGCACGCCTGGGCAAGACGTGACGGCACCACCTGGCGGCTGACGTCGGTGGGCAGGGCTAGAGGGCCCGATGGCCGCAGGAGCTGTCAATGGTGAGTGCTCAGGGCAATCCGCGTACCGTGGGCGATGACCTCCGCCAAGGGCGCCGGGGACGTCGTCTGACCGACCATTTCGTCGGTGACCTCTGCCCAGGTCAGGGTGGCGTGGGTGAACCCCAGTGGAGCGAGAGTGCGACTGATCCACGCGGTGCCGGTAAAACGCCAAGGGTCACCCGCGTCATCGACCAGCAGCGCCATCTGATCGTCGAGGTGAATCCTGACCAGATAAAAGCCCATATCGATGGAGTGGATCTCGATAGTGGGGGAACGGTCCGTCAGCGCCGTCAGGCCTGTCAGGGTCAGGGTGTCGGGAAGCGAGTGGACGGCGGATGTGGCGTCCGCGGGGAGATCGCTGGTGCGGTCCTCGGAGAATGGCATGATCGTCTCTCTCTCTCTGTGGGTGGCGTCGTGCGTAGGTGGCGTCGTGCGTGGCTGGCGTCTTGTGCGCGCCCGGCGTTGAGGTATCTCTCTTTTACTGTCGACCTGTTCCACTGTCGCCTGGTGATACTGTCCCGGCCTTGTCACGATGAAGGGCTCCGGGGCTGGGCTGGTGGATGGCCATGGGCCGGGTATAGGCTGTCAGCGACAGCCAATAATGGGATTCAAGTGATTTTTTGTATAGTATGTGTACAGGAAATGTACATGCCTGGTCGCATGGGCGCCACTCCGTCATCCACCCGGTAGCCACCAGATCGCCACCCGGCACGACCTTGATCACGGTCGCGAGAGAGCGCTGAGGCGTTGACAGTCGGGCGCCCTGTCGCCACCATCGCCGGCTTTGCCGAATCTGTCCTGCCTGGCGTGGCGAGAAGTGGCCTCGGTATCGACGTCTCGCGATCAAGCGCCATGTGATCACCAGCTCTGTCAGCATACGCCCAGTCACCACAAGCCCAGTCACCAAGAGTCATGCCCATGGGGAACACCCTGACGCCCAAGCAACTGCAATCACTGGTCGAGACCCTCGACCGCGAGGCTAGAGCCAGTGACCAGTGGGGCAACGTCGCCAGCTACATTCCTGAACTGGCGTGCATCGACCCCCAGCAGTTTGCCATCAGCATCTGTACCTGCGATGGGCGTGAATATCACGCAGGTGATGCCCACACCGGCTTCTCGATCCAGAGCGTCTCGAAGGTCTTCACCCTGGCCCTGGCGCTTGGGCGACTGGGGGCAGGCCTGTGGGAGCGGGTCGGACGGGAGCCCTCCGGGCGTGCCTTCAACTCCATCGTCCAGCTGGAGATGGAAGACGGCATCCCGCGTAACCCGTTCATCAATGCCGGTGCCATCGTCACCACCGACGCAGTGCTCGGGCGCAACGCGCCTCGAGACACCCTGGGAGAGATTCTGCGCTTTCTGCGCGAAGCCTCCGGCGACGATGACATCCATATCAATGAGCAGGTGGCCCGCTCGGAACACGCCACCGGGGACCGCAACTTCTCGCTGGCCTATTTTTTGCGCTCCTGCGGCAACCTCACCAACGACTGTGACCGGGTGCTCGGCACCTATTTCCACCACTGTGCGATCGAGATGTCCACCGCCCAGCTGGCGCGGGCGACCCGATTTCTGTGCGGCGGCTTCGAAGGTCAGCGGATGATTGGTATCGAGCGGGTCAGGGCCATCAACGCGCTGATGATGACCTGTGGTCACTACGACGGCTCCGGCGACTTCGCCTATCGCGTCGGGTTTCCGGGCAAGAGCGGCGTCGGCGGTGGCATCATGGCGGTCGTCCCGAACGTTGCGTCCATTGCGGTGTGGTCTCCCGGGCTCGACCGTTATGGCAATTCGCTCAAGGGCACGGCCGCACTGGAAGGCCTGTCGAAGGCGACCGGCTGGTCTGTGTTTGCCTGAAGGATGGCCCCATGGACCAAGATCCATCGTTACAAGGAGCCTGACATGGCCACATCGAATGCCTCTGCATGTCCCTGCGGAAGCGGCCTGGCACTCGCCGATGCTGTCAGCCACTGCACCAGGGAGGCACGGCGACCAGTCCCGAGGCGCTGATGCGCTCCCGTTATAGTGCCTTCTCGCTGGGGCTCGATGACTATCTGCGCCACAGCTGGCACCCGGACTGCTGCCCACAGGAGATGGGCACCTCAGACACCTGCTGGAAGCGTCTTGAGGTCCTGGACAGCGGTGAAGAGGGCGATGCGGGCTGGGTGCACTTTCGTGCCACCTTCGCAGACGGACCGCGTGCACGGCAGCGCTGGGGAGTGCTGGAAGAGCGCTCACGCTTCGTTCGTTACCAGCAGCGTTGGGTCTACCTGGATGGCGAGCCCAGTGTCACCAGACTCAAGCCGGGACGCAATGACAGCTGCCCCTGTGGCAGTGGGCGGAAGTTCAAGCAGTGCTGCGCCTGACATTCATGGTCGTTGCATCGAGGGTCCTCGCTGCGGCGGCATGTTGGGCGTTTCGGCTAAAGGCATCCGCTGCATGCCTCTATCCCACAGCAACTATCCCACAGCAACGCAAAAGGCCGCCCTCGGGCGGCCTTTTGCAGGTTAGCGGACGGCGTACGTGCCGCCCGCAGGTGCTCAGTCCTTGAGCATCGGCAGGTCGAGGCCGTTTTCGCGGGCGCATTCCTTGGCGGACTCGTAACCGGCGTCAGCGTGGCGCATGACGCCGCTGGCCGGGTCGTTGCGCAGGACGCGGGCCAGGCGAGCATCGGCGTCATCGGTGCCATCGGCAACGATGACCACGCCCGCGTGCTGCGAGAAGCCCATGCCGACACCGCCGCCGTGGTGCAGTGACACCCAGGTCGCGCCGCCGGCCGTGTTGGCCAGGGCGTTCAGCAGCGGCCAGTCGGATACCGCGTCGCTGCCGTCCATCATCGCTTCGGTTTCGCGGTTGGGGCTGGCAACGGATCCTGAATCCAGGTGGTCGCGACCAATCACGACGGGGGCCTTGAGCTCGCCGTTCTTGACCATCTCGTTGAAGGCGCGGCCAAGACGAGCCCGGTCCTTCAGGCCGACCCAGCAGATACGCGCGGGCAGTCCCTGGAAGCTGATGCGCTCGCGGGCCATGTCGAGCCAGTTGTGCAGGTGCTCATCGTCGGGGATCAGCTCCTTGACCTTGGCGTCGGTCTTGTAGATGTCCTCCGGGTCGCCGGACAGGGCTGCCCAGCGGAAGGGACCGATGCCCTGGCAGAACAGCGGGCGAATATAGGCCGGTACGAAGCCGGGGAAGTCGAAGGCGTTGTCGACGCCTTCTTCCTGGGCCATCTGACGAATGTTGTTGCCGTAGTCGAAGGTCGGCACGCCCATCTTCTGGAACTCGAGCATGGCGCGAACATGCACCGCCATGGACGCCTTGGCGGCCTTGACGACCACTTCCGGCTCGGACTTGCCGCGGGCGACGTATTCGTCCCAGGTCCAGCCAGCAGGCAGGTAGCCATGCAGCGGGTCATGGGCGCTGGTCTGGTCGGTCACCATGTCCGGCTTGACGCCACGCTTGACCAGTTCCGGCAGCACGTCGGCAGCGTTGGCACACAGGCCAATGGAAACCGCCTTGCCCTCGCTGGTGTAGCGAGCGATGCGTGCCAGGGCGTCGTCCAGGTCGCTCGCCTGCTCGTCCAGATAGCGGGTGCGCAGGCGGAAGTCCAGGCTGGACTGCTGGCATTCGATGTTCAAAGAGCAAGCGCCGGCCAGGGTGGCGGCCAGCGGCTGAGCGCCGCCCATGCCACCGAGGCCCGCGGTCAGCACCCAGCGGCCCTTGAGGTTGCCGTCATAGTGCTGGCGGCCTGCCTCGACGAAGGTTTCGTAGGTGCCCTGGACGATGCCCTGGGAGCCGATGTAGATCCACGAGCCCGCGGTCATCTGGCCGTACATCATCAGGCCTTTCTTATCGAGCTCGTTGAAGTGCTCCCAGTTGGCCCATGCCGGCACCAGGTTGGAGTTGGCGATCAGGACGCGTGGGGCATCCTTGTGGGTCGGAATGACCGCCACCGGCTTGCCGGACTGGATCAGCAGGGTCTGGTCGTTCTCCAGGCGCTTGAGCACCTCGACGATCTTGTCGAAGCACTCCCAGGTACGTGCCGCGCGACCAATGCCACCGTAGACCACCAGGTCTTCGGGACGCTCTGCCACGTCCGGATGCAGGTTGTTCATCAGCATGCGCAGCGCCGCTTCGGTCAGCCAGCTCTTGCAGGACAGCTCGGTGCCGGTGGGCGCGGCGATCTTGCGGGTTGGGTCGTGACGATCGTTCTTGGGGGGTGTGATCTGGTTCATGGGGTCACCTTGAATGTGGACAGATAGGGGGAAACGATGGCTCGGTCAGTGGTCCGACCGGGTCAGCTGGTGGACCAGTCGTGCGGCAAGGCGTGCGGTGCGCTGGTCAATGTCATACGCCGGGTTGACCTCCGCGATATCGATCAGGCGGAGCTTGCGTGAACGGCGCAGGAATTCGAGGATCGGTTCCAGGTGGGTCAGGATGACCCCGCGTGAGGCGGGAGCACTGACCCCGGGAGCATCGCTGGCCGGGAACACATCCATGTCGATGCTCAGGTAGACGTGATCGCAGTCGGCGACCAGGCGCTGGACATCGCGCTTGATGAAGGCAATGCGGCTATCGCGAAATTCGCGGTCTTCCACCACCAGCGTCTTCAGGCGAGACGCCGTATGGAACAGGGCGCGGGTGTTGGCAGCCTGGCTGACGCCAAGGCAGGCGTAGCGAAATGGCCATCGACGGCTGGCGCAATCGGCGGCGATCTGGGCGAACGGGGTGCCCGAGGACGTCAGCTCGCTGGGATCGCGCAGGTCAAAGTGGGCGTCGAGATTGATGATCGCCACGCAGGACCGACGCTGCTGCTGTGCCAGATGATCCGACAGCCCACGCCAGCTGGCGTAGGCCACCTCATGACCACCGCCCAGTACGACCGGCAGATGGCCTCGATCAAGCAGCTCGGTCAGGTGCTCTCCCATGCGCTGCTGGGCATGCTCCAACCCGTCGCCGTGGCAGGCCACGTCGCCGGCATCGTAGACGGGGGTGTCATGGTGCCAGGCCATGGGGCCCAGCGCCTGGCGGATGGCGGTCGGGCCTGCTGCAGCGCCGATACGGCCCTTGTTGCGCGCCACCCCGGCGTCGCTGGCAAAGCCGGTCAGTACGGTGCCCGCAGCGGCATCCGTGTGATAGGCGGTTATCCGCTGATGCCAGCGCTCGCTATTCGGCTCCGGGTCGATACGCCCTTGCCACAGGCTCATGTCCGGCGTGGCATGGGCTGGCTTGATCACGGCAGCTTGCTCATCCATGGGTCAGCACTCCTTCCAGCACGCGATGCCTGAGTCTTCCTGGCTGAACGGCGTAGGCCAGTTCCGCGGGTCGTTGTACGTCCCACACGCACAGGTCGGCGATGGCCCCCACGGTGATACGCCCAAGACCCGCCGTGCCGATCGCCGTGGCGGCGTGGGCGGTCATGCCGGCCAGGGCCTCCTGGGGTGTTAGTCGCAGTAACGTGCAGGCCATGTTGAGCATCAAGGTCGGCAGCATGATGGGGGAGGTGCCAGGATTGGCATCCGACGCCACCGCCATGGCAACGCCCGCGCGGCGCATGGCATCGATGGGCGGATGCTGGGTTTCACGTAGCGTGTAGAACGCCCCCGGCAGCAGGACGCCCACCGTGCCGGCCTCGGCCATGGCGGCGATGCCGGCGTCGTCCAGGTATTCAATGTGGTCGGCAGACAGGCCGTGGTGTTCGGCGACCAGGGATGCGCCGCCCGACAGCGATAGCTGTTCCGCATGAGCCTTGACCGGCAGGCCGAGTGCCCGAGCCGCCTCGAACACGCGCAGACACTGCTCCCGCGAGAAGGCGATACGCTCGCAGAAGACATCCACTGCATCGACCAGGCCTTCGGCGTGGGCCGCGGGCAGAATCTCGTTGCATACCAGGTCGATGTAGCCGTCGGCATTGCCGTGATATTCCGGCGGCAGGGCGTGGGCCGCCAGCAGCGTGGTGCTCACCCGTACCGGCAGTTCGCGGCCAAGGCGGCGAGCGACCCGCAGCATTTTCAGCTCGTCGTCGGTCGACAGTCCGTAGCCGGACTTGATCTCCACGCTGGTGACACCGTCGTCGATCATGGCGCCAAGGCGCGTTGCGGCTGTCGTGAACAGTGCCGCTTCATCGGCGTCTCGGGTGGCCTGTACGGTGCCAAGGATACCGCCGCCACGTCGCGAGATGTCCTCATAGGAAGCGCCTTCAAGGCGCAGCTCGAACTCGTCGCTACGCTGGCCGCCGTAGACCAGATGGGTGTGGCAGTCGATCAGACCTGGCGTCATCACACCGCCACTGCCCATGTCGATGCAGTCAGCCTGTTGTGCCTGATCCAGGCTATCCATGGCGCCCATGGCAGCGATGCGTCCGTCCTCGACCTTGACCCAGTAGCGTCCTGGCTGGGTGGTCAGGCCATCAAACAGGCTTAGGTCGCGCCACAGGCGTGAAGGGTGTTGGGGTTGGGATGTAGTAGCCATGAAGAGCTCCCGTGTCGTAATGTATATACAAATAAGCCGTCCGGAGCCTTTCGTCAAGCCAGGCGTTCGCTTGTCAGGTCCTGTCCTTTGGCTAGGAGTAGAGCGCTAAGTCACGGAAAGCGTAAGAGAAAGGCAGGCTCTGGAAGATCTGATGGGTGCGACTTATGGGTTGGCTTAGACCATGGTCTAGAGCGAAACAATGGTCCCTGCGGGGCGAATTATCGGCAGGGCAGAAGCGGCGCAAGAACGCTAGGAGAGGACGTGAATCATGGGCGTCTTATGGATCTTATTGGACTATAGTCTAAAGGCGGTCTCTGGTGGTGTTTTGCCACTATAGCG
This sequence comes from Halomonas sp. DP3Y7-2, assembly GCF_019800795.1. Taxonomy (NCBI): domain Bacteria; kingdom Pseudomonadati; phylum Pseudomonadota; class Gammaproteobacteria; order Oceanospirillales; family Halomonadaceae; genus Halomonas; species Halomonas sp. DP3Y7-2. The sequence continues at coordinate 565,524 of NZ_JAHVKJ010000008.1, forward strand.
TCATAGCTGTATATACAAACTACGTGACGCATCGCGACGTCGACGACACTCCTGCGAGGCTTCCTCCATGGCGACGACTCCACACTCTTCAGCCAGCCGGCAATCGCCCGGGCTGTTGCTGTTCAAGCTGCTGGTACCCAGTGCCATCGGCATCTTCATCTTCTTCATTCCGGTGACCTGGGCAGGGCGCTCAACCATACCGCTGGATCATCTGGTGACGGCGGCTCGCGCGGGTCTCGGTGATGGGGCGAGGTACTATGCGCTGGCGCTGATCGTGGCTGGCGCCGCCTATCCGTTGATCAAGGGAGAGTGGCGGCGCAGCGCGACCGATATCGTGTTCACCGTGCTCAAGCTCCTGGGCGTCGTGGCGGCGGTGCTGACCATGACCTCCGCTGGCCCCGCATTGCTGCATCAGCCGGACATGCTGCCGTTCCTGTATGACAAGCTGGTCATTCCGGTCGGGTTGATCGTACCCATCGGCGCAATCTTTCTGGCGCTGCTGCTCAGCTATGGCCTGCTGGAGTTGATCGGCATCCTGGTCCAGCCGGTCATGCGACCGCTGTGGCGGACGCCTGGACGCAGCGCCATTGATGCGGTGGCGTCCTTTGTCGGCAGCTACTCCATTGGACTGCTGATTACCAGTCGTGCCTATGCCAGCGGGCAGTATTCCGCCCGGGAGGCAGCGATCATTGCGACCGGCTTTTCCACGGTATCGGCACCCTTCATGATCATCGTGGCCAAGACCCTGGGACTGATGGAGGTGTGGAACGCCTTTTTCTGGCTGACGCTGGTCATCACCTTCATCGTATCGGCGGTGACCGCAAGGCTCTGGCCGTTGTCGCGCATGGACAATCATGCCTCCGACGGCGAACCGGAGGCCCAGAAGGGCGACCGCCTGGGCCTTGCCTGGCGCACCGGGATCAAGGTGGCTGAGCAGGCGCCGCGGCTGAGCGCCAGCGTGCGCAAGAACCTGGCAGAGGGGCTGGTGATGGCGATCAGCATCCTGCCGTCGATCATGTCGGTGGGACTGCTTGGCCTGCTGGTCGCCAAGTACACCCCCGTCTTCGAGTGGCTGGGCTGGTTGTTCTATCCGATCGTTGCACTGTTCGGCATCGAGCATGCCCAGGAACTGGCCCAGGCCAGCGCTGCAGGACTTGCTGAAATGTTCCTGCCGGCGCTGCTGCTGGGTGGCGACGCCGGGATCGATTTCGTCGCGCGCTTTGCCGCCGGCGTGGTCTCGATCTCGTCCATTTTGTTCTTCTCTGCGTCGATTCCCTGCGTGGTGGCGACGCGCATTCCCATCACCCTGTGGCAATTGGTGGTCGTATGGGCCATTCGCGTGGCTCTGACGCTGGTGCTGGCCATCCCCATGGGCATGTTGCTTCAGTAGTCGTCAATCCATGGTGTAGCTCAAAAACGACGAAGGCCGGATGCCATGCATCCGGCCTTGGGGTGACAAAATGGTGGGCGGCTCACATCACCGTGCTGCGCAGGGTCCTGACCATCAGCTGGTAGAGGCTGTCGACGGCTTCGGCGCCCTGCGAGGCCGGGCTGCGATAGGCCGCTACCTCCATAGGGTCCAGCGGGCCCAGGCCCTGCTTGCCGCCAAGGATCTCCAGGTGGGGTGGGGCACTGCACTGGGTCAGCACGGCAACGGCGAGTCCGCTCTCCACCGCGGCGATCTGGCCCGCCAGGCTTGAGCTGTTGTAGACCACTTTGTAGCGACGCCCCTGCTGGGCCAGAGCATTGATGGCGGTGCGCTTGGCCAGGCTTTCGCTCTCGTAGACGGCGATGGGCAGAGGATCACGCCGCCAGGTGGGGAATTGAGGCGAGCCGACCCATACCATCGGCTCGTGGAACAGCAGGGTGCCGTGGCGTGGTTGGTCCCGCGAGACCAACGCGAGATCCAGATCGCCGCGTTCCACCCGGGGAATCAACGCGGTCGACTGCTCGCAGCTCAGCTCTATCTCGACGGCGCCGTGCTGCGGTGCGAAGCGTTTTAACACCGGAGTCAGATACTTAGCCGCATAGTCATCCGGCACGCCGAGGCGAACACGCCCGGTGAGTGCTCGGCCGTGAAATGCTGCCTGGGTCTCGGTGTGCAGATCGAGCATCCGTCGAGCATAACCCAGTAGCCGCTGACCTTCCGGAGTCAGTTGCTGTGCCCGTGGCCCCCGTTCCAGCAGGCGATGGCCCAATGCCGCCTCCAGCTTCTTGAGCTGCATGCTGACCGCCGACTGGGAGCGATGCACCGCCGGCGCGGCGGCAGACAGCGAGCCGGCATCCACCACCGCGACGAAGCACTTGAGCCAGTCAATCTGCAGATCCTGATAGGCCATAGGCTGCCACTCGTATTCGATATTCGAATACTAAGTAGCAAAATCATTCGCTTTCATCAACAGATAGGCGGCAGCATAGTGACGGCCATGCCCCGCAACAGGAGGAGCACGGCATGGTCAACGAGATGACGACACATGAGGTGGCGCTGCATCGTCTGGATGGTGAGCTAGCCTGGCAAGGGTTCTTGCAACTGCTGCCCATTTCGCTATTTGTCATCGTCTTTGGTGCTGCCTTTGGCCTCGCGGCGACTCAGGCTGGATTGAACGACACCTCCATCATCGCCATGAGTGCCCTGGTGTTTGCCGGCTATGCGCAGTTCGCGACCTTGGAGCTGTGGGGCGCGCAGCTGCCACTCTTTACGATGATTCTCACCGTATTCGCGATCAATGCCCGCCACCTGCTGATGGGGGCGACGCTTTACCCTTGGTTGCAGCCGCTCAAGCCAGCGAAGCGTTACGGCGTGATGCTAGTGGCCTCCGACGCCAATTGGGCCATGGCCATGCAGGCATTCAGCCAGGGCCGACCGGGGCTGGGACTGCTGTTGGGTGGAGGCGTCGCCCTGTGGGGCTTCTGGGTCCTCGGCACCTGGCTAGGACTGTACTTCGGCAACGCGATAAGCGACCCCGCGAGCCTGGGCCTGGACATGGTGATGGGCTGCTTTCTTCTCGCCATGGTGGTAAGCGGTGAGAAGAACCTGCGGATGCTGGTGATCTGGACGGTGGCGGCATGTGCTTCACTACTGGCTTACCGCTACCTGCCCGAAAACACCCATGTCGTCGTAGGGGCTATTGCCGGCGGCCTGGCTGGCCTCGGTGGGGAGCGTCATGACCATGAGCATTGAGACAGGCAGCCTGAGCGCATTCGTTATCATCCTGATCATGGCAGTGGTGACGCTGGCGACCCGATGGGGCGGCGTCTTTATCATGTCCTTTGTACCCATTGGCTATCGCATCGAACGGTTCATTCATGCCATGTCTGGCTCAGTGCTGGTGGCACTGCTCGCACCGCTGGCGGTCACCGGTGACCATGGTGCCCGGCTGGCACTGCTGACCACCGCTGTGATGATGCTGACGGTGAAGAAGCCCTTGATCGCGATTGCCGGGGGAATTCTTGTAGCGGCTTTTTTTCGCCAGATGTAGCCATACCGAAGCGCCAACAACCAAAGCGTTCGCCACTGGCCGCCAACGCTCCTCTGGCAAGCGCGATTCAGCGTCTCAGAAAGTCGTGTTGCACATGATCTGTCATGAACATTTCTATTTTTCTGGGCAGAGGCGGGCATCGGTATGCGCGGCTCCCTGCTCGCCTGCACTAATTTCTTGCTCTGCTCTATTCAGGAGGGAGCCGATAGCGGGAGGCATAACGTGAAGCGCACTCCCATTGGTTCATTGCTGACCATCGCCAGACCGCCGTGAAGCTGAGCGATGGAGCGGACGATCGCCAGTCCCAGTCCGCCGGAGTCGCCGGGGGTATGGCGCGACGCATCCACACGGTAGAAGCGCTCGAACAACAGCGGCAGATGAACCTCTGGAATCGGCGCTCCTTGGTTGAAGACACTGATATGGTGCAGGCCATCGTTCTGCTGGTGATCGATGATGATGGAGGTGTGCTCCTGGCCGTAACGCAGGGCATTGGCGATCAGGTTGGCTAGCGCCCGCCGGAGCAGATCCGGATCGGCAGCGAGGCGACCTTGGGCCCGATTGATCAACGTCATGCTGCGTTCTTCGGCCATGCCTTCGAAGTACTCGCATAGCTGTTCGACCATGTCGTGAAGCTCGACCGCCCGTCGATCAAGGGTTGCACCAGGCTGCTCGTTGCGGGCCAGCAAGAGCATGCTGTCGATCATGCGGGCGAGCCTTTCAAACTCCTCCAGATTGGAAATCAGTATCTCTTTGTATTCCTCGCCGGTCCGGTCATGACGTAGCCGCTGCTGTGTCTGCCCCATGAGATTGGTCAGGGGAGTTCGCATCTCATGGGCGAGATCCTCTGAGAAACGTGAAAGCTGCAGAAAACCGGCCTCGAGTCGCGTCAACATGCCGTTCAGCGCCATACTCAAGTCACGCAGCTCGCTGACGTCCGAGTGTACGGGCAATCGATGATGGAGGTGCTCGGTATCGATGGTGGCTGCGCGTGCCGCCAAGCGTCGGACAGGGGCCAGTCCGCGCCGTGTTACGATCCAGCCAAGCAAGAAGGCCGCCAGAGACCCTCCTGCCAGTGACAGCCAGAGCTTGCCACGGTAGCTCGTCAGCATACGGTTACGCTCGGCAAGACGTTTGCCGGCGATTAGCGTGACCTGTCGGCCATCAAGGCGGGCTGCGACCCAGGCAAGTCTTGCCGGGACACCGTTGTCGACGGTGCGTAGCTGCACCTTATCACGACCTGTCAGCTCAGGCACCGCCTGATGCATCGGATTGACTTCAATCAAAGGGTGGCCGTCATCCGTCAGCACCCAGAGCACGCTTTCACGATTATCCAGCATGTTGGCATATAGCCTGGGGCGCTGACGAAGTGCCTCGATGCTGGCGCTGTTGTCCAGTAGCACGAGCATTCGCTCAAGGCGACCTCGCAGCATCTGATCGTCACGCCAGCTAATCTCGTTAGACAGGGAGTGATAGAGATAGAGGCCGAGAGCGCTGAGCAGCAATCCGACGACCAGTGCAAATAAAGACGCCAACCGGAGCGTCAAAGAGCCAGTGATTCGGCTCATGGTTCAAGACCCAGCACGTAGCCTATGCCACGCACCGTATGAATCAAGCGATGCGGCCAGGGCTCGTCTACCTTGGCGCGCAGGCGGCGAATGGCCACATCGACAACATTCGTGTCGCTCTCGAAGTTCATGTTCCACACCTGTGACGCGATATAGGTACGTGAAAGAACCTCGTTTTCATGACTGATCAACAGGTGCAGCAGCGCGAATTCCTTTTGGGTGAGATGAATCGACTGACCCTGGCGCATGGCACGGTGCTGAACGAGATCCAGAGACAGATCACCCACACTGAACAACTGTGTCTCACGGGGCGGGCCTCGCCGCAACAACGTGCGAACTCGGGCCAGAAGCTCTACGTAGGAAAAGGGTTTTACCAGATAGTCATCAGCGCCAAGCTCAAGCCCCTTGACGCGATACTCCACAGCGTCACGAGCCGTGAGAAAAAGCACCGGTGTCTGCCAGCGGCTGCGGATGAACTGAAGCAGCTGCCATCCGTTCATGCCCGGTAGCATGACGTCGAGAATAATCAGATCGAAATGTTCACTGCGGATTCGCTGCTGTCCTGCAAGCCCATCATGCGCGACATCCACGCGGTAACCGGACTCGCTCAGGCCCTTGTGTAAATAGTCTGCCGTCTTGATTTCATCTTCTACGACCAGAATACGCACCGTCATCCCCTGTGTTTATCGCGGTTCATCTTCGGCGTTTTTTCCGCTGGGTACCATTACAAATCTGTCATCCGGCAGTAATGGTATTGGCCGGTCATGTGGACGATATTGGCCACCCCAACGAGGACAACGCTGTAGGAGACGATTGACGTGATTTACAAGGCTCGATGGTCGTTGCTGCTGGGTGCACTGTGTACAAGTGCAGCGCTGGCGCAATCGACCGACATAGACATGCATCCCGATGTCTCTCTGGCGCTGGCCAATCAGGTTGTGGAGGCCACCCTCGACGCCTGTCATGCCGATCAGCATACGGCGGTGGTCGCCGTAGTGGATCGCGGTGGCAATCTTGTAGCGCTGCAGCGGGATGACAATATCGGTCCCCACAATACGCAGGCTGCCCAGCGCAAGGCCTTTACGGCGCTTTCCACGAAAACGCCGACTCGTCAACTTGCAGAGTCTGCGCGCAACCATCCCGAATCGCAAAACTTGGCCACCGTCAGCGACCTGCTCTTGTTGGGCGGTGGCGTTCCTATCAGGAGTAACGGTGAGGTTATCGGTGCTGTCGGTGTGGCCGGCGCCGGTGGCTCAGCGACCGATGAGGGATGTGCACTCGAGGGAATCAACCGGACCCTGCCACAGGACCAATAACAGGAGAACGACATGAAGACTCTGAGAACCTTAGGTGCTGCCGTGCTGGTCAGCGGTGTCTCGACGCTGGCGATGGCGGCCAGCAACCCGATCAGCGTTCACGTACTCAATACCCAGACGGGCACGCCCTCATCGAATGTCGAGGTCAAGCTGGAACAGCAGACGGACAATGGCTGGGTCACCGTCGCCACTGCTACGACCAGCGAAGATGGACGTATTTCGGCGCTGTTCCCCGAGGGCGACACGTTTGAGCCGGGTGTGTATCGGGCGGTTTTTGAAACCGGTGACTGGTACAAAGAGCAGGACATCTCGACCTTCTTCCCTGAAATAACTGTCCCTTTCGAGGTCGATAATGTCGACCAGCACTACCACATTCCGCTGCTGCTGAGTCCGTACGCCTACTCAACCTATCGCGGCAGCTGACACGCTGAGTTGGGTAAGAGCCCAAGCACAGCCCCCGGTCGCGTTTTCGCTGCCGGGGGCTGTATGAACAAGATACGTATTGTCTGGTGAGTTCACGCACGCCCGTGACGACGAGCTGGCCAGCAGCGTCTGGGCCAGGTTGAGGCCTGCATTGAATTTTGCATGAGCGCCAATGGTTCAGGTGGTGGCTAGTCCTTCCAGGCAGAGCGCAGCGTGTAGCGGTCCCCTGGATGGATCAGCACGGCGTAGCTGATCAACAGCTCATTGGACCAGGTGCGACGGCGCAGGCGCAGGCAGGGCTCCTGGGTGGTAATGGACAGGGCGGCCGCCTGATCGGGCGTCGCCAACACCGCTTCTACCACGTGCTCGATATCGGTGATCGGCCAGGCCTGTATCAGCACCTGGTGAGGCGTCAGCCGAGTAAAGTCGGTGGCCAGATAGTCGGGGACATGGCGTGGATTGACGAAGCGCTCCTCCAACTGGATCGGCACGTCATTTTCATGGTGGACAATGCGAGTATGAAACACCTTGCTGCCATGGCGCATGCCCAGCTGAAGCGCCACATCTTCGCTGGCGTCGATGGCCTCCGCCGCCTCTACCCGAGCGTGGTAGCGATGGCCGCGCCCCTGAACCTCCTCGGCAATGTTGTGGACTTCCATCAGCGAGGACTCGGCCTTGCGCTCGGTAACAAAGGTGCCGGCACCGGGCTGGCGCGTCAGGTAACCGCGCTGGACCAGCTCGCGAATGGCCTTGTTGGCGGTCATGCGGCTGACATTGAAATCCAATGCCAGCTGCTCTTCGCCGGGGATGCGATGATCCGTTGGCCATTCGCCCCGCTGGATCTTGGCGAGAATGTGCTGTTGAATCTCGAGGTAGCGGGGCTGGTTACGCGCCATGTGCCGTCCTTGGTGGTGAACAAGAGTACATGGCGTTAGTGTACCGAGGCAGGGCCTCGTTGGCACCGGCCTTCGTACATCCTGCGTACCTGTCATCGATTTTCTCTGAGGTATCTCTGCATGACCGATGCTCGGCTCTCCAGCCCGGCTGCCCTGCGCAATCGTGAACCCATCTTCGAGGTGCTCAAGGACTACCTTGGCCCACAGGCGCGGGTACTTGAACTGGCCAGCGGCACTGGCGAGCATGCCCTGTACATGACCCAGCGCCGGCCTGGCTGGGTGTGGCAGCCTACCGATATTTCCGAGCCGGCGCTGGCGTCCATCGAGGCCTGGCGTGAATCGCTGACCGATGGTCGTGACAACCTGCTGGCGGCGCAGCGCCGTGACGTCTTGAGTGAATGGCCAGAGCAGCGATTTGACGCCATGGTGGCGATCAACCTGATCCATATTTCGCCGTGGGTGGTGACGGCTGCGCTGATGGAGAAGGCGGCTCTTCATCTGGCCACGGGTGGCGTGCTGTTGCTGTATGGCCCTTATCGGCTTCATGGCGAGCACACGGCGCCGAGCAACGTCGCCTTCGATGAGGACCTCAAGCGGCGCAATCCCGAGTGGGGGATTCGCGACCTTGAAGCGGTGACTGAGCTGGCCGCGAGTGCAGGGCTGAGCCGTGAGGGGCTTCATTCGTTGCCGGCCAACAACCTGGCGCTGGTCTTCCGGCGGGGATAAGCGCCCGCGTCAGCCGAGGGCAGTGACAGACGAGGCCACCTACGCGGTGGCCTCGTCACGTTCAGATGTCATGAAGCGCTCACAATGCGGGTCAGTCCGCGCAGCGCAAGCGGCGTTTCAACCCGCGTTGTTGAGCCATCGGTGGTAGTCCTCGAGGCCTTCGCGGATGTCGGTGAAGCGGGGCTCGAAGCCAAGGTCCTGCCGGGCGCGGGTGATATCCAGCGGGCTTCCACGCACCACGAACGGGCCAGGCCCCAGGCGCATGCCGCTGTCGTGCCCCAGCATCTCTGTCACCGTATCGACAATCTGCTGGTGAGCCACCGGCACACCACAGGAAATATTGTAGTGGCGGTGCGGCACGCTGGGGGCGTCGAACAGCGCCAGGATGCCGCTGGCGGTATCTTCCACATGGGTCCAGTCGGTGGTCTGGTCGCGACCATTGGCAGGGGTAACGTTGCTGAGCCCCTCCAGCGGGCCAAACATGGCCTGGTAGACCGCGTGCATGTGCGACGGGCGCTTGCCGGGCCCATAGACAAAGAACAGCCTGGCCTGGCGAATGTCCATGCCGAAGGTTTCGCTGTACTGGTCACCGTAGAGCTCGCCGGAAATCTTGGTGGCGCCGTACAGGTCCGTGGCCTTGTAGGGCATGGTCTCGACCTGGGGGCCTGCAGCGTCTCCGTAGACAGCGCCGGAGCTCATGTTGACGACCTTGTTGATGCCCAGTAGCCGACAGGTCTCGTAGACGTTGAGGGTGCCCATGGCATTGATCGACAGATGCTTGAACGGACGAGTCTGGAAGAACGGGCCGGCGATGACGGAAACGCCGTGGATGACGCCTTCCAGCTCATCCTTGTAGCGCAGGAAGGTCTCGAACAGTGTGTGCGTATCCAGCACATCCACCGCCTCGAAGTGAATGTTGTCGCGAACGTCATCCAGATAGTCGAGGCCCATACGGTCAACGTGGGGGGCGGCCATGTCGCAGATGATGACCTTGGTGCCGCGACGGGCGAGCAGGGTGGCGACCCAGGAACCGACGTGACCGAGGCCACCGGTGATCAAAACAGCCATGACAGAACTCCTTCGCAAAGGTGCGGACTGGGGGTGATGAATGAGGTTGAAGGCTGAAGCCAGAACTGAAACCAGAATTGAAACCAGAACTGAGGCCAGGGCGGCGACCCGTGACCGGTCAGGTCACAGGCCAGGCCCGCGGTTGACTCATTGCAGCATCAGGTTGGGCAGGAACATCACGATGGACGGGAACAGCGTGATGATGATGAGCACCGCCACCAGCGGGATGTAGAACGGCAAGGTGGCGCGCACCAGGGCGGTAAAGGGCAGGTCGGTGATCTTCTGGATGGCGAACAGCACCGTGCCTACCGGTGGCGTGATCAGTCCGATCATCAGGTTGAAGATCATCACCACACCAAAGTGCACCGGATCGATGCCGTACTGGACCACCACCGGTACCAGCAGCGGCGTCAGCAGGAACAGCGCCGGTACCGAGTCGATGAACAGACCGATAAGCAGAATGAACAGGCTCAGCAGCAGTAACAGCACCACCGGGTCACTGACCGTGGCCAGCAGGAAGTCCGCCACCAGCGCGGTGACCTGGTAGCGCGCCAGGATCCAGCTGTACAAGGCACTGCCGGCGATGATCAGCAGCAGCACCGAGGTATCGATGGCCGTATCGCGAAGGATCTGGAAAAACTCGCGCAGGCTGATCGAGCGGTAGACGCAGAACGAGATGATCAGGCAGTACAGCAGCGCCACCACCGACGCCTCGGTCGGGGTAAACAGGCCCGACAGGATGCCCACCAGGATGATCACCGGCGTCAGCATCGGCAGCAGTCCACGGGACAGCGCGCGCATGAACTCCGCCAGGGTAGCGCGGGCGCGGGTTGGGTAGCCGCGGCGGTGAGAGATCACCGCGACCATGACCATCAGGCCCGCTCCCATGAACAGCCCCGGCAGAATCGAGCCAAGGAAGATCGCAGCAATGGAGGCATTGGCCAGCGCCCCATAGATGACCGCAGGAATGCTGGGCGGAATGATCGGCCCGATGGTCGCGGAACTGGCGGTGACCGCGGCGCTGAAGTCGGTAGGAAAGCCATCGTCTTCCATGGCCTTGATCTCGACGGCGCCCAGGCCACCGGCATCGGCCACCGCTGAGCCCGACATGCCCGCGAACAGCATGCTGGCGAGCACGTTGACGTGGCCCAGGCCGCCTTTCAGATGGCCGACGGCACAGCGTGCGACGTCAAACACCCGGTCCGAGATCCCGGCCGAGTTCATCAGTCTGCCGATCAGCAGAAACGCCGGAATGGCCAACAGGGTGAAACTGTTGACCCCGTACAGGGTGCGCTGGGCGATCATTTCCAGCGGAATCTCGGTGAAGCCACGGGTGTAGGCGAGCACCGCAGCCGAGGAGGCAATCATCGCGAAGGCCACCGGCACGCCAAGCATCAGCAGCACGATCAAGCCGATGAACATGATGGCGAAAATTTCCATGGTGCTTACTCCTTGTCGCCGTCGCGAGGGTCAGGTGTCGTCAGACGCTCGATAAAGTCCTCTACCAGCAGCAGCACCATCAGTCCGGCGGCGATCAGTTGCATCAGGTAGAGGTAGGAAAAACTCATGTCGAAGGTACTGGCGAACACGCCGGCGGTACGCTCCATCATGTTGAAGGCGCCGCCCATGATCATGCCCAGCACCAGGATGCTGACGATGTCGGCAAGCATCGCCGCCACGCGTTTCGCCCTGGCTGAGAGCAGGTCCGTGACGATGGTGATGCGAATGTGCTCCTGATAGCGCAGGGCCAGTACCGAGCCGAGGAAGATTTCGGCCAGGAACAGGTAGCGCGAGACTTCGTCGGTCCAGGGCACGGCCACGCCGAGGGCATAGCGGGAGATGACCTGAATGCCCATGACCAGCAGCATCAGGCCGAAGGCGCCGACCACGACAGCGGTCAACAGCCACCAGAAGGCTCCCAGCGCCTTGGCCAGGGTCGAATTGGTCGTCATGGATATCTCCGTGGGCCGCTGACGAATGACAGCGGCAGCAGGCGGTGTATCAGCCGTCCCGCCCCAGGCCTTGGCAGCCCTCAGGTGCCGGGGCGAGACGGCCGCTGCCCCGATTACTGGATCAGCGAGAGCACGTAGTCACGCACGGCGGGGTCGTATTCCTGGGCGATCTGCTCGACCGCTGGACGTGCCGCCTGGCGGAACGCGGCCACATCCGGCTCCACGATCTGCATGCCTTCTTCCTCAAGCTTCTGATACAGCTCGGCCTGGCCATCGGCCACCAGCTGGTCGCCCCAGGCGGTGGCATCGGCTACCGCATCCAGTACCACCTGGCGATGCTCGTCGGACATCTCCTGATACAGGTCTTCGTTCATCAGCCAGTGGAAGAAGGAATAAACGTGCTCGGTGCGACTGACGTAGTCCTGCACCTCGTAGAGCTTACCGGCGTAGATGTTGTCGACCGGGTTCTCCTGCATCTCGATGACGCCGGTCTGCAGTGAGGTGTACACCTCTGGCCAGGCGATGGGGCTGGGCAGGGCACCGATCTCACCCCACACCGCGACCCAGGGAGCAATCTCCGGCACCCGCATGCGCACGCCGCTGACATCCTCCGGGGTCTCGACCGCTGTCTTGGCGGTCAGGTTGCGAGGGTTGCGGGCAGACAGGCCGACCAGGCGCATGTTGCCCTTGGCGATCAGACTCTGGTTGAGCGCCTCGCCCATCTCTCCCTCATAGATCTTGCGCGCCTGGTCGCTGGAGTCATAGACGAAGGGCAGGTCGGCGGCAGCGAACTCGGGGGCGTACAACGTCATGGGCATGGAACCACCCAGGGCAATGGCGTACTCGCCGTAGCTGGCTCCCTCGAGGTGGTCCCGTTCACCGCCCACCTCGGTACCCAGCAAGGTGACGGTCAGCTCACCATCGGTATTGGACTCGATGGTGTCCTTCAAGCGTTCACCGATCTTGAACATCGCATGGGAAGGATCGGTGTGGATGGCGATAGCCAGATCCTCGGCTGCGGCGGTGCCGGCGGAAGCCAGAGAAATGGCGGTGACAAGCGCAATTGGGGTGAGGCGGCGTGGGTTCATTGTGATTATCTCCTCGGAACGTGAGCGGCGTGACGGCTCAGCGGGAAAGTCGGGCAAACGAGGGTATGCCCTGGCGTCATCCACCAAGGTAGTCGATGGACTTTGGGTAGCGCTACCATTTTGATGGTAGCGCTACCCATACTTTGGTCTTGGGTTACACTGCGCAGCAGGACGAGGATGATGTCCTAATGTGTTTTACAGCCCGAGGCCGCTTTCCCGCAAAGCGGACGGTCGCGGGCACGACAAGCGAGATCGAGGAACCCCATGGACAGACAGGAAGGTCGTTCACGCAAGCGTCATCGTGGTCAGGGCCGCGTCACCCTGGCGGATGTGGCTCGCCAGGCTGGCGTGGCGCCCATCACCGTATCGCGAGCGCTGAACACGCCGGGGCGGGTCTCAGAAGCGGTAAAGGCGCGGGTGGATGCGGCGGTAGAGGCACTTGGCTACGTACCGAACCTTATTGCGGGGGGGCTGGCCGCCGCGGGTACCCGGGTGATTCCGGTGATCGTACCATCGCTGGCCATCCTGACCTTTATCGAAGTCATCGACGCCATCCAGAAACGGCTCGAGGCCGCCGGCTATCAGATGCTGCTGGCCACCACCGACTGGGACCTGGATCGCGAGGCAGGGCTGGTCGACACCGTGCTGGGCTATTCACCCTCGGGTGTCATCCTGACCGGGTTGCGCCATCACCCTCGGGTGATCACCCGCCTCAAGGAATGGGGGCGTCCGGTGGTCGAAATCATGGAGGTGGGGGAAGATCCCATCGACATGAACGTGGGCGTCGATGGACTGGCGTTGGGGCGTGCCATGGCGCGCCACCTGCTGGACAAGGGCTATCGCCGGATCGTCTTTGCCGGGTCCCATCTGGGGCATGACTATCGTGCAGTCCAGAGGCTCGAGGGACACCAGCAGGCGCTGGCTGAGGCAGGGCTTTCACAAGGGCCGGTACTTGAATACGCCGAGCCTGCGTCCTACGCGGTGGGGGCGAAGGCGCTGGCAGACCTGTTGGCGATGACTCCCCGGCCGGACGCGGTGGCCTGTTCCAACGACATCCTGGCGAGCGGCATCTTGCTGGCGGCGAGCAAGCAGGGCATCCGTATTCCGGACGAGCTGGCGGTAGGGGGGTATCTGGGACTGCCGTTGGCCGAGCACCTGTCGCCCCCACTTACGACACTGGCGGTGGCGCGCAGTGACATGGGACGACAGGCAGCCGAGCTATTGCTGCAGCGACTGGAGGGAATGACACCAGCGGAGCCTGTGCGGGACCTGGGCTTCACCCTGGTGGAAGGGGGCAGTACCTGAGGCGCTGCTCAGTTATCCGGTACCACCCCGGGCTCCCGGTAGATCACCCCTTCACGCTGGCGCTCCTGCTCGGACTTGTGCTCATCCACTGGCGGCACCCCCCAGACGGTTTCCTTGCGGCCGTCATCGTAGGAGTAGGTGGTGCACCCGCTGAGACTGGCCAGCAGCACGCAGGCCAGCAACGAGCAGGACAACACCAGGCGCGCGCTGCGTCCTTGCGCTGCAGGCGTGCGGTCAGTGCTGCGGCCTGACCGGGCCAGGTGAAGCGGTGTGAAATCGGGCATGTTGACTCCCTGTCAGAGGCGACGAGGCCTTGGGACGGCTCGTGATGCATCAGTATACCTGCTGAGGGCTAGATCAGCAGCGGTACATAGACCACCAGCAGCAGCACGCCGATCAACCCCAGCAGATAGGGCAGAATCGACCGAGTGATGCGCTCAAGCGGTAGCTGCGTCACCGACGATGCGACATACAGATTGATCGCCACCGGGGGGGTGATCATGCCAATGGCCAGCCCCACCACGATGATCAGGCCGAAGTGCACCGGGTCGATGCCGAGTTGTGTGACCAACGGCAGCAGTACCGGTGTCAGGATGATCAAGGCGCTGGCGGTCTCGATAAACACCCCCGTCAGCAGGATGACCGCCACGACCAGCAGCAGCACGATGTAGGGATTGGTCGACAGCGACAGCACCGATGACGCGATCTGGGCCGGAATCTGCGCACTCGACAGTGTCCAGCTGAGCACCGCCGAGGTGGCGATGACCAGCATGATCACCGAGGTGGTGATGGCCGACTGGATCATCACGCGGTAGACGTCCTTGAGACTGAGGTCGCGATAGACGAACAGCGACACCAGCAGCGCGTAGACCACCGCGACGACCGCCGCCTCGCTGGGAGTGAAGATGCCCGAGAAGATGCCACCCAGGATGATGACGGGTGTCATCAGTCCCCAGCTGGCGGCGCGCAAGGTGCGTGCAATGGTCGCCAGTGACAGCGGACTGCCGTGGGGATACTGACGTCGATGGGCCTGGACCAGAGCAATCCCGCCGAGTCCGAGTCCCATCGCCAGTCCTGGCAGGAAGCCCGCCAGAAACAGATCGGACACCGACTCCTGGGCGATCACCGCATAGATGATCATCGGCACCGATGGCGGGATGACCACCCCGATGGTGCCGCTGGCCGCGATCAGACTGGCCGCAGAGGCCGGATCGTAGCCCTTGCGCTTGAGCTCGGGCACCAGGCTGGATCCCACCGCTGCGGTGGTGGCAGCACCTGAGCCAGAGATGGCGGCGAAGAACATGCCGGCGAGTACCGAGACCAGGGACAAACCGCCCTTGAGGAAGCCGAACAGGCTGTCGGCGAAGTCCACCAGCTTGCGACTGACCGCGCCCTGTGCCATTAGGTCACCGGTCAGGATGAACATCGGCACCGCCACCAGCGCAAAGGTATTGATGCCCTGGAACATCTGTTGCGGCACGACGGCCAGCGGCGTGCCCTGCATGACCAGCGTGGCCAGGGTGCTGGCACCGATGGTGAAGGCGATGGGCACGCCCAGCAGCATCAGCACAAAGAAGGCAATGAGCAATAGCAGCATCAGGCGTCACCCCCATGGTGGGCGGTCGTCCGTCCGGCGATCTCGTTGAGTATCGCGACCAGGGTGGTCCACGCCATCAGCACCGCCGTCAGCGGCATCACCGCATACACCCAGGTCATCGACAGGCGCAGTGAGGCTGACTTCTGAAAGCTCTGTAGCTGCATGTAGTTCCAGCCGATGATGGCCAGCGCCACCAGGAACACCAGGACGCACAGGTGCGCGCACAGGCGAGCTGCCTTGCCGCTGACGCCGGGCAGGGCATCCACAACGAAAGTGACGGCGATGTGGCGGCCGGAGCGATAGGCCAGGGTGGCGGCCAGGAAGGTGATCCAGACCAGCAGGAAGCGGGCGACCTCTTCGGTCCAGCCGACGGCGGTGAAGGCCACCCGTGAGACGATCTGCAGGGAAATGACGCCAATTAGCGCCGCCATGGCGATAAACACCACGGGGCGCGTGACGGCGTCGAGTCCCTGCTCAAGACGTTCGAGCAGGGACAGCACTTAGTTTGACTCCTGTTGCGCCTGTGCAGACTGCCCCAGCGCTTCCTGAATGCGCGGCAGGTAGTCACCGAACTGGTCGCCGTAGGTCTCGTAGACTGGCGTTACCGCCTGCAGGAAGGCGGCGATATCCGGCGATTCCTCGATGGTCATGCCTGCCTCGCGCAGCTCGGCCAACTGCTGTTCCGCCATGGCCGCGTTCTGTTCGCGCTCGTATTCTGCTGCCTGCTGCGCGGCCGATGCGACCACTTCCTGGGCGGCCTCGGGCAGCTTCTGCCAGCTGGGCATGCCCATCACGAAGATGGCGGGTGCATAGGTGTGGCGTGACAGCGTCATGTAGTCCTGGGTCTCGTTGAGCTTGAACGAGTGGACCACGTTGATCGGGTTTTCCTGGCCGTCGATGGTGCCTTGCTGCATGGCCGTCAGGGCTTCGGTCCAGGCCATGGGCACGGCGTTGGCACCCAGCTCGCGGAAGGTGTCGACGTAGACCGGGTTTTCCATCACACGGATGCGCAGGCCTTCGATGTCGTCCGGGGTCTTCACCGGACGCTCGGAGTTGGTCAGGTTGCGGAAACCACGCTCAGCGTAGGCCAGGCCCTTGAGATTGACGTCTGCCAGCTTGTCGAGCAGCTCCTTGCCGATCGGTCCGTCCAGCACCGAATAGGCCTCTTCCGGTGACGCGAACAGGAACGGCAGTTCAAACACCGCCATGGGCTCGACAAAGTTGGCGACCGGACCATTGGTGATCACGCCCATGTCGACGGTGCCGATCTGCATGCCTTCCAGCAGCGTGCGCTCATCACCCAGGGTGGCGTTGGGAAAGATCTCTACATCGACCTTGTCATCGGTACCGGCTTCTACCAGTTCCTCGAACTTGGTGGCGGCAAGGTGAAAGCCATCCTGCTCGTTGACTACGTGGGCCAGGCGCAGAGTAATCGGGTCCATGTCGGCGAAGTCGTCCGCCAGGGCGACAGGAGTGGCTAGCACAGAACCCGCAGCGATGGCAGCGGTGAGGGTAGTGAGGGCGAGGGGCGAGGACCGGCGTGACGCGAGATGGCGTGTCATGACACTTCCTTGGAGTCGTGTTCAGCGAAGCAGGGCGCCTCATCCCGAGCCGAATCATCGAGATGATTCGGACGGGAAGATAACGCACCTTGATTTTTAAGGGCTTTTATTTAGAGGCTGAAGGTCTTCAGCCACAAGGAATCATGCCGGAAGCGGCGCCACGCGGTCAATTCGGGGGGAGAGGTGCCATCAGCCCTTGAGGTGATCGGCGTTGTGCAGTTCACGCTGATCCGCGGGGGGCGGTGTCCACTGATAGATCCAGGTCTCGGTCAGGGGATTGCCGTCCTTGTCACGCAGGTACAGGCGCAGGTTGATCGGCTCGCTGCCGTCGTCCGGTGGTACGACGTCGAACATGGCGCGGTAGCCTTGGATCGCAGCCAGCGGGCGGGCCGAGGTGATTTCGATCTCGCCGGCGCTGGCCTCGATCACGGCCTCCACGTCCACCTCCTGGTCGTCGTCGAAGGGGAAAGGCCCGCCACGGAAGTCGACGGCAAACCGCCAGCTGAAGTACTCGCGCAGCTGGCCGACGACGCCCCCAAGCCCTGTACGGGTGGCGACGCAGCGGGCCAGGCTGGGCTGGCGGGCGGGCAGGTCATACCAGCTGAGGCGGTAGGAGTAGCGTAGCTCCTGGCCCGGCTCCACCGGTGTCTGTGGGCGCCAGTAGGCCACGATGTTGTCGAAGGTTTCGTCCTTGGCCGGCAACTCCACCAGGTCGATGCTGCCTTCCCCCCAGCCTTCGGTGGGCTCGACCCAGACGCTGGGACGGCGATCGTAGTAGACGCCGTCATCCTGATAGTGGTCGAAGTCGTGATCGCGCTGGGCGAGGCCAAAGCCCTGAACATCGGTGGCGGCGTAGGCGTTGTAGCGCAGGCTGGAAGGGTTGACCAGGGGACGCCACAGCCATTCGCCGTCGCCGGTGTGAATGCTCAAGCCGTCGGAATCATGGATCTCGGGGCGCCAGTCGTAGTTGACGTCGCGGTCGTTCTCGCCGACCAGGTACATGCTGGTCAGTGGTGCGATGCCCAGTCGTTCGATGGCCTTGCGTGGATACAGCGTGGCGGCAACATCCATCACCACACCTTCAACATTGCGGCGGATGTCGAAGCGGTAGGCCCCGGTGGTGCTTTCCGACTCGAGCAACGCATAGACGATCACGCTATTGTCGCCGTCTGGCTGTTCCAGCCAGAAGCGGGTGAAGTCCGGGAACTCCTCCGGCGTATCGCGGGCGGTATCGATGGCCAGGCCGCGGGCCGACAAGCCGTATTGCATGCTCTGGCTGACCGCGCGGAAATAGCTGGCGCCAAGGAACGAGGCAATATCGCGCTCCGGGTCCTGATGATGGTGCAGGCGGAATCCCGCAAACCCGAGCTGCGGCGACAGCGCATTGGTATCGACGACGGGGCTGTCGTCTTCACCGCCAAAGCGGAACAGCTCGGGGTCGTAGGCCAGCTCCTGGGCCTGCCCCTCGCTGACCTGGTAGATCCTCACCGGCGTGGTAAAGCCCCTGCCCAGATGAAACAGCTGTCCCGTGTAGGGGCCATTGCTGTCCTTCCACAGGGCGTGGTCGGCGCGATAGCCGATGGACTGGTAATCGTCCCAGGACAGCGACTTCAGCTGTTCAGGCAGTTCGCCCTCGTGATCGTCGTGGGGCTGCTGTGACAGGTGCCGAGCGAAGCCCTTGAGCCAGGCGTAGTCAAAGGCCACCGTGTCGCCGGTGGTGTTCAGGCGCTGGTCCATCGCCGCGAGCAGGGGGGAAATCGGCAGGGCATAGGCGCTTAGCGCGGTGGCGGCTTTCAGAAAATCACGTCGCTGCATGTCCATCATCCTTGTGGTGAGCAAATGCCGTGTCAGCAGGTGGCTGCTGTGAAGTGCGCGGTACGGGCCAGGGAAGACCCGAGCATCCAGCGCTACGACTGCTCGAATCAGCAAAGGTTCACCGATGGGAAGATCGTCGACGCGGTGACCGCCAGCAGCCGATGCGTCGATAAATCCGTGGGGAAGGCAGCGAAGAGGAAAGGCAGCGAAGGGGGAAGGTGTCGGGGAAAAATGGCGGGGGAAAGATGGCGGGGCAAATGTGCCTGTTATTGTTACCATGCTAATTAAATGCTAGTCTTCGCGGCCGCCCTGGGCGCTCATCAAGCGAAGCATTGGGCACGTTGACCTGTGCATGGCGCATCACCGCCGCCCCCCAGGGAAGGATGACGGCGAAGTGAGCGATTTCGAGCAAGAGGAACCCCATGACCCCCGATCAGCGCTTCAAGTGGCTAGTGCGCCTGGCCTTGGGCCTGTTTGTCCTGATGTTTGGCTATTTTGTGGTGGCCGATACCTACATGCCGATGACCCCGGAAGCGCGAGTCATGCGTCCGGTCGTGCGTATTGCGCCGGAAGTCAGTGGCCCGGTGGCCCGTGTCGACGTGTCCAACAATGTCCACGTCGAGGCTGGCGATGTGCTGTTTCGTCTGGACCCCGCGCCGTTCGAGCTGGCGCTGGAGCAGGCGCAGCTAGAGCGGGAGGCCGCGCGCCAGGAAAACGACACCCTGGGCGCGAGCATCGCCTCCGCCAGAGCGACCTTGGATGCCGCCAGGGCGCGAGCACAGGAGAGCCGCCAGGAGCGCAGCCGCGGTGAGCGTTTGATTGGCCAGGGCAGTATCTCGCGGCAGCGGCTGGATGGTCTGGTGGCCACCGATCGCCAGGCGCAGGCAGAGGTCAAGGCAGCCGAAGCGGAAGTGGCGCGCCTGGAGGTGGAGCTGGGGGCTGAAGGCGACGCCAACCTGCGCCTGCGGCAGGCCCGTAACGCGGTGGAACAGGCCCGTCTGGACCTGGAGCACACCGTGGTGCGCGCCCAGCATTCCGGCATTATCAGTAACCTGCAGCTGGAAGTGGGCGACTACGCCACCCAGGGGCAGCCGCTGGTGGCGCTGATTTCTGACGAGCTGGACGTGATCGCTGACTTTCGCGAAAAGAGTCTGCGCAAGGTCGCGGCCGGTGATGATGCCAGGATCGTGTTTGATGGCCTGCCCGGCCAGGTGTTCAGCGCCCGGGTCGAACAGCGTGATGCCGGTGTCCGCGATGGCCAGGTCAGCGCCGATGGCAACCTGGCGGACATACCGACCACCGACCGTTGGCTGCGCGATGCGCAGCGTCTGCGCCTGCATCTGACACTGACCGATGACGTGCCTCAACGGCTGCCGACAGGGGCTCGTGCCACCGTGCAGCTGTTTCCCGGTGACCATCCCATCGCGCATCCGCTGGGGGCCTTGCAAGTGCGGCTGATGTCCTGGCTTCACTATGTCTATTGATCGCTCTCGATCCTCTGACAGCGCACGGTCGTCTAATACGCCCGTGCCGAGCGGCAAGCCCGCACCGCGGCCGTCGAAACTCAGCCGCAACGACTTGCGCCAGTGCCTGCGCATCGCGGTAGGCGCTTGGATCGGTTTTCTGGTCAGCCAGTTGATGCATTGGAACTACGGCGTCTTCTTCACCGTGTTTCCGATGTTTCTGCTGGGCATCATCCCCGTGTTCAATGCCCATGTGGTGCGTCAGTTCCTGGGCAATGCCTGTCTTAACGTGGTGGAGATCAGCCTGGTGGTGGGCCTGACCCAGCACCTTCCCGTGGTGATGACCGGCCTGGTGTTCCTGATGTTTCTGGGGCGCTTCACCTTGATGGCGCGCGGGCCGCTGTTCGTGTTTGGTGCCAATGGGGTACTGACCCTCAGCATCATGCTGCATTTTTCCAGCTATCCCGATCTCGACCTGTTTGACCTGCTGACCAGCAATACCGTAGCCAGCCTGTTGGCGGTGGCGATCGCGGCGCTGATGCATAGCGTCTTTCCTGACGTTGACCCGCGCCAGCCGCCTCCGCCCCAGCTCAAGAGCGTGTCGCTGCAGCGTCATCAGGCATTGATTGGCGCGATTACCGCGACACTGTCGTTTCTGGTGTTTCAGCTGCTCGATCTGCGTGATTCCCTGTCGGCGCAGATGGCGACCATCCTGATTCTGTTCGCCCTTGGCTATCACGGCGCCAAGGCGTCTGCTCATCGTCGGGCCATCGGGACCTTGCTGGGCTGTAACCTGGCGCTGTTGCTGCAGTTGATTCTGTTCACCAAGAGCAGTCACCTGCCGCTGGTGCTGCTGGCCTACGGCATTGGCCTGCTGCTGTTTGCTCGCGAGCACGTTATCGAAAAGGCCGGGTCGGGTATCGGCTTTGGCGGGCTGACGACGCTGGGCATCCTGTTTGGCCAGTATCTTCGCCCCAACCAGGACCTGGTGGTGGATGCGCTGTACCGGTTCAGCTCGATGTGCGTCGCCCTGATGGCGACCTTGGTGGCCATGGCCGTGCTGCATCGATTGCTGGATCTGTGGCCGGCGGTATCCAGTCGCGGCGACGACGACCAGGGCTGAGGTTTCTCGGCGGACTTTTAGTGAATGAGTGCTGGTGGGTGAGTGTTAGCGGCTGAGCGGGTGAGTGTTAGTGGATAAACGCCGCTGACGCTGTTGGCATCCTGCTTAAGACGCCCATCGCCTGGCCAGCCTACGCGTACAGATAGGGGCCGTACCTCTACGGCCCCCTATCCGACCCCATCCGACCCCATCCGACCCTATCCGATAGTGTGTCGATACTGTCGTTCGTCACGTCCCGCTGGCGTCAGGCCGTTGGCCTCTATGCCAATCTACTCCTTGCTGGCCAGCGTCTCTTCGCCCGGTACCGGTATGGTCACCAGCCCGTAGGAGTGCACCTCGGCACTGCCCGGATAGGCGTCGACCACCGACAGGCTGCCATCGTCGTGGTCGATCTCGAACACCCAGGTCTTGCCGGTGTTACCGCTGATGACGTTGACATAGTGGCCGTCGGCGCTCAGGTCCATGTCGGCGAAGTACTCGTTGTAGTCCTCGGCCCGATAGGCCGCTTCCTCAAGCAGGGCGATGCTGCCATCGTCCGGGTCGATGCTGTAGGTCGACAGGCTGGACGTGTGGGAGTTGGTGGTCCAGGCGTAGCGTCCGTCCGCCGAGGTGGTGACCCAGCAGGCGGCCTGCTCGCCACCCCAGATGTCGGTTCCCGTCATCACATCCGCCGACACCATGGTGAGCTTGCCGTCGGCGTCGATGTCGTAGGATGACATCGAGCCGGTCTGGCCCTCGTATTCCTGCAGGAAGGGGTACTTGGCCTTGCTTTCATCCGAGGATGGATGGAACTGATAACCCTGGGTGATATAGCGGGTCTCGGTAACCAGCAGGGTACTGTGGCCATCAGGCCGAGTGATCAGCTTGGTGCCGATGGGCAGCGCGAAGAAGCGTTCTTCCGACAGGTGCGGCGACGGAAGGCTGGAGACTGGCGTCTGCGACAGCAGGCCATCGTCGTCGACCGCGTAGACGTGCACCATACCGGTAAGAAAGCCCACCACGGTGAGGTACTTGCCGTCCTCGGTAAACTCCATGCTGACCGGTGAGTCGTCCAGTGCCCGCAGTGAGTTGGCCAGCTCCGTCAGCTGGCCGTTTCCATCGATGGTGAAGCCCTTGATCACGCCGGGCTCGTCGTTGGCCCCATTGGTGCTGGCGACGTACACCAGCCCGGCATGACCATCGATGGCCTTGGGCTTGGCCCCGCCAGCCTCAACCACGTTGTTGAGGGTAAGGGTCAGGTCGTCTTGTACGTGCAGCGATGACAGGGTGCCATCGCCGATGTTGGCCACCAGCACATTGCGGTCGTCGGCAGAGCGCCAGACGCCATATGCCGATCCCAGCGGATCAAGGCCGCCATCCATGCCGTTGCCAGCGCCACCGGTGGGGTATTCGCCGATCTTTTCCAAGGTGCCGTCATCAAACTGACGCCAGGCCACCAGCGAGTTCTGTTGCTGCTGGTTGGTGGCGACGTACACGCCCCCGGTCACTTCCTTGGCCATGGTCGGCAGGGAAACCGAGAGCAGCAGCGCTGTCATTACGACGGGTGTCTTCATAGGGGTGCCTCTTCCTCGGCCTGCTCCTGGGGCTGCCTGTCAAACTGTGCTCGACAGGCGCTTAGTTCAGGTAAATCTTAGGCAAGAATGGCGGCCATGAAGGCTTTTAACTGTCGTCAAACGAGCGTTGCTCGCGGAAGATGCGCAATTCCGTGCTATGGCTAGGCGATGTCCGAAAAGTCGGCGAGCGAAGGTTAGACAAGGCAAAAATCGGTGAAAAAGCGCAGTTTACGGGGTGTAAATGAGCATTTTGATCCTATTTTTAACGCTGTATTACCGAGCGCAGGCACTTTTCAGACGAGCCCTACGGCTCCTGGGACAGGGGGCGGCGGTCCCATGACGGCGGGTCCCCGACCTGTTCCGTGACGTAGTCGACGAACAGCGCCACCTTGCGCGGCCCCAGGCGAGACGCGGCGTAAAGCAGGTGAATGGACCGCTCTTCCGGGGCCACCTCCCACTGCCATTCGTCAAGCAGCGCTACCAGGCTGCCTTCATCCAGCTCCTTGGCGATCATCCAGGAGGGAAACAGCACGATGCCCTGGCCTAGTACCGCGGCGTGGCGAAGGCTCGGCGCGTCGTCACTGTGCAGCGAGCCGTCCACGTCCAGGCGCTGAAAGTCCGCCGCGCCAGGTTGGCGCCAGAACCAGCGCTGGCGGCCGTACTCACCCTGGTAGCGCAGGCAGTCGTGGTCGAGCAGGGCGGCCGGAGATGTCGGGGTGCCAGCTGTCGCAAGATAGTCAGGAGACGCCGCGACGATATAGCGCATGGGCGCCAGCGTGCGTGCAACCAGGTTGGAGTCGGTCAGTGGGCCGACGCGAAAGGTCACGTCGGCTGCGCTGCGCACCGGATCGACGAACTGGTCGGTCAGGCGTAGTTCTATCGTGATCTTGGGGTAGCGCCGGGAGAAGCCACGAATCAACGGCACCACCTGGCGCTCACCAAAGGCGACCGGGGCGTTAATGGTCAGGGTGCCGGCCGGTTCATCCTTGGCCGCGGTGATGTTCTCCGTGGCGGCGTCCAGGTCGGCAAGCACAGGACGAATCGCCTCGATGTAGTGCTTGCCTGCCTCGGTCAGCTCCACCGCGCGGGTGTGACGGTGGAACAGGGCTTGCCCCAGGCTGCGCTCCAGCGTCTGAATCTGCCGTGAAATGGATGACACCGCACGATGGCTGCGGTGTGCCGCGGCGGTGAAGCCACCAGCATCCACGACCAGCCGAAAGGTGCGCAGCGCGTTCAGGTCAATGTTGCTTTTCATGCAATAAACCTTTGCCATCATAGCGATTGTCGCAAGTGTTTATAGGTCCACAATGGGACACCGTCAATCCACAACGACGGCTACCGTCTAGGGATATCTTCATGCAGAAAGGCAACGCACTTGTTGTCGGTGCGACCGGCATCACCGGTGGCAACCTCGCCCAGTACCTCGTCGCCAGTGGCTGGACCGTCTACGGCATGTCGCGCAGTGGCACCACCACCAGCGGCGTCATACCGGTCGCGGCTGACCTGCTCGATCCGCAGGCCACCGCCGACGCCCTGGCAGGGCTGCCGATCAGCCACGTGTTCTACTGCACCTGGACACAGCGCAGCACGGAGCGGGAGAACGTCGAGGCCAATGGCGCCATGATGAATCACCTGTTCGCCGCGCTGGACCCTGCGCGCCTCGAGCACGTGTCTCTGGTGACGGGTACCAAGCAATACCTGGGATCCTTCGAAGCCTATGGTAGCGGCCAGGTGGAGACGCCGTTTCGCGAGTCCGCTGAGCGGGTGCCGGGACCCAACTTCTACTACACCCTGGAAGACATCATGCTGGAGGTGGCGGAACGCTATGGCATCCGCTGGAACGTGCATCGTCCCCATACGGTGATTGGCTACGCCTCCGGCAACCTCATGAACATGGGCACCACGCTTGCGGTATATGCCTCCATCTGCCGGGCCACCGGTCGGCCGTTCATCTTCCCGGGGTCACAGCAGCAGTGGAACTACCTGACGGACCTGACCGATGCCCTGCTGTTGGCCCGCCAGATGGAATGGGCCGCGCTGGCGCCGGGAGCGGCCAACCAGGCCTTCAACACGGTCAACGGTGACACCTTTCGCTGGCGCCGGATGTGGCGGGAGATTGGCGAGTACTTCGGCCTCGAGGTGGGCGATTGCCCCCAGACCCCACAGCCTCTGGCCGAGCAGATGGCCGGTATCGAGGACACCTGGAAGGACATTGCCAAGCGGCATGACCTGGTCCAGGAAGATGTCAGCAAGCTGGCGTCCTGGTGGCACACCGACGGCGACCTTGGCCGCACCCAGGAGTGCGTGAACGATATCAACAAGAGCCGCGAGTTTGGCTTCCACGAGCATCGCGAGACCCGGGCGGTCTTCCTCGACCTGTTCGACCGCTTGATCGCGGAGCGGGTGATTCCACCGGTGGCGTAAGCTAACATCGCTGTCGCCGTACGTTCGGGCCAGGCCATAACAGGCCTGGCCCGCTTGTGTTCTGCCCCTGGGACTGCCTATAGCCTGGCGACCGGCAGCTCGTCCCAGCGGGTGGTGTAGCGGGGTGTGCGGTGTTCGCACTTCAGTTGCCAGGCGGCGTTGTCACTGGCCTTGCCGAGGCTCAGTGCGCCGCGTCCGTGCTTGCGGTTGATCGCGTCCAGAGTATCCATCAGGCGTTCATTGCGCTGGGTATCGGCGCTTTCGCTGGCGAAGATGTCATGCTGCAGGGTGGCCTTGTCCTGCAGGTCGAGGAGCATCACCCCCGCCTTCATGTACTGGTGGCCCTGGCGATGCATGCGTGCCAGCGCCTGGGTCGCGGTGGCCACTATGGCCAGGCTGTCGTCGCTGGCGGTAGGGAGTGGCACCACCAGCGACGGATGATGCTGGGGTTGGTCGGGGCGGTGGCGATTGGTACGCAGAAAGACCTGCACCGCTCGGGCAACGCTGCCCTGGCGGCGAAGCTTTTCAGCACCGCGCGTGGCGTGGGCGCGCACGGCCTGGCGCAGCTGCTCCAGGTCCCCGGTGGGGCGCCCGAAGGAACGGCTGGTCATGATGCGCTCCCTGGGGACATCGCTGTCTTCCGGGGCCAGGCAAGACTCTCCTCGTAGCTCGCGCACGGTGCGCTCCATGACCACGCTGAAGTGGCGGCGCACGTGCTTCGGGTCTGCTTCTCGCAACTGCCAGGCCGTGTGGATGCCAAGCGTTGCCAAGCGCGCGGCACTGCGGCCGGCCACGCCCCACACCTCGGCCACCGGCAAGTGCTCCAGCCAGCGTTGGGTGTCTATGCTGTCCGCTTCCATCAGGCATACGCCATGGCCGTTGGGGTCCTTCTTGGCGCGATGGTTGGCAATCTTGGCCAGGGTGCGGCTGCTGGCAAGACCCACGCCCACCGGAATCCCGGTATGGCGCTGCACCGTGCGTCGCAATTCAACACAGTGGCTGATCAGGCGATCGCTGGCGAAGCCCTCGAAGTCCAGGAAGGACTCATCGATGCTGTACACCTCCACTTGGGGGCAGAAGGTGTTCAGGGTCTCGACAACCCGTCGTGACATGTCCCCGTACAAGGTGTAGTTGCTCGACAGCAGGACGCATTGGCGCTTCAGGCGCTGGTCGATCTGAAAGGCGGGGATGCCCATGGGTACGCCGAGGTCCTTGATTTCCTGACTGCGAGCGATGACACAGCCATCATTGTTCGACAGTACCGCCACCGGCTTGCCGCGCAGGCGCGGATCAAACACCCGCTCGCAGCTGACGTAGAAATTGTTGCAGTCGACCAGCGCGATCATGACGGCGTGCCCTGGTAGGCCGAGCCGGCATGACGGCGGGACGTCCCTTGCGGCAGCGCATGGATGCTGTGCGTCACCACACCCCATACATCGCAGTCGTGGCCGTTCAGGGCAATCGGCGGGTAGGCCTCGTTGGCCGCCAACAGGTAGGGCCGGTCGCCCAGCTTGCCCAGCTGCTTGCAGGTCAGCTCACCGTCCACGCTGGCGATCAGCACCGCGCCCTGGCGCGGCTCCAGCGACCGGTCGACGATCAGCAGGTCGCCGTCGAAGATGCCCAGTTCCTTCATCGACTCGCCCTTGGCGCGCAGATAGAAGGTCGAGCTGGGGTGGGGCACCAGGTGCGCCACTAGATCGAGCTGGCCTTCCAGATAGTCATCCGCCGGCGATGGAAAACCCGCGCGAACCTCGCCAGCCGCCAACGGCAGCGGAGCCCCCGGCGCCCGCTCATCCACCCGACCCAGCACCTCGAGATGCACCGTCATGGTTCCGCCCTCATCGGTATAGCCAAACGAGTAACAAGGTTGATGTGGTGCATGGTGCCTCCCGCAACGGATAAATACTGTTCGTATGTACAGTATCAGCAGCAGAAAGCCTCCGCCAGCCAGGCAGCACCCGGACCAAAGTTGGCTTGGTGGCCCTTCGGTGTGTCCCGGCGGGTGCGGGAGGGGAGGGAAGAGCGAGAGGGAAGGGCGACAGGAAAAGGTGGGAAGAGGTGGCGGTAGGAAGCATTTGAACTGATGTCGAGACCGGACGTATTGGGTAAGCCACTGCTTACCTGTGGAGGTAATGGTCTGCGGGTTTTTTCACGGAGTTAAGTCTGTAAAACGAGATATAACTGTGTGTCACATCTATTTGCCGTAAACAAACGAGATTTTAACGTTCTTAGTACATCGAAGTTTGTCGTCGTATTTAGACAAAAGGAAGGGAGCGAAAACTGGCGACATGGCTTGTTTCGCAGTAGTCTTCGGTAGGTTGTGCTGATTTTGTCGGTGTGTTTGTACCGAGAAGGCTGGCGATGGGAGTAGTAGGGGGGGAGGGCGCATGCGGAATGAGATACAGAGAAGTGGTGTGAGGTGGCCGCTTTCGACCCGAAGTGGTCATGCCAGCAAAGGCAGCAGTGCGTTTGTTGGTGTTATGTAGCCACGTCGACGAAAGTGCACATCAAAATCAATGGGTTGGTGTGGCGGTATAAGAATGTTGAACGCGCGTGCTCGTTAAAATTGCAGAACGCGCGTGTCGTCTAATATCTTTTATGAGCTACAAAACCTTAACATCCGAGTCAATAAACATCACATTGAAAGTTAATCTTTATGATAGATAAACCCGAGTATGGAAGTCATTATTCTGATTTAGATTGGGGATGTGACTACTTTGAGGTAGAAACAGCTACATCGATTGGAAAAATTAAGGTATGCCATGTAGTAGTAAATGATATAACAAAAATATCAGAAGCGTTAACTAAAAATGTGCTTGATACTTCATGGATGACAAGTCTAGATGTAGGTAGTCAACGAGCATATGACAGAACGGTTCAAGAAACAGCCTCTGCTCTAGTTAGGATATTTGAATCTACCGCCATAACTTCTGATGTAGGCAGTGAGTTTGGTGAAGTCATGGTTTCTATTGGATCAACGAAAGCACTTGAGAAAATATTCAAGCATTTTATTTTGCCCATAGCGGAATTATGGAAACCTCAGAAAAAACAAAATGAAGGCTTCGACTTTCATACAGTTTGCTCCGGCGAATTTATAAATTTTGGTGAAGCAAAGTATTCAGGCAGTATTAATCCTCACGGAAACGCAATAAATCAATCCAAAGAATTTATTGAGCAGGAAAAACACCTTAGAGACTATGTCCACTTAAGAGAGTTAGTTTCAGCTACATCCGTTGAAAACCTGAACAATGATAGTTATGGTGTTATTGCTTCATTTTCAATAAATACGGAAGATCCCTTTAAGATTTTAAAAAAAGCTATTGAGTCAGCGCAAGAGAAGTTGAGTTCAGATAGCATAAAAGCAGTGTATTTGGTTGGGGTAAGCAAATGAACATAACCGAAATTGCAGAAGATGCTGAGCCAATTAATGGCATTTCTGAACTATTAGATACTCTTCATAAAGAAGGCCCTGTAAGCTCTGCGATATTAGAAAAGATAGCTTATTATAAAAAGTTTCATAGCGATGCGTTTCAGGAAAATGAAGAAAAAATCATCACTTCTCTCGGACTTTTTTATAAATTACCTGAGTCAAATAATTTGTATTCATTCCTATTGTCGGGGATTGGGAAACAACACAAAGAAGAGTTTGGTGAGTATCTAACTCCTGTTCAGGCTAGCGTAAGAAGAGCTGTTAATGAAAATAAAATAGTTTCTATATCCGCACCAACAAGTGCTGGGAAATCATATTCCATTAGAGACTTTATTGCTGAAGAAGATGGTGATGTTGTCGTAATTGTCCCTTCTAGAGCTTTGATTGCTGAGTATGTCCACACAATGAAGCAAAAGTTCAATGGTGACAAAAATGTGATGATATCCACTTTTGTAGATGTCATATTCAAATCCAGGAATCCTCGAAGAATATTTATTCTTACGCCTGAACGGGGCAGAGATCTATTCTCGATGAACCTAAATTTAAATATCAAAGCATTTTTCTTTGACGAGGCTCAGGTCTCTGAAGAAGGTGAAAGAGGGGTTATTTTCGATGTTCTCGTGCGAAGGGTTAAGACACATTTTGAAGCAGCAAAACTTATTTTTGCACATCCATTTGTAGAAAACCCTGAAGCCCAACTTAAAAAGCATAATGTTCCTGAGGTTGATGGATATTCAAGATCATACACCCATGGTTCTGTAGGAAAAATTTTCATATATCAGCATAAAAATAAAAAATATTATTACTTTTCTCCATTCATTGAGCGTGGTCACCAAATTAAGAAATGTGTAGAACATGAACAAAGGTTCAGTGACTTTGCATTTGATGGAACTCACTCTGTCCTTGTTTATGTATCAAAAGCATCAATCTACAACGGTAAATACATCGAACCGTTCAGAAAGTATATTGATAGTTATGTGAATGTTGATTCACCTGAAGCTGAAGAGATAATCAATACCATTGAACACCTGCTGGGCGCTGATAACGATGAGCATAACTCTGAATTGGTCGCATTATTACGCAAAGGAATTGTGATTCATCATGGTTCAGTACCATTAGAAGTGCGCTTTCTAGTCGAAGATTTAATAAGAAAAGGCCATGCAAAAATTTGCTTTGCGACAAGCACGCTTGCACAAGGTGTTAACATGCCGTTTGATATTGTTTGGCTTGACAACATGCGGATTCTTGGTGATAGCGAACAAAGTAGATCATTGTCATTTAAAAACTTAATCGGAAGGGCTGGCCGGCTATCTAAAAAACCTAAATTTGACTTTGGTTATGTTTTCACAAAAAATCCTCAGCTTCTCTCACAAAGAGTCAATGAGAAATTTCTATTAGATGAACAATCAATTATCGACAATCCAGAAGATATCGATGATCCCGACACTTTGGAACTAATAAATTCAATAGAAGAAGGCAATTTTGATGATGATAAACAAGCATCTCTATCCAAAGTTGAACGTCTTGCCGAGTCAGAAATTCTACAATACTGTGAAGCAATATTAAGCATTATTTATAACGAAGGCTCAATAAAAGATAATCTCTATGGGGCTAAAAATGAACGCAAAAGAGAGTCATTAAAGCGATACTTTAGATATATATATGAAGCTTCAATCAATAGATTTTTATATGATGGTGAGCTCGCAGTATTTCGGCAGGCAATATCTATTTTTCTTCAAGTAATTCAAGGGCGTTCCTTTAGAGAAATTGTTGGTATTCGATATAGTTATATTTCGAAAAAGGATGAGGGCCGGCAAGGATATGCTGCGTTTTCACAGCCAGCTTCTAAATTGCCAAAGAGTACATTGAGGCAAGCGTATTCAATCTTTGAAGCGAATACACTAGCAAAAAATGTTAGCTATGATGCAGTAGTTTTTGACACATATGATTATCTCGATCAAGTTATTTCATTCTCTCTAACTGAATGCTTCATAACTTCATTTAAAGTATATAAGGATCAAACGTCAGACCAGCGCTCTGATAAGATGATAGAGTTGTTACGGTTCGGTACGAACAACACAGTACATACATTGCTAATGCGTTATGGGTTTCCACCTGAAGATATTTCAGAAATATCAAAATACATACTCTACATTAACGAAGATACAATAACATTCAAATCAAATATGTCAGACGCTCCAGAATATATTCGAGAAATGGTAGATTGGTATTTGCCGGGCTAGTCTTATAACAAGTAAATTTAGGTGACGCCTAAGGTGTACCAGATTTAGGCGTAAAAAAGAGAGGGCTGGAACATGATCGATTGGGTGAATATTAGATCTTATGCTATAAGAAAAATTGACTATGACGCTGTAGTGACCCCCTGGTTTCTGCACACCCTACGCCGCTAACGCCGGGTGTGCTCGGGGTGCCACATAGCCTAGAGACTGATGTGGCCGCTCTTCGTTGTAGTACCGGATCCAGCGGCTGATTACCGCTCTGTAATGACCCCCTGGTTTCTGCACACCCTACGCCGCTAATGACGGGTGTGCTCGGGGTGCCACATAGCCTAGAGACTGATGTGGCCGCTCTTCGTTGTAGTACCGGATCCAGCGGCTGATTACCGCTCTGTAATGACCCCCTGGTTTCTGCACACCCTACGCCGCTAATGACGGGTGTGCTCGGGGTGCCACATAGCCTAGAGACTGATGTGGCCGCTCTTCGTTGTAGTACCGGATCCAGCGGCTGATTACCGCTCGGGCCTGGCCCAGCGACTCGAACCGGTGCTGCCAGATGCATTCTT